>JAEYRB010000026.1 GCA_023409735.1 Bacillota bacterium | reverse complement strand
TTCATTGCATTTAAATTAACGAGTTCTTCACACTCCCTGCAATCTCTTGCAGGGTGATTGTCTTCACTGTTTACTTTTCAAGGTCCATACCCGCTGCTTTGTCTGTCTTTTCAGGCTCTGCTGCGGTGCTGCTTCTCTCGAAGCAGCTTTTATATACTATCACGCTGTCCCGTTTTTGTCAACCACATTTTATTAATTTTTTTGCGGCTGACTCAGCTTTTATTGTTTGCCGTGCGACAGCTTTTATACTATAGCACCGGGTCGGAACAACTTCAACCCATGTTTTTCTTCAATTAACCTAATACATTCAATTTACTCCGCATATGCTTCAAATTACGACATTTTCTTTGCACAGCTTACATTATACGCAGGAATGATACTCAAAATGAAAAAGAGGTCGCAACATTTTGTCTGACCTCTTCAAAAACACGTTATATCCTTGTAATTGACTTTGTAACTATTATTTTATTACCCTTTCTGTTAAGCTCTATATTATCGCATAGACCTTTCAGAATCAGTATTCCTCTTCCGGACTCATCCATATTACTGATGCCATCCGTTTCGCCATATGGCTTGCGGCAGCTGCAGGTTTTTCTAAAATTGTAGCCAGACCCTTCATCCTTAACGCTTATGCTAAGGACATTCTGCCGGGGAAAATATGCTTTGATATTTATATTTTTGCTCTCATCACCTATGTTCCCGTGCTTTACTGCATTAATTAAGATCTCATTTAGAATAACCTTTAATTCAAACCGTGTACACTCGTCAACATCTCCACACACTGTAATAATACATTTCAACATCTCCTCAACTACATCACCTACAATGTTTATATTACTACTGATGCTTTTTTTGTATACAACCAGGCTTTTCAATAAATCCACGTCCTAACACCATAATATAACGAGACGGAAGATTTCCCCACCTCACGGCTCTTTTGCTTTCGCAAAAATGCTAGTTAGCAAGTACTTTCTTTGAACCGAAGTGTTATAATTCCGCTCTGCATTTATATATTACCCGCTGCACCTCGCAATAAACACTCTTATATATAAGTATATAGTAGAATTATTTTGAAAGCATTAATCTGAATCTATCCAGCACCTTACGCTCAAGCCTTGAAATATACATTTGTGATACGTCCATTTTATCTGCAATTTCCTTTTGAGTCTTTTTGCTAAAGTATCTCATGCGTATAAATTCTTTCTCCACATCATTGAATCTTTCCAGACTCTTCTCTATAAAATCTTTATTCTCTATTCGTTCAAATGTCGCATCGTCCGCACCAATCGTTTCATGCAGCTCAATATCATCATCCTCAAAGGCGCTCTGATCTAAGGATTGTATATTATAAGCATTCCATGACTCTAAAATTTCAAGGACAGCTTCTTCGTCTATACCAAGATACCCAGCTATCTCATCAGCCCTTGGCGCTCTTCCCAACTGCTGCATCAGGTAATCTCTTGCATTGTTTACTTTATGGTATACTTCATAGATTCGTCTGGGTATCCTGATTGAGGAGCTTTTATCACGAAAATATCTCTTTATCTCACCAACAATAGTCGGCGTCGCAAAGCTGGCAAACTTAAAGCCCTTATCAGGACTGAATCTTTCGACTGCCTTAATAAGTGCCAGTGAGGCGACCTGATGAATATCATCATAGTCCACTCCCCTGTTTGCGAATTTTTTTGATATGATTTCTGCAAGATATAGATTTCTTTTAACAATTTCATTTCTGATGCTGACATCTTTATTTATACTATAACTTGCAAAAAGCTCATCGGTGCTGTCCGTAGCATTAAATGTCATTACTTCACTCTTGTATTCCATTACCGGAAACCACCTCAAAAGATTTTGTCATTGCCAGTATATACTTATCATTTTGTGGACAAAATTCCACATTATCCATAAACGCATTTATAATAGCCATTCCAAATCCATCTTCATCGTCGCTGAAAATACATTTTAATTTATCTGCATTTGAAGAAAATGTTATTGTAAGTCTATCATCATAAATTTCAAAGCTAATTTTATACTTCTCGTCGTCATTGGAAGATACATTGATAATTCTGTTGCATACTTCAGATACAGCCACCTTTATATCTTCTATTGTCTCAATATCAAATCCGCAGCGGCTAGCTATTCCTGATGACGTTAGCCTTGCAACGCTGACGTATTCTGCTTTGAAAGGCAAAGTAATTTCAATATGGTCCGGTGTCACCATTTTAATCGCTCCTTTAATAAATGTCTCGAGGGCATCGAGCCCCTCCGCCTTTTTGCTGTAGCCCTTCGGGCAACGACATATATAAATGTCTCGGGGGCATCGAGCCCCTCCCGCCTTTTTGCTGTAGCCCTTCGGGCAACGCCATTAATATAATAACAGATGATGTCCTGCCACCTGTTTTCCGGTTATTAGCTTGATGTTGATTAACCTATTAGTCTGTTATGTAAAATATTTTACCACAAATAGGCTTACTCGATTACAAAGAGTTTGTCAAGGCCCGTAATTACAAATAGCTTCATTATATTCTCTCGCATATTTAGTAAGTGTATATCCTTACCCGCCAGCCTTGCTTTCTTTAACGCTCCTACAAAAATGCCCAATCCTGTGCTATCAATATAATTCAACTCGCCGCAGTCTATCGCAAGATCTTTACTAACAGCTTCTACAGCCCTATACAGCTCTTCCTTAAATTTTTGAGCAGTATATATATCAACCTCTCCTGTAACCTGGATCCTTGCATCAGACGCAAGTAACTCATCATTAACTATTAATTCGCTTGCCATACTCTTTTCCCCCTGTTTTCTTATTTCATTAGGAGTTCTAAAACCTTGATCGCCTTATCAATCTGTTCACCGTTTACACGTATTGAAGCTATCATCTCACTGCCTGTAAAGCCTGAATCCTTCAGTACCTTGCTGTCACTGATATCAATGCCGTAAAGGTGTTCCGGCTCCTTAGGCTTATCCTCTTGTTCATCATCATCGCTGTTCTCTACACTTAATATATATTCACCGCACTTGCTAATATCGACTCCGAGTTTTGGTGCAATCTCATCAAGGCTTATAAACAATCCCTGCTTTGCATACTTCTCATAGTTTTCCTTATCCATGACAAATAAATCTATATCTCCTGCTACCGTCAGAACAACAGCCTTCATCTCATTGGCGTACGCTTGCTCACCCTGTGCATTTTCACTAATATACGCATTATTGATTTCAGGCTCGATTATTTCCGGCACATTCTTCCTGATTTCGTCTTTGAGCACATCTGAATCCGTGAAGAAGATGTCACCTATGAACGCAGTGGAGAAATCAGGATCAACTCTGTTAACGCAGCCTCTGATTATGAATACCAGTGCAATAATAACAGCAATTGCTCCTAATATATAATATTTATAATAATAAAAGAAATTACGCGCCTTCTTTTCATCTATACCAGCCTTTTCCAGCAACGGAGCAGCTTTACTTGGCGGCGCTTCTTTAATTTTTACCTCATAGCCCATAAGAACATTATATGCCTGGACTATCTGTTCAAAGCTATAATTGTCATCATTATAGCTTTGGTCTATTTCATCAGTACTGGCTTGTGATTGTACTTGTTGCTGAACGCTTTCGCTTTCCTGCTGCTCATCATCCTTGGGAGCACCGGCTAATTTGTGCTTTTTCAGTAATATATAAAATCTTCTTTCAATCTCGTTTTTGCTAGTTTCCTTATTAACTCCAAGAATTTCCCTTGCTTCTTTTTTGTCCATCAACCCGCCCCCTATCCGTCACCATTTTAGAACCCCTATATTAACTGCATTTAAATAAACTATTAATAATCTGTTAATCTAACTATTACATTTTATCAATCCTACGCCACTTCTACAAGTATATGTTTACTCAGATAATTTTTCGAAAAGATAAATTTTCTCATAAGCAATTGAAATAAGATTATACGAAGGCGGCTGGAATCATATTGTATCCATATAAAAGATTGGCTACAATGCAAAAATAGCATGTTTTATAAGGTTAATTTTCGTACAATATGGCACGTACATGAGGAGCCTTTCACTATCCAAGAGCACTCAAATGCTTTGAGGGGCAGAAAATTTCTCTACCCCTTTTATCAATTTGTTCAATATTTTTTTTACTGAGATTACTTGTATAGCTTACCGCATTTCACCTTTGCCTGTTCCAAAGCCTGATCATATACCCCGATCAGAGTATCACACCAAATGTCAAAATCGGGATCCTCCGGCATCAGCTCCGGGCATGCCTGTATATTACTGAGAGCCTTTTGAACTCCTATCCTCCAGGGTATTGTTGCACAGAAGCCCGGCACTAATTGCTTTAATTTTGTGTTATCAAAAATAACGCTGTGGCGTTTATCTCCGTTCAATCCGCCGCTTAGCTCCGGATCTATTTCTGCTAATACATCGGTAGGGATATAATAAGGCCTATATTCTACCTTTAGCGCATCTGCGACTGCCTGTGCCATCTGGTTCCAGGTAAGTACTTCGTCAGTAGTAATATGAACCGCTTCACCGATAGCATGCTGATTATCCATCAATCCAATAAAACCCTTAGCAAAATCTCCATTGAAGGTGATCGTCCAAAGAGATGAGCCATCGCCGGGCACAATGATTGGTTTCCCTTCCAGCATTCGCTTAATAACAGGCCAGCTTCCCTTAGGCGATTCCAGACAAAACGGAATGAAACGCTCACCATAGGTATGAGATGGTCTTACGATAGTAATCGGGAAATCCTTTGTACGATACGCATCCAGCAGCAATTCTTCACATTTTATTTTATTACGTGCATATTCCCAATAAGGGTTTTTTAACTGCATCCCCTCAGTTATAAAGGGTCTGGATGGCGGCGTATTATACGCAGCAGCTGAGCTGATATAAATGTACTGTTTTGCTTTTCCACTAAACAGACGTATATCACGCTCCACCTGATCGGGCGTAAAGCCTATGAATTCAGCTACACAATCGAACTGCATTCCTTCCAATAGCTTGGAGACCTGCTTTTCATCAGAAACATCGCATTTTATAACCTTTACATTACTAGGGATATTCCGGGAGCGTATCCCACGATTAAGTAAAAACAATTCCCAGTTTTCATTCTCAGCCAATTGGCGGGTAATGGCACTGCTTATTGTTCCTGTTCCACCGATCAATAATGCTTTCATATTACTCACTCCTTTTCATCATTATACAATTTGGTAGCTTTAAAACTTCACTAATCAGATATGATAGTATTCAAGCTATTTGAAGTCAGATTCCACGGCTTGCACCTGATATCAGAACGTTGATTATTATATTCCTCCTTACATAAGGCAATTGCGATTTAACCTTAGAATAATTTAGCTAAACGAAATATGGTTGACCTACTTCATGTACATCTGCAATATTTCGTATAGCAAGATATGGCGACTTACTGCAGGTTCATCCACAATATATCGTACAGAGGAACTTCAAAAATGGCACATCGAAAATGCCCTTACATATATGCAGCATGAGGCGATTCCGGCATTACCTGCATCAATTCTATTCGAACTCCATTGGGATCGCGTATCCAGGCTTGCAGATTATTGTCACAGCCCTTACAAAGCGGGATCTCCAATGTATATCCCATATCGGTGATATGCTTAACAGCAGCCTCAAGATCGTCTACGGAGAAGCACAGATGCGTAAATCCAATGTCTGCATCCTTTGCCGTACGTGGCTCACAATCATAGAAAAGCTCCAGAAATTGGCCCTTACATATCTGGACATAAACGATCCATGGTTTCCCCGTTTGAGGATTGCTTAATTCAAATATTTTCAAAAAGCCGAGAGTGTCTTTATAAAACTTCAGAGTAGCTTCCATGTCTTTTACATTAATTGCCACATGAGTAACGAATGTTGCCATATTTTTCATCCTTTCATATTATATATTATTTATCCCTTAACAGCACCCATCGTCATACCCTTGATCAGGTACTTTGAGAAAGCCGAGAAGAAAACCAATACCGGAATAGTAGCTAAGGTAAGATTCAACATCTTTGCAGCGTAGTCCACGCGGTAAGAACCGCCCAATGTACTTACAAAAATAGGTAGTGTATATTGCTTTGGATCAGTAACAAAGGTCAGCGGTATCAAGAAATTATTCCAGGACCATAAAAATATCAGCAGCGCCAATGTTATATTAGCAGGTTTAACTATAGGCATTACGATCTGGTAAAACAGTCGAAATTCACTGCAGCCATCAATACGAGCACTTTCAATAATAGAATCCGGCACTGATGAGCTAATATACTGAGTCATCCAGTACGCTCCAAATGGATTTGCAAAGAATACGAGAATCATTGGCCATAAGGTGTTATTCAAATGCACCCACCGCATTTCCATCATATATCCTGCCATGCTTATCTGGTATGGTATTGTAAGCGTTGCAATCAAAATTGTAAGCAGCAGTCTTTGTCCCCTGAATTTGAATTTTGACATGCCATACCCAAAAAGCGAGCTTACACAAACACAGGCCACTACGCTTATAACAGATATAATAACACTATTTAAGTAAGGTCTGAAAACATTTCCCTGCAAAATTGTTTTAAAGTTCTGCAATACATAGGAACCGGGCAAGAGCTTAAGCCCTGTAAAGATTTCTTCATTTTTATAGGTTCCCATAATGATCATAATGTAAAATGGTGCAAGTGCCAATATTGTAGATAGAAAGAGTAATAAGTAGGCCGGAACCCGTGATATATAAATCCATATCTTTTTCATTTAGGAATCCTCCTGTCTCATAACACGTGTGAGCACTAATGAAAATGCAAAGATTATGAAGAACAGAACATACGCAATAGAAGCACCATAGCCGACCTGGAAATTTCTAAATGAGGCCTGGAACATATTCATCATAACTGTCAATACAGAGTTATTTGGCCCTCCATATGGCTGGCCTGCCTGAGATGCAAATAGCATATAGGGATCATCAAATAACTGGAACCCATTTATGAGGGAGATAACACAAACAAAAAGTAAAATTGGCTTAAGAAGTGGCAGTGTTATTTTAGTCTGTTTCTGAAACCAAGTGGCACCATCCAGCTCAGAGGCCTCATATAGTTCATCTGAAATCGTGGATAGGCCTGCAGACAAAATAATCATGGAATACCCGCTCATTCTCCATATGATAACAAGGATCACAACAAGACGCGCAGTCCATTCTGTTCCAAGCCAATAAATATGTTCACTTAGTATTCCGACGCGTTCGAGCACCAGATTTACAGTGCCATAATCCCAGTCAAACAGAAATTGAAAAATCAAGCCTACTGCTACAGGCGCTGTGAGATAAGGAAGAAAATTTAACAATTGAAGCGTGCCCTTTGATCTTGGCACAAAATCACGAATCAATATTGCCAAAAGGAGACCTAATATAACCTCTATGGGAATAGCCACACCAAGGAAAAGAAATGTATTGAAAAATGCCTTCTGAGCTGCTCTATCCTGTACAAACATGCGAATGTAATTACTGAGTCCTACAAATTTAGGAGTGCTGACTCCATTCCAATCCGTAAAACTGATTATAAAGGAAAAAAGAAACGGGAAAACCGAAAACAAAGTATAGCAAATAAAAAAAGGAGCAATAAAGTAATACGGCGTCCGTTTATTCAATTTTCGGCGCATGATCTATCACCTCTCTGCATCAACGAATAAACTTCATAAAGTGCATAGTATATCTAAGAAAAAAGCGGAATCATACGGCGATTTCCGCCATAAGATCCCGCCGCATAAGTATCGTTATCTGGTAAGTTCAGTGCTCCTGCTTAGAAGATCATTTTCAACCTGTGTAATTAGAGCATTTACATCAACATTTCCGTCTTTTGATGCATTTATAGTCTTCAACGCACTGCTAACTGCATCTTTTACTTCTACGTCATACTTATTTAGAGGACGAACATTTGTCTCGTTCATTTTTGGTATAATGGTGTAAGCAAAAAGCTTATCAATATCCTGTCCGCCAAAGAACTCATCAGTTCTGGAGTAGAAATTCGGATCATCATATACCGATCTGATCGCTGTAAAGACTTCAAGCTCGTCTCTGCGCGGTACTGCTGATTCAGGATTCATAGTGAGCCATTTAATTACAGCAAATGCAGCTTCTTTGTTAGCAGCCTTCTGAGGAATAGAATAAACACCGCCGCCCCAGTTAACAGCGCCACCTGCCAATTCCATCAATCCCCATTCACCAACACGGGAATCATTAGGTTTAAGTATCCAGCGAGGTGACCACTGTGCACAAGGGTAGAAAATATGGTTGCTCTTACCATAGGAAGCCATTAATGCCGGTGAGCCTTCCTCCAGGGTATCAACAATATTAGCCTTCTTGAATTCTACCAGCTGATTGAAAATAGGAGTTAAGCTGTTTTTTATGTTAAGCTTGTTCCCTTCGGTAAACGGAATAATAGTCTGGCCGGCCAAAACATTATAAAGGTCTGAAAGTCCTGCAAACATTTTTACTGTGCCATTTGATTTAGTGTTAACTTCCTTACCCTTTTGAATATAGTCATTCCAGGTAGAAAACATTTTTGACAGTTCTTGAGGATCATCAGTACCGAAATATTCCTTTGTCAGAGAACGTTTATATGCCATAGCGGAAGGAACAGCTCCCATTGGCAATCCAAGCAGATTACCGTTTTCATCTACAGAAACGGGGATCTGATCAATCGTAAATAGATTCTTATCTACGTTGTATGGGGCACCGGAAAGATTTTCCCAGCAATTAAGAGAGTACATTTTCCCACGTGTTGTTGCTTCCAGCTGAATTACGTCAGGCATTTGCGAACCGGAAACCAATGTAGTCTGTATCTTCTGAGGAAGGTCGGCCTGTGCAATGGTAATATAATTAATCGAGACATTTGGGTATACCTTAGCCAAATGACCTTTAAGAATTTCTGACTCATCCCAGCCCCACATTACAACTTCTCCGCTTGGATTAGCTCCGTATTCTGCAGCCGTAGTTGAAGTCGTAGTTTCTGCCGTAGTAGCAGTTGTAGTCTCTGCTGTAGTAGCAGGTGTAGTGCTTGGTTGGTTGGAGGGCTCATTCTTATTATTTGAAGCACAGCCTAATAAGAGAGTCGAAAGCATTAATACTGCTAAAGCCAATGACAATATTTTTACGAAATATTTATTCATTATATAGCATCCTTTCTTAATTTATAAGATAGTACTATTCTTTCCGTAGAAATGCTTTTTACTCATAATTTAGGAGAGACATTCTTAACTTAATTTAAATGTAGCATAAAAAAAAAGAGCGCAAAGACAGAAAAAAGCCATTACGCAACTGAACTAACAAGCTTCTAAAATTCTCTACGTCCTACACGTCCTTCTTCCTTTTTTTCTGCATCATCAGACCATTCTGATATCTGATATGCTTCGAATATTTTTTTATATGCTTTCTCAGTAATCAATTCTCCCTGAGAAAAATATTCAGTCTTGCCGGTTCCTGTCCAATTTCCATCCTCGCCATATATTGCATTGTATTCGTACCCAAAATCGGGCTTTCTTCCGTCGGTATATGGGGCCTCAGCAGTAACAACATAATAGTTGCCGGCATAGCTTCCCTCATCGCCTCCGCCATTCCATCTGCTCCACTGTTCAATAATACCTTTTCGTTCATAATAGGAAGGAGCTACAGAACACATATTATCAACCAGGCATATGACTTTGCTGCTGCCGTTTACTGTATACACGCTTATAGAGGAATAAGTATCCTGCCATACAAATAGTTCCTGAATATCATCGCTATCAAAATAAATCAGGCCATATTTATAGCTTTGATCGTTGCTTTCTGCTTCAGACTCCTCAAATTCATCTATCAATGAAATATAGGCTGAAATATCAATTTTGCTTTTTTCTATTTCCCTTTTAATGATTGATACATCTGTAGTATCTTCATCGGATATATCATTTTTAATAGTTGATGAGTTTGATATATCTCCATTAGATAATTCGCTCTCAATAGTTGATTCATCAGATATATTTCCCTTGGATATCTCACCTTCTGTAGTTGATTCATTCGAAATATTCTCACTATTCGATTCACTTGTTATAGTTCCAACAAAAGCAGTTTTCTGAAGCTGTGATCCTTCTATACTGCCTTCCTGTGAAGCTCCTGTTCTGTCTTCCGATAATGCTTTCTTCATAGCAGCACCCTGTCCACAAGCTGCAAAAGTAAAAGCTATTGCCAAAGCAGTTATAATTGATAATTTTCGCTTCATACCCAACATTCGTTTCATGACTTGCCTCCATTTTTACTACCTATTCGCTGCCAATGGTAATATGCTTTCTCAGACCTTCTGGGCACTATGCTGTTTTAGAGCTAAGGTAAGGCCTGCTTATACCAAGCCTTGTTACCTACTCAGATTCCGCTGCTCCGGACACGCATTACATTCCTCACTTGTATTGTATCTCAGGCATTATTCAAACACAATAAGTTTACATAAAGTCATATATTTACTCATATAACCAAAAACAATTTTCTTTCATTGCGTTTGCTGCAATTTTAATAACATTCTTGTAGAAATTTGTTGAAAAGCGCAATTTGATATGACATAATAAACCCCGTGTGTTATCATTTTTGGATATTGTTTCTTGGAGGAAAAGAAAGTATGACCGATTGGGAAAAAGCTAGTATTTCTAAAGTATTTTATGACAGTGGTGTAGATTGTTATCACCTTGACTGTCAGAAGTATCTAAATGAATACTTTATTCTATCTGCGGCCGAAACCCGCAAGCTTATGAATTCGCCGGAGGTTGTAGGGTACGAGGTATATAAATCTTTGGTAAAACCAACATCAAGGATGCTTAAGTATCTGAATGCAAACAATAAAATCTCACTGGCAAATATATTATGTATTCTTCGTGGAGCACTTAACTTTCCAATAGAAGAAAGCTGCTATAAAGAAAACATACATGTTCACAACATCAGTTTTCTATCATGCGAACGTGTATTTACCGACGATAAAGTAACAGGGCTTGATGTAAATTACCGCCAGCTTACCGTTGTCCCGGACGGAACTTTAATTATCGGCGATATCATCGCTTCAGGCGACACAATTAGAAAATGTCTTGAATATACATTAGATTTTTATCTCAGCAATGGGAAAAGGCTGAAAAATATTGTATTCTTTACTATCGGCGCTAAAAAAGGGATTGAACTATTTGAAAAATTTACTGAACAGATTCGTAAAGAGTGGCCGGAATTTGAAGGCTTCATAGTAATTTATTATGAAGGTGTGTTTAATTGCTATGAAGAAGGCGATAAAGGCGTCTCAGGAATAAACAGAGCCAATATTGATTTTTACTGGAAGGATGGCATTATCTCACCTGAATTCCATAAAGAAACCCTTTCTGCACAGGCTCCCCTGTTTGAAAAATGCACCATTTACGATGGCGGTGCACGCAGATACGAAATCCACGAGCATATTGAGGAGGTTCTGGAATTCTGGAACTGTATTTTAGAGCGAGCTGACATTATTGATAAGCAGGAGCTCCTTGAAGAAAAACTCGGTCATAAATTACCGATCTCATATGAGGATTGGATCCGCTGCTGTCACTATGAAAAGCTTGATTGCGAAGAAACATATCTGCTTTATGAGCAGGAACAAAATTATGTAAAAAGCCTCGAAAATATTTCATTAAAAGAAATGGCCAATCAAAGAATTATCGAATTTACCAGGGAATTAAGTACGTACATACTAAAAAATAAAGGGGAAAAACGAAAATGAAAGAAAAAAACAAAACAGTTGATGTGGATTACATAGAAACACAAATTCCTCAGAGTGCTCGAAGAAGCAATATAACAATGTTTATGATCATGCTTGGCTTTACGTTTTTCTCAGCTAGTATGTGGGTGGGTAAAGAGTTGGCGGATGGCCTTGATTTAAAAGGATTTATTGTTTCTATTATTCTTGGCGGTGCTATATTAGGAATTTATACGGGACTGCTTGGATATGTAGGATCAAAAACAGGAATGAGCCTTGATCTTCTTGCACGTAAATCATTTGGTATAAAAGGTTCGTGGCTGCCATCTGCAATGATTTCGTTTACACAGATTGGTTGGTTCGGTGTTGGTATTGCAATGTTTGCACTTCCTGTTGCAAAGGAATTACTTGGCGGAAGCGAAGTAGCAATTTGGGGGCTTGTATTGATTGCCGGTATCTGCATGACTTCATCTGCATATTTCGGAATCAAATCCCTGACAATTATAAGCTATATTGCTGTCCCGTCTGTTGCTATTCTTGGGTCAGTTGCAATGATCCTTGCTTTCATACGTGGAAATACTTCTCTCGTCGATCAATTTGCGGTATCAAGCGGTAAGCTTACTGTGATTGGCGGTGCAGGTCTGGTTATCGGTTCATTTGTCTCCGGAGGCACTGCAACACCGAACTTCTCTCGCTTTGCAAAGAATGGTAAGGCAGGTCTAATTACTACTGTAGTTGCATTCTTTCTCGGCAATTCGCTGATGTTTTTATTTGGGGGCGTAGCAGCTGCTTTCACCGGCGGGAATGATATCTTCGACGTCATGATGAAGCTTGGGATGTTTTATGCGGCAGTTTTGGTTCTTGGCCTAAATATCTGGACAACAAATGATAACGCATTGTACTCTGCAGGATTGGGGCTTGCTAATATATTCGGCAAGAAAAAAGGTCCGATGGTCCTTATTTCAGGTGCAATAGGCACAGCTGCTGCAGTATGGCTTTATAATAACTTCTGCGGCTGGTTGAACATTCTCAACTGCACACTGCCGCCGGTTGGTATTATTTTGATACTGGATTACTTTGTAAACAAAGAAAAATATAAAAAAGTGGAAACAGATCTTGTCGTTAACTGGGCTGCCATTATAGGCGTAATACTTGGGGCAGTCATTGCGAATGTCGTTAATTGGGGCATTGCATCAATCAATGGTATCGTCGTGGCATCTGCTTGCTATCTGATCGGAATAGCAATAAAGAAGAAATAAATTAGCATTAAGCTAGTACCCAGGGATTAATAATTATTTATAAATTAGTAAAAACACGTAACAAACCTGAATTCTTCATGTCTGGTACGTGTTTTTATCTTGAGATCAATGTAGCTGACATCATCGCTTGCTTCCTGTTTGTGGAGCCTATGAGCCATCTAGCATGAATAGCTTAATTGATTGTAATCTAAATATTTTATTCGCTCACTATTACAGAAACGCCATCAGGAATTGCAAGAATTTTTCCATTCTTAATCCCCCGCTCTTCAAGAATTTGATCAGCAATCACTACCGCCTCTTCAATGGAGTGCGCCGGAATCATATGCAGATCTTCCACAAGTTCATTTGCAGCATCTGAGACATAAATAACATGTGAGCGCAACAAAACACGCGCAAAAATTTGAGATTGCCACTGATCGATGATCGTATGTTCCGGAGGTGTTGCGAGGAAATTAGCCATCATCTGCTTCAGATCCTTCTGATCTCGGAAGGTCTCATGGAACACCTTTCCTCCGTGACCATCATTGGACTTTGCCAGCATGATTATCACACCACCATCCTTCACAGTCCCTTCCGCTGCTGTCATTCCCTTTACAGCCTGATAAATATTCTGATCAAGTGGATAACCTCCATTTGTAGTGATAACAATATCCGCAGGAATCGCCTGAACTCCACAGAGACTCTTCAGGAACTCTATTCCCTTCACATGTGCAGCTTCTACATCTCCCGCTACAGCATATACTACCTTCTTCTCAGAGTTGATCACTACGTTACAGATGAATGCAAGGTTTGCCTTCCGTGCCGCAAAGATCATATCTTCATGAATAGGATTTCCATCGATGACTCCTGTTCTGGCCTTCGGATGATCGATGAATGCAGCGTTGTGATTATGCATTACAGTTTTTCTGGAAGCAACACCTGGTAGCACACTCTTTCTCCCGCCAGAAAATCCCGCGAAGAAGTGTGGCTCAATAAAGCCTTCTGCCACGAGCAGATCCGCTTCCAGAGCCAACTTGTTCAGTACCAGTTCTCCTCCAGAAGGAAGTGTCGAAGCATTTCCAAGGTTCTCGGCATCATCACAGTCGTGGATGACGATCTTCTCATTCCGTACTATATCCTCACCAAACTTCTCAAACAGTTCTTCCACCTTCGTATCACGGTGACATCCGGTCGCAACTAGGAAAGTGATATCGGCATCAGGATTACCGGTTCTGATTTCCTGTAGCATCTGAGGAATAATCACTTTCGACGGTACCGGTCTGGTATGATCCGAAGCGATTACCACAATCTTCTGCTTACCCTTCGAAAGCTCACACAATCTGGGACTTCCAATAGGATGTTTAAGTGCATCCTTTACAAGCTCTTCCTGTGACTTTCCGGGATCATACTCATGCATAGCAGATACCATCGTCCCTGCATAGCGATGTTCTGGAATCTCATACGATAATTCTATTCTACCGTAGGGAAATGTTACTCTTGGCATAGCTATTCCTCTCTTCCGTCTAACAATCTGCAATCTCATTTCATCCTAAAGATAGATTACATAGGTAATTCCATCCTCTCCGCACTTTACAAATCCCGTATTGATTACAACACCACTCTCTTTAAGATACACAATTACTTATTTACAATACCGCTCAGATCACCGGTTACTGCAGCATAAATAATCGGGGCCATATAATAATCCACATCGGCAGCAGTCATCGGAATCGGCATGTTCTTAAGCTTCATGGACAGTTGAGGATCTTTCGCTGCAGTGAGGATTCTCTCTACATGAGCCTCGGTGAATCCCTTTAGGTCACTCAGTTTGGTCGGAGCACCAATAGACTTGCCAAACGCAATAAGACCTTCTGAAACTTCGATTGCACGATCTCGACCTTCCAAAGTGGCAACATCTTTCTTAACAAAGCCATACTTTGCTAGAAGTTCTCCAACTACCTTGAGTTGATTCTGAATTGACGGAGAATAGAATACTGCATAGTAAGGATTCATAATTCCACATGCAGTTCCATGAGCAACCAGATCAACCAGAGAGAAACTGGTAAGATGTGCACCACTTGTACCACCAATCATGATCGCATATCCACCTAGATCGGTAGCAAGACCCAGCGCTTCTCTTGCTTCTTTATCAAAAGGATTCTCAATAACTCTCTTCGCGTAGGAGATCGTCAGTTCGATTGCTGTCTCAGCAATATCCTTTGCCAGATTATAGGTCTCAGGACTTGCACCGCAGAACACTTCAAATGTATGAGCAATTGCATCAAGTGCTCCATCGATGGATACACTAACAGGCATTGTAAGAGTAGTCTCATAGTCGAAAAGGCTGGCAGTCGGAACTACTGCCATATCAACAATCAACTTCTTCTGTCCTACAACCGGATCCGTAATGTTGGAATACTTGGTCAGATGTGCACCACTAGATGCGGAAGTCTGTACTGCAACAAGCGGAATAAGCTTTCTTCCGGAGTCTTGAAGCGCCTTGGTTACAAGATTGGTACCGAAATACATTTCGATCTCCGGACCGGAGAAAGTCCCTAGGGTTGCAAGCGCAATTGCTGCCTTGCAAGCATCGATAGTTGAACCACCACCCAGAGCAACCACTACATCCGGCTGATAATGCAGTATATAGGTTTCCAGACGATATACGTCCTCACGAGGCGCATTTGGTTTAGCGCCAGGTATTACATCATCTAAAAGTACGGTACCGCCTGCTGCGCGAATTGACTCCATCGCGGAATCAGTCAGAGGCTTCAAATAAGTATCCATGGAGACCAGAAGAACCTTCTTTCCATACCTTGCTACCAGAGATCCAAGGTGATTTAGAACTCCCAGGCCAACTACATAACTATCACCTTTCCACTCTTTAAGTAACTGATAAGCTTTCTCATTTGCGCTCATAAATAGTATCTTCCTTTCTATTCAACACTCCTCTGTAAGAACAACAGTTCATAAAATTCCTGAACATTGATCTTACCACATAATCTCGTTAATACCTGAGGTATGTAGCCGCAACAGACATTGCGATATTACTCCTTCATTACTCTTTTGCTAGGAGAATATCCATCTCTGCCTGCTCATCAAAATCCTGTACATCTACTTTACCACAGTATCTGGTAAGTATCTGAGGGATATTGGCTTCCACAGACATTTTCGAGTACTTCTTCCAATACGGAAGCGCCTCCGTCAATTTTGCAACTGCCTCATCCTGGTATTTCTTATCCTGATTCAGGCGATATACAGCCAATGACATAGCAGCTTCTTCTTTTAGTGCAAAATAATACCCAAGAGTCTTTAGTGCTTCAATATCATATAGAGTCTTTTGAAAATCAGCATCATACGATGCATCTTTTAAGAGTTCCAGAAGTTCCTCTGCTCGTTTTGCATGAGCAAGCATGGATGCGACCTGAACCATAGGAGAAATCTTTGCCAATTCAGTTCCTTTTACAACACTCTCTGCATATTCCATAACAGAAGCATGTGATCCAAACGTAATCGCTTCACAGTTAACAAATTCATTGATGTTGGCAAATGTAATCTTATCCAAATCTACACGATACATGCAGCACCCTTCGGGATACCACTGGAAATCAAAATCATGCCAATGTAAGCAGTTGAGATCTGGAATAATGTTAGAAACTTCATTCCATGCATCAAACAGTATGTTCGATGTCTTGTCATCCAGCCCCATCTGAACCTTAATTTCATCTTTGAAATATTGATTATCCAGTCCTGCATTATAGGATAACTGCCCCCAAATCTTGAACATATACCACATCTTATCGATAAACAGAGGATGGGTATCATCATTCCTTGTCATGTAATCACGACCCCATGTGTATCCATCAGCACCCATATAATAACCGGCAAGACAGGATACCGGCATATTGACCAGATATTCCCTCGCATAATCAGGGCTACCCCAACGATACATATAATAGTCATCGTTGCGAACCGTCAGCCATACCTTAACACCAGGAGCTTTTTCTTCAAGGAATTCACCGATAAAGTTCGGATTAACACTGGAATACATGTGAGCCTGAGAGTATTTGAAGGAGATTTCAAAATTGCCTGAGAAGTTCTCGTAAGCTTCCATGATACGGTCATATCTTGCCATAAGCATACGGTGAATGAATGTGAAGTCACGTTCCGGATGTCTCTTTACATAATCATCGATCGCTGCACCATAGGTTTCTGCAACAAAACCAATATCGGTATGGGAGAAGGATTCTGCATCATCAGTATCTCTTCCGTTATAAGTCATATTCTCACCGGTAGATATACCGATTCCTGCAAGCAGAGGATAAGTATCCATCATCGCCTGAACAGCTGCATAGTAATACTTTCTAGTAATTGGATTATTCTGATCTTCCTCAATACCATGACCTGATCCTTCTGTTCCGTATACAAATACATTCCAGCAGAATAAAAATACACGGACGCAGCGATCTGCAGCATATTGCATGATCTCCTGCCAGTAAGTAATTTTCTCATCAATGGTCATCTTTTTAACTGTAATCAGATTTGCTGCATGATCCTGATCAAAGTTATTTTTCCCTGAAAGCCTTGCCTTAAATGACCGTGCACTGATTTTCACATCATCGATGTATGCATTCGGGAACTCCGGAATGCGAACCATTGCAGGGAACGGAGACAAATTCCATAGAGACAATACATTGTACTTATTCTCCGCCATTCGATCCAGATATTCATGCCAGAAATCCGGGTCCCAAACATTGGCGATATTCTTTGTTGCACTGGTGGATGCATCCGAGTAGCTAGGACATCTTGCATCTAATGGGATATTGAACTTAATACCACGATTAGTCAGATAAGGAGTTACCTCACCATCAGTGATTGTTTCTTTTTTTCTGAGAGCGTCTGCAATATCAAAAATTGCATACATAAAGCCTGCATCATCAGAAGCCTCAACTCGAATTGTTTCACCAGCTGTTCTTCTATATGCCTGAGCTTCCAGTGTTTCATTCTGAACCAACTCCAACGTAACATCATACGATTCGACTTTGCTCAATGCAAAGCGAATGGGTTCTGTAATCTCTATATTATTTATAAGCCTCATATTAATTCCTTTATTCCTTTCATTCCATCATTCTATATCGATCTGAATCATATCCCAGATCGTAAGTCTCGGAATCATAATATTTACATAATTATCAACAACTTCATACATCACTTCTGTTTCCTCAATCATAGAAGCAACACACTTAATAGCTTTTCCGTTCGGAACTTTCATTGAGAAAGAGATTCCCACGATTGGAATATTATCTAGCAGTGGTCGCTGACCTACTGCATTCACGAAGTGTACAAGGACCTTATCCTGATTATTATAGGCTGTTACCTGCACATCGTGAGGAGCTCTAATCACAAGATCATTTTTATCACCAAGCGCAGAATCCACGATATTGTGAATCAGGTCATAATGATCCACCAGATGGTACTTTGTAATCAATTTTCCAACAGAGAAAGGTATTGTAATTACAGTACCTGCTCCGATTTTCTTCTCAATTAGTAGCGGCAGATCTGTATGACTTACTGGTATGGACGCTCTCTCAGGTGGTGCTCCTACTACTTCATACGGGGCAAAGGGAGGAACCAGTGTTGCAAGAACATTCGTACCACACTTAGGAACCACATAGCAAACCTCTCCACGAAGCCCAATCTTGTCCGTTTCCATTCCTTTGCGCAGATGCTCGCCCTTTTGCTCAAAGCGGATATAGCTGGCAACCAGATATTCACTCTTATAAGTATCCGTTGTGATTCCGTACAGATCTGCGTGGGCATTGAGTTCCAACTCATCTGTACTCTCACGAATCACAGTACCACCTGCTTCCACAAACTGCTTCAATTCTGCAGCAATATCATCCGTCATCGGATATCCATCCGGCACAAATACGGCACCGTATTTCCTAAGATCTTGTGGTCTGAAGTCATAATCGTGCATCAGGTCAAACTGGACATGACTCTTCACAAAAGAATCTGCAATACCCTTTGCAGAATCCGAATCGATCCACATGAGACAAACATTGCTTCGATAGGATGCTCCCTGCATGGTATTCTCTACCTTCATGATCATGTGGTCAATCTTTCCAACTGCTGTAAGAACCCGTTTATCAGTTATCGTAGTAGGATATCCGGTCACAGAATGCCAGATTGTGCCACCAGAAGCAGGAACCTGTGCCATCCATGGAAGGTATTCCGCTACTGGTAATCCAACATGCCGCCAATCCATTCCCGGACAGGAGTGAATGATTCCAAAAGGTAGCTTTTCCCTATCAGGAAGCTGACCTGATTTCATCGCGATAATCGGATGAATTGTTGGAGGAAGATTATTTACTCCATGCGACAGTACATTCTGAGATTCGGTACAAATCAGATCCGAGGTCAGATATCGATCATATATGCTGTCACGGTCAAATCGACCAAACGACTTTGATTTACCGCTATATGGTACATAATAAAGAATGAGGGGAACCTCTTCTCTGGTCTGTTTGATTGCCCGATAGATTGTACCAATATTATATTTCATGCATTCAGTAAACCATGTTTGTTCGAACTCCTCCGGTGTATCAGGCATCGCTGTTCCATATATTTTCTGGTATTTATCCTGACATCTGGAACAGAAACAAGCAGTTGGGTGAGGTGCATTGAGAAACACTCCATCAATGTCATATTCTGAAAGAACCTCGCGCATTACCGGGTCTGCAACTTCTTCGTTACGATATCCGCACAAAGCGCAGGTATTCAGAAAGAGAGACCAATTTCCCATCCGCTTTTCGCCTCTGAAATACGGAGACTTATCCTTATGTCTAGCAAACCACTGGGGCTTTTTCAAATATGTCGTATCATCTGTAATACTAAAATCAAATCTGGCAACAAACTTAATGTTACGAGCATGAAATTCATCAATCAGGTTGTGGAGCAGATCTGTCTTTTCAGGAAGGTACTCATTAATATGATGATACGGAATTTTGCTAGGATACCAGGCATAGATTCCTCCAACATTCATTACAACAACATTCGCTCCAAGCTCAACCGTTTCTTCTGCAATTTGTTTTGGATTCATCATGGGAGTGTCTCTGACCTGCAGATTATATTGCATTACTCGCATTGGTTGTTTCCACCACTCTGTAAGTCCCATATTTGAATCTCCTTTCTGGGAATTAGCCTTTAACCGCTCCTGCTGCAACACCTTCTACTATGTTTTTCTGGAATACAAAGTAGAAGATAATAATCGGAATAATTGTTAAAATATAAGCAGCAAAGGTCAGGTTCATCATGCCTGAGTTCTCACCTTTGAAGTAAGCCTGAGCAAGAGTAATGGTACGAAGGTTCTTTCCAATCAGCATGATCTTCGGGAACAAATAATCATTCCAAATATTCAATGCATCCAAAACAAGGATAGTAGATGTAATCGGCTTCATGATCGGAAACATAATCTTCCAGTACACCTGCCAGATATTTGCACCCTCTACCTTACTCGCTTCTAATATCTCTCCGGATACACCTCGGATAAATCCGGTATATAAGAATACTGCCATTGGCATATTTCGGCCAATATAAAACAAGATCATACCGGTAAGAGAGTTATTCAGATGAAGATCTGTCATTAGCTTTGTCAGCGGAACCAATGCCGTATAGAACGGAATCATAATTCCACAGATAAACAGTAAATATATTGCATTGTAGAACTTCTTACGAGTTGACCATGCAATTACATAGGAACAAATACCCGAGAACAGAATAATTCCTGCCAGACTGGCTACAGTAATATATACCGTATTTCCAAAAACCTTTGGATAATTCATACTTTTCCATGCTTTCAGGTAGTTTCCCAAAAGTAATTTATTCGGAATACTGTTCGGACTGATCAACGCTTCCTTTGTATCTTTCAGAGATACCAGTAGCATAACCATGAACGGATAAAGAATTACTATCACGAGCACAATCATAATCGCTGTAATCAATACATCCGAGAACACTCGTCTTGGTGATCTTTTATTTGCAATCAGCTCTTTATTCTTATTAGTACGCATCTTCTTCCCTCTTTCTTAATACTTTCATCTGGAATAATGTAATCACCACAATAATGAGAAATAGGATGACACCTAATGCAGTACCATAACCTGCTCGCTTATTAGTAAATGACTCATTATAAATGGTCATAGAGATGAGCTCACTGGCACGACCAGGACCACCACCTGTCAATGCATACATTAAATCGTACTGTTTGAAGGAACGTTCAACTGCAAGTACCATATTGATGGTGAAAGAAGGAGCTAACAGAGGGAATGTAACATACCAGAATCTCTTCCAACCGGATACGCCATCAACAGAAGCAGCATCATAAAGAGACTGATCTATATTATTAAGGCCTGCAATATATACAACCATATACCAACCCGCTGACTTCCAGCTGGTGACAAGAATGCCCATTGCAAGTGCAAATGATTTGCTTCCCAGCAAATTGTTTGCCATAACCTCGATACCAAGCTGCTGTCCAAGTGCTCCAAGAGACTTATCAAAAATAAAGTTAAACACAAAGCCAACAAGAATTGCACTCAATACAGAGGGAATATAAAGCAACGCTCGGAAAACATTCCTTCCACGTCTTACGCTCTCTGCTCCGATCGCCATCAGCAATCCAAGAATATTCAAAAATACTGTATTGAAGAATGCATAGATGAAAGTATTCTTTAGCGGTTCCAATACATGGGAATCATGTAAAATATCTATGTAGTTCTGGAAGCCAACAAAGTTAAAGGTTCTGCGTACCCCATCCCAATCGGTCATACTATAGATAATACCACCAAAGAGAGGATATACTACAAACACAAAATACAAAGCAAGTGCGGGGGCTACCAACAAGAATTCGATAACCATGGCTTTTCTTTTTTCCCGCTTTGTTTGAAAATTATTTACATTGATAATTTTGTTCATAGGGTACCTCATAATCATGAAAAATATGGGTGCTGGCCCAAAAAGTCAGCACCCGCACAATAGTTTATTTCGATTTATTTATACTCATAATCAGCAAGGAAGTCTTTAACCCACTCAGGGCTAGCCTCCATCAATCTCGTGTGTTCTTTATTAATCTTATCTGCAACCTGCTGTGCACCTTCGCCTACGAGCCAGTTTTGGCACCCGGTCTTTAACAGCTCCTTGAAACCGGAAATCCACTGTCTTGAGAGAATCGCACTATTCGGAAGATCTCCCTTACTTGCAATTTCAAGAATCAATCTAAATGCAGGATCACTATTAGCAACTGCGCCCTTTACAGTCGGAATACTTGCGGAATTGTTACAGAAAATCGCACAACCTTCTTTAGAAGCAATAAACTTTAGGAAATCCTTACAAAGTTCAGGGTTCTCAGCACCAGTAGTAATAGATATACCACTGTCAAATCCACCGATCATAGTCTGATCTTCAGGTTTCTCAGTGAAAGAAGCAGGAATCATCAAGATGTCCATATCAGGATCCAGATTTCTAATTGTGCTCAGAGTACCTGCTGTCTGGCTGTAGAAGATTGCTTCGCCGCTAATAAAATCAGCTTTCTGGCCATCATTTGTCTTAGCAGTCGTATCAGGAGCCATATACTCTCTCAATCTGTTATACTCATCAAACATCTTTACGAATTCAGGATCAGACCAGTTTGCCTTGCCTGAAAGTACGTCCGCATAGAAGTTCGGATTCTCTCCGTAGAGTACCTGATACATATACTGGAAAGGCCATGCAGTACAGGAAGAAGTATCTGAACCAGCTACGCTAAAAGGATACTCGCATCCGGCATCACGACATTTCTGCAATAAATCAACAAATTCATCCATGGATTTAGGATAGTTATCATAAGTGATGTCAATTCCAAGTTCCTTTAACTTATCATTATTACAGAAAGTTACTGAATATCCGATTGTCATCGGGAATGCATATAAAGAATCCTTGTACTTAATCAAGCTCTTATCACCGTTAACCAGATTCTCTTCAATATTCAGATCATCTAATGGTAATAAATATCCTTCTGATGCATACTGCTGTTCAACAACACCTACCTGAGAGCAATACATATCAGGAAGCGTATCGGTTGCTATGTAGTTCGTCATCATGGTTTCAAAATCAGTTATGGTTTCCCAGATGATATACTCAACATTTACATCGGGATGAAGCTTCTGATATTCAGCCTTTATGGCATCGAATGCGGTGGTAGCTTCTGCACCGCAGATCATGGTAATGGTTCCTGAGTAATCGATGTCATCCGCTGTAGCAGTATCGCCAGTTTCCGTTGTCTGCGCTTCAACCTTTTCTGGTGCTTTGGTCTCTACCGGTTTCTGCACTGTCTGTTTGCCTCCACATCCGAGGAGAGTTGTTGTTATTAATGCTGCAAGCACTAATAAACTAAGTTTCTTATTCATAGTTTGCTCCTTCCTTAGAGACGGCAAAAAAGCAGCTTATTTGCTTCTCGCCCAATTTCGCTATGCGAAAATTGTTTTCGTTTTTTGTACCTTTAATATACAAGATTCTAAGTATGATGTCAATAATTTTTATGGTTTTTGCACAAAAAAAAAGATGTAAACACTAACTTTTTGTATTAGTCTGTACATCTCTTTATGTCTTCCTAGTTTATATTAGTTCCTTTTACATGCAATTTCGTTTACTTTTCAAGCACCTTATATCCCAGTTTCCTGGATACCTGAACAGTAATATCTCGAAATTTGTCAATACGCTGTTCTAGAAACTCATCTGTCATTCGGGCTTTTGGACCGGTTACACTCATTCCTGCAACGATTTTGCCCTGTGCATTATATATAGGAAATGCCATACATCGGATTCCAAGTTCTCGTTCCTCCTCATCATATGCATATCCTCGTTCTCTAATTCTATTTAACTCCTGCTTCAGACTTTCCTTTGTTACATATGTATTCTTTGTAAACCGCGGAAGTCCCCGAGTGTCAATAAAACGATCAAGGTCCTCATCACTATAATTCAGCAATAAAATCTTACCATTGCCTGTACAGTGCATCGGAGCTGCATTTCCCACATGTTGAATTGTCATCAGTAAAGAATTCGACACTCGAATCACATCGATATAAACCGAGTACATACGCTCTTCTACCGATATACTTGCCGACTCCCCATAAAGCTTTGCTAACTGCTCCAGATACGGCCTTGCAATCTGCTTCAAATCGGTATTCTTACTTATATGATTTGCCAGCGCTACAATCTTATACGTTGCAGAATACTTCAGAGTCTCTTTATTCTGCTCTACATACCCTTTGTCCATCAATGTATTCAAATATCTGGTTATAGATGTATTCGTCATACACATATCTTTTGCAATATCAAGAAGCCTTAGCGGCTCCTGTTTCAAAATCAGATACTCAAGCACGGATAATGTTTTTTCCCCAGATTGTATACCAGGAGTTTTAGGATTTTCTGCCATAGTAATATACCTCTTAGTATTAGAATATACTTTACTTTTTATTGTTTTTCAATGGTCTATTAAAAATTTAACATTTGTGGTTGTAGGATTACAATACATGTGTTACAAAGAAAAATAAAAAGTGCGGAAAGTTCTCCAATAGTGTAATGTTAAAGTTACCACACCCAAACAGAACAAGGAGGAAAACTTCCCGCATGAATAGCATAACACAAGATATGAACTATCGTCTATCACTCATAAAATATTCAAGAATGCATATTAATCACACCTATGCAGCTTTAGATTCAACTGCCTTTACTGCATTATTAACCCACTTTCCCTGAATGAGTCGTAAGGAACACCAGATAGCCTTTATGATCCAGTCGATGTGCAGCGCCATATAGACAACAAAAGCCGAGCATTTCCAGACAAGACCTGTCAGATAACCTAATGGAACAGATGCCAGCCAAAGGAACAATATATCTGCAACCATCAGGAACCGGGTATCTCCACCGCCGCGAAGTATGCCTTTAGTAAGAATGGAATTGACAGAGCTGAACACTATAGTTATGTTGATGGAATATAGCAGCTGCTGTGCTATCCTGCCAGCTTCTTCACTCAGATTACACCCATAAACCACAAGCGGGCTGATCAGATAAATGATGATAGACACTACAATGCCCAGAATGACAGCCAGCGTCAGGAACGTAATTCCCTGTTCGTACGCCTTTTTCTTATTGCCCTCTCCAAGTGTATTGCCGGTAATAACACTGGCGGAATTAGAAACACCTTGTGTCAGGACAGTTGTCATTCTGGTCAGCTGTGAAACAATAGCAAATGCAGAGACAAAGCTTGCTCCGATATGGCCCATGATAACAGAGATAATGTTGTTCCCAAGTCCAAGGAGCGTGTCAGAGATCAAAACAGGAATACAGTAACGTATATAATCCCTCAGATATTCGCTGCTAGAACGGAAAAAATCTGACAGGCGATATCGTATCCGCTTTTCGAGGCAAATGAAGTATACGAATATAATTCCACACTCCACAATTCTGGCGATCAATGTACCCAGTGCTGCGCCTTCAATCTCCATTCTAGGCGCACCTAAGTTACCGAAAATGAGCATCCAGTTAAAGAACAAATTAACAAAAAATGCGATAATAGAAGTGATTAACGGCAGCCTGACTTCCTTTACGGAACGTAGGATAGCCGTTAGTGTCAATGTCAAGCCATGAAGGAGATATGTAAATCCACTTATTCTCATATAGCGTACGCCTTGATAAATGATTTCCTCATCTGGTGTATAGATTGACATGATCTTATCCGGGAAAGCCATGGTTACAAAGGAAAACAGCAAACTTAAGGTTACACAGACCCGAAGCATCAGTGTTGTAACCTTCCTGATACTGAGCGGATCATTTGCGCCCCAGAATTGAGCTGTCAAAACAGCTGCACCATAACCCATTCCCATACACATGAATTGGAACATACTTATAAACTGGTTGGCCAGAGACGAAGCTGAAAGCTGAAGCTCACCGCACTCAGTCAACATCAGAGTATCCATCAGGTTAACGCCTGAGGTTATCAGGTTCTGAAACACAACCGGGAATGCAATCAAACATATCGTGGAGTAGAATTTTTTGTCTTTAACAAACAGGTTCATTGCCGCATCCATTACAAAGATATATTTTAATTTTTATTATACAACAATATGACCACAACTGTAAAATAACAAATCTCCCTCTAACATCATCTATTGGTTTACTGCATCCAAAATTAATTCTGCTATTTTTTTGCTATGTACAATGTAGCTTCCATGCCCCTCTCCCTTTATAATGCGAAGAGTGCTCTTTTTGATATTGGCTGCGATATACTTTGTGTGGTCTTCTTTTATCATGTCATGACTACCGGCGAGAACCGTTGTGGGAATCTCTATTCGTCCAGGCATTTCAGCCGTTATATTTGGCTCAGCAAGCATCATCGTCATCTTCGGTTCCTTCACGATCCGATTCAACAGTTGAAAGAACTTAAGCCATCCGGTTCTTATGCCATCCGGAGAAAGATTGGCTCCGCTGATGATCATTTGCGACAGGAGCCCCGGATATTTAGCCCCAAGCAGCAAGCCAATGATTCCGCCATCACTAAAGCCATACAGAATCGGCTTATGAAGATCTAGCTCTTCAATGAAACACTTTATATCCTCTGCGATATCATCGTAATGGTACTCAGATACTGCGTCACTTTGTCCGTGTCCTCGAGTATCTATCGCATATACCGTAAAATGCTCCGACAAAATAGGAATCGCCTTGTCAAAGATCTTATGTGTCTCTCCGTTGCCATGTAGTAAAATCAAGGGTCTGCCTGTTCCTGTTTGCTCATAATAAAGGTTCACATCATTTGCTCTGCATATCATGTCGCTCACCGCCTACTTTCTATACGCCTCATTGAAGGCTTCAATATGTTTTTCAAGAAGTGCCAATGCATCTTCTACCTTTTTATAACGTGATCAACAGCAGACCTACGAAAAACGATGCCTGTGCAATACCGTTCGTCAACTGTTCGATCCAGTTCGCCTTTACATTGCTGCTGTCGAGCTTGAATTCAAAGAAAAGCATCAACGCCATACCAAATATACCGACAGCAAAGAATACGACAGCCGGCAAGCTGACGATGGCGCTCAAAATCGCTGCAAAGTTTACAGCGTCTTTGTTTATGATGACCCCGATGATCATTGCTGCAAACCCTATAGGCATAAGGATCCTCATTTGAAGGAACAGCCACCAGACATTTTTGTGTTTCAGCACGACGATGATCTTCCAGATGACTTTTGCCGCACCTGCAAAAAGGCAAAGTAATGCACCGAGAAAGAACAGTTTGCTTGAAAACAGTATACTTACCACAATCATACCAGCCCCGAAGAACAGTACCGGCAGTGAGTCAACAAGCGCAAGTGTCATCGTAAAGTCTTCCGGCACCGTATCTTTTGTCATCTTGACTTTTTCCATCTAACATCTACCTTTCACAAATTCTGATTTATCACTTAAATAATCTACCACACAAATGTGGCACTGTCATCAAGATCAATGTCATCCGGTTCAAAACCCATACCGGGAACAGTTAATAGTGCTTTAAGACATCCAAAGACGAACCTGAAGAAGTTGTGCTCAACAGATCAGAATAGCAATATATTGCATCAATGATTTTATTGTGATAATGTTTATTATGTTAACTGTCTATGCTCAGTTATATCCGGTAGTTCAATTTACATTATATTTTTTTCACGACTATCAAGCAGGTAAATCTGAGTACTGATGCTGTTTAGAGTAAGAACAATGAGGTGTTGGCATATGTACGGAAACATACTATATAAAATACAAAGATCTGTACCTCTGATAGACACAATTAAAAGCTACAAAAAGGAATATATCAAAAAGGATCTTGTTGCCGCATTGACGGTTGCAATAGTTGCAATCCCACAATCAATGGCTTATGCGATAATTGCGGGTGTAAATCCTGTTTATGGTCTATACACAGCAGTTGTTTCCGCTATTCTCGGCTCAGTCTTCGGAAGCTCAAGCCATCTCATAACAGGGCCGACAAATGCCATTTCACTTTTGGTTGCCAGCAGCATGCGCACTCAAATGGGACTGGATAATACGTACGAGATGCTTTTTTTAATGACCTTCCTCGTTGGCCTGCTGCAGATCTTATTTGGCGTTATCAAGCTGGGAAAAGTAATTAACTATGTATCTCATTCTGTAATTGTAGGCTTTACAGCCGGAGCAGGTATTTTAATTGCAATTGGCCAGCTCAATCAGCTTCTTGGTATATCTATAAAAAATTTATCTCAGATGTCAACTATGAAAAAGCTGGCATATGTCCTTACTCATTTGAGTCAAACTAATATCTATTCTTTAGCGCTTGGTGTTTTAACAATCTTGATTATAATAGTATGCAAAAAGATAAATAAAAATCTGCCCGACTCACTAATAGGAATACTTGTATTTCAAAATCAATATCAAGCATGTCACGAGAAAAAACAAATGCAGACCAGGAGTTTATCGGTCAAGGTATTGCAAATGCAGTTTCCTCCTTTTTTCAATGTATTCCTTGCTCCGGATCCTTTACCCGTTCGGCAATTAATTACTACAGCGGCGCTGTAACAAGGTTTTCAGGAATATTCCCCGGCATTTTCGTAGGTGCAGTACTGCTGTTTCTGGCACCATATGCAAAGTACATACCTATGCCCTGTCTTGCCGGTGTCATTATGGTAATTGCATATAATATGATCAATAAAAAAGAAGTGAAAAAGCTATACTTAGTTAATAGATCCGATTTCATTGCCATGTGTGCAACCTTTGCTGCAACCATTATAATGCCTGATCTTGACTGGGCTATTTATATGGGCATTGCCATATCTATTGCATTATACCTCAAGAATACCAATAAGGTACCGCTCAAGATCCTTGTTCCATTGAATAACAAAGGTTCAGGCTTCATTGAGAAGGAAATTGAATATGTCCATGAAAAAAAGGACCTATTAATAATACAGTTGGAAGGTAATCTTTACTTTGGCTCAGCATATGACCTGGAGAGCAAGCTTGATACTCTGGCAGACAAGGCTAAGGTTTTTATACTGAGAATAAAGCAGGTAACTACTATAGATATTACCTCCCTTGAGGCTATTAGAGTATTCATACGAAATGTAAAGGAACAGGGCGGAAGTATAATTATCTGTGGTGTAACATCAGGTCTAAGTCAAATGATAATGAATTCAGGCCTTGCCAACGATGTTGGAGCTGATAATATATTTATGTCAGAGGATCAGATATTTGCATCCTCGGCAAAAGCTTTGGACAAAGCAAAGGAAATACTAAATATAGGTGCAAAGGAGTCGATATATGCCGGCCATTAGCCTTTTAATAAAGCCTGCCTCCAGCTTATGTAACTTGAGGTGCAAATATTGTTTTTATCATTCAATTGCAGAGAACCGCTTAACGCAGTCCTATGGGATTATGAGTTTAGAAACACTGGAGGAGCTAATAAAAAAGGCTCTTGAATATGCTGAGTACCAATGTACCTTTTCATTTCAGGGCGGTGAGCCTACAATTAGCAGGCCTGGATTTTTATCGCAGCGCTGTCGGATTTGCTAAAAAGTATAATACAAAAAAAATTCCGGTTCATTTCGCTCTTCAAACTAATGGCCTTGCGATAGACAAAAGCTGGGCAGAGTTTTTATCAGAAAATCATTTTTTAGTCGGGCTTTCCCTGGACGGGTACAAGGATACAAATGATGCAATGCGAGTTGATCCTCAGGGAAACGGTTCCTACAACAGAATAATGGATACCGCCCGCCTGTTTAATGAATATAACGTGGAATATAACATACTCTGCGTAGTCAATTCATACATTGCCAGACATATATCAAAGGTCTACAACTTTTTCAGGAAGAACGGCTTTAAGTACCTGCAGTTCATTCCCTGCCTTGATCCTTTAGGAGAAGCACCCGGAATGCATGAATTTTCATTAACGCCTGAGCGATATACGCAATTTTTAAAAAACCTCTTTGATGAATGGTATAGAGATATTATAGACGGACGATCTATAAGCATAAGGTATTTTGATAATCTTATCGGTTTAATGCTGGGGTATCCTCCGGAAGCCTGCGATATGGTCGGAGTATGCAGTACAAACTTTGTTATTGAAGCAAATGGAGGAGTATATCCCTGTGATTTTTATGTAACTGATGAGTGGTATCTTGGAAATATAATGGATATAGGCTTTGCCAAACTGGCAGAAGGTCTGAAAGCAAGAGAATTCGTAGAAGCTTCAATGTATACTGACCCTGCCTGCAGTAATTGCAGCTATCGTTTTCTTTGCAGAGGCGGCTGTCGAAGGTTAAGAGAGCCCTTCGCAGATGGCAGGCCTGGGCTAAACATCTATTGCTCATCATATAAGGCTTTCTTTGATTATGCCGGAAAGAGGCTGCAGGAAATTGCCAGAAGATTTTCCATGACATGATATAATCAGCTAATATGATGCATCCAAATGTACTGACACTTACAAGAGTATTAACAGTAATGTTGGTGAAATTGCAAATACATCTTTTATTGAACTAATATTGCAACATGACATCTCTGGTAAAGTTGTTATAGCCGTAATTTTCTGCCTCTTTGTTGGTGTAGTACCAGTTGTACTGCCAGGACATCTGCCGTTTCAGCAGAAGTCCTGCACGGCATTTGTACCGGTTCGCCAGGTATGGGAATGGTTTATCTCAAATTACATGAGTGGGGAAATAACGATTTTGACCAGGACCTGCAGAAAGCTTTCTTCCCGCCGGTTATGAAAGCTATCAACCCATCATTTTTTCATTCGGCATGAGCGGCATGGGCTATACCCTCCTGTACATGGTGAACAAGAACATCAGAAGTTTCATTCTGTAAAAAAATGGCAGCGACTGATTTCAAATAAGCCGTTGCCATTTTTTATGCGGGAAACCTGCAGAGCTGTTGTAAACTCACTAACAGTCAAATGTGGAATTATCCTGCATCTGGCATCAATTGGCATCAGCTCTGCCCATCAGCGCCAGATTCCATGCAAATCAATATAGCTTTGCGCCAGCCGGAATGTGGTTATCCACCATCAGCAGATGAAGCTTTTCTTCGCCTTCCTCAGTATGCACTGCACTCAGCAGCATACCACAAGATTCGATGCCCATCATCGCTCTCGGAGGCAGATTGGTTATTGCAATAAGAGTCTTGCCAATCAACTCTTCAGGCTCATAAAATGCATGGATTCCGCTCAAAATGGTACGATCTGTACCTGTCCCGTCGTCCAGAGTGAACTGAAGGAGCTTCTTGCTCTTCGGTACAGCAACGCATTCCTTAACCTTTACAGCACGGAGATCAGACTTGGAGAAGGTCTCAAAATCAACTGCATCCTGGAACAAAGGCTCAATCTCAACCTTGGAGAAATCAATGACTTCTTCTGCAATAAGAGTTGCAGAAACGGCCTCAGAAGCCGGTGCAGAAGGAGTTGCAACAGCCTTCTCTTCCTTCTTCGGAGCGTCTATTGGCTTCATCGTCGGGAACAGTAAAATATCCCTTATGGAGTATGAATCAGTGAGCAGCATTATCAGCCTGTCTATGCCTATGCCTAATCCACCTGTTGGAGGCAGACCATATTCGAGTGCATTGATGTAATCATTGTCCATCATGCTTGCTTCGTCGTCTCCAGCCTCTCTCTTTTTGACCTGTGCCATAAATCTTTCCTTCTGGTCTATGGGATCATTAAGCTCGGAGTATGCGTTTGCCATTTCTCTTCCGGTTATAAACAACTCAAATCTTTCAGTTAGCTCGGGATTATCCGGCTTTTTCTTTGTCAGAGGCGATATTTCCACAGGATAATCGATAATGAATGTAGGCTGAATCAAGTTCTCCTCTACCAGTTCCTCGAAAAACACATTCATGATCTCGCCCTTGGACTTATTTGCATCTACGTTTATATTCTTCTCCTTCGCAAGCTTGCGTGCCTCTTCTGCACTTTCTACCTTATCGAAGTCTATTCCTGAATATTTCATAACCGCCTCTCTCATGGTAATTCTGTTCCATGGAGGGGTAAGGTCGATTTCTTGTCCTTGATATGTGACCTTTGTTGTTCCCAGCACTTCCTGAGCAACAGTTGAAACAAGGTTCTCAGTAAGCTCCATCATACCCTTATAGTCATTATAGGCTTCGTACACTTCCATCATAGTAAATTCAGGATTGTGCTTAATGGACATACCTTCGTTTCTGAACATTCTGCCCATTTCATAAACCTTCTCCATACCGCCTACGATTAATCTTTTCAGATATAATTCCGGAGCTATTCTAAGGAACATATCCATATCAAGCGTATTGTGGTGTGTTACAAAAGGCTTAGCGGAAGCTCCGCCTTGTATTGTATTGAGTATGGGCGTTTCAACCTCAAGGAAGCCCCTGTTATCCAGGAAGGTGCGTATAGCCTTAATTATCTTGCTTCTGATGATAAAGGTCTTTCTTACATCAGGATTTATTATCAGGTCAAGATATCTCTGTCTGTATCTCAGGTCCACATCCCTGAGTCCATGCCACTTTTCAGGCAGCGGCTGTAGTGATTTAGCCAGAAGCAGAACATTTGCAACCTTGACTGATATTTCCCCTCTGTGAGTTCTGAATACTGTTCCCTTAACACCAACAATATCTCCTATGTCGAACTTTTTAAATTCTTCATAAGCATCCTCGCCTACATCATCTATTTTTACATAAATCTGAATTTTAGAATCACGATCCTGCAGATCGCAGAAGCTAGCCTTGCCCATGCCCCTTTTTGACATAAGCCTTCCGGCTATAGAAACCTCAGCATTCTCCATAGCTTCAAAATTATTTATAATGTCACTTGTACTATGCGTTACATCATATTTTACTATCTTAAACGGATCCTTCCCCTCCTGCTGCAGCTCCGCAAGCTTCAGCCTTCTTACCCTTAATAATTCGTTCAGGTCGTTTAAGTCCATGTTTGTTTCAATATTCTCTGCCATCTGCGATCCTCCTATAAGTCATTTACATATTAGCAAAGGACTTTGCCATGCATGTCCACAAAATTGCTCAGTATGCAATAATAACAGTTTACATTATGCAAACTGTTATTATCCTAATATTATATAATATACTTTTAACTAAATAAAGCACTGCATACCTTTTATTTTTCGATTTTTAATATTTTAAATTTTATTACACCGTCAGGTACAGCTACATCAACTACAGTGCCTTTTTTCTTCTGCATCAGTGCACTTCCGACCGGTGATTCGTTTGAAATTTTAAACTGAGCCGGGTTAGCCTCTGTTGACCCTACTATTGTATATACGATTTCCTCATTTTCTTCCATATCGAGCAAAGTAACCTTGGATCCTATCGATACCTTTTCCGTACTTACATCATCATCATCTATAACTCTGGCATGCTTAAGCATGGATTCCAATTGCGCAATCCTGCCTTCAACATAAGCCTGCTCGTTTTTTGCCTCATCATATTCAGAATTTTCGGAAATGTCCCCGAAAGAAAGCGCTACCTTTATTCTTTCTTTTATTTCCATTCTCTTGGGACCTCTCAATAGTTCAAGCTCTTCTTCCAGCTTCTTCAAGCCTTCATAAGTTAGAATAACTTCTTTGCCTGCCATTTGGAGCCTCTCCTTTACCTATAAATTTTGTGTTGATAATATATGCATTTACATTGCATTTATACTGTATTGCTTAACATATATACTAAGCAAAAACAGTTTGACTTCTGTGTAAAATCCCAACTATGCACATATATCAATGAGTATTATTTACAGCTGAGAATTGTTAAAAAGTCTTTCTTAGTTTAATCATTATAGAATGAAACTTATGTATTGTCAACAAAGCTTTAGGACATAAATTCGGACATTCAACAACATTTTTTTGCTAATCTATGCTTATATATGGCAACATTAGTATATTAAACTTTACACTAGCTTTACAGTGAAAATTTAGTGCATCAATAATAAATTGACATATTTCAAGGAGCATTATATAATCATTTCATCTTTAGCGAAAGGTGGTGAGGGGTATGAATATTTCTTCTTTATGTTATACCGGCGACGTGTTTATAAATCGTAAATACGTTAAAGGCTATGCATTTAAGAATGCTGCGCCGTGTGTGAAGCTTATAATTTCACGTGCTATTTGCTCCATTTTAGGCGAGCTATGGGATAACTATGTCCATTTTTACCGTGTCAAGTACCTCTTACCACACATAAGTGCCGCCTGATTATCCAGGCTTGTTCATGTGTTGCTAACCCAGGTATTGATACGGATGCCTGGGTTTTTTTATACCCAAATTACTACATTTAAGGAGCAAGAAGCAATGTTTAAATATATAAAGACAGCTCATATGGCTTGTCTTGCAAAAACAAACGGCGGGGTGCTCTACCTCCTGCCGGACATCATTATAAAGGTTTGCACCTTGATCCCCCTGATCTTCCTCTGGCGAGTGGTCATGTCATCGGGAGTAGCCGTGGATATGAGTATGCAACAAATGCTTTCTTATACATATATCAGTGCGCTGCTTTCCGATATGATGGTTGTAAAGACCGCAGCAACAGGATGGCTCAGCGAAGGAGTTTTAATGAAGCTGTACGGCCGTCCGCTGTCGGTTCTGCGGCAGCTTATCGCACAGACATTTGGGGAGTGGCTGCCCATATTAGCTTTATTCTCGCTGCCAATGGCGGTCATATCTCCGCTCATCGGTGTAAGTCTCAGGCCAGCATCGTTATGGTTTTTTGTCAGCCTGCTGCTTTGCATCTCTCTCGGCTTTGCCATTGATGTTCTATTTGCCTGTTTGTCTATAAAGCTGAGAAATATGAGCTGGTTAATAGGCCGCATAAGGGCGGCTGTTGTTGCCCTATTATCCGGTACAGTGATACCGATCAGTTTTTTACCGCTCGGGCTCAGCGAAATAATGAAATATCAACCCTTTGCCTGTCTTGGAGGCGCACCCCTGTCTATATTTGTGGGCGCATCAGACACGGCAGGCGTATTGTGGCTGCAGATTATATGGAATCTTATACTGTGGCCTGCGGCACTATTTGCATTCAATAAATCACAGGAGGGGATGGTCAGTTATGGAGGTTAAATCAACTCCAAAGCTTAAGCGAATCATGGGTTTGTTCGCAATCTCGGCAAAATTGGATTTGGTGTGGCTGCTGCGCGATACGAAATTTGCTTTGACAGCGATATTATCGGACACCATATCTAATCTTTCCGTCGTATCGAGTGTTTACTTAATTGCTATCCGCTTTGGCGGGATTGGCGGCATGAGCGTTGATGAGGTTTTGTTTATGATGGCATATTCTACGATCGTAATGGGCATATTCATTTTGTTTGGGTCTAGCAATAATATCCATATCAGCCGAATTATCGGACGCGGGCAGCTGGAGCATCTGTTTATGCAGCCGCTCTCCTTGAAAACACAGCTCTTAACCAGCGGTTTTATGCCGTTTACAGGAAGCGGCAATTTTATCATAGGGTGCGTTTTGCTGATAATAGCAATAAATCGACTGCACCTGCAGGTTACGCTTCAGTGGATGATTATGCTGATTATTTACCTGCTTGCAACAATGATAATCATCGTCTCTCGCGCCTATCTGGTTTCAAGTGTCGCATTTTACGCGCCTGTGGCTGCCGAGGAAATATCCAGCACGGCAATTGATGGCACCTGGCAGTTAAGCACATTTCCGTTATCGGGGATGCCGGGCTTTATTCAGATACCGCTGCTTACGATTTTACCGGAAGGGCTTATGGCATGGTTTCCATCCCTTTGCCTGCTTGGTAAACCGCCTTTAAATCTCACACAATACTATCCACTTGCGTATACGCTCATTATTGCGCTCGTCGCAAACTTTATTTTTAGGAAAGGACTGAACTACTATGTTAAAAAAGGCTCCAATAGATATGTTCCCTACGGATTTCGCCGTTAGTATAAACAATGTTACTAAAACCTTCACACAATGGCAGCGCGACAACACAGGAGCAGGGCTGATAAGAAACCTTATTAAGCCCGAAAAGCTTACGATTACCGCACTGGACGACGTCACATTTTCCGTGCGCAAAGGAGAATTTGTCGCATATGCCGGGCCTAATGGCGCGGGCAAAAGCACGACGATGAAGCTGCTCGGAGGTATGCTTCTGCCTAATAGCGGCAATATATCGGTTTTATCTCTTTCACCGCAAAAACAGCGTACAATACTGATGCAGCGGATGGGGATCCTGTTCGGCAATCGCACCGAGCTATGGTGGGATCATCCTGTAATACAAAGCTTTGAATGGAAAAAGGTCGTCTGGGGAATTCCCGATGAGCTGTACAAGCAAAATCTTGCAATGGTTATCGAGCTTTTGGACATAGGAGATTTACTTAAAACCTTCGCCCGTGAGCTAAGCCTCGGTCAGCGCATGAAGGCTGATCTTGCAATGATGCTGCTGCATAGCCCGGAGATTATTCTATTGGACGAACCGACGCTTGGACTTGATGTTGTTGCGAAAAGGCAGATGATAGACTTTCTCAAAAGAATTAATAGAGATAACGGCGTAACCATCATTGTGACAAGCCACGACATGGATGACCTTGAAGAAATGGCAGAACGCATATTGATGATTTCCGGCGGCAAAATTGCTTTTGACGGAAGCTTCAATGATTTGCGCTGCGTCACCGGCAACCTGACAAGAGTTGCTGTTACGATGGATAAGGGCTTTATTCCTAAAATTCAAAACTGTAAGCTTCTTTCGTCCGAGAACGAAGTATTTGAATATGACGTTGACCTTGCTCGAATGCCGGTCAGAGATTTATTAAATCAATTGTCTACAGTGGACGGAGTTCGGGATATCGAGATCAGGAAAGCACCAATTGAACAGGTAATCGCAGGGCTATACAGGGATTGGACTTCAGGGAAAGTATAAAGCCAAAGTAAAAGTCTCTGGGGCATTGAGCACCTTGCTATAGCCCTTCAGGCAATGTAATTAATAACTCAGGCTGTGGGTCAAAGCTCACAGCCTGTTCTCCTGCAATTCACTATACCAGAGTATACTCCTTTTAATAATCATGCTTTTATGTCTCTAGAAGATAAGAGTATTTATAATAAGCTCATTGTAACTGTTAACATAGCTAATAACGCCCATTCGCTGTCATCTGCACTTTTACTTGTAAAAAATTGAACAGTCGCGGATAACAGAACCTTGAAATCACGTTAAAAACATTATTTCAAGGTCTTGTAATATCGGTGATAAGTTGTTAAAAGCCAAAGAATCCTCCGATAGGAAAGCCCGGGAAGAATCCAGGAAAGAATCCAAAGGGACGACGTCTTCTGCGAAGAAGCTCGCTAATAAGCAATGTTCCGACTAAACCTCTTAATATACGTCTTCCACCGAACCCGAATTGCCTTTCTTCATCTCCCCCTTCTTTCTTGATTGCAGCTTCAACATTGGGTTCAACCTGTTTAAGAATATTATCGGTGATAGCTTCTACTTGTTCTTTATTGGGAATAAAGTTTGCACCATATGTCATATCAATATTGTCGCAATAGCTGCCTACAACAGGGTTAACGATATGATATATATTGGGATACATATTTTCCAGCTGTTGTTCCGGCATTGCTGCCATAGTGTTATATTGTCCGGCCATATTCATTTGCTGCATTTGAGGATTCCAGTTATATAAAGAATCTTGCATATAAAGCCTCCATAATAATTTTTACAATATATATTATGTAAAACATTATGGTTTTGCTACTGCACTACTTCTTATTCAATACAAGCTCGACCGCACTCTTCCAGCCTACCAGCTTCATTGCTCTTTCCTCCGCACTCATTTGCGGACAGAAGGTGTGGTATTTCATTTCTTCAATTAACTTCGATTTATCATAAATTCCCAATGCAATGCCTGCTGCATAGGCAGCACCAATTGCTGACAGCTCCTCAGCAGAAGGCACCTGCACAGGGATATTCAGCAAATCGCCCTGGAGCTGCATAAGATAATTATTTCTAGTAGGGCCTCCGTCAACCTTCAGTTCATTAATGTCAATACCGGATTCGCACCTCATAATATTAATAATATCTGTAATCTGATACACTATCGAATCAAGCGCCGCTCTTATTAACTCGGCTTTGCCTGTCAGTCTCGTCATCCCGCAAATAACTGCTGATGCATCATTTTTCCAATAGGGGGCACCAAGGCCTGTAAAAGCAGGCACCAGGTAAGTTCTGTCAGCAGGATTTGCTTGATTGGCAAGGCCTTCTGCATCGGACTCGTTTTCTATAAGCTTAAGGTCATTTTTAACCCATCTCAGTACTGCACCTGAATAATTGATATTTCCTTCAAGTACATATTGAACTCTGCCATCCATGCCCCATGCAAGTGAAGTTACAAGGCCTTTTTTACTGGATAGGGGCTTTTCTCCAATGTTCATCATAACAGATGAACCGGTACCATACGTTGTTTTTATTCCTCCCATATCCAGGCAGCCTTGGCCGAATAAAGCTGCATGAGAATCACCAAGTACACTACAGATAGGTACTGGCTTGGGCAGAATACCTTCAAAATCCGTTTTACCAAAGCATGCATTCGACTCGCATACCTCTGCAAGGCCTGCGGGATTTATTCCAAAATGCTTACAGATAACCTCATCCCATTTTAACTCGATAATATTGAACAGCTGAGTTCTTGAGGCATTTGAAAAGTCAGTTTTAAAGCTTCTTCCGCCTGTCAGCTTGTATATTAACCAGCTATCCATTGTACCATAAGCAATTTGGCCGGCCTCTGATTTTATTTTTAGGCCATCTACATTTTCAAGGAGCCAGGCAATTTTAGCAGCGGAAAAATAGGGGGACAGCTGAAGCCCCGTTCGATTACGGATGAATTCGCTGTAGCCTTCAAGCCTTCTGCAAATGACCTCGCCCCTTTTACATTGCCAAACAATTGCATTATAAACAGGCCTTCCTGTTTCCTTATCCCAGGCAACTGCAGTTTCCCTCTGGTTTGTTATGCCTACTCCTGCAATGTCGGAGCTGTTTACTGCTGTTACCTCCAGCAATTCTTTGACTGCTGCTATAGTGTTGTTATAGATTTGAACAGGGTCATGCTCTATCCATCCTCGATCATTAATGATCTGTGCATGTGTCAGGTCTCTTCTGTCAACGATCCTCCCCTGAACATCAAACAATATTGCTTTAGTTGCCTGCGTACTCTGGTCTATGCCAATAATATATTTATTTGACATCATTCATCAGCTCCACTGCGGTTTTTACTATACCATCTGCATTTAAGCCGTAATAATCGAATACCTCCTGTGCTTTTCCAGCTATTACAGGTGAATCAGGAAGTGCGAGGTTAATAACCTTTCTTGGACATTCTTTCGATACAATACTGCATACTATTGAGCCAAGACCGCCGAAGCCTGAATGCTCTTCAACCGTAATCACAGCCTTTGTCTGCTTTGCGGCTTCTATTACAGCTTCTCTGTCAATAGGTTTTACACAATACATATCAATGACTGTTGACATAATGCCACATGCTTTTAGCTTTTCAGCCGCTATAATAGCGGCTCTCACCATTTCCCCACAAGCAATTATCGCTATATCATTTCCACGGCTTAAAACAGTTGCTTTATCAATTGCAAATGGGACGTTTTCTTCATTATAGATATCCTCAACAGGGTTTCTCCCAACTCTGATATATGCAGGCTTATTATCATTGAGGAGCACTTCGATAAGGCATTTTGTCTGATGCCTGTCACTTGGAATATAGACCCTCATGTTAGGCAGTGAACCCATTGCCGCAATATCCTGAGTTGAATGATGAGTCATTCCAAGGGAGCCGTAACTGATTCCGCCACTTATCCCGATAAGCTTCACATTAGTATCAGAATATGCCACATCTACTTTAGCCTGTTCTAAGCTTCTGGTAGACAGAAAGCACGCAGGTGATGCTACAAATGCCTTCTTACCTGTTCTAGCCATACCAGCAGCCATACTGACCAAATTTTGTTCAGCAATTCCAACCTCAATAAACTGTTCAGGATGTTTCTCCACAAATCCTGTCAAAGAGGCTGAACCTCTTGAATCGCTGCATAATACAACAATATCCTTATCTGTATATGCTTTTTCAGTCAGGACTTCGCAAATAGCCTGACGGTTTGGTATGTTGTTCATATGCCTTCCCCTCTTCTTTTTTCAAGCTCGGTGGATGCTGCTGTATATTCTTCATACGTTGGTACCTTGTGATGCCATGTAGCCTTATTTTCCATAAACGACACTCCATACCCCTTGATCGTATGGGCAATGATAACGGTTGGCTTCCCTGTTATCTGTCTTGCCTCATTAAAAGCCTGATCCAGAGAGGCTATATCATTTCCTGCAGCATTAATTACATGCCATCCAAAGCTTTTCCATCTATCCTCAATGCTTTCCTGGCTCATCACCATCTCAGTTCCGCCTGATATCTGCAGGCAGTTGCGATCTATCACGGCACAAAGCTTATCCAGCTTATAATGGCTTGCTGCCATTGCACCTTCCCAAATAGAGCCCTCTGCTAATTCGCCGTCCCCCATTACCGTATAAATCCTGTTTTTTCTTCCACTCATCCTTGAACCCAGAGCCATGCCTACACTTACAGGAAGCCCGTGTCCCAGGGACCCGGAATTCATCTCAATTCCGTTGATTTTATTGTTTGGGTGGCCAATGTATTTTGTGTTTATCTGGCTATATGTCATCAGGTCTTCCTTTGGGAAGAAACCTCTATCTGATAAAACTGCATATAGAGCCTCTACAGAATGTCCTTTACTCAGAACAAACATGTCACGATCCGGATCATCAACATTTTCAGGTGATATATTCATTTGCTTGTAGTACAGTGTGACCAGGATATCCATAACTGAAAAGTCGCCGCCGATATGACCGGTTTTTGCTCTGTAGATCATATCCAGAACAAGCTTTCTCAATTCAAAAGACTTTGCTTTCAAATTAACCATTATTCATCCTCTTTTCTCCATTCGGTTAACTACCCTATTCACCACGTATGAACGCCTTTATTTCTTCCTCGACCGGATCATACAGATCAGGTTTTACTCCGATGTACTTACAGGCTTCATAAAGGACAGGTACTACATCCTTGTGAATTCCGACACAGTGGTGAATATATGGTCCGCACACAAGCTTCTCCTCTAACCTTTTCAGATTATTGACCTTGATCCAGACATAAGTTCCCTTAGTATATGGGCCTTCAATTCCCTCAGCATTTCCCATCAGAAGAGAATACTCTGAGTTGTCGCCATCAAATCTGCAGATCGTCATTTTCCCGCGCTTAGCCTCTGCTTCAACTGCTCCGGGATGCTTAAATGCTAATGGGTAGCCTATTGCCGGCTTGTTACATGCTACTGAAATCGGCCATGGGCCGCAGTGCTGCAATAATTCACCGTTTTCATCATCGGGATGCCGCACGGTCCAATCTGCAAAAAAGCTCCTTGTATCGTCAAGAGCAGCAGCCTCTGCCATAATCGCCGTTATAGCACCATGAATATCGGTTTCACAAACAACAGGAATACCTTCTTCATTTAATAGTGAATTAGATGCGCATGGCATAATACCAAGCTCACCCTGTAAAGCGTTCCAGCATTGGATCGCTATGGCATTACAGCCGTATTCCTGTGCCAGACCTTTCATTGCAACCTTTAGTGCCGCTACATTTTCCAATGCAGCATCATCAATACCGATATTCATGTTTTCCCTGCAATAGTCCATTACAGCTTTTACATTTGTGCCCTTTTCCTTTTCCCTCTTTACGGCATATGTCAACTCAGGGATTGGAATAGGAGCCAGCTGAATATTGAATTTCTCCAGCAGTTCGCCCTCATTGCACATTGTGGACCAAAAATCGAAAGGTCTTGGGCCGATCTGTAGTATCCTCGTATTGCGAAATGCTTTAACAACGCTGCACACCGCTAGAAAAAGGTTAATTCCTCTTTCAAATTCAGGATCCTCCAATCTGCAATTAGTCAAATATGAAAATGGTACTTGGAATCGTCTTAAGACCTTGCCCGTTGCAAACAGCCCGCATTGGCTGTCACGCAGACGTATTCCGTTTTCATCCGGTCTTTCATCTCTCGGCCCCCAAAGCAGTACCGGAACATTGAGTTCCTTTGCAAGCCGTGCGACAACATATTCAGTCCCAAAATTACAGTGAGGTAAGAAAAGGCCGTCAACCTTTTCTGCTTTGAACTTTTGTGCAACCCTTTCCCGATCGTTATCATCGTAAAGTAGCCCCTCTTCATTGATATCTATAATATCTACAAAATCTATTTTCAGTTCCTTCAACCTTGCTCTTGTTAAATTTGCATATTTTACAGCATCCGGGGCACTGAAAATGCTTCTTCTGGTTGGTGCAAAACCAATCTTAATCTTCTTCACGGCACATACCCCCAATCAA
>JAEYRB010000027.1 GCA_023409735.1 Bacillota bacterium | reverse complement strand
TATCTATATCACGGTGTTCTCTTGTTTGTTTACCAGCCAGTACATCAACGCCCCAACCACCGTCCAACCAGTAACGGATTCTCGTATTATCTAATAAATCTAAGACTTTTAACAAATCGTCTTGTGTCGCTATCTCTTTCTTTTTCATGATTACCTCGCTCTTTCAAGTTTCAGTTTAGTGACTATGCAAATATAAATAATCTTTGCTCAAAGGCTACTTGATAAATTCCTGTTTGTTTATATGTTCTATATGTTATCATTTTATTGCCCAGCCATGAGAAATTCAAGCATGGACTCTGAAATACCGAATGTCATCTATGAAACGCCCCAAAAAACAGGGTCAAAAATCGCAGTTTTTTACCTCAATTTTTGCCCATTTTTTATTTCAAAACTACTACATATAGTGGCTAAATTGCATCATTAGCCCTTAGAACCACTATTCGTCATCAGAACCACGCACTCAACGTGCCCGCTCCAGGGGAACATATCCACCGGCTGAGCCTCTTCCACGCTATAGCCGTTCGTGCTCATAAACTTCAGGTCCCGTGCCAGCGTTGATGGGTTGCAGGATACATATACTATGCGTTCGGGCTGCATCTCAGAAAGAAGCTGGAGCAGCGATTCGTCACAGCCCTTGCGTGGCGGGTCAACTACCACCACATCAGCTTTGATGCCCTGCTTATAAAGCTCGGGTACAATTCTCTCCGATTCGCCGCAGATAAATTCCACATTATCAACAACGTTCTGCTCTGCATTCTTTTTCGCATCGGCTATAGCCTGCTCTACAACCTCAACCCCGTATACCTTCCGCGCTTTGGATGAAAGGAATAGAGATATAGTACCTATACCGCAATATAGATCAAACACGGTCTCGTCACCTGTAAGCCCTGCATACTCCAGTGCTTTTGCATATAACACCTCTGTCTGAATAGGGTTAACCTGGAAGAAAGAATGAGGAGAAATATTAAATCTATATTCTCCTATGGTATCTGTGATGGTTTCACTTCCATACAGAAGAATATTATCATTACCAAGTATTATGTTGGTGTTATTCGTATTTATATTAAGGTATATACTCTTGATAGCTGGTGCAGAGGAGACTCCACTGCTTATAAATTCATTGCCCGCTCGTTCATTCTGTGCGTATCCATCTGCAGCACAACCCATATCCTTACCTTGTCCAAGCTCCATTGCTACAAGCCTTTTAACAAGCTCGTCCGCATCCGGAAGCTTCCTTCCGTTTATGACCAGCACCACCATCATCTCGCCGGTTCTGAAGCCTGCACGAGTCATAATATGCCTGAGAAGCCCCTTGCCGGTGGTTTCATCATATGCAGCTATACCTTTTTCAGCAGCAAACTGCCTCACCGCTTTTCTTATCTTATCACTTGCAGTATCCTGTATGCCACATTCCTCAGAGTCGATAACAACATGCGATCTCGGAGCATAAAAGCCGGTGACAATTTTTCCGTCAACTTCAGCTACAGGGTATTGTGCCTTATTCCGGTATGTGTATGGAGCTTCCATTCCTATGGTATCATGCACTCTTACGCCCTTTAGACCGCCTATTCTTTCCAGATTGTCCCGTACAAGCTCTGCCTTTAATTTCAACTGTGCTGCATAATCCATATGCTGAAGATTGCAGCCTCCACACCTTGAGTATGCTCCGCAGAAAGGCCTAATTCTATTTGGTGATGGCCTTTTTATCTCAATAATTTTTCCCACCGCATATGATTTGTTGAGTTTAATTATTTTAACCTCGATCTCTTCTCCTGTAAGCGCTCCATCAACAAATACAGCTAGCCCATTGATTCTGCCGACTCCCTGTCCTTCATGGGTCATACCGGTAATCTCAATCACATAATTCTTGTTTTTTTCAACACCAGAAAAAGCTTTGTTCATTTTTTACTCCAGTAATCTATTGTATTTTTGCCATATACGTTTCACAAAACAACACAAATAACGCAAAGGAATAATTCATATATTTAACATTAAAACATAGTTTAAGTCAAAACATAAATATTTTTTGCGGGTTTGCCGACATGGCTTCTCCAAATAAATCATACCTTACCTTCACACTAAATGCCAGTGTGCACTTTCATTTATTGAACCTGCTGCACAATTTAGCTTTTCATACATGTAATAACAACCGGTACTTTTCCTTTATGTTAGTTCTTACTACTCAATTTTTGTTGCCATGTTACTTTCATGCCTTCCAATCTCATTTATGGTCAAAAATATCTTCGCTGGTGGGTAGCATGTCAAATGCAGGATCGATGCTAAAAAGAATCATCTCTACAAAGCCTGAATGCGCTGCCTTTATAGCAAACTTTGGGTTATGGGAGCTCATTCCTATATGTTGTATCACACCAGAGTTCTTTAGTTCCATGACATAATCTATGTAAACCGAGGACTGTATCTGATCCCACTCATTAACTGAGTCAACATAATGGATCATTCAGTGAATAATACCCTATGCGAACTTAAAAGCCTGCAACCCCATATGGGAGTTACAGGCTCTTTCCTTTCTCTACCTTAATGTCATCGATATTATAAATATCTCATTAAGATGACTTTTTCCAAACAGCGTATAACGTTACTTCAGTATCTGTTACTGTTAAAGTGTCACCGGGCTTGTATTTGGCAGTTGCAGCGCCTTTAGTTGTTGCCCATCCAAGGAATATATATCCGGGTCGCGTAGGAGCTAAAGTTGTAAGTTTTGCAGGAATACCACAAGATGCTACTTGGGGAAACAAAAGGCCGCTGCCGCCTTGTAGATCGAAATCAATGATAGCCATTTTCCAAAGGTCTAAGAGATCCGTATCGCTGCTAATATCCTCAGAAACGGCATCACCGGATTGATACGTTGAGTTTTTAGCATTATCATCTTTCAGCGCATCACTGTTTTTGGTTGTATCTGCGGATGTATTAACAGCAGGGCTTCCTACATTGCGGTATAGATAAGTGACAATGTCTGCTCGGGGTGAGTTGCTGTTTGGTGCAAAGGTTATACCAGTGCCGGAAAGCAGACCTGTGTTGTCGGCCCACGCCACAGCGTCGGTGTAGTATTGACTGCTATATTGCGCAGCAAGGCTGCTTGCGCCGATTGCCGTCGGTTTGCCGTTAGATCGCCATAGGAACGTCACTACCTGACCGCTGGTGCAGGTATCGCTGGGACTAAATTTAGTAGCGCTTGCGCCACTTGTGATGCCCTTTTCCACTGCCCATAATACTGCCTTGTAATAATAGTCGCTGGATTTCACATCGGTGAAAGGGTTTTTAGTCGACGCCGGTTCAGGGCTGCCACTGGAACGCCATAGGAAGGTAACCACCTGACCTCTTGTGCAGCTATCATTCGGGCTAAATTTAGTGGCACTTGTGCCGCTGGTGATGCCGTTGTTCAATGCCCATATGACAGGGTTTTCATAGTATGCGCCGCTTGCAACATCAGTAAAGGGATGCTTTACAGATGGCGTCTTATCCGTATCAGTTGTCTTATTCATAACAGTGACATAATATTCTCCTATTACTTTGTCACTGTTATACTTCAATTGAACTAACATTGTTCCTGTGTATGCTAAAATTATACTATTTGTTAATTTCGTTTCCGGCGCTCCTGAAAATGGTGTTGTGTAAAACGATATACTATCGCTTATATCATTCACTTTACCGTCTGTATAATCTACGACTTTCAAACCGCTTATGTCAAATTTCTCGCCAGCTATAAATACTCTTTTTGTAGGATAAGACAGCACTTCTATGTTAGTATCATCATCAGTAGTCTTATCCGTATCAGTAATCTTATTCATAACAGTGATGAAAAATTGTCCTACTACTTTGCCGTCAGACTGCTGCATTTGAATCAACATTGCTCCTGCGGTTGTAAATGGCATACCTTGGGTTAATCTCACTGAATCTGATGTGTAAAACAATATACTATCACTTATATCATTTTCTTTATCGTTTACATAATTTACTACCTTCAAACCGCTTGTATCAAACTTCTCACCAACAAAATAGACACATTTTGTTGGATAAGATAGCACATTGACTTTTGTTTTTACAACAGGATCATCGTCTGTTTTAGGTTCGGGTGTCGGTGTGGGTGTAGGCTTACTTACATTAACTGTACAGGTTGTTTTTACGCTTCCTGCTTGCACTGTAATGGTAGCCGTACCTGCGCTATTTGCGGTAATATTACCTTTATCATCCACAGACACTCTATCGTTGCTGGATTTATATATAATTTTCGCTCCTGTACCTTCAGGCAAAACGGTAGCTGATAATTTTTGAGTTTCACCAACTGTCATATTCAAATTTGATGCACTCAATTCTATTTTCTTTGGTGTAAGCTCACTTACATAAACAGTACAGGTTGCTTTTACTCTCCCGGCTTGCACCGTAATGGTAGCCAAACCTGTGTTATTTGCAGTAATATTACCTTCGGCATCCACAGACACTATTTTGCTGCTGGATTTAAATGAAATTTTCGCTCCTGTACCTTCAGGTATAACGGTAGCTACTAGTTTTTGAGTTTCACCAACTGTCAAATTCAAATTTGATGTACTCAATTCTATTTTCTTCGGTGTTGGATTTTGACTGTCCAGGATATCAAACATAGGCGATTTTCCAAGATATAGATTACACAGGTCGCGTAAGTATTCCCACTTTTTTCGCAATGCAGGTGACTCGTTTGATTTAATACGGTCCGCAATTCCGTCTCTGTTGGCATAAATAGAGCCGGGAATTGTTGCAATATCATCTGATGCACGCTCTTTTCCATAGCTGTATGCAAAATAGTGCTCGTCACCATCTTTCCATGCCGTACCATATTGACGTCCATCATTAATGCTTGCTATAACTTCATCTATATCAGATACATACAGATCCAAAGCAAAGTTTACAACATGCATAAGCTCATGTATAGGCGTTGTACTTGCAAAACCCTCATACAATGTAACATAGTATAAACCAGTTTGGCCCCCGCTGACGCCATATGTATTATTTTTTTTTGCTTTAAAATGAATATCCAATTTTCTAATACTGGTAATTGATTCTATAACTTCCTTACCTATAAATGCCAATGCATTCTCCACATACTGCCGAGCTTTCGGTGTTGCCGTAATGTCTTCAATAATGTTTACGCCATAGGTTTCTTTGATGCGCGCAGCAAAATCATCTGCGCTCTCCTCAGCCATGGCGATCAACGAGAAGCACTCTGCTTCGGTACCAAGATATACAGGCTCGTTCTTTGAAGTGTTTGCCGCATATGCCGAAACGGGCAGCATGCCTATTAATAGAAATGCTGCTAGTAATAGTGGGATAACTCTTTTTTTCATCATATATATCTCCTTAATTAAATTGATACTTGGCTATCTTTAAGCTCAACTTTCTTATCTGTAACATGGCACGTGCATGGAATGCTACAGCTTTGGAATCCAAATGCAGATTCCCCTATCACTTAAAGAGACAAGTGCTTTATATCAAATTTATCACTTCTATAAAAAAAAGGGGGATTTTTGCATGAAGTATCAATTTTTCTGCATGAATCATGTGTAAAAGATAGGAAACCCCATTTATGTCACTCTGTCCTGATATGTTTTATGAGTCCTGACCACTAATGAATCACTTGCTGGGGAAGTTCCTAGAAAATGAAGGCACTCTACGAAAGTCAGCGTAGAGTTCGTGCAAGATCAACATAAGGAGGATTCAGCAGAAGCACACCTGTGTGGTATTTAGATGCAATCCCCATATGGATATTCAAACTGTGACCCCAATTGTACTAATGGAGCAGTTCTATTCATATTTTTATAATAGGAAAGAATATGAAGGAGTGTAAAGTTAATTGATAAAAAAAGTTAAAGTTAATTTACGGCCCATTGTTAATAGAGTAAACTTACCCACTATTTTGAAAACAGCTGTACTTCCAGGCGATTCAATCGAAAGATTATTTATTGCAACCCAAGTGGGAGAAATTTTTTTTATAGGGAACAGAGGTATAGAGACTTTCTTAGATATTCGCCCGCGAATAATAGAACTAGGTGTTTCTAGCGGTGGATATGATGAAAGGGGATTGCTGGGGTTAGCGTTTCATCCCGAGTTTAATTACAATGGGCTGTTTTACCTTCATTATTCACTGGCTGGTACACAAGGGCCAGGCGCTCTCACTGGACCCTTTCAGCCCAACCCGTGTGACCCTGCGACCTTAAACTTAAAGTGGTTAGAAAGAAAAACTCAATATGATCATATAGATACGGTTGAAGAATGGATTTTACAAGCGAATGGTCTAGTTCAAAAGCGGCGGACACTACTTAATTTAAGAAGACCATTTTTAAATCATAATGGTGTTAATAGCTTAAACTTTTCACCTGAAACAGGAAAACTTGTTTTAACAACCGGAGATGGTGGTTCAGGCTATGATCCATTTAATTTAAGTCAGGATGATATGGAAATCGCCGGTAAAATAATCGAAATAGATGTAGCTAAAAATATATTTATCAATAATCCACCCGTTGTCACACGTTTTAATGAACTTCCTGAATCTATTCAGGGATCGCTTACAGTAATCGCCAAAGGGGTTCGTAATATAACGGGCATTTCATATCAAAGATTTTATGGTCAGTATATCAAATACGTTGGAAATGTCGGACAGGACCTCGTAGAGTCTATTTTTGCATTTGTTTATTATAAACCAATACCAGTTAGCCAAATTGTGCAGGCTTCTTTGGCGGTATCTGACCAGGAAGGCTTTATTAACTTTGGCTGGCGAGGGTGGGAAGGTGCCTTACCAACTTCTATTATAAAAGGCTGCTCTGCAAATCAGAGGTTAAATGAGAAAACAATTGCTTATTACGATGAAGCAGTAAAAACCTCAGTACTGCGTCATCAACCATTAATCAGCTACTTTCATGAAGATTCCCGACCAGATAAGTTTGGAGGAACTGCTCTCACAGGAGTTCAGCCTTATATGGGAAATAGAATCCCTGATTTAACAGGATGCGTTGTGTTTACAGATCTTGCCCGGGACGAAGGATCCGCGCCTCCGATCAGAGGGGTTTTAGCTTATACCAGGGCAAGGACAGATTGCATGCTAAACGATTTCAGTGTTATCGAAATCAATTACAATTTTGGATCTCAATCAGCATATTATACCTGTTTGGGAGCGAATCTGAATCAAACCAGGCTATATTTAGGGGTTTATGGCTCTATGAATGTGACGGATTTTAACCAAGGCACTATTTTTGAAATTATTCCGTGAAGAGGCATACAAGTTGAAAAAAATGAATATAGGCAGATTCATTTGTATCGGAGGAATACTAGCAGCAATAACCGTATTATTCCAATCAGCGCCTGTATTTTTACCTGCAATTGGGCTTGCCTTAAGTCCATTAAGTACTCTACCTATTGCGATAGCTGCTGTTTCTAACATTTCTCTTGGTCTAGCTGTATTTATTTCTTCAGCATTAATTCTTGTTATGGTTGATGTGCAGGAGACAATAATACTGCTTTTTACTACAGGACTATTAGGTATCGTTATAGGAATATTACTTTATAGGAATGGAATAATTATTTCTATATTATTTTCAAGCATAGCTTTATCTCTTGGGATGATGTTTTTAACTTATATAGTAAGTATTCCGGCGTTTGTAGATTTAACCATTACGTTATCGACTCTTTTAACTTATTTAATTTTTTTCTCATTTTCTCTTGTCTATTCGAGCATCTGGAATTTTTTCATTAGAAAAATCATGCAATACGTTCGCAAGTATTTACCCTTGGTATGAAGGTTAGATAAACCCTCCTTTACAATAATATTCGAGATCTTCTACAGATTATTTCTGTGCTGGAATCATAACGGTATGATCGGAAAGCTGTTATAAATTGTATGTAAAGCAAAGGTGTCAAGATTCGCACTCCTGACGCCTTTGTTTTCTGCTTCGTTCTTTAAACGGAAGGGGAATCTAAAAGATCAAGAACCTTTTTTAAACAGAATAAGGCCAAATTATCTAATCCAATCACGACCGGCACGTCAACAAGTGGTCCCATAACAGCTTTACCTCCTGCAGCTCAATCCCCGTACTGTGATTAGAAGGCACATTAAGAAAGCTGTATAGCTCCATCATTCAGCTTCGCCATTGGAAAAACATAAATGCTGACGGGAATCAAAGCCTGACTTTTTGAACTCCGAGCATAGAAAGTCAATGCGATTGGGTGTAACCTTGATAAGGTACATTACTACCGGGAGCTTTTTCAAATTCTCAGCAGACAGCTTTTTAAACTTTAACAAATCCATGTATCCATCTGTCCAAGGCTCTATAAGCTCTGCAGTACCGGAGACCTGCATTCCGCCCAATTGGCCGAGTCCAGTATAGCCGTCGTAGATAGCAAGACACACATTTCTGTTTTTCTCCAAAGCGTTAAACTTCATACCACCTTCGGAAAACATCCAAAAACTCCCATCTTTATAATTGTATTCGATGGGCGTACAGCGGATAAAATCACCGCAGCCGGTGGCCAAAGCACAGGTGTTATGTGCCATAATGAACTTCTCAATCTCACGTAAAAGCGAGCCTTGATCCATTCGTGCTGCCTGCGCGTCCTTCTTTATCCAATAGGAAGCAGCTTTTTTATAATCCATAAAATTGCACCTCGCAAACATATTATCACAAAATAATGACAGTAAATTTTAGTCCTATATACCAATCACGTTAAACTAAGGATGTATATGGTGGAAACCTGTGCCTTTCATATTCTCCACTAAACAGAAGCTGCCTTATTCTATCAAATTATTGGATGCTTCCACATTATAATAGCATACTCTAATCGTTAAACTTCCCTTCTGGTTACTTATTGTAATATCAACTAACTTTTAACAATTGGCTGGAAAATCAGTTACGTTCCTTCAAGCATAATGTTCTAGAGTATTCCTGTTCCGTTTCCCCAGTGATTTCAAAACCGATACGCTCATAAAGCCGTCCCGCTGCTTCATTCTCCTTACGATGCCCTATGTTGACTTTGCTTACTTTTAGGTTGTCAGAAAGATATCTGATGATAAGCCGGATAGCTTCGGCAGCAATGCCCTGACGTTGATAATGAGCATCAACCATAAGCGGATTGATAAAACCGCTTACACCGTCCTCGTCATATCCGCCTCCAATCAGTCCAACATAAATATCGTCTTTTTTAATAGCGAATAACTCACTATGCTCCTCATACCGGCTAATACTAATCCAGTACACATTGGGAATAGGGAAAATCTGTTTTTGATCTTCTGAAACTGATAACTCACAAACTTTCAACCAGTTGTTTACATCTAAAGGTTCGAGTACTATATTCATTACGCACCTCTTTGGCTTCTAGATCGTTTGCTTCAGCATCCTTCATTGCCTTGCCTGCTTTCTTGATATTAATATCATATACTATTCCCAAAAATTGTACAGCAATGAGCGGGGTTACCGAAATAAATGCAATAATTCCGAAACCATTCGTCAGAATTGATTGCGCGCCGGAACCAGATCTGGCTGCAACAGCCTGTGCAACTCCAAGAGTGAGCGGTGTTAAGAAAGCAGATGTCATAGCACCGCCAGAGACACCGCCTGAGTCAGATGCAAGTCCCACAAACAGCTTTGGTGTAAACAGCATCATGAGAAGTGCAATCGCATAGAGCGGAACTAAAAACCATAATATATTAGACTGTGTCAATATTTTTATCATGGCAAGTAGCGAAGCAAAACCAATACCTATTGCAAGTGTCATGCGAATCGTGAAATATCGGCTGCAGAAGCAGGTATGTTTTTATATAAAAAAGTACTGCCTCAAAGTTTATTCTGAGACAGTTCCAGATAATTGTATAAAAAAATAGAATCAGTATGCCATATAACAAGTATTCCATTTCCTGCCATATATATACATACTGATTTTAATATTCTACATCTTAAATCGTTCAACCATATTGTTCAACGTGCATGATACCTCGTCCAATTTAACTGTCATATCCTCAAGCTGCTCAATTGTTTTTATCTGTACCTCAAGGCCGGCATCAATTTCTGCACTGGTTTCAACCGTCCTATTTGCTGCTTTTGAAAGAGCATCTATGGTAACCACAAGTTCAGTTGTATTATCCTGTCTTGATCTTACCGCACCTGCAGCCTCCTTGAGCGTATCTGTAATCTGCTTTACAGCCTCAGCGATATCCAGTATGCTGTTTCTTGCATCATCTATCTTTCCAGCTCCTGCATCTACGCTATTTACGCCATTGCTAATCTTGTCTACGGCAAATTGGATCCTGTCCTGTATCTCTTTAACTATATTCTTTATCTGCTCCGCAGCTTTATTGCTCCCATTTGAAAGCTTCCTTATTTCCTCGGCAACTACGGTGAAGCCCTTACCCTGCTGTCCTGCTCTAGCTGCCTCTATTGCTGCGTTCAAAGCCAGAAGATTTGTTTTCGCTGCAATATCAGTTATTGTATTAGTAATATCTCCGATCCTGTTTGAAGAGTCCTCAAGCTCGTCTATAGAATCTGCTATCTGCTTTACAGTATCAGTAGCATTCCTGATAACAGTTTCTGCTTCCTGAACAGATTTCTTACTGGTTGCTGCGATCTCAATAACTCTCATGCCGTCAGCAACGGCCCTGTCAGCAGTTGCCGCAAGCTCGTGCGATCCGTTGCCCTCCGTACAATAAGCTCCTTTGCCACTTGTATACCCTGTGTTTTCCGAAAATCCTTCCATAATATTTTTAAGTCCGGCTGACATCCTTCCGGCACTTTCCTTGCTATAATCAAATAAACCGGCAAGCTCCTTCTTAAGTGCTCCTATATCGTTTGATGTAGCCTTGACCTGCTTTAACATCCTTTGCTGACCATCCAGCACTACATTTACCTTTTCCCCAAGCACTCCTATCTCGTCATCCCGCCTTCCGGGTACTCTTTCAGAAAGATCACCGTTCCCGGCCTTTTCAAGAAGTCCTGTTATTGTACGTATAGGACGGGATATATTTCTAGAAAGCATAAGAGCTGTAACAACCCCAATAATCAAAGATATTATTACGATGCTAATAAGGATAAGCAAAAGTGTACTTTTAAGTCCTTCTGATTTCTCAACATCCTTAGCAAGGTATAACCTATATGCTGTATCGAGCCTTGAAAGGCTCTCTCTTTGCTTTTCAAATAGACTGGTTGCTTCGTCATAGCTGCTTAAAAGACCGCTGTTTTTATTAGCTTTATCACAAGCAAAAAGCTTTTCAAATGCATCTGACAACACGGCACTTGCTGCTGACGCTTCACCTGCCAGTACAGCAGTATCTTTGCTGAGCTGCTTTTGTAGCTGAAGCAGAGAATTATTTACTTCAGCAGCAAGCTGAATATACTGATCAATGCTCTCACCACCACTGTGTATTATGGAATTACCCTCTGCATATACCAGCTGGGTGCGTGCAATAATATTGTCAATGTCTGCAAGCCTTGCAAGCATACTGGAAAGTGTCTTTACCTGCATTGCCTCCAGCTTTACCTCATAACTCGAATTATACCTTGCCAGTTCATTTATATATGTCTTTATCGCTTCAACTGTAGCCTTGTCAAATATAATTGCAGAAGCTGACTCTCCTGAGCCTTGTCCAAGCATCGATGACACATTTGAAGCCGGTGTAATATCCTTGCCGTCGGCAGAGTGCTCAGCTTCAGAGCTTAATCTGTCGATTTCTTTATTGAGTCTGTCAATTTCCTGTTTCAGTATAGTGTTCATTTCTGCTGTGCTTTTATTTTCATTTACTGCCTTTTGGTATTGAGATAATATAATTTCAACTGACGGCAAAAGCGCTTCAATTGTCGCTCTCTGCTTATCACTCAGCTCTGCCAGTTCTTCTTTGCCGGTCAGTATGCTCGCTACATTATCGTTCGCCTGTTTTCTGATCAGTTGTCCAAGCTCCTGCTCCATCTTAAGTAGCTCAATGTATTTCTTTTCATATTCTGATAAAAGGTTGTTAAACTCTGTTCTGTCGTATTTGGCTATAGCCTCAGGCAATACCTCTGTTATGTTGACTATTGTTTGCTCCTTAAGATCACTAAGCTTTGCAAGCTCATCCTTTTCGCTGCCGCCGGATACAGCCGTCAGTTCTTCAATGCTTTGTGAAAGCTGCGCTCCGATTTTTCTGACCTCATCGAGTCCGGCTGTATCAAGCCTGACAACGCAGCCTGCCGCTATCTCCTGCTGCATATTTACCATGTCTCTCATTCTGCTGACTTCAAAAATACGTGAATCGTTGCTGTCTACGCTTGATGCAATTTCCCGCACTACGAGGTTATAACCGCCTAGTGTGACTGCCAGTGCTGCTGAACAAAAAAGCACAATTATAAAGAAAGCAAGAAATAACTTTGTTCTGATTCGCATAGCTCACCTTTGTCTTCATAAAAATTTTACAAATATGTTTTAATACTATGTTATTCGCTATTCTTTTACAAAATCCTGCTATGAACTGGTAATAATTAGTTTGACAAAATTTTTAATATAACATATAAATAAAAGATGCAGCTGGAAAAAAAGGGTTTTCGAATTCAATATGGAATTAACTAATGTATAGTTAGTGATTTATTGATTAAAAATTACCTGTATTTTTCGGCCGTTACTGTACAAAAGATAAACATATAGAGATTTATTATCATTTTTTACAGGATGGTTATAATGAAAAAGGGTAAATCTAAAAAAACTGAAAAGAAGTACCTTTCCATCGTATTAATCCCGCATTCGCAAAAGCATGTAAAAGTTCTCAAATTCAGAGCCTTCTATATAAAGCTTTCTGTTTGCTTTGTTCTTATTGCTGCAGTGTTCGTTTGCGGTGGTATTTATATTTCAAAAATGCTTGATGAGAACAAGTCTCTTAAGAGCAGCCTCAGTGAGCTTTATGATGCAAATGCCGGCCAAAGAGCGCTGCTTGAGGAGAAATCAGAAAAAATAAACAACCTTGAAAAGGCAAGCTCAGATTATCAGGAGCTTGTAAATGACAAGATAGAAGAATTTACTAAAAGCTACAATGAATTGACCGATGAGTATCTTGATAAAAGGGCTTCTTCACAGTCAAGCAGATCAGGCGACAGAAACGAAGCTGCTTTTTCAAATGACATCCAGGAGCTTAAGGGCCGGCTTGACTCACTTATCAATCTCTATACACGAGTGGATAAGCCTGTTGCAGATATCTCAGCTGCAGAAACCAAGCTTAATGAATATCTTGACAAGATTCCAACGCTCTGGCCCGTATCAACCGGTAGTATTACCGATTATTTCGGTTACAGAAAGGATCCCTTCACGAGAAGAAAGAAGCATCATGATGGAATAGACATCGGCACAGACTCCGGGACGAAAATACGTGCATCTGCCAGCGGAACAGTAATAATGTCTGAATACACAAGCGGGTATGGTCGCGTAGTTAAAGTAAGACACCCAAATGGACTTGTAACTGTGTATGGCCATTGTTCCAAGCTTTTAGTAAGTGTAGGCGATAAAGTAAAAAAGGGAGATGTTATAGCAAAGGTCGGTAGTTCAGGGAGAAGCACAGGGCCTCACCTCCATTTTGAAATACAGCTCTACGGTACTCCTGTGGATCCTTTAAAATATCTGGATAATAATTGATAATTTCTTAAGCTGGTTATTAATTAATTAGGAGGAATATTATGTTGGGAAGAAAAAATGCAGGTTTCAGAGAAGGAATTGATACAATTGTCAGCTCAAATACTATATTTACAGGCAATATAGAATCAGAAGGCACAGTTAGAGTAGATGGCAAGGTAAAAGGTGATATAATCATCAGCGGCGACTTATATGTCGGCGACCAGGCACAAATAACAGGCAGTATAGATGCTACTAATATACATCTCTCCGGTAAAGTGGAAGGAAATATATCTGCAAAGGGTCTCTTGAAAATTTTATCCACAGCAAAGCTTTACGGCGATATTAAGGTTAACAGCTTCGTCGCTGATGAGGGTGCATTATTTCAGGGCAAGTGCATTATGATGGAAGCAAGTTCTTCGGAAAAACATGACAAAAATAAAAGTGGCAAGAATTACAAAAAGGGCAGCGTAGTTGAAGACAATTAGATGGCTGAAGCAGGCTATACTCTTGATAAATAGTAGTTTTAGATAGTGTTAAATGAAAAGACAGTAATAGCAATAGGCAATAACGCACATTATCACACCGGCAATAGCAAGACGGAGCAGCAAACGCATTTCTCTAATGTTCCGCTTCCTGATATACCACCATTTTCGGTATAGAATGCTATTTTTGATCATTCAAACACCTCCATGCACTCATAATATGCTGAAGGTGTTTTTTGGTTACAGTTTAAACTGCATTAATTCTCAGATCTTTTCCTCTACAGGAAATCAATCATTAATCCTTTGACCAAGTTCAAAGTATACGCCACAATTGTTCCTTATATCTGAAGAATGCTTATGGCTTAAGCTGATTTGGTATATGGCGAATATTCTATGCATTTGTTTATTATTACAGCTGTTTATTATATTGAAAAAATACATCAACTGTTCTTTATTATTTGAAGAGACATATATCTTTTAAGAGTTGTTTCAATCTGTATATATATATCTTCTAAAAAGAGGTTGTAAAGCTCGTCATCCTCGAGCAGATATTTACATTCAATAGCGCGGTCAAGAATAGCACTGATCTTTTTCTGAACCTCTTTGTCCTCAAGTGCCTTTATATTTCTCTCTCTGGCTATAACTAGTCTTATAAGCGCAGGCATTCTCAAAGCAGACAATTGTCCTTCTTCATGCTCGAGCCCAAGCAGTGTCCCAATCTCTATTTCAAGCAGCTGGGCTATCTTTGTCATTACCTCAAGCTTAGGGTTAGCCTTCCTTCCGTTTTCCAGCTGTGATAAATATCCCGGCGAAATGCCGGCTTCCCTTGCAAAGTCTACAAGAGATATATTCTTATCTTTCCTTTTCGCCCTTATTATTTCACCTGCCTTAATTTCCAAGGCATTCCCCCCTTTAAGGCTCTTGATTCTATTGTATCCATTTTACATAATTTTGTTGTATTTAGCAAATATTAATCCAACCTCACCAATAGGAATATTGCCACCCTTTTGCAGTATACATGCTTTTATGCTATAATAACCGCATATATACAACGTTGGTTATTATACAAGATTTAAGCTCGCCGTGCGAACATTTCGGCAAGCCGAAAACGCACATGGCAAATTATAGCATGGGAGTTCTCTGTATGCTATAATAACCGCATGTATACTATAAAAAATACTATTGGTCAGATTTGTTTGCACTGTTGATAGATACTTTATTTTAGGAGGGCATAAATGAAGTCCAGTACAAAGCCCGCTTCAAATGGAGCGGCAAAGAAAACAAAAAATAAAAACGCGTTATTTATAAAAAAATTTTTATTGACACTGCTGAAATTTCTCGTAGTCGCTTTTCTCGTAATAGGCTTTGCTCTAGCTGGTATAGTTGGAGGAGCTATATCCGGCTATATACACACTGCTGAGCCAATAAAGGATGAACAACTCACTACCATAGCATCAGGCAAAACAACATTCATTTATGATGCTGAAGGCAATGTTATACAGAAGCTCACAGGCACTGACAATAAAGACAGCGAGCCTGTGAAGGATAAGGATGTACCGCAGGATTTGAAGGATGCCATAATATCTATTGAGGATGAAAGATTTGAATCACATATCGGTATTGACCTTAAAGGTATAATAAAAGCCGGTATAGGCTTCGCGAAAAGTCTGGTTACTGGCAGTTCCTCAACAACCGGCGGAGGTAGCACTATAACACAACAGGTTGTAAAAAATGTAACAAACAGAACAGACAGATCACTAGAAAGAAAAGTCCAGGAATGGTATGCTGCCATTCAACTTGAAAAGAAACTGGAGAAGTGGCAAATTCTTGAGCTTTATATGAATGTTTGTTATTGGGGAAACAGCTGCTACGGTGTACAGTCCGCATCAAAGAAGTATTTCGGCAAACCTGTTGACGAGCTTTCATTAGCACAGTGTGCTTTGCTTGCCGGTATTACTAACAGGCCAAGCAAGTATGATCCTTTTACAGAATCAGGCCGTGAGGAAGCAAAAAAGCGTCAGATAGTAATTTTAGGTAAAATGAAGGAACTCGGCAAAATCACACAGGCCGAGTATGACAGAGCGAAGGCTGAGGATCTTAAATATGCTCCAAAATCTCAGTCGCAGAAGGTCACAAGTGTGCAAAGCTACTTTGTTGATCAGGTAATAATAGATGTTAAAAATGTCTTAATGAATGAGCGAAATTATTCAGAGACAATGGCCAAGCTCGCAATTTATGGTGGTGGTCTTCAGATACACACAACAATGGATCCACATGTTCAATCTATTATGGACAATGTATTTACCGATGAGACCTATTTCCCCGCCATAAATAAATCTGCTATAAGGCAGGGTGAGCATTCTCAAGCTTCGATGGTAATAATTGACGCCGAAAACGGGCAGGTTAAGGCACTTTACGGCGGATATGGCAAGAAGACAGCCAGTAATACTTTAAACCGCGCCTCCTCCTCATTAATGAAAAGGCAGCCCGGATCAAGCATAAAACCTATTGCCGTCTATGCCCCGGGTATTGATTCAAAATCATTCACCGCTGCAACAGTTATTGATGACATTCCGGTATACCTGCTTAATGATTCAGAGAAGGAATACCCTACTAACTATGATAATTACCATGATGGCTTGACATCTGTACGAAATGGTATTAAAAATTCGACTAATGTTGTTGCTGCACTGCTTTGGAAAGACTACCTTGGTGCAGACAAATCAATAGAATATCTTAAAAAGGTCGGAATTAACAGAGAAAAGGAAAAATATCTTTCATTAGTTTTAGGCGGTCTTAACGAAGGTGTAAATCCTCTCCAGATGGCAGCAGCTTACGTTCCGTTTGCACATAAAGGCCTTTATTATAGTCCAACCACCTTTACCCTCGTATCCGACAGCAAGGGCAACAGCCTGATTGACAGAAGAGCTGCTGCATTCAGCGAAGCATATAGCGAACAAACAGCCTTCATAATGGCTGATATGATGAAAGAGGTTACCAAGGGTAAGGGTAATTCTGCATACCCTCACAATGGTACTGCTGCAAAGTATATAAACGAGCAAATAATAGGAATGCCGGTCGCGGGAAAAACCGGTACTACTAGCAGCAACATAGATAAGTGGTTCGTTGGATATACTCCTTACTATACCGCAGCAACGTGGTTCGGCTATGACAACAATGGCAGTGAACCAATTAAAATCACCACCGACGAATACTATCAGGCTCAAAAGATTTGGGCAGCAGTTATGTCGAAGGTTCATGAAGGACTTGAGAAGAAAGATTTTGAAGTGCCCTCTGGCTTAATTCAGAAAAAAATATGTATCTATTCAGGAAAAATTGCCACGAGCAGCTGTGAGCACGATCCTAGAGGCAACGCCACAAAGACTGAATATTTTATTAAAGGTACAGAGCCTCGTGATGACGATTTATGCACACTGCATGTAGAAGCATCAGTATGTACCGCCAGTAAAGATACTAATGGTAACCTCCTACTGGCAGGAGAGTATTGTCCTCCCGAGAGTGTCGTCACCAAGGTATTCATCCAGAGGAATCCATCATATAAGCCTGTTAAGCCGAATGAAAAGTCTCCTAAGGATTTGAAATATGAACTGCCGGCAGGCGAATACTGTACAGTACATGGTGCACCACCCATTATTGATCCGCCAGTGCCTGATATTGTTCTTCCCGGCATAGATACTGGCAACCCGGAATCAGAATCTGATTCAAGTGGAGAAAGCAGTACAGATTCGGGAGCAAAAGCAAATGCAGGCTCAGGCAGCAGCAGTACTGGAGATGGAACAGGAATAAATACGGGCAACGCAGCAGATAGTACAAGTATGAATAGCATAAGTGCTAAAAAGCCCACAGAAAACAGTGCACATGAAGGCTTCGATAATAATTAGCTTTTGCTCTGCTTTTACCATAGAGCATTATTGAGTAGAAATATCGTTACTTTTGTTACAGATCAAAGTCTCCGGGGCATCAAGCTCCTCACGCCTTTTTGCTGTAGACCTTAAGTCAACGCCTTAGTCAAAGAAGGTAAGAAAGAATTTTCAGTTCTTTCTTACCTTCTTTAGAATTGCCGCTAAGAGTTCTTCTTTATATTTCCGCTTTTATTTCTTATTTAAATGTAAAAAGCGTGCCAACCTGCTTGCCCTCCAAAATATCGATTATAATCTCAGGTTCGGCGCCATTTGCAAGCATCATATCAATTCCATGAGAATTTGCAATTTTTGCCGCAGTCAGCTTAGTTACCATTCCGCCTGTGCCCCGCTTTGTACCTGCTCCTCCGGCACAATTCTCAATTTCAGGTGAGATTTCACGAACAGTAGCTAGAAGATGCGAGTCACGATTACTTTTTGGGTCACAATCATAAAAGCCATCAATATCTGACAGGATGATTAGTAAATCGGCTTTTACAAGGCTTGCAACTATAGCAGACAAGGTATCATTATCGCCAAATTCACGCTTTTCGCCATATTCAATTTCATCGATTGATACAGAGTCATTTTCATTAACTATAGGGACAATTCCCAGATGCATAAGAGTCTCAAAGGTATTAATAACATTGTTTCTTGTATGATCCTCTTCAACAACATCCCTTGTAAGCAAAATCTGTCCAACTGTATGTCCGTATTCAGAAAAGAATTTACTATATATATGCATAAGCTCACATTGGCCTACTGATGCAACGGCTTGCTTTTCAGGTACAGTTTCCGGCTTTTTCTTAAGTTTGAGCTTACCAACACCAACACCGATAGCTCCAGATGAAACCAGAACAACTTCCTTGTCCTGATTAAGCAAATCTGAAATAACCCTTGTTAGCTTGTCAATTCTCGTAAAATTGACTTTCCCGTTTTCATATGTAAGAGTCGAGGTTCCTACTTTTATTACTATTTTCTTTGCCTGTGCCAAGCCAGACCTTTCTCCACTGATCAAATTCTCCATCTCCTATTCACAAACACTGATCCTAAAAAGTACTTACCATTATACATTATAGATAAATAAACGTAAATCACTGTCGACACATAAAAAGAGGCTGCGCACAAATTTTCTTATGCGACAGCCTCAATGCAAACATCATTTCAGATGAAATAAACCAGAGTTATATAGGCGCTAACCTTTTACTGCGCCAATAGTAAGACTCTTAATAATTTTATCATTCAGGAAGAAGTATACTATTAAGCTTGGTATTACCATAATAACAACAGCTGCCAACTGTACTGTCCAGCTTGATGAATATTGCCCTCTGAAGCGCGTAAGGCTTACAGGAAGAGTCATCTTGTTAGGATCAGTAAAGAAAATCAATGAAAACATCAACTCATTCCATGCATTAACGAAATTGAATATAGATATGGTAGCTATCGATGGCTTTGATAATGGCATTATGATCTTCCAGAAAATTATCCATACACTGCACCCATCCATAATGGCCGCTTCCTCTACTTCCTTAGGGAATGAAGCCATAAAACCACTTAGTATGAAAATTGACGTAGGCAGTGCAAATGCCACATACGGTAAAATCAATGATATATATTTATTCAATAAACCAATTTTACTAAAGGTCATATAAAGCGGTATCAGCGTTGAATGAATAGGTATCATGACACCTATAAGGAAAATTCCCAATACAAGATCAGAATACTTCCACTTAAACCTTTTAAACGCAAATGCGGCCATTGCTGACACAATGATAGTAACACCCACTGTTATCAGAGCTACTACCGTTGAATTAAAAAAGCTTATTCCGATCTTGCCTGATGTCCACGCTGTTAAATAATTCTCCAGACGGAAGGAATGGCCGACAGACCACGGATCTGCGAACATTTCAGCATCTGTCTTTACTGAATTAAGAATAAGCCATATCAATGGATAAATATATACTATAGATATTAATGATAAAATAGTATTTAATACTATTTTTGATACCGAAATCTTTTTATTACTCTGCAATATGCTCGCGTTTTTCGCTTGAATCTCCAAATCAGCCATGAACACTTATCTCTCCTTCAACACGTCTTGCGGCTGTATGCATGACGTTATTAATAAAATTGAACATCTTCCGATTTAAGCAGTTTATTCAGTATTACTGTAACAGCCAGGCACATGATAAGCAAAACTAACGCAATGGAGCTGCCGTAGCCATACTGCATATCTCTGAAGGACTTATAATACATATATAAAGCCATAACTTCACTGGAGTGACTTGGTCCTCCATTTGACATTACATAAATAAGGTCAAAATAACGAAGAGAGCCTGTTGCTATAAGTACTGTATCTATTCTTATAATAGGCTTTATGAGCGGCAATATTATGTGAAATATCCTCTGCCTTGTATTGGCGCCATCGATGGTTGCAATCTCGATCAGGCTTTGAGGTATGTTCTCTATGGCTGCAAGATAAATTATCATGTGGTACCCTATAAACTGCCAACAAATAACCACCATTATACAAGGCAGCACAGCCTTTTGATCAGCAAGCCATAAACCTTTAGCACTCTCCAGGCCCACAGCTCCTAACAAGCGGTTAATAATACCAAACTCTGGGTTGTAAACAAATGACCACAGCAGACCAACAGCAACACTGGCCAATATGTTTGGCATAAAATAAACCGTCTTATAATACCTGCTGCCCTTTACAGTACGCGTGATAGCAAGGGCAAGTGCAATAGCACCCGGCACCTGTATGAGAATTGAAAGCACTAGCAGGAGCAAGGTATTGGTCAGGCTTGTTTTAAAAATACTATCTATAGTAAACAATTGTATAAAATTTTTGATGCCGACATACTTTTTTGTGTCAACCAGGTTCCATTTAAAAAAGCTGTTGTATGCTGTACTGAAAACAGGCAAAGCAACAACACTTAGATATATAACCAAAGCCGGCAACAGAAATAAAAATATCGACTTTTTACTTTTATTCATGGGTTCTAATCTCCTTGCAACAATTCCTTGATGTCGGGCACTAGAATAAAAAATAATTAGCCCTTTAGGCAACGCAATTAACAAAAATTTATGGCAGCCGGGAATTACCCGGCTGCCTGAATACTTAAATTATTCTTTGTTCTGTTCCGTGAATTTCTGAAGATCAGCAAATGCCGCTGCTGGATCCTTACCAGCTGTAATAGCCTGTATAGCATTATTGAATTCATTACCTATTGTTGCGCCTAAGCCTACATCATAGAATACGAATAGTTCTTTCATATCCTTGAGAAGACCACCAACCTGACCTGCCAGAGGATTAACCTGATCAGCCGGTGCTACAGCATTTGTAGGTATCAGGTTACCTGCGACGTTGAGCTTGATCTGAATTTCTGGATCAGAGATAGTCTTAATAAATTCAGCTGCCTGGTCAGCAACCTGTGTATTAGCAGCAATAGCGAAGCTCTGGTCAGGCTGTCCTACCCAGCTGTCAGCACTTCCTTTACCACCGGTGATTTCAGGGAACTTGAATACACCGAGATTATCCTTCATGTCGCCATACATCTGCTGAATTGCCCAGCTGCCCATGACATGCATTCCATATTTACCTGCTATAAAGTCTGCGCGTATAGCATCATTTTCAATAGCATTGAAGCCATCCGGGAAAGCCTTCAGGTTAACAAGCTCAGCGATGACCTTTCCTGCTTCAATAAATGCTGGATCATTCCATGTTCCTGTTCCATTGTAAACATTATCATAAGGTGCAGATCCGCCAACACGGTTAACAACCATCTCAGCTAACATAGCGCCTACCCATGGAGCCTTGTTGCCAAATGCGAATGGTACAATTTTGTTTTCATTGAGGACCTTGATTATATTTTTAAGTTCGTCATATGTTTTAGGTTCAGAGAGGTTGTATTTCTGGAAGATCTCCTTGTTATAGAATACTATGCCAACAGTCTGAGTAGTAGGCAGAGCATAAACCTTACCATCAAATGAAAGTGAGTTGTATACTCCGGGTATGTATCTTCCCTTCCAATCAGCATCCTTTTCAAGCTTATCAGTAAGGTCATATACCTTACCTGCTTTTACGAACGGCTTAAGGAAACCTGCAGCCCAAGTATTAAATACATCAGGCGCTTGGTTTGCAGCCATTTCAGTAGCGATCTTAGTCTTATACTGTTCCTGTTCTGTAAACTCAACAGTTGCAGTAGCATTTACTGTGTTATTCTTATTATAAAGTTCCACAGCATCCTTGATTATAACTGAATTAGTATCAGTTTCAATTCCCCAGCAGGAAACCTTTACATCAACCTTTTCAGCCGGTTCAGCTGGCTCGGCTTCAGGAGTTGCAGCCGGTGTAGTATCAGTCTTTTCAGCCGGAGTGCTTTCGGCCGGTCCAGCAGCCTTGTCACCGCAGCCGGTAAGTATGAGAGTTAACATCATACAAATACAGAGAAAAAGAGCCGTTAATCTTTTCATTGTGTTTCCTCCTCAAATATACAATTTTTATATAATTATTATAAATTAGATGATTTTTTTAGTAATGTGAGAATATCTACTTTTTATATAAATAATTTAACTTTAGTAAATTTTCGCACTGTGAATGAGGCTATTATCTTTGGCTATCTTCGTAATAATTCTGCCTTGTAGGAATTGTAACACTTACACTTGTACCGTTTCCCAGATCAGAGGTTACATAAATTCCATACTCCTGTCCGTAATAGAGCTTGATCCTGCGGTCAACATTAATGAGCCCGATATGAGTATGCTGTTCTCCGATAGATTCAGCATCACTTCTCACATCCAGTGAGGCCGCTTCATTATCCCTGCTTTCCCCATGGCACTGAGGCTGAAATAGGCTGTTGAGCATAGCGGTAATTTCTTCAGTCATTCCAATTCCATCGTCACGTACAATAATATTTATATTGTCACCTGACATTGAGCAGATAATTTCCAGACACCCATTCTCAATTTTTCCTTCAAGACCATGTACAATAGCATTCTCAACAATAGGCTGAAGTGTCAGCTTTGGTATCATAATCTTTCGTAAGCTCTCATCAATATTGATAATGGATTCAAATCTGTTTCCATACCTGAATTTTTGTATTTTCAAATAATTGGTAATGTTTTTAAGCTCATCCTCCAGAGTTATAAAGTCATCTCCGTTTATGCTTACTCGCATTAGGTCACCAAGCGCCTTAACCATCTCACCTATCTCAGGAACCTTTTTTATTCTTGCCATCCAGTTTATGGATTCAAGTGTATTGTATAAAAAATGCGGGTTTATCTGCATCCTGAGTGACTTTAGTTCTGCCTTCTGCTTAAGATACTGCTCCCTGTATACCTCCTGTATGAGCTTTTGTACCTGAGCCACCATTTTATTAAAATGTCTGCTAAGATTACCCACCTCATCCACGGAATCATCATTGATGGATACACTAAAATCACCTTCACCTACCTTACCCATCAATGCCGATAGATTTCTAAGCGGTTTAGAGATGCTGTTTGCGAGCCGCAGAGAGATCATCATAGCTAAAAAGCAGCATATCAAGCATATGACAATTGTTATATCCTTAAGTCTGATAATATCGCCTTCATATTGTTCTGTTGGTATTGTCGCTACTATTTTCCACTTTCTATTATTAATCGGACTTGAAACAATATAGTTCATCCTGCCGTTCACATACTTTGTAATAAAGCTTTCTGCCAAACTGTTTACCGTGACGTCCAGCATAGCATTTTCCATTTTTTTATTGAGCAGACTTTTATCTCCGCAGGACACAATTCTTCCCTCATTATCTGAGATTATGAAGTCACCGTTTCTGAATAACTCTGTTTTATTGTAAATGTTATAAAGAGAGCTTTCTTTTAGATAAACAAAAATATAGCCGATAGCCTCCTGACTTACTATGCTGTTTATTACCCTACCCATAGCAATTGTTTTGCTTACTGGATCTGTTTCAAACCATATGGTTCCTCCGTAGCCATTTTTCACCTGTTTCATCATCTCATTATCAGCCCTTACGCTAACCGATGCAGGATTAACATTATAAACTGTACCTGAAAGAGAAATCACCTGAATCGAAGCTATATTAGCATCTGTTGAAAGCAAGCTCTTTAGTTGATTGTCGATAGCCTTTTCAATAAGTATTTTCTCTATTTCGTCATTGATGCTGCTGTCTGATCTTATTAAAAACTGCTGTATAGTATCGTTTGATAATATCTGAAATGAGAGCCGTTCTACCTCGCGGAGCTTAACTTCTACGTTCTGCCCGGTCTCCATTAGTATATCTTTAGCATATTGCTCAGTTTTCTGTTTCAGAATACCCTTAGAGGTATAAAATGATAAGCTCCCTATACTGACAACAGGGAGAATTATCAGTACTAAAAAAGACAGGAGAAGCTTATTTCTTATGGGCATATCTCTTAGTATTTTCATATTCTACGCCTCTTATCGGACATGATCTTATCCCTGTATTCTGTAGGTGTCATTCCAAAATATTTTTTAAATACCTGGCTGAAGTACCCGGCATCCTTGATTCCTACCTTTTCCGACACCTCATACGTCTTGAATCTGCAGTCGCAGAGCATTTCACACGCCTTTCTCAGTCTTATGCGCGTGAGTAAATCAACGAAATTCTCACCTGTTTCCTTTTTAAACAATCGGCTTAAATATACAGGATTTATGTATACATGTTCTGATGCAGTGATCAGCGTTATGTCTTCCATATAGTAGGTTTCAATATAATTAAGAACCTTCCTGACTATATCGTTGTCAACAGCAATGCATTCGCTGCCGACACATTCTTCATATTTGATCTCCGTACTCTGTACTTCGTCTGTTACATTTTTTCTTATATCATCTGTAAGCATTAGATTGCGCACTATACCCTGCATGCTGTCAATCTGCCTTCTTGTTTCAGCCCTTTCATGCTTATCAATTTCCTCAGCATCGACCAGCGCCTTTGCTTTCATAATAGCTCCAATTATTTCATTAGGGTCAGAGGGCTTTAATATGTAGCTTATTGCCCCAAGGTGTATGGCTGAATATGCGTATTCGAAATCCTGATATCCTGTAAGCAGAATTGCCTTTAAATTAGGAACAAATTTTTTCGCTTCTTTAATGAGCTGTAAGCCATCTATTCCGGGCATACGGATATCAGTAAGAAGTATTTCCGGCATCACCTTCTCAATCATTGTGAGTGCTTCCATACCGTTTGAAGCAAGGCCCTTAAGCTCTATTCCATATTTCTGCCATGTAATAGAACGTAAACCCTCTCTGATTATTAACTCATCATCCACGATAACAATTTTTGTCATGTGGCACCACCCAATAATAAGTCTATATGGAAATAGTATACAACATTTTACATTATATTCACAATAGGTGTTTGCAAGCATATACAAGCATACTGTTCTATACTTTAATTCTCAACTAGTTAGTAAAACAGAGGCCTGCGAAATTTTCCCTATACTAATGGAGAGTAAAGAATGTCATACTTAGTACTATACTCATGTCCTATACTCTTACCCATACCCCTTCTGCATGCATTTTCGCTGCACACAGTTTACTTTTTAAACATTGCAGCGCCAGATATCATCTGATATAATAATGTGCAGTAATAGTAAGGGATATAGGGATTAATTTTCATATAACGTGGGCTTTCGCCCGCAACCCGACGAATGTACTAGCCGTAATATAAAATTATTTTCTTGTTTTTATTACAATTTTGCGGCAGCAAGTAACCAAATACCATAAGTAAAATTACAAAAAGTACATAACATACAATATGTAATCCAAGAGGTATATTGATGAGCGTTAAAGAAACCTGTATAAAGATTAGATCGGCTTCACTTAAGCTTGCAGCTGCAAGCAGCGATAAGAAGAACGCCGCTCTTTTGAATATAGCTGAAATGCTTCAATCACATAAAGATGATATCTTCAGAGCAAACGAAGAAGATCTCAGACGCAGCGAGGCTGAAAAGCTGCCGTCGCCTTTACTCAAGAGGCTCAAATTTGACGAGGGGAAGCTTCAGGATGTTATAGATGGGATCAACAGCCTTGCTAAGCTTGCTGATCCGGTAGGCAGAACACTGCTTTCCACAGAGCTTGACGAGGGTTTGGAGCTATACAAGGTCACTTGCCCTATAGGCGTAGTCGGTATTATCTTCGAATCGCGGCCTGATGCCCTGGTTCAGATATCCACACTATGCCTAAAAAGCGGCAATGGCGTACTTCTCAAAGGAGGCTCAGAAGCCCGCGAGACAAACAGAGTACTCGCAGATCTCATTATATCTGCATCGGAAGCATCAGGAATGCCCGAGGGCTGGTGTGCGCTTCTTGAGACTCGTTCTGATATAAATGAGCTTCTAAAGCAGGATAAGAGTGTTGACCTTATTATTCCAAGAGGATCCAACGAATTTGTGAAATATATTATGAATAACACCAATATTCCAGTAATGGGACATGCTGACGGCATATGTCACTGCTATATAGACTCATCTGCTGATCTGGATATGGCTGTTAGAATAGCAATTGACTCTAAGACACAGTATGTGGCAGTATGTAACGCAACAGAAACTCTCCTTGTTCATAAGGATATAGCAGCTGCTTTTCTTCCATTATTTAAAAAAGTTGCTGATGAAAAAAAAGTAGAGCTGTTCGGCTGCGACAATACACTTTCAATAGTTGATGCCAAACCGGCCACAGATATGGATTGGGCTACTGAATATCTGGATTATAAGCTTTCGGTTAAAATAGTTGATAACCTTGACGAAGCAATCGACCATATAAACACCTATGGATCAGGCCACACAGATACAATAGTGACCTCCGACAGTGATAACGCAGCAAGATTCATGTCCTTAGTTGATTCAGGCGATGTATTCTGGAACTGCTCAACAAGGTTCAGCGACGGCTTCAAGTACGGTTTTGGCGCCGAAGTCGGCATAAGCACAGGCAAACTCCATGCCAGAGGTCCTGTCGGTCTCGAAGGGCTTGTAATTTACAAGTATAAGCTTATAGGCAGCGGGCAAATTGTTGCCGATTATGCAGAAAAGAAAAGCAGCTTCAAGCACAAGCCGCTTAATAAGGAATTCCCGCTGTAAAATGCACGGTATTATCTTCAGGTGGATATTCGCTAAAAGTCCAAAATGGTGGGGTTACCATATTTGCTCTCACTAATTTTAATGTTTTTACAGATTATATTATTGTTCTATTAAATTAATTCTCTGTTATATAATCCATGTTTTTACATTTAGCTTATGAAGATGATATCACTAATTTATGTAACTAGTCAAATTGTAAATGGTGAATTGGTCATATTTAGTTAGATGTGAATTGTTTCGATACAACAGTTGAGCCAATCTAAATCGAATAATAAGTTTACCTTGATGTATTTGTGAGCCTTGCAGCAATACTTCAGCATCAGTAAAGGTCAGCCTTTATCCTACGCGTTCAAAGGCCACTATAAACTCCTCTGCCAGACACTCGGTACCCGCCTTAACTTCATCGCACATACTAAGCCCCTGCTCTGTAGAAGCAGGCTGAATTCCTATAAATTTTGCTTCACAGCCTGCCTCAGCCTCTATATATCTAAGTATTACAGAAAGCGGGAGCATGTGGGTGGAAAAGGATACTCCTCCTATATCAGACGTAGGAATTACTCTAACATCACCCGGTTTGACCCCCATATGAGCTGCATCTATGATGAACAGTATGTCAGGTGCAAAATTCTTGATGACACCGGTGAAATTCTCAGGTGCTGTCGACCCTGCAATAAAAAGAACGTCATCCCTCTTAAGCTTCCGGCTTATATAACTGATAAAATGCATGCCGGCACAGTCGTCTGAGCGAAGCTCAGATCCTACGCCCATTACAGCATATTTCAAGCCCGGTTTTATAGTATTTTCCAGGAAATCATGAATGTCCATCAGAGCCTCTTTGTCAAATCATCCTTGTTAAGACTGGAAAGTCCAATATCCTGACTGAAAGAGATACACTTCTTCATGCAGGAATCCACGCACTGGCAGCAGAAAATACAATGTCCTACATTAAGCACAGCCTTCATCTTTTTATCTTCCTTTGTCCCTTCATTTACTATCGTTATGGCACCGGCAGGACAATCTCTCATACAAAGCCCGCAGCCAGTACAATTTGTGGGATCATATAAAATCTTTCCTCTATATTTATCTGAAATATCTAAATCGCCTTTAGGATAAGCAATTGTAGCAGGCTTTTTGAAAAACTGCCTGACTGTCATTTGTGTAATTACTCCCGGACGCTTCTTCATCATAATACTAATACGCTCCTAATAATAAGGTTTAAAATAACCTGCAGTACTGCTATCGGAGTCAGGTACTTCCAGCAAAAGCCCACCATTTGGTCAGTCCTGAGTCTTGCCATAGCTGAACGCATTACAGCTAGAAATACGAGTACAGCAACCGTTTTTACAATGTATAGCAGGAAGTCTACTACAACAATGTTAGTCATAAACGGTAAAAATATTGCCGATATCAAAGATGCAACCAAAACAAGTTCACAGTCCATGGACATCTTGAATATTGCCAGCAGCCTTCCTCCATACTCTACTAATGCACCTGAAACGACCTCTGTCTCTGCTTCAGGTGAATCAAACGGTGCACGCTCCAGCTTCCCCTGTCCTGCTACAAGCACAACAAAAAATGCAGGAATATTTAATAATATATACGGTACATGCTGTGAGTAAAATGCGGCCATCTCAGTAATTGACCATGTTGAGGCTATCAACGAGGGTGAAAGCAGCGCCATGAAAAGAGGCACCTCATAAGCAAACATCTGTGTCAACGCCCTTACTGAGCCTATTGTTGAGTATACTCCTCTGGAATACCAGCCTGCCAGGAAAAGCGACAACGTTGGAATCGCCATAAGGTAGAGCACAATTATGAGATCCCCCTCAAAGGAAAAGCTCGCCCTGCTGCCAAATACCGGTACATATACAAATGCAGATGCAACTGCTGCTAATGATACAACAGGCAGCACTGTGAACATTCCAGAATTTGCATTGGACGGAATTATCATTTCCTTGCCTATCAGCTTTAAAAAGTCAGCAAGCGGTTGGTACCATGGTGGTCCTACACGGTTTTGCAGTCTTGCATATATATTTCTATCCAGATACTCAAATATCATACTGTATACAGATAGAAACAGAAAACCTGGGAATATAAGTATTTTTATAATTGCTAAAAACATATTGAGCCTCTTACATATTAATAATTATTTTCTTATCCGGTATTTTTATGGCTGCTACATCAATGCCTTGCTTTTTGTACCAATCTATACTATATTGCCTTATATCCTGCCAGCCGGTCACACTTGTTCCGCTTTCCGAAGCAATAACGATTGCTCTGTCCGTACAGGAATAGCATGGATCTATAGCAGCAATGGTAATTGGAACATCAGCAAGATACTGACCCTTAAGCATGTGATTCATACCATGCCAGTTCGCCTCCGAAGGCGCTCTTACCCTTACCCTATCCGGCTTGTCTGTTCCATTGGACCTGATGTAGTGGATATCCTCTCCCCGCGGTGCCTCGGTCCTGCTTATAACCTCACCTGCAGGAACACGCCTCGGGGCCTTTACAGATATATCTCCATCAGGCAGATTCTTAATAGAGAAACGAATGATATTAAGGCTCTCAAACATTTCAAGTATACGGACAACAGTTCTCCCAAAAACATCTGCATGCGTATCTGTCACAGGCTTTACAGGTATTTCTCCATATGAAGCATAGGGTTCAATAACACGGACATCATCCATTATACCTGCTGCACGGGCAACAGGCCCTACTGCTCCAAATCTGACTGCATCTTCCTTTGAAAGCTTTCCTATACCTGAAAGTCTTGCTGCAAGTGTCGGCTCGTTCTGTGCAAGCTCCAGATAATATTTTACCTGCTCCTCGAGAATGTCTGCTGTCTTTAATATACCTTCAAGCATATCACTATCCAGGTCTCTCCTGACACCGCCAATTGAATTGATTCCATAGTTTACCCTGTTGCCGCATACCTCTGCCAGAATATCAAGAACCTTTTCTCTGTCACGCCATGTATACATAAACAAAGTGTCAAAGCCTATCTCATGACCTGCAACTCCCAGCCACAGCAAATGGCTGTGAAGCCTTTCAAGCTCGCCAACGATAACACGTATATAAGAGGCACGCTGAGGTATCTTCAGCCCTGCAAGCTCCTCTACGCCCTGACAGAACGCAGTGCTGTGAGTATGAGAGCATATTCCGCAAACTCGTTCTATAATATAAAGATCCTGAATGTAGGTTCTGCTTTCACAAGCCTTCTCGAGTCCACGGTGGTTATATCCCACACCAACTACTGTATTGACTACCCTCTCACCTTCAAGAGTAATGGTAAAACAGCCCGGCTCCTTAAGTGACGGGTGCTGTGGGCCTATTGGTATTACTACTCTGTTCTTTCCTGCATTGCTGTTATCACTCATTTGCCCTCGACCTCCTTGCTTGATCCATCCACAGGAGGATTATATGTCATGGTATTCTTATCAAAATATTCAGGCTTCCATTCCTTACGCATGGGGTAATTTCCCTTTGGCCATCCATCAGGCAGCGGATAGTTCGGTCCATCCTCAATACCCTCAACCTGCGCTCCAAAAAGGTCTATAAGCTCACGCTCATGCAGAAGCAGTGAGGGATACATGTCTGTGAGAGTATCTATTTTGGGATCAGATTTTGGTGCCTTTTCCTTAAGCGCAAAAATAACTCCTTCGCTATTGGAAAAGAGGTAGATAAAGCCAAGATCAGAGCCTTCGTCAGTTCCGACCACATGATGCGCCTTACAAAAGCCCAGCTCATCATGAAGATAATGCAGCACCTCACGGAACTCGTGCTTCTCAAGGAACGTGGTCATTATGCGTTTTTGTCTCTGAACAAAAACCTTATCCTTCATAAATGCAAATTTCTCACAAAGTCTGTCAACTATCATTTGTTCATTCATTATGGCTGTCTCCTCCCTTTGTAGGCCTGAGGGTACCAAGAAGCTTATCAACCGCTTCAATAATAGCCTCCGGGCGTACTGCGCAGCCGGGTACATAGGCGTCTACGGGAATAACACTGTCAATACCGCCCATAACACAGTAACAGTTGTCAAATATTCCACCTGTGCACGCACAGGTCCCTACCGCTATAACAAATTTGGGATCAGGCATCTGCTCGTATATCTGCTTCAGACGATCCTTGGTCTGTAGTGTAACAGCACCTGTACATACCAGTACATCAGCATGGCGCGGACTTCCCTGCTGAACTATTCCAAGCCGCTCCAGGTCATATCTGGGCGTTAAAGCGTCTATGGTCTCAATATCACAGCCATTGCACGCTCCTGCATTAAAATGTATGATCCAAGGCGACTTTCTTGTCCCCCAGTCAATTGCTTTTTGTATAAGACCCAAAGAAATATCACCTCTTAAAAATTATTACCATAGAAAGAATTCCGGTTAATACAAACACTATAGGTAAAACAGGTGCATCATATGGTGCAGTGGCTATTACCAGCACCAGCACATGCATAATTGTAAAGAAAAATGCAAACGGGAAAAACTCGCTGTAGTCAGGATTAACATAATCCTGTATGTTGCGCTGTCCGCACGCATAGGAATCCAATCCCTGCCCGTCCCTTTTACTAGTATGGGAGTAACGTGACAGACTCCTTGAGCCTGCCAGGAATATTACAACTAATATTATAAAAACAATTGGTGGTGCAAATATCAAGCTATCCATGTTTAAACCTTCTATCCCTTAAGTTTTCTTAAATTTCGCACATCCATGCTTCCATACTTTTTGTAAAGATTTATTGCCAGGCCTGCGGCGACAACAGCAACAACCACCTCAATTACGATTACGGTAATTATAAACGTCTGAGCCAGGCCCATCCTGCCATTTATATATCCTGCAAGCATGATGAACATTGTAACTGCCTTCATGGCCACTTCAATACCTATTATGATCTTAAGCATATGATATGTCCTTATAAGGCAGTAGCATCCGGCTATTATCATCAATAGACCGGCAATGAGCATAATAATCTCCATATCTGGCATTTTCACAACAAATCACGCTCCTTAAACAAAGCGACGACCGCAATTGATCCTGTTATTACCACGATCATCTGCCCCCAAATATCACCCTGGCGGTTATTCCACAGTATTTCCATGAAGTCATTTGCTGCCGTTACAGCAGGTACCGGAGCAGGCAGTGAAAACCAATGCAGCGCTGCGGCAGCTGTCAGGAATATACCGCCTGCGATCAGGATCACCGGCAGCAGGGACATGCGTTCCTTATCCTCGTAAAGCTTTCCAAGTTCGCTTTTATCAGTGTTTGATAAGCTGATAGAGCTTATAAATATTACAGTAACCAGTCCGGAACATACTGATATCTCAAACAAGGCTGTCCAGACCGCTCCAAGGGTATACATCAAAACACCTAGTGAAGCACTTGCCAGTGCCAATGATATAGCCGATTTCAAGACACTTCGGAGCATAACAGCTAAAATAGCAAATATAAGCATTGCACCTGTACAAATATATACTATAGCTTCCACAGCCGATTACCTCCTTCTAAGCATCGCGTATTGCCTGTTAATAATGTATACATTAAATGATTCCTCTTCCCTTAAGATATATAAGTGCCAGCGGGAATGCTACTCCCGTTGCGATATTTACACCGGTGAGCAGTATCTCAGCAAATTTTATACTGCCGCCCACTTCCTTGAGCTCCTTGTACTTATCAGGTAGCTTTCCAAAGAACACCTTTCTTTGCAGCCTAAGAAAATACGCGGCTGTAAATATACTTGCAAATAGTGCGATTCCTGCAGCAACCTGAAAATTATTATTCCAAAGTGCCATAATTATCAGCAGCTTGCTCCAAAAACCGGCAAAGGGCGGAATACCTGTCGTTGACAAAAATGCTGCTATTGATGAGAAACCCGTCACAGGCATTCTGCTTTGAAGGCCTCCCATTTCATTTATATCCAGCGTTCCAGCCTGCTCATGCAGTGCTGCAGCATTTGAGAACAGTGTGCTTTTAAAGGTTGCGTGATTGAAAATATGTACCACTGCTCCAAGAAGTCCGAGGGTACTTCCCGTGCTGATTCCCAAAAGGATATAACCCATCTGACTGACACTTGAGTATGCAGCTATACGTTTGAAATGATCCTGTTTAAGCGCAAATAGCGCACCTGTTACAATTGAAACGATGCCCATTACAGCAAGTGTAATGCTTATAGCCGGGACCCCCTTAAAAAGACCGGTTACTACAACTAGTCCATAAACACCGGCTACCTTAATAACAATTCCGCTAAGGAGTATAGACACTGCTGTATTAGCACTTTGGTGGGCATCAGGCAGCCAGCTGTGGAACGGAACGGCACCTGTTTTTATAGAGAAACCGGCCAGTAAAAGTATAAATGCGGCATATGTGAGCACCGATTGAGAGCCGCTTAAGCTGTCCAGTATTCCGCTATTAATATCCTGGAACCTCAGGCTTCCGGTCTGCATGAAAACAAACGAAAGGCCTGTCAATATAAATATACCGGCAAGTACAGACATTACGAGGTATTTAAAAGAGCCCTCAAGCCCTGTCTCGGTTTTGAACATTGCAATGAGAATAAAGCTTGAAAGTCCTACTATTTCCATAAATACATAAAGTGAAAAGAGGTCAGTTACCACCAGCATTCCATTCATTCCCAAAAGAAGTGTCATTAGAAGGTTGACAAATACCGTACGTTTTTTCTCTATCGTCCTGTTGGCAATCAAAACCGACACAAATGTAACCATTCCGATACAGAAAAGAATAACTAACGATAAAGAATTTAATGAAAAGCGTTCGGAATCTGCACTTTTCAGATTCCAAAGCAAAGAAAAATCATAGGCATGTATTTTAGAAGCAGGGATGAGGAAAAAATCCACAACTGAAGCGGCAATCTGTATGATTGCGGCCGCGCCTGCCATATAAAGGCATATTTTTTTAGATGTTTTCTTAGAAAGCAGATTATTTAACAATATAACTAAAAACGGCACTACAAAAAATAAAACAGTAATTACTGATATTAGCTGCATATTGGTGCTCCCTCCCCTACAAAAGAACTATCATAAATATGATCGCTATTCCGACAACGCCTCCAATTGCGGCAAGCAGATAGCGTGACAGGCTTCCGTCATTTATGCGCTGCAGCAAGCCTCCTGCGCCCTTAGCCAGGCCAACCAGCCCAACGTCATAAAACCAGCTCACTCCCTTTTCAATGTTTACACATACATCACCGAACATTTTTGCTGCACCAGTAAACCAGTTATATGGGTCAAGCTGTTTCTTTTCAGCTGCATTGAAAATACTCTTGAGAACAGGCAAATTGCGTATATGGTCTGTTGAGCCGCTTGAACTGCCGGAGCTTCTGAAACCCCAAACATGATCCAAAACAGCAAGAACTAACGCGGCAGCAAGTATGAGAAGCAGCACAGGATAATGTGACCCATTCTGATCAGTGTAACCAAGTGCCGGGTAAAGAACACCTTTAACAAGTCCCGGGCCTGCAATTCCCAGCGCCAGACATACCATAGCCGTAACTGCCACAGGAATAAGTACTCCGATGCTTAGCTCCGCCTTGCCCTTTTTATCAGACATCTGCTTCTCTTTTCCGGTAAAAATAGAACGCCATGCTTTTAGCATGTAAACAGCCACTATAAATGCATTTAAGAATGCAGCTGCATATATAGCTGCGCTTATTTCTGAGGCTGCTGTGTAAATCATTGCACCTGAGAAAAATATACCAAACGGCGGCACACCCGCTATGGTAAGACCACATACTGCAAAGCATACAGCCGAAACAGGCATGCCTTTAGCAATAGCGTCAGTTTTATCAAGATTAGCTGTACCTGTACACTCTTTAATATTTTCTGTAATCATGAATAAACACATAAGAGCTGCACCTGAGACAAGCATCTGTAGTGTTCCGCCTGCAATACCTGCAGGAAGTGCAGTTCCCACGCCCAAAAGCATCAGTCCGCTTTGGCTTATGGCACAATATGAAAGCATCCTTTTTGTGTCCTTCTGTATCAATGCCATAGCACCGGCAAAAATGACCGTAATAATTCCAAGCACTATGACTACAGTGCTCATGGCACTTCCCGTCTGAAGCTTGTAAACATCTTTTACAATACGTATTACAAGATACATCCCAAGGAGCCTTTGCAAGGCCATCGGAAAAGCAACCATAAACGCTGACGGAGAATCCTCTGATGCATCGGGGATCCAGCTATGAAAGGGCATTACGCCCATCATGCCTGCCGCTCCAAGTATCATGCATATGAATCCGACCCATGTGCCACTTTCCACGGAAATATCCGCCATAAACGGAGTATGTGCGTTATGTACTGTCACAATTACGCCAAACATAAGCATAAGAATTGCAATGGCTGACGTGACTATCGCCTTTATTGCCACGGCAGGCTGCCTCTTATCCTTCAGCAAAAGCATTCCAAAGAGTATACATAAAAGTCCTTCAAAGAAGAACAGCATCATATTCAAATTGTCAGAAAGTATCGCCCCGTTTGTCATTGCAAGACCGATATACATGTAAAGGCTGAAAATACCGGAGTAATTCCTTCCCTTCAGAACGGGTCCGCTATATAATGCAGCAATCAGGAATGCCGTCGCTGTAAACACCAGGAAAATTGACGGAAGTCCAATGGTACTGACTGCCATATCCATCCCAAAGGATGCAAACGGAAAAGTTATATAAAAGCCTTCGGATTGATGAGTACCCAGTGCAAGCAGCAGATTTATAACAGAGTATATGACAGCTACAGACGTCTTAATAATATGACTCCTTCTTAATACCCAGCAAACCACACCACATACGACAGGCAATACTATCATGAACCAAACTATATTCGCGCCTTCGCTTAAAAGCGCTCCAATTGAACCAAGCATTCTACATACACCCCCCTATCAGAGACGCAAGCTCTAACGGCAGGTTTATAAATATGCCACCGGCAATTGAGAGCACAGCAAGAATGACTACTGAAACTAGCATAACAGGCGTTCCTTCTTTCTTATCAGTAAAAGACTGCTGCCCAAGAAATACTTTCGCAAACAGACGCACAAGATACATTACTGTCATTACCGCACCCACCATGAAAACAGCTCCAAGTGCAATGTTTCCTGTTGAAACAATACCCTCGATAACAAGATGCTTTGCGAAAAAGCCACCGAAGGGAGGTATCCCCATTATAGAAAAGGCGCAAAGTATAAACGCAGCAGCCGTAACAGGCATTTGCTTATACAACCCACCCATTTTTGTTATGTCTTTTGTGTGTATGTTATGCTCTACAATACCTGCACAAAGGAATAGTCCCGCCTTTGCCACACTGTGCATCAATATGTATATCAGCCCGCCTACAGCACCTGTTTCATTGCCGCAAGACAAACCCAAAAGTATGAACGCAAGCTGGCTTATTGTAGAATAGGCAAGCACACGCTTTATATCATTTGACCTAAGAGCCGCACCTGCACTAATTAGCGCACTAACTGCCGCAATGACCGGGACAGCAATGGTAAATGCCCGGTTTATGTCAAAACTTATAATAAAGAGTCTTGCATATACATAAACGCCGATCTTAACAAGTACAGCCGCATGAAGAAGTGATGTTACGGGAGAAGGTGCTACACCGGCATCCGGCAGCCAGCTGTGAAGAGGAAAGGTTGCTGATTTGGACAAAATTCCAAAAAGCACCATTACTGCCGTCCATGATGGTATTTGCCCACCCTTCATGTAGTATAGATCAAAGGTCCCCGTCTGGCCGTATATACCCATGAAGCCTATGAACATAATAAGCGCGCCTGCCACAGTTATCATGAAAGCCTTATTCGCACGAAGCGTCGTGATATCCTCACGATAGAAGCCAATCAGTCTCCAGCAGCATATAGCGGAGATCTCCCAGAATACATATATGAATATGAGGTTTGTCGAAAAAACCAGCCCCATCATTGCACCTATAAACAGACAGACCATCATATAATATTCATTCAGATTTTCATATTCCTTCATATACCCGAAGGAGTAGAGAACTATAAACGAAGCAACCATGGATGCAGTCATTGCCATGAACACGGCAACAGCATCAGCATTAAAACCAAAGCTTAAGCCAAGAGGAAGCTCGAAGTGCAAAGAAAGAGGCGTACCCTTGAGGACATAGGTTAGGGCAACAACAGCACATATAAATGCGCTGACTACGAAAGCCAGCGCCGTTGTGTTTCTTAACTTTTTGTTTATCTTGCCCAATAAGGGAATTATACAAGCACCCAACAGAGGCACTAAAATACAAATAATAAGTATACTTTCCATATTCAAAGTCCCACCTTAAAAGTCTATATGCTTATAGACACCGACTAATCCATTTATTTACACCACATCAAACCTTTGGCTGCTCTCTGGCTACCCTGAGAGATTGTAATACTTTTAATTATCACAGTCAAGCATTCTTTTTGCATATTGTATACAGAACTAGGACTGTATGGCTCAAGGTATACTCATAACTGTATTTGGGACTTCCTTGCTTGCTTTTCGCCAGGACATTATAGAATTTCTTCATTCCACATTTTGTCAATTAATTACTGAGAAAAAAGAGCTGCATTTGCACAGGAACCTGCTTACACATCAGCAAATCCTTGGAAGCAGTTCTCCTCTTGGCTTCATGATCCTTCTTTTTGTTCCGTAATCTGTCACCGCATAAACATTGCCGCATCCTTCCTTAACCTCTCCGATTATTGCAGCATTCCTTCCGGCTTCCAGAGAGCGCAAGGAACACAGGGCAGCATCAGCAAAGCGTTCAGGTACTGATAAAAGTATAATACCCTCATTTGCAATATACATTGGATCCATTCCCAACAGCCCACATGCCGCAGAGACATCAGGGCGGATAGGAAGTGATCTTTCCGTTAATACAATATCTGTTCCGGAGGTTACCCACTCGCAAAGTGTTGATGCTACTCCACCCCTGGTAGGATCACGCATGGCATTAACGCAGCAGCCGTTTTCTATCACTGCGTCAGCAAGCTTAATAACGGGGGCTACATCGCTTAGTATAGGCGGGTCAAAACCCATATTTTCACGTGCCGTCATAATTGCCATTCCATGAGAAGCCATATACCCGCTTATGATAATCCTGTCTCCGATAAATATTCTTTGCGGAAGGGGAGGCCTGTCATTGGAAAACACTCCCACGCCTGCGGTGTTTATGAAGATACCGTCGGCACTTCCCCTCTCCACTACCTTTGTATCCCCCGTAACGATGGAGACACCGGCCTCCTTGGCTGTTGCTGCAATTGATCGTACAATCCGCACCAGCATAGCTGTCTCAAATCCGGCTTCTATTATCATACCCACCGAAATATACCTGGGACATGCTCCGCTTACGGCAAGATCATTTACAGTTCCACTTATACAAAGCCTGCCGATATCGCCGCCGGGGAAAAACAGAGGCTTTATTACATAGCTGTCCGTAGTCATGGCGATCCTTTCACCGGCATGACATACAGCCGAATCTGTAAGTGGAGCTAAAAAAGCATTTGAAAATGCCGGCAGGAATATCTCCTCAACAAGCTCTCTGTATGCTTCACCTCCTGAACCATGTGCAAGCGTAATTTTATTTTGCATACATTACCTTCCTCCATATCGATAATAAGCGGCACAGTTGCCCTCAGACGAAACCATACATGCGCCCATAGGCGATTGCGGCGTACATGTCCTGCCAAAGTTAACACAGTCAGGAGGCCCCTTCCTGCCGCAAAGGATCTGCGAGCATATACAGCCTTTTGCTTCCGGAACAGCGTCTACAATTATGTCAAACCTTAAAGCTGCATTAAAGCTACTATAATGCTCCTGTATTTCCAGCCCGCTTCCAGCTATCTCTCCAAGCCCGCGCCATAGAGCAGTACCTTTTCTGAATACCTTGTTAATGATCTCAATGGCTTCCTTGTTTCCTTCATTGCAAACTGCCCTTGGGTACATGTTAATGCACTTTTTTTCACCCTTTGATAGCATACGGGTAATGCACAGTATTGCCGACATTATATCGTAGGCTTCAAAACCTGCAACTGCTGCGGGCATTCCAAGCTTTTCAGGAACAAAGTCAAATGCATCCGACCCAATAATTGCAGCAACATGTCCCGGGCACAAAAGCGCATCTACGCTGCTGCCACCTCCTAACAGCTGTATTATTGCCTGCGGCATAGTTTTATGCGCACTAAGTACGCTCAGATTCTCCATACCCTTTTTTTCGGCAGCCTCAATCAATGCCGCAGTCAGCGGTGCCGTTGTTTCAAAGCCTATTCCGAAGTAAACTACCTGTTTTGAGGGATTATCCTCTGCTATCTTCATAGCATCAAAAGGAGATGTTACCAGTCTTATATCCTTTCCCTCTTCATACAGGGAATAAAGGCTCGTATCTCCGCATGGAACACGCATCATATCTCCAAAGCAAGTGAATATTACATCCTTTTGACTCGCAATGCAAAGTGCGGCGGCAATATCTTTCTGTGCCGTCACGCAGACAGGGCACCCCGGTCCCGATACCAGCTTAATATTATCAGGAAGCAGTTCTCTTATGCCAAATCTCCGTATGCTGAAGGTATGTGTGCCGCACACCTCCATTATAGTGATCCTCTCTATACCTGCTGCAAAGCTTGCTATTGCTTCTTTTAAGTCTTCAATACTATACTTCATCCTCAAAAATCCATCATTTCCTTAATTATCTCTTCAAGCTCGTCCCCTGACTTCTCGTCCAGAACCTGTATAATAAATCCTGCATGCACCAGCACACTGTCTCCTACTCTAACGTTTTCAAATAGCCTTGTGCTAGCTTTTTTAGATACGCCGCCATAGTCAACATCAGCTATTCCATTATTTATTTTAGTAACCCTTCCGGGTATTGCAAGACACATACATAACACCTCATTTCAATATCTATAACACACCGGTCCATAACTATCCTGACATTGCTCATAAACGTTTAGTCCGACCGCATAGCCTTGATGCTGCTGCCGCTTGACCGTAAGATATTCCGCCGTCGTTTGCAGGTACCTTTTCATTTAAAAGTACATCAAAGCCACCGGCTTTAAGCCTTGCAGCTCCATCACAAAGCAGGTGTGCGTTTTGAAATACTCCACCGGACAGCACGACTGTGCCACAGCTGAATTGCTTTCCCGCAGCAGTCGCCGCCTCTACAAGAAGCCGGGCCATCGCACCATGGAATCTGGCTGATATTACACCACCGCTTACATTTGACCATGCATCCTGTAGTGCATCACGAATTAGCTGTCTCCAATCGAATATTATCATGCCTGCTTCTCTTATAATATCAAATCCATAGCACCCATCTGCCTGAGGATCAATTGCCTGTTCCAGGTCGACTGCCGCCTGTCCCTCATAGGACTCTTCCAGCCTGATCCCCGCAATTGCTGATACTGCATCAAATAAACGACCTGCGCTTGATGTCATAGGAGAATTTATCCCTTTATCACACGCATACAATAGGAGCCTCGGATCATAAACGGTTGATGTGCCTTTGGGGGTTCCGTTTTTTACCTCACTTCTCTTTACAGCATACCTTTCAAAGAATTCCAAAGCCTTATCTCTTCCGCATGCTATATCGATCATTGCCATTGCCATGCGCCACGGCTCATGTATAGCAGCTTCTCCACCTGGAAGCGGAGCATACAGCATATGCCCTATACGTTCACTTGAACCAATATTACCCCATAAAGCTTCTCCGCCCCATATTGTGCCATCCGTTCCATAGCCCGTTCCATCAAAGATGAGTCCAACTGCATTTTCCTCAACCTCATGCTCTGCAAGTACTGAAGCAAAGTGTGCATGATGATGCTGTACATTATATATAGGTTTTCTATTCTTATAACGCTGCGCGTAATGCGTTGATATATAGTCAGGGTGCATATCGCACACAATTACTTCAGGCTTGGTATCCAAAAGCCGTATATACGATTCTATCTCCTTTTCATAAAAGGCGGCAGTGTCAATGTCGTCAAGGTCTCCTATATGGCCGCTTATAAATGCGTTTTCTTCCTTTTTTATACAGAATGTATTTTTTTGCTGAGCTCCTAACGATAGTATTACAGGGCTGTTCCCCCTAAGCTTAACAGGACATGGAGCAAAACCGCGTGCCCGTCTTATCATTCGGACACTGCCTGCTGCAAAGATACAGACGCTGTCATCCATTCGGCGGTAGATCTGCCTGTTATGAGTTAAAACCGCGTCCGCAATACTAAACAGCTTTTCAAAGGCCTCACAGTCGTCATATATCATTGGGTTGTCAGATATGTTAGCACTGGTCATTATTAACACCTTATTAGTTTGCATAATTATAAGGTGAAGCGGTGTATACGCAAGCATAACACCGAGCCTTACATTATCCGGCGCTGCTGAAGGAGCGATCCTGCAATCTTCCTTCTTTTCAAGAAGCACGATTGGCTTTTGCGGACTTGTTAACACTGACAATTCAGCAGCATTTATAATACAGTTGCTTTTTACAGTATCAATGCTATCCATCATAACGGCAAATGGCTTATCATACCTTACCTTATTTTTTCTAAGTCTCTTCACAGCATCTTCATTATAAGCATCACATGCCAGATGGTATCCTCCCAATCCTTTGACTGCGACAATACCTCCCTTTTTTATACATTCATCAAATAGGAGAAAAGGATCACCCTCGACTATTTTCCCTGTCTTATAAAAGCTAAGCTTCGGCCCACAGGCCGGGCATGCATTAGGCTGGGCATGAAACCTCCTGTTATTGGGGTCATCGTATTCACTCTTACATTCAGGACACTGAGTAAATTCTGACATCGTCGTATTCTTTCGGTCATATGGTATGTCCTTTATAATTGTAAATCTTGGTCCACAGTCAGTGCAATTTGTAAATGGATAACGGTATCGTCTGTTTTGAGGGTCGGCAATATCAGCTGCACAGGCATCACATACACCAATATCAGGTGATATGAGAGCATTTTTCACCCCATAGCGGCTTGCTTCGATCAAAAAATCAGAATCACCCAGTACCTGCTGCTTCTGCACCTGTATGCCATCTATTCTGGCAAGTGCAGGAGGCTGCTCACTTAGCATTTTGAGAAAGCTGTTGCATGACTCTTCATCACCCTCAATTTCTGCATATACACCATTAGAGGTATTTTTGACATAGCCTTTTATGGATAAGCTTTTTGCCAGTCGGTAAACGAACGGTCTGAAACCTACGCCCTGAACTATTCCTTTTATTGAAAGCGAATACCTTATCATCGTCCCTGCTTCTTCTTAACCTGCCCTATAATATAGTCAACGACTTCATGAGCTGAATAGCTTCCGTTCTTCTTTGTCGTTTCAAAAACAGCGACCTTTGGGTTTATCGTTCCGATATTACTCTTCATAACGCTGATATCAGCATCGATATATGGTGCAAGATCAGTCTTTGTTATTACTGCCGTATCTGCGTTCAAAAAAGCCGTAGGATATTTTAACGGCTTATCATCGCCCTCAGCTATACTTAATATGACCATACGCATGTCCTCTCCCAGATCAAATGATGCGGGACATACAAGATTACCTACATTTTCTATAATCAGAAGTTCAAGTGAGTCAAGCTCAAGCCTCTTACACTGTTCCTCGATCATCTGCGCGTCAAGATGGCAACCTCCGCCGGTGTTTATCTGAAGTGCTGTAACTCCGGTTTTTTCGATGCGCAGCGCATCATTTTGCGTAGCAAGATCACCCTCTATAACAGCCGTCCTTAATTTTGAACAAAGGAGCGGCAGCACGTTTTCAAGAAAAGTCGTCTTTCCGGCACCGGGCGAGCCCATTATGTTAATAACATACACGCCTTTTAAATCAAATTTTTTTCTGTTATCCTCAGCTATCTGCTTATTGAGAGCTCTCAGATCCTGCTTTATTTCGATCCTGCTCATATTATTCTTCCTCACAATCTATGCTTTGTATATATACCTCATCACCGCTTATTACGCTAAACCATGTGCTTTTACATGAAGGACAGACTATAGGAAAGCCTTCCACCTGATATTCCCTCCCACAGCCTTCACATTTCGCCTGGGCAGGCGGCTGTTCAATTATCAGCCGGGCATCCTTCATTATTCCATCCTGCGTCATTGCCTTAAAGGCAAAGGAAAGCGCATCAGGAAGTGCATTTGACAATTGCCCTACTGAAATGATCACTTTATTGACCTGAACCACCTTATGATTTTCAACAGCCTTATAAACGGCGCCCAGGAGATTTTGCATCAATACTGTCTCGTGCATATCTGCCTCCTTTCTGACTATTCTATACCTAGCATATTCTCAAATCAATATTAAAAAGGCTTACATATATTTCCGTAACAATGTACGGGATTTTACATAATATGATATATAGATTGGATTAAATGGTGGATACAATGGGACATGGACTAAACGTTGAGAATATTACAAACGGACTTATTGCAATACAAAGGATCAAGCAGCTTTATAAACAAGATGAAAATAATAATAGCTCAGCCTCAGAAGAGCGGGAAAATACAATTAGGCCTGACAGACTGTCGCTACTCGAGGATACGCTGAATTCTATCTATAATTTTCTTCCCGATGAGCGTTCCTCTACTTTTAATATTGCTTTTAATGAAGGCAAGAGATACAGCGGAGCATATAGGGATATGAAGCAGCATGTGCGCAGTGTGGACTGGTCCAATATTAAGCTTGACAATATTTATGACGGATTTAAGATTGCGCTTCCAATGCTCAATACCAAACAAAAGCTAAATCTAAGTAAGGTAATACAGGTAATTGATGTGATTAAATCATGAGTCGCAGATTTCATGATTTATTACCAGGTTGCATGGGCGAGCAGTAAATATGTTGAGTGCGACAGCACGAATTACCTTTACAACATATAAAAAAGCAAAGCGAAACGACCAGCCCCATGTGTGTTTTCAGCGTGTGCTTAAGCTTCTGATCAGCACGGCAGCTCTTCCAAAAACAAAAAATACATAATTTATTTCTTGCACGGAGGCATCGGGATCGCTACAAGCCTCCTTTTTTCGCATTACTTAGGCATGACTAATGGGTTATTTCGCCTCAACCTGAAAAGCTTCTTCTTCACTTAAATTTTCAGGCTTCCAAAAGGTGATAATATTGCAAAGGCAAAATCCACATTGCTGAAAATGTGGCGGATTTTGCCTTTATAATTAAGGTGTCCAATGACATTATTCTTTTTTTTACCGTAATTATTGACAATAATAATATGATGTGTTTATAATAAATTGTTTTTAAGTTTAGTGTTTCTAAACAAAATGTTTAGTAAATTATTGATACAGCTACAGTACAAAAGAAAATTATGCGGCAATAACAAGTTGAGAAAGATATCCCCCTCCCGGCCTTAGTTATGGCGTTGTCCGAAGGACTACAGCAAAAAGACGAGAGGGGTTCGATGCCCACGGGACTTTTTTAATAAGAAGTGGAAGAAAGCGGTTATTATGAAAATAGGCAACAAGATAAAAATGCTGAGAATTAAAAACGGTTTGACCCAGGAGGAGCTGGCAAACAGGAGTGAGCTTTCAAAGGGCTTTATATCCCAGATAGAAAGAGACCTCACGTCTCCTTCCATTGCTACACTTGTTGACTTACTCCAGTGCCTTGGGACAAATTTAAAGGACTTTTTCAATGAAATTGTCGATGAAAAAATTGTCTTTGGAAAGGATGATTTTTTTGTTACCAACGATACCGACAACAAAAGTGAAATACGTTGGATAGTGCCTGATTCACAAAAAAACCGCATGGAGCCAATACTTATGGTGATTTCACCCGGCGGCAGTTCTGAAGCCGACCAGCCTCATGAAGGCGAAGAATTTGGTTATGTTATATCCGGTAGCATATATGTGCATTTGGGCAGCAGGAAATATAAGGTAAAGAAGGACGAGAGCTTTTATTTTAAAGCAAGCGTTGTTCATCATATAACAAATAGCGGGAAAACTGAAGCAAGGGTTTTGTGGGTATCAACTCCGCCAAGCTTCTAAGAGCGAACGCCTATGAAACATAAAATAATACTGTAGTAAGGAGTGAGTTGGTTGTCTAATCATATAATCGAGCTGGTTGATTTGACCAAGGATTATAACGGGCATGAGGCTCTTAAGGGAATAAACCTTTATATTCGGCAAAATGAATTTATTACACTGCTTGGTCCCAGTGGGTGCGGTAAAACGACTACCCTCAGGCTGATCGGCGGTTTTGAATCGCCTACCTCCGGCAAGGTTCTGTTTAACGGCGAGAATATTAATGATGTGCCTCCATATAAAAGAAGGCTTAATACAGTGTTTCAAAAATATGCACTATTCCCTCATATGAATGTTTATGAGAATATTGCATTTGGATTGAAAATCAAGAAAATGGACAAGCAAGTTATTGATGAAAAGGTAAAACACATGCTGACGATGGTAAATCTCGACGGCTTTGAAAAGCGGTCCATAGAATCTCTAAGCGGTGGTCAGCAGCAGCGTATAGCAATTGCACGTGCACTAGTCAACGAGCCTGAGGTGCTTCTTCTCGACGAGCCATTAGGCGCGCTTGACCTGAAACTGCGCAAGGAGATGCAGCTTGAGCTGAAGAACATTCAAAAAAGCTTGGGTATAACCTTTATATATGTAACACACGATCAGGAGGAAGCACTTACAATGTCTGATACCATAGTTGTTATGCAGCAGGGTATCATACAGCAGATCGGTACTCCTCAGGATATATACAATGAGCCGAAGAATGCTTTTGTTGCCGATTTCATAGGCGAAAGCAATATTATCAGCGGAGTGATGCTGCGCGACTACCGTGTCTTATTCGCCAATCACGAATTTGATTGCGTAGATAAGGGCTTTGGCATAAACGAAGATGTTGATGTAGTAGTCAGACCTGAAGATATCAAGCTTACACACGAAGAAGGCGACTTTATGCAGGGATGTGTTCAATCAGTTACCTTCAAGGGGGTTCACTATGAAATGCAGGTCGTTGGTGAAAATGGCTACACATGGATTGTTCACAGTACTCAGATGGAGCCTGTTGATTCAAAAGTAACACTTAGAATACTTCCCGGCGACATACAAATTATGAAAAAGGTGCTTGCGTCATGAAAAAAAGCCAGATAGCATATCCATACATTGTATGGATGATCATTTTTATAATTGTGCCTATGGTTCTGGTATTATACTACAGTATTACTGTTTCTACACCTGAGGGCACAGCATTTACGCTGGAAAATTTTCAAAAATTTATGCAGCCATTATATTTGAAGGTATTATGGAGATCATTACTTCTTGCTGTCATAAGCACTATTATATGCCTCTTAGTAGGATATCCCGTAGCTATGATACTGGCTGGTAAGGATCTATCAAATAGAAGTCTGATGGTTTTGCTTTTTGTTATTCCAATGTGGATGAACTTCCTGCTGCGCACCTATGCATGGCTTACATTGCTGGAAAAGAACGGACTTATCAACACTTTTCTCGGTGCAATTGGTCTGCCTCAGATAAACATACTTTATACAGACGCTGCAGTAATTCTTGGTATGGTATATAATTTCCTGCCATTCATGGTGCTGCCGATCTTCTCAGTAATGAGCAAGATAGACCGAAGTCTCATTGAAGCAGCTGAAGACCTTGGCTCTGATTCCTTTACAGTGTTCAGGAGGATCACCTTTCCACTGAGCCTTCCGGGAGTCGTATCAGGCATTACTATGGTATTCATGCCTGCGCTGACCACCTTTGTTATATCAAAGCTCCTTGGCGGAAGTCAGTATACACTTATAGGAAACCTTATTGAGGATCAGTTCATGCGCGCTTATGATTGGAACTTTGGCTCTGCAGTTTCAATAATTATGATGGTGCTCATTCTCATAAGTATCGGTATTATGTCACGCTATGATAAAGAGGAATCAGGAGGTGGCCTGTTTTGAAGACTTTAAAGAAAATATACCTTTATTTAATTTATGTTTTTTTGTATGCGCCGGTCGTCCTGCTGATCATCTTTTCCTTCAATAATTCAAAATCCAGGGCCCATTGGGATGGCTTTACTTTAAAGTGGTATGGAGAGCTGTTCAAGGATGATCAGATAATGTCTTCGCTTTACTACACTGTAATAATAGCATTATCGGCATCGCTTATAGCAACTGTATTGGGAACTGCCGCAGCAGTCGGCATTCACAACATGAGCAAGGCTAAGAAAAATCTGATAATGAACATAACCTACCTGCCTGTTCTGAATCCTGATATAGTAACAGGTATTTCACTTATGATACTGTTTGTTTTTATAAAGCTCAAGCTCGGCTTCTTTACGCTTCTGCTTGCCCATATAAGCTTTAACGTATCATATGTTATACTTTCGGTGCTTCCAAAACTAAAACAGCTGAATAAGAATCTATATGAGGCAGCGCTTGACCTTGGTGCAAGTCCGGTTTTCGCGTTTCGTAAGGTAATACTGCCGGAGATCATGCCGGGTGTAATCACAGGCTTTCTCCTGTCCTTTACGCTTTCTCTGGATGATTTTATAATAAGCTTTTTCACAACCGGCTCAGGAGTCTCAACGCTTTCAATCACCATATACTCTATGACTAGGCGGGGTATCAATCCAAAGATAAACGCCCTGTCGACAATAATGTTTATCGTTGTTTTGGGACTTCTTCTGATCATAAACAAGAGATCGTCGGCTGCCGGCTCAGATGACAGTGCCGCAGATGAAACTGCAAAATTAAGCAATCTTATTTAATATAAAAAAATGTATATACTATTAATAGGAAGAATATTAGGAGAAAATTAAAATGAAAAAAAGTAAAACTCTTGCACTGATAACAGCCATATTTGTATCGGCAGCATCACTTACAGCCTGCGGCGGTGGAAAAGCAGGCAGTTCGGAGAAGGTAACCCTCAATGTTTATAACTGGGGGGACTATATAGCTTCTGACACTATAGAAGCATTTGAGAAGGCATATCCAAATATTGATGTAAACTATGAGCTGTTTACCACTAACGAAGATATGTATGTAAAAATTAAGAGCGGCGGCTCTGACTATGATGTTGCTATTCCGTCAGATTACATGATTAAGCGTATGCTTGATGAGAAGCTTCTGAATAAGATAAATTTGGATAACATACCGAACTACAAGTATATAGATGACCGTTTTAGGAATCTTTCCTTTGATCCGGATAATGAATACTCTGTTCCGTATATGTGGGGAACAGTAGGAATATTATATAATAAAAATCTTGTTACAGAGCCTGTAGACAGCTGGTCCATACTCTGGGATGAGAAGTATAGCAGACAAATCATAATGCCTGACAGCGAACGTGACAGTATCGGCATTACACTTAAGATGCTTGGCTACTCAATGAATACTCACAATACAGCTGAGCTTGAGGAAGCAAAGCAGAAGCTTATCGAACAAAAGCCGCTTGTATATGCTTATCTCGTAGATGATGTCAAAGATACTATGATAGGCGAGAACGCAGCACTGGCACTGGTTTGGTCAGGAGATGCATATTACTGTATGTCCGAGAATGAAAACCTTGCGTATTCAATACCAAAGGAGGGCACAAACTACTGGTTCGATTCAATGGTCATACCGACTACCAGCAAGCACCAGGCGGAAGCAGAGACCTTCATCAACTTTATGTGCCAGTCGGATATAGCTTTTAATAACACAGATTACATAGGCTATGCTACCCCCCATTCTGAGGTAATGAAAATGCTTGATCCGGCACTTGTTTCCGATAAATTTGCATATCCCTCTGCTGATGACCTTGTTAATTGCGAAATCTTCGAATACCCCGGGGATGAAATCAACAAGGAATACAGCAGAATATGGACAGAGGTAAAGGCAAATTAAAATATGGCTTAGACATACAGATAAAGAATTATACATTCTTGATAAATGTTACTGTAGACATATATAAGGTTAATGCTCTCCATTGAAATATTAAGCAGAATAAGTAAATATTTATTCGGTTAAGATAAGCAATATAGCATTAAACCTCAAAGGTTAAAGCAGATATAATGAACGGGGTTTCTTATGTCATCTAAAACAAGGGAGTATAGAGCCGGAAAGATATTTAATAAATTTCTGAAAATCATAGGGCGAATTTATTTTGGAATCATATTTGATTATGAAATTGACAATAGGCAATTATCCAGAATAAAGCCACCCTATGTAGTATTGGCAAATCATACTAACTTCTGGGATCCCTTCCTTGTTTCAATGTGCATACCCGAGCCTGTACATTTTGTAACATCAGATGCATACTTCAGGAATCCTATTCTGAAACAGCTCCTAAAATTAGTAGGTGCTATACCAAAAACCAAAAACACTGCTGATACAATGTCTATACGCTCTATATTAGATGTGGTAAAAAGGAAAGGTGTAATCGGCATATTCCCTGAGGGCAGAAGAAGCTGGGATGGGAAAACGCTCCCTATTATATACTCTACCGCGAAGCTTATAAAGCATCTTAATATACCGGTTGTTTCGGTAACGCTAAAAGGAGCCTGCTTGTCAATGCCTCGCTGGGCTTCAAGCACGCGTCGCGGCAGGCTTAATATGTCTCTGTCAACGCTTCTGTCATCAGAACAAGTCAATTCACTTTCAACTAGTGAAATTTACTCAATAATTTCTACCGGCCTCTCCTACGACGAATATGAAAATCAACGACAGTCCATGAATATATACAAAGGAAAAAACCTTGCTGAAAAGCTTGAGCTTTTTTTGTTCATATGTCCTCACTGCTTCAGTATCAGCTCTCTTTTCTCGGATGGTAATAAGCTCTCCTGCACCTGCGGTTACCGCGTTATCTATAATGAAGCTGGCTTTTTTGAAGCGCCCGATAGCATGCTATACTTTGATAATCCACGAGATTGGAATACTTGGCAGCTTAATCAGCTTAAGTACAGGCTTGCTTCATACCAATCAGCAGGTAATGAACAACTTCTTGAAGAGATGGGTGTTGACCTTCTAACGGGAAATAAAAATGGTCCTCTCAAAAAGGCAGCAAGCAATGGGGAACTGCGTCTGTATAAGGACAGGCTCGAATACTGCCTATCCGGTCAGCAGCTCTATTTATTTAAGCTGGAAGCAATATCAGGAGAAAACGTACAGTTTAACAATCAGCTGGAATTCATATATGAAGGCAGCATATTTAGATTTAACCATCAAAATGGTCTTATGTCCGCATATAAATGGGTCAAGGCTGTTGAAGCTGCGAAGAACCTTAATTTAGTCACAGTTTAGATGCATATATATCTATTGTAAAAACATCAAAAAAAATAAGTGCTTCTCTTTTCTGGGATAAAGAAGTATAATATTATTAGGTGTCGTGTTGTGGTATCAGCATCCTGCAAAATTCAAAGGCAGGTGCCGTTTAAGTATCTCGTTATAATGCCACGCCTTGTTACATTGGATTTAAGCTATGAGAAATAATATGACAAGACTTAAAACGCACATGGTAAATTATGCTTTCATAAATATAATATAGAGTAATATTTTGGGTGCATCTATGAGAATAGAAAAAATAAGCGATAGTATTATAAGAGTTACAGTTTCAATGAATGACCTTGTGGAAAGGAACATTGATTTCAACGCGCTAAATTATAATACACCTGCCGCACAGGAGTTTATCTGGGACATGATGGAGCAGGCAGAAGAGCAGTTTGGCTTTAACCTTTCCGATTCTCAGCTTATTATTGAACCGGTTCCTGATTCGAACAATGGCTTTTCAATTACTATAACCAGAATTGACGAAGATGGTGACTTTGAGTCCATTCAGAAATATATAAAAAGCAGGCTGAAAAAAAGCGATCTGCGTGTTAAAAAGAAAAGCCGCAGAGTGTGCTCCACCTTATTTATGTATTCCTTTGAAAATTTAGATGACATATGCAAGCTTGCAGGAAGGCTTGGGGGGCTTTACAGCGGAGAGAGCACACTATATAAGTGCCGCAGCACCTATTATCTTGCCTTTTCAAGAAGTGGAATAGCGTTGACGAGTTCAAAAATGTTCGATCTGATCATGAACGAGTATGGCACAAAAATACCAAACGTGAGCTTTTACGAGGGCTATTTGAATGAATACGGCGAAAAGATAATTGATTCAAACGCTATCGAGGTACTCAGACAGTATTTACTTTAGTATACAGCATCAAAGATATTTACAATATTTTTGACCATGAAAAATGGATATTCAGGCTATGGAAATATTCGAAAAAGCCTTCTACTCATAAAAAGAAGGCTTTTTTGTTAATCTGTGAGCCAGTCATAAAAGCAAGTACAACATATTTACAGCATTTGAAAACAACATGTAAAGAAAAGGCAGAAGACTGATATGAAGGGCAGAAGAAATGACATTGATATGACAGAAGGTTCAATTATTGGGCTACTTATCAAATTTGCAGCGCCATTAATGTTGGGCTATCTGTTCCAGCAGCTTTACAATACTGTAGATATGCTTGTAGTCGGGAATTATGTCGGGAAGGAAGCACTGGCAGCAGTCGGCTGTACAGGGCCGATCGTTAATACACTTATCGGACTGTTTATGGGCCTTTCGATTGGATCTAATGTTATAATTTCACAGTATTATGGGGCTCATGACTTTGACTCGGTGCATGACGTAGTTCATACTACTGTCTTTATGACATTTATACTATCAGTTATCATGACTATCATAGGTGTCGCCTTTGTTCCATATATGCTTGCCTTTATGAACACACCCGATGATGTAATAAATTTATCATCACAATATCTGCGAATTTATTTTTATGGCATTACCGGCCTTTTGTTCTACAATATGGGCTCAGGAATACTGCGGGCTGTAGGCGATTCAAAAAGGCCACTGTATTTTCTGATTTTTTCTGCTGTTGTCAATACAGTGTTGGATTTCGTTTTTGTACTGGTCTTTGAAATGGGAGTTGCAGGAGTAGCATGGGCAACCGTTATTGCACAGCTCCTAAGTGCAATTCTTATACTTATTGTCCTATCGCGAACATACGGCCCGTACAGGCTCTATTGGTCACATTTAAAGATCAACTATGCTATGCTTAAGAAAATAGTAAAAATAGGTCTTCCATCTTCCATACAGCAAGGCGTGACTGCATTTTCAAACGTTTTTGTACAAGGCTATATAAATAACTTCGGCTCTGCCTTCATGGCTGGATATTCCGCCTACAGCAAGGTTGATGCCTTTGCGATGTTATCAATGCAATCTATTGCTATGGGCAGCACTACCTTTGTAGGTCAGAATATTGGGGCGAGTAAAATAGTACGGGCCAAAAAGGGCACGAATATCTCTCTCCTGCTTGCGTTAGCATCTACAACTATAATTATTATTCCTTTAATGATATTTGCTGAACCGATTATATCTGTTTTCAATGACGATCCTGATGTTATTTACTATGGTTCCCTTTATATGAGATTAATTTCTCCATTTATGCTGCTGTGCTGCATAAACCAGATTTATGCAGGCACACTAAGGGGGGCAGGAAATACAAGTGCTCCAATGTTTATAATGATAGGCTCCTTCGTTGTATTCCGTCAGATATATCTTTATATAGTATCACACCTATTTGAAAACAATTATCTCCCTGTAATTTTCGCGTATCCTGCAGGCTGGGTCGTTTGCAGCACAATAATTTATATCTACTACAAGCGTTCGCATTGGGAACAGCAGCAATTTGTTGCAGGCAAGGCTCTGTAAGAAAAGCAGCAGAGCTCCCGGTAAATAATCATTTGCCATTATCACTATCCCATTGAGTGTTGGGACCAATCTGCACAATTGATTTTTCTGCATCGTACTTATCATTGCTTATAAGCTCTTCATTCCTATACACATTAACAAGCATGCCATCCCTGCCGCTTGTTAGTGTTACTCTTTCACCTGATTTTAAGCTTCTGTTTTCTACATAATATACAGTCGGCGAGAACTTCTGCACGATCTCGGTTCTGAGCTCATAAGTGTTTTTATCGGCAATACTTCCTGCAATCATTACCTTGATATACCCATCCTCTATTTCAGCAAAAACAGCGATCTTTTTGCTGAAAGAATTGGTAAATTTTAAGTCACCGCCGTTGCCGGATATCCAAGCATCGAGGCCGGGCTCTATATAATCAACTGCAAGCTTATGCGCCATACGTGTTATATTATTTTTAGGCTCCGGAAGGCCCGATAACAAAATTGCTGCATAAAGAGTCGAAGCAACCTGATCATAACCCTCATCATCGTTATTAAAGGATGTGCTTTTTTCTGTGAGGCGTTCTACAAGGGACAAAGAGTCTGCTGTATCTGATTGTGAACGTGGATTAAGTATGACTCCATTTATTGAAGCTATAGCAGCATTAATTCCATTTTTAAGTTCATCATCGATAATATAAGTCTTGTATTCTGACAATACTACCTGTATGTCATCATAATCCTTTAGTCCGATATCCGGTAAAACTGTTTCCAACTCATAATTCTTTGCTCTTTCCAGCTTTATAACAGACCACGGATCTTCAGAGAGTTGTTTTTTGATAGTGTTAACAGTATTTGTTACATTAAGCTTCAATCCATCCTTCTCAGCTGTTTTCTCCACAACACCTTTATTACAGCTTATACGAGCATTCACAGGCTCGATTTGCAGCTTTTCAGAAATTTCAATAAGAGCAAGCCTCAGCTTGCCCTCGTCAAAAGTTATAATTGGATTGATATCATGCTTTGAATGACTAAAATAAGAATTCAATAATGCAGGCAATTCACTTATACTGCTAACCTTCTTTACCGATTCTATCGTTGCATCCGGGTCTATCTGCGCATCTATCTTCGAAAAAGGCACCTCATACACAGTCCCATCTTCCATCTGGAGCTGGATCGAACTGCTTTTCATCTTATCAGAATATGCTGCATCTATTTGTTTAGATGCAGCATCATAACTCATATTACCTACAGAAAGGCCGCCTATATCTACACCGGTAGGAACAGTAATCAAAGACTCCGCAAAAATTGCGGCTGTTCCCGCAGTTATTGCAAAAATAATCTGTACTATTACCAGAAAAAGCACCAGAGATGTTCTATGTGGCTTATTCACTAATTAACAACTCCATAATTGTTTCTTTTGTTATTCCTATGCCCTATTATTCATTACAAGCTCAATAAGTTTTCCTTTAGTTTTAGCATCGTCAATTATTCTATCGTCAATCTGCATTCCCTCGCTGATTATTATATTGCCAATGCTATCACTAATCGTCTTTGTCGCGTATCTACCCTTAAGGTACTGCCTCTGCCTTTGTTCAAACAATAAAGATGCATTGGCATCATCATTTGATGCTGTAGCTTCCTCAATTGTCTGCTGTTCCTTAGCATCAACTACATTTTCAAAACCGTCAGCGTCCTCGGAAAATAATGTATCGGCGTCACTAGGCTGAACTGGCTGAACAGTATTGTATGCTGACTTTTCATCAAAAGAGCTTATATATTGGTTATTTTTTTTTTCGTTATCAGAATAAGAAATGTCTGAATCAAGCTGTACAGGAGTATCCAGCAATGAGGCTTCAATATCTTCCTTAACTACAGTAAGATTCTTGCCAAAGGTTATCACAGTATCACGGGGTATTATCTTTATCTGCTTCTGAGTTATGTCAGCAATGAATTCCAGCCCTGTGATCTTGCAGTTATTGTTATCGTCAATATAAATATCACCGATTTCTCCAATCAATCTGCCTTTCTTTGTAAGGACCTTAGTACCCTTTACTCTTATATCATTCTGAAGGAGCTGTATCGCTGCCGGAATCCTGCTTATATCAGTAATAACGCCTTCATTCTCAATAGTAAGCGCATATTCACCAATACCAAGCACATCCTCAGTAGGAATGACTCTGGCGCTAAATATCTGAATTCCGCTGTCAACAACAATATAATCTATTGCGCCTCTTTCGGCATTAATAATTATGCTTTTAACTTTACCTACTTCTACACCGTCAGCTATGCTTATTATAGGTAAGCCAAGAATTTTTTGCGTCTTTTTCATAATAAAAAAGCCTCCTTTGATTATGCAAAGCCCTACTGAATTTAACTTACTTCATTTATATTAATTCGAATTTCCTCTTTAACAGACTCATCCATGATATCACTAAAGCTGTCATAATAACTATTTAAAATGTCCTCGGCTAGCTTGCGCTGACCAAGGTTTTTATATAATATGCATATATCTAGCACGATCCAGAATGTGAGATCCTTATCAGGCTTCCTGTCAAGGGCATACATAAAATACTGTACGGCAGCTTCCGACTCTCCCTGTTCCCTTAAGTCCCATGCCTTCGCGATACAATCCTCTAAAGTTAAATTCTCACTATCCTGCATGTAATTGTCTATACTAATTTTATCAGTAATTTCACTGCTGTCAACAGATATTTCTAAGTTATCAGCTTCATTTGTAGAGTTTTCAGCATAATACGCCATTTCCCTGCTGTTTTCATTCGACAAAGTTTCGTATATCTGCTCAAGATTGTTTTGCCTGACCTCTTCCTGCACGACAGCTACCTCTGCCGCTTCAACTGTCATACTAGCTTCGCCGGCGGCGGTTTGCGCTGTTTCCTGTTTGTCCGAAGATATACTGTGAGATATTACTATGCCAAATATCAAACCTAATAATAAGCATACTCCTGTAGCTCCGATCGTTGCAATTAAAGGAAGCTGCGAAACTTCTATCCCCTTACAGCTCATCGTAATGACATAGTATACAGCAGGCATAGCAGAAGCAGAAATCAATGACGCACCTGCAATTGCTAAGCATGCCTTTAATTTCAACCTTCTAAGCTTATATTGTATAATAAGTATAATTATCGTACTTATTACTATTGCGCATATAACAGCCGCATAGTATGCTGTCATTTGGCACCTCCTGCTTAACTGGCATAATATTGCTGGGATTGCCATAAATACGGAAACATCAGGTAATAATTCGATATTAAATACGATTATTCCTGCTATTATGATGTAATTTCTATTAATTATCTACAATCTGAGGAATATAATCACAAGTTAGCTAAAATTGCCGCTTATTTACCTAATCTCGACAGCAAGAATTGTCATGTCATCCTCTGGCTTTTTTTCACCGGTAAAGCTCATGAGATCCTCCATGATAACTGACGTTTGCTCGTCAAGAAAGCATTCTCTGCTTTTTTTTATAACACGCTTTAGACGTTCCGCAGTGTACTGCTCTGCTATGTTGTTTTTTGCCTCCACAATTCCATCAGTATATATGTAAAGCCTGTCTCCTTTATCTATCTCAAGAATTGTGTCTTTGTATTCAACAGAATATATATCCTTTAGCTTACAAATTGGAAAGCCTTTAATATCTACCTCTTTTATATTACCGTCCTTTTTTAAGATGAGAGGCATCTCATTTATTCCTCCTGAGCAGCAGGTCATTGTGCGGCTGGTCATGTCATACAGGCAATAAAATAGAACAATATATACATTGTCTTTAAAATTTGATTTATTGAAGGAATCGTAAACCTGCTGTATAACGCATGAAGGCGAGGATATTACACCCTTATGCCTGTCAGCATCCGCAATGCTCTCCACACATTGCTTGAGAAAGACAGTGAGCATAGCAGCAGGAACGCCGTGTCCTGATACATCACAAACATAAAAGCTGATGTGTGTATCGTCAAGCCTGAGTACATCATAAAAATCACCGCTTAGCCTTTCAGCTGAAAGGTATACAGCGCTAAAACCAATTCTTGGCGTGTCAGGAAGAAATGTTGGAAGCATAGATTTCTGGATCTCCCTGGCATATTCCAGATCCTCAATCAGCCTTACGTTGATTATTTTGAGCTGCCTTGTCTTTTGCTCTACCATTCTGTCGAGGTTATTTGCATATTTACTCAGTTCTTCCTGAGCATTTTTGAGTTCGATATATGGATTTCTGATATTCTTTACAAAAATGGATTCAAATATCATATAAAGAGATATAAATTTAAGGACATGTCCGGAGTAATTATATATACTATAGACATCTTCATATATTGTAAATTCAAATTCACTGATTACGCTTATTAAGAGTGCGCTGCAAATATTAAGGGACGACTTGCTGCCATTGTTAAGAAATTTATGAAAATATTTAATCGCCGCAAGCAGCAGCATGAGCATTACCAAATACTCAAGATACTTTTTTGTATCCGTGATTCCATATCCCTCAATATACATCGCCGGAAAGAGTCCAGGGTACCATGTGGCTATTATGAAAACTGAAAATGACAAAAACACCGCAGAAAATAGAAGAATATTTTTATTAATTGAGCTTTTGACCTCCACACCAATTATGCTGGAAATTAGGAAGGCAGTACCGGATATAAATCTTGCTGCTATCCAGAACAAGGTTGCTCTGTCCGCAGTTGTGTTCTCAATAAAAAAGCCGGGCATACCCTTATAGCTAAAAGTGTGGAAGATATCTATGAGGCCTGCTGCAAGCAGCATATTCCCAAGTATCAAGGCCTGAAGGCTGTGCGTCATGTCATATGTATAATAAGCAACAAGAAATATCGCGATATATGCAATTATTCCTGCCAACTCAAACAAAATGTGCCATGTAAGAAAGGTTGCAATATTCATTACATTTGAAAGCGGTTCCTTAAAAACAAAGGTCAATATTGTAAAAATAACTACGAATATCGGTATTGCCATGGTCTTCGCAGCATGTATGTGCGTCTTGTTTAAAATTGCATCTTTTTTGCAAATCATATGCTCACATGCCTTCTTTATAACGTGTTATTACAATTTTACCATGAATGTAAACCGAAAACAATTATGTTAAGCCATTTGCGATGTACCTAAAAATTAGTCCAATTCTTAAATTGCAATCCACTCTCACCAAATGGCGCTACCGTTCCTTGATGTGCTGCAAAACCTTGTTTGAGCACTTAGTTCTCCCAAAATATCGCTTGATTCGATTTATCAGAAGATTAAACAGACCGTGCAATTGATATATAAGTTGGTAAGGCAATGAAACCATATATAAGCATATATTAAGCATTTCTTCTTTCTTTTTTGCAGATAGTCTTTAGGTAAACCATTCTCATATTCAATTATCTCCATATACATTCTCCATTTTCAAAAATGCATACATCTCATCTATTTTCTAATATTTTCCTTTTATTTTACATTATAGCAAAACACCCGTCAACACCTGCATATGTTTAGCCATCCACTTGTTAAAATAACTTATTACAGTACTGTCAGTAACCTATTTACTTACTAGATTATCTGGCAGGAAAATATATCAATATTCTTTTCTTGCTAAAGGCCCACCACAATCTATCGATATAGATTTATTATTCAGTTGTACCATGACTTGAGAAAAAGCTTCCCCGAATGCAAAACAGGGACATGAGGCCTGATCCCCATATCCCTGCATTTCATTATGCCTTAGGCTTTACTACATTTGATGCGGCTGTTCATGTTCAGCACTGATCGTACTTTCACTATTTATCAAAAATGTCTCGTGATCACTGCCTGCTTCCTTCAATTCATTTTCGGGCTTTTTCTCTGCAATAGCCGTTTTTATTACAGTATCCATTTCTGCTGCAAATATAAATTTGATATACTTTCTTACATTCTCAGGTATCTCTTCTATATCCTTTCTATTTTCAGAAGGAACGATTATTGTATCAATTCCGGCTCTGTGTGCAGCAAGGACCTTCTCCTTCAAGCCACCTATTGGCAGTACTCTTCCCCGCAGAGTTATCTCACCTGTCATTGCTACATTTCTTCTGACTGCTTTGCCTGTAAGAGCCGAGATCATAGCCGTAGCAAGCGTAATTCCTGCAGAAGGCCCATCCTTTGGTATAGCACCTTCAGGCACATGTATGTGTATATCAAACTTATTGTAGAAATCCTTATCTATACCAAATAGCTCAGTCCTCGATCTTATAAAACTCATCGCAGCCTTGGCCGACTCCTTCATTACATCGCCCAACTGACCTGTAAGCTCCAGCTTTCCGTTGCCGTTCATCAGCGTTACCTCTATTGCCAGCGTATCACCGCCTACTGGAGTCCACGCCAGACCTGTTGCCAGTCCTACCTCATCCTTCTCATTTGCCTTATCATAATGGTACCTTCTTTTTCCTAGATACTTCTCAAGGTTTGAAGGACTTACTGTTAATGATTTCTTACCGGTAGCAACTAGCGTCTTTGCCGACTTCCTGCATACAGTGGCGATCTCTCTCTCAAGATTTCTTACGCCTGCTTCTCTTGTGTAGTAATTGATAATATCTCTTACTGTTTCTTCTCCAATTCTGAGATTCTTCTTCTGAAGGCCATGAGCCTCCAACTGCTTGCGAACCAAATATTTCATGGCTATATTAAGCTTCTCTTCCTCAGTATATCCTGAAATGGATATAACCTCCATTCTATCAAGAAGCGGCCTTGGAATAGTATCCAGGTTATTTGCAGTAGTAAGGAATAGCACATTGGACAAATCAAAGGGCAGTTCAAGATAATGATCCCTGAACGCAAAGTTTTGCTCAGAATCCAGCACCTCAAGCATTGCCGATGCAGGATCTCCTCTGAAATCACTGCTCATTTTATCTATTTCATCCAAAAGAATAAGAGGATTATTTGAACCCGCCTGCTTCATTGCCGATATAATTCTTCCGGGCATGGCTCCCACATAAGTGCGTCTGTGGCCACGAATCTCAGCCTCGTCCCTAACACCGCCAAGCGACATCCTGACATAATTTCTGTTGAGTGCACGGGCAATGGACTTTGCAATAGACGTCTTTCCGACACCGGGAGGTCCTACAAGGCAGAGTATCGGTCCTTTGATGCTATTAGTCAGCTTGTGTACCGCAAGATATTCAATTATTCTATCCTTGACCTTTTCAAGCCCATAATGGTCCTCATCAAGTATTTTTTCAGCGTTTTCAAGATCTATGACCTCATCTGTTTTCGTATTCCATGGCAAATCAAATATAAGGTCAAGATAAGTTCTGATAACTGAACCTTCAGCTGAACCTGACTGCATCTTAAGCAAACGGTCAAGCTCCTTGAGAACCTTTTTTTCTGCTTCCTCAGGCAAGGCTGCTTTCTTGAGCTTCTCCTTATACTCGTCTACCTCGCTTGCTGTCCCGTCCTTGTCTCCCAGTTCTGTCGCAATAGCCTTCATCTGCTCTCTGAGGTAGTATTCGCGCTGCATTTTGTCAATTTGCTTTTTAACACGTGCACTAATATTCTTTTCGACCTCGAGGATCTCGATCTCCTTCATCATGAGCCCGAGAAGCTTCTCCATCCTCAAGACCGGATGAAACTCATTCAATATCTCTTGTTTTTGCTCAATTTTTATGAGCATATTTGAAGCGATAATATCTGATAACTGGCCTATGTTGTCAATAGTTTCCAGAGATGCAACAGTCTCAGGCGATATTTTACCGCTAAGCTTTGCGTACTCTTCAAATGTAGCGAGTACCTTTCTCTTTATAGCTTCATTTTCAACATCACTTACATCGTCGCTTCCGATCAGCCTCTCGACGACCTCTGCTATGAAAAATGGCTCAGTCTGTTTATAATTCTTAACTTCAGCTCTGCTTATACCTTCAACAAGCACTCTGATTGTGTCACCGGGCAGTCTGAGCAGCTGCTTTACCTTTGAGATCGTACCTGCACTATATATATCTCCCTCTTCAGGAGAATCGTTTTTTGCGTCCTTTTGTGCAACAAGGAAAATAAGCTGGTCATTTATCATTGCTTCTTCAAGTGCCTTTATTGATTTCTCTCTGCCAACATCAAAGGTTAGAATCATGTATGGGAATACTGTTAATCCTCTGAGAGGCAATAGTGGCAGAACATGCTTCTTTATATTTTTCTTTGTTTCCGGCATTTGACCATCCCCCTCACTATAACTGTTACATGCAATGGCTTTTATTATATCTTGTACAATACTTTTTTTCAATTGTTTTATATGGTATCTGAGGCAGGGCTTTCCCCTATTGATTTCAGGCAGCAGCTACCCTCAATATATTACATGCTATTTTCTTTCTTTAGTAGATTTTATTGTGCTTAAATAATATTCCTGTGACTTTTCCAGGAGCTCTTTATCCGGAACTAGTCCACCGTAACGTACTTCATTATAAATATCAGTAAAGCATGACAAATGGTTTGCGGTATCTGCAGACGCTGCTGTGGTCTTGCATATAATATCTTTGGTAGTATCGCTGGCAGACTTGTCTACACCCATTTTTGAGATAGCTCCAAGTATTCCTGAATACATGAATCTGACTCTTTCTACAGGATCATTTATTCCCTTAAGGCTTCTCCTGTTCCCTGATGCTTTCCCACCTAGCGTTTTTACATTCTTTTGCTTAACCAGTCTTACGACCTCAGTTTCATCATAATAATCCATGCAGCCGCAGGCAGCATCTTCAGTGCTGCCTATCGAGAACAGCTTTTTAAGCCATCCTGCTATTTTTCTGTATAAAGGCGGCATTCTCCGAACCAAGAAAAACATGAGTCTATATGCGGCATATAGTAATATAAAATATTTAATTATATTACCTATCAGGTTTAAAAGAGGCGAAGCTGCAGCTTCTTCTGCATAAGGAAGCATATCAGGCATGTTATCCTGAACGCTGCCATCCTCTGTTATGTCAGAGGCACTATTCAAATGGTTCAATATCCATATTATCGCTCTGATAATAGCCTTGGCAAGCTCCCCCATTAAGTCCAGCATACCAATTATTATACCTTTAAAGTTGAAAGCCAGCAAAATAACTGCATAAACCACAAGAACAGACATAAGGTTAAAGCGTCTAAGATTCTTGGGTAGTATCGACTTTTCTATATGCTTTTTGGCAAAAATGTTCTGGTCAATATCCTCCTGATTTCTTACTACCAGGAATGCCAGAATAAATAAGTACAATGCCGCAAAGAACCATGGTCTAAGATACATAAGGTTACTTATGAAATATGGCAGTTCCAAACACAAAGCAATGAGTGTAAGGCTTATATATACCGCTGCTTTGTTCATTATTCTGCTGGCGGTATGCCCGGATTGTTTGAGTACGATAATATATACGATTACCGAATAGAATACCTCCAGCAGGCACCGAAAAGTGCCAAAACCCCTGTAGACAAAAAAGGTCAAAACAGTAGGCACAGCTATGATCAGCCACGCTACCAAGGTGGACATGGAAACTGCGCTATCTCTTATATTGAGCATAAATGAAATAAATTTTACCGTTTTGCCTTTTGATGCTTTCTCTGCGGCCGAGAGCCGTCTTCCCAGCAAAACTACTCCTGCAGCAGACCCAAGTGCTACAGTAAAAGCAAAAAGAGCTACAGCACAAAACCCTCCGTCATCTCTGAAAAGAGCAGCGCGCACTGCTATAAAAACTGAGTAAACAACTGAATTTACAGCAGCTGCGGCCAAAAGCTTTACAACAGTACTCCTGTGAGGCAGCTTCATATTTCGATCACTTCCCCGCTGTTCAGATTGGCAAGTTCAGGAGATAATATGTAAAGCTCAGCAGTCTCAGGCCTGATATTACCCTCAAATTCTGTGGAAAGCATAAATATGCTTACCGTATTGCCATTCTCCGCCAGTTGATCTGCCTGTACACATATTCTCCTGCTCAGGTATGCTGTAATTATTACTACCTCAGTGTTCTGAAGCTTTTCTAGTGCTTCATCCAGAAAGACTTCAAAATCCTCGACGTTTTTCATAAGAAGCTGAGCTAATATCTTTAGCAAATCCTTGATGTGATCTGTATCTGATGCCTCTCCTGTAAAGATGCTCTCTCTTGAGTCAGCCACAGTGCACCCATTTGTACCAAAACGTACAGGCACACCATCCTTTAGGCATGAATCAAATAATGTTGCTGCAACCTTTATTCCCAGCTCTGCAATTTTTTTATTAATAGTATCGGCATACTCATACAGCTGGGATTGCATATTAAGCAGCACTGTCATACTGCGTTGAGAGGTAAATTCATTCTTTTTGATCATAAGAGTGCCTGTCTTTGCTGTAGACGGCCAATGAACCCTGTTCAACGGATCACCTGAGGTATATTCCCTCGAACCTGCCACTATGAAGGGATCATCTACGATCCATCTGTTAACGGGTCTGTCGCTTTGAAAAAGATTTACCGGCACAAAAATTCTATCAATATCTACAGTGCCCGGGTACACAATAAGGCCTGCATCAACTCTTATTGGTATTGATACGATCTGAAAGTTTAAAAGGTCACCGCTTATAAGCGTCACATTCTCTGTTGTGAAGACACCTCTCTTGAGGCATTTAAGCCTCCATCTCCTGGTAGTCCTTTGATAGCTTTTGAGGATAAAACTGCTTGTTACTCTTCTGTCATCCTGTGCTATTACAGAGCATGTTTCTGCAAAGTCAAGCCACTTTGATGAATGAATATCGACCTTCATCCATGGAACAGGCAGAAGCTTTGCATTATAAACAGTCTCCACCAGATAGAGACTATCCCCCTCATACGCTTCCTTGATACTAAATTCACATTTGTATTGAAGCTTATAGAAGGCAAATCTGCACAGTAAAAACCACTGTAAGCTCAATACAGCCGCTATAATGATGCCGAACGCAACAACATCCATATCAAAATTCCTCTGTGGGTACCGGTACTTTTTTAATTATTGCATTAACAGTCGACTCAGCCTTTTCCGCACTGCTGTTTATAGCATGACCTCTCATGATTATCCTATGAGCCAATACAGGCACAGCTGTCCTTTTAACGTCATCAGGAATGACGAAACTACGACCGTTCAATACGGCATTCGCCTGTGCCGCTCTCATCAGAGCAATGCTGCCCCTCGGGCTCGCTCCTAGGGAAATGCTATCATCATGTCTCGTGGCTTCAATTATATCAACAATATATCGTTGCACTGCATCGGATACCATAACAGATGGTATTGCGGCCTGGGCCTCGCAGATTTCCTCACCTGAAGCCACAGTAGATATAACCGATGGCTGATCAGGATTCTTAAACCTGCGAAGTATTTCCATCCCCTCATCAACAGACGGATATCCCATACCAAGCCTCATGTAGAACCTGTCCAACTGTGCCTCAGGCAGCGGGAAGGTTCCTCTCGTCTCCACCGGATTTTGAGTTGCAATCACGAAAAACGGTCTTTTTAGCTTTCTTGTCTGACCATCAACAGTAACCTGCCCCTCCTCCATACATTCAAGAAGACTTGCCTGCGTTCTGGGAGTAGCTCTGTTTATTTCATCGGCAAGTATTATATTAGAAAATAGCGGACCGGGTCTGAATATGAATTCACTTTGCTTCTGATCAAAAAAATTAATTCCGGTCAGATCCGAAGGAAGAAGGTCCGGAGTGAATTGTATCCTTTTAAACTCACAGTCTATTGATTTTGCAAGACATTTTGCGAGCATTGTCTTGCCTACGCCCGGCACATCCTCTAAAAGCACATGGCCGCTGCATAAAAGTGATATTACCACCATGTGTATTGTTTCATCTCTGCCAACTAGAACCTGGCTTATATTTGCCTCAATTTTCTCTGAAAGGCTTCTGACCTCGGATAGTTCCATAATATTGCCCCCATCACACATTTATTTAATCTTTGACAACATAATTTAACTTTTTCATGAACTTCATTAACTCAAATATATATGTCTAAACGTCTGCAGTGAAGCGGACGTCATATTAGTCTTACTATCACTGAAAAAAGTATATAATTGTAAAATGCTTGATGTCCTATATAAACAATAACTTCCCTTAACAAATTATCTGTGCGGCAACATTCCGGTTTTACTACCACTGATGTCAATACCTTGTGCTGCGGAATTTACCCCCTGCTCATTTTTAGGCTCATTATTATGCCCGGCAGCTACTTTACAATCTTCCATAAACTGCGGCAGGCTTAAAGCAATAGAAACAATAAGGATAACTATTATTACTACTATCTCACGTTTGGCAGACGGCGAAAGTTCTCTTATCCAGTTTATAATTTTACTGTGCTTAGGCATATGTTATACCTCTTAATTTTGGTCAAACTCATACCTAATATTATCATTTGAAAGATTTTATTACAAGCATCCATTAATGCATGGAATTTACTTATGTATTGCCTTTTCATCATTAACTGAATCTTCGCCATATCCGTGAGGTCCATAACGTAACCTCGTAATTAATGTACCTTCAATTACTGAAATACTTGGCTCAAAATAATGAAAACGTATATAAAAACGGCTGTTCATAAATTTTTCACTGCCAGCCCTTGCCTTCGACTAAATTATTCCCATTACGTTGATTATTTGGGACTTGCTCCATCAAAACGAACGCCGCCAAACACACAAAAAAAGTAGAAAAGATTGCTACGACAATCTTTTCTACTTTATCTAATATCAATATGTTAATAGTTATTGATATGTTTATCACACACAAAAGACTTAGCTGCTCTTAATGTATAATGCTCAGTAAACTTATTATTCTCTTCCTAAGCAGCATAATTAATTTTCATGCATAGCCTCAGCAAAACTCTCTCCAAAAGCCACACACTGTTCCAGCTCATCCTTTGTCGGCCTATACTTAATACCGAGTGGGCTAAGCGGAACTTTGAAGCCTGCTCCCTCAAGAGCTGAACTTATGATCTTCGGGCCCTCTCCGCTCCAGCCATAGCTTCCAAAAGCAGCACCAAGCTTGCCCTTAAGCTTATGTCCCTTAAGCTCGTCAAGATACCCGGCTGTTTCACGCAATAAAGTATTGTTCACTGTGCAGCTTCCTATAATTACCCCTCCGGCCTTGAACATGTCAGTCATAAGATCACTTTTGTCAGTAATTGAGATATTAAACAGCTTATACTTCACATTCTTATTCTCAAGTCCACGTGCTATTGCTTCTGCCATAACCCTTGTTGATTCATACATAGTGTCATAGGTAATTACCACGAAGCCTTCACTGTAGTTCTGAGACCACTGATAATACTTATCAACGATCTGCATTGGATCATCTCTCCAAATAACTCCATGGCTAGGAGCTATCATGTCTATTGTAAGATCCATTGCCCTGAGCTGTTCAACCTTCTTTTTAATCATAGGTGAAAATGGCGATAATATTCCTGCATAATACTTAATCGCTTCTTCATATAGCTCACAGCGGTCTACCTCATCATTAAACATTGACACTGCCGCATAATGCTGACCAAATGCATCATTTGAGAATATAACGCCTGCGCCTTTTAAATATGTCAGCATACTATCAGGCCAATGTATCATCTGCATATCAACAAAAACAAGATCATATTTACCTATGTTGACCGAATCACCGGTCTTTACAATGTTTAAATTCAGATCATCTCTGTGAAAATGCTTCCTAATAATATCTGCCCCATTCTTTGAGCAGTAGATTGGTATATTTTTATCAGGAAGGTTTTCTATAAGATATCCAAGGCTTCCCCCATGATCCGGCTCGCAATGATTAATAACGATCATATCAATATTGGCAAGTCCCACATCCCTCTCAAGATTGCTTACAAACTCTTCCTTGTACGGGAACCATACTGTATCTATAAGTACAGTCTTTTCATCTTTTACTAAGTAGGAATTATATGATGACCCTCTATGAGTAGACAGCTCATGACCGTGAAAGCTACGCAGGCTCCAGTCAGTTATACCAGTCCAGTAAATGTCCTTTTTTATCTGCTTCATACTCTATATCTCCCTTACTGCTTTATAATGATTGATATATTTTTATGACTATAATTATACCCTATCATGTTCTAATAAAACATGAAAAGATTTTATTTTGTACAAAGAGAGACTCCCTCCATGCATTGAATCAAATACATATGCACAGATGGAGCCTCCACTTTATAAGCAGTATAAAGCTTTAAATTATTCGATTACTCCAGTAACAGTACCGGAACCAACAGTTCTTCCGCCTTCACGGATAGCGAACCTTAAGCCTTCCTCCATAGCTATAGGAGTGATCAGCTTGATAGTCATTTCTACGTGGTCACCAGGCATGCACATTTCGATTCCTTCAGGAAGCTCAGCAACACCTGTAACGTCAGTAGTTCTGAAATAGAACTGAGGTCTGTAACCATTGAAGAATGGAGTATGTCTTCCACCTTCATCCTTAGTCAGAACGTAAACCTGGCTCTTGAAATGAGTGTGAGGCTTTATGGATCCCGGTTTAGCAAGAACCTGTCCTCTTTCAACTTCATTTCTCTGAACACCTCTGAGCAGGCAGCCAATGTTATCACCGGCAACAGCCTGATCAAGAAGCTTTCTGAACATTTCAACGCCTGTAACAACTGAATTTCTCGGAGCGTCCATCAAACCAACGATTTCAATTGCTTCGCCGACTTTAATAGTTCCTCTTTCAACTCTACCTGTTGCAACTGTTCCACGACCTGTGATTGAGAATACATCCTCAACAGGCATAAGGAACGGCTTGTCAGTAGGTCTCTGTGGCTCAGGAATGTAGCTGTCAACAGCATCCATGAGGTCAAGGATAGGCTTGTACTCAGCAGCGCTAGAATCAGTTGAAGTGCTCTCAAGAGCAACAAGAGCCGAACCTCTGACTATTGGAATATTATCACCATCGAATTCATATGAGCTAAGCAATTCTCTAAGTTCCATTTCAACGAGCTCGATCAATTCTTCGTCATCAACCTGGTCGCACTTGTTCAGGAACACTACGATGTAAGGAACACCAACCTGACGAGCAAGGAGTATGTGCTCTCTTGTCTGAGGCATTGGACCATCTGCTGCAGAAACAACAAGGATAGCTCCATCCATCTGAGCTGCACCTGTGATCATGTTCTTAACATAGTCAGCATGACCGGGGCAGTCAACATGTGCATAATGCCTTTTCTCTGTCTCATACTCAACATGAGCCGTTGAGATCGTGATTCCTCTTGCCTTCTCCTCAGGAGCCTTGTCGATCTGATCATATGCGGTGAAGCTTGCCTTTCCCTGGAAGCCCAACACCTTTGTAATAGCTGCTGTCAATGAAGTCTTACCGTGGTCAACATGACCTATTGTTCCAATGTTAACGTGGGGTTTGTTTCTTTCAAATTTAGCCTTAGCCATTGTTTTTTCTCCTCTCTTGTTCAGTAATAAACTGAAATATTAATTAGTTATTTTATATTTTATATACTGCTAGGACCTAAGTTTGTGCAGTACATTTACTACATCTGATGCAGCATAAAGCAGATAAACTGCAATTTGCCGCATTGTTGCCGATCACTTTAGAACAGATTCCTGTATATTCTTGGGAACCTCTTCATAATGGTCGAACTGCATCGTGAACACGCCTCTTCCCTGAGTTCTGGAACGAAGCTCTGTAGCATAGCCAAACATATTGGCAAGCGGCACATGGGAAGTAATAACCTGTGCACCTGCTCTGCTTTCCATACCTTCTATTCTTCCTCTGCGGGAATTAAGATCGCCCATAACGTCTCCCATATAGTTCTCCGGTACCACAACGTCAACTCTCATAATAGGTTCCAGCAAAACAGGATCTGCCTTACGACAGCCATCCTTAAATGCCATGGAGCCTGCTATTTTGAAGGCCATTTCAGATGAATCGACCTCATGGTAAGATCCATCAAGCAATGTTATCTTAATATCAAGTACCTGATACCCTCCCAGTACACCATTTTTCATAGCTTCCTGGATACCTTCGTCTATAGGTGAAATATATTCCTTAGGAATAGCGCCTCCAACAATTTTATTGACAAAGGAATATCCGGCTCCCGGTTCTTGCGGCTCAACTTCAATTACGCAATGACCGTACTGTCCTTTACCGCCTGACTGCCTTACAAACTTGCCCTCAGACTTAACAGTTTTACGGATAGTTTCTTTGTAAGCTACCTGCGGCTGTCCTACATTAGCTTCAACCTTAAACTCTCTCATCAAGCGATCGACGATTATTTCAAGATGAAGTTCTCCCATGCCGGAAATAATTGTCTGGCCTGTTTCCTGATCGGTGTGAGCCTTAAATGTAGGATCTTCCTCTGACAGCTTTGCGAGAGCCATTGTCATTTTATCCTGTCCTGCTTTAGTCTTCGGCTCAAGCGCGACATGGATAACCGGCTCCGGGAATTCCATAGATTCAAGTATGATCGGTGCGCTATCTGTGCATAAAGTATCGCCGGTAGTAGTATCCTTCATACCTACTGCAGCAGCTATATCACCGGTATATACCGCATCTATATCTTCCCTGTGGTTTGCGTGCATCCGAAGAATTCTTCCGATGCGCTCTTTTCTATTTTTCGTAGAATTCAGAACATACGACCCCGAACTCAATTTACCGGAATATACTCTGAAAAAGGCCAGCTTACCAACAAACGGGTCAGCCATAATTTTGAATGCAAGAGCAGAAAATGGCTCGTCATCACTAACTTTTCTTTCAAGCTCTTCTTCTGGATCATCAATTGCAACGCCCTTTACAGGTGGTATATCCAATGGAGAAGGCATATATTCAACAATAGCGTCCAGTAGTGGCTGTACACCTTTGTTCTTGTATGATGATCCACATGTAACAGGGATCATTTCAACAGCAATAGTAGCCTTTCTAATACCTGCACGTATCTCTTCTGCAGTAAGTTCCTCTCCCTCGAGGTACTTATTCATTAAGTTCTCGTCTTGTTCAGCAACAGCTTCAATTAATATGTTACGATATTTATCAACAACATCGGCCATATCTTCCGGTATCGGTTCCTCATCTATTACTTTACCTAAATCATCTTCATAGTATGAGGCCTTCATCGTGACCAGGTCGACTATACCTTTAAAATTGTCTTCCTTGCCAATAGGCAATTGAATCGGAACAGCATTTGCCTTTAATCTGTCCTTCATCATCTGGACGCAGTTGAAAAAATCTGCACCCATAATATCCATTTTATTAATATATGCAAGGCGTGGTACATTGTACTTATCCGCCTGTCTCCATACTGTCTCAGATTGGGGTTCAACCCCTCCCTTTGCACAGAAAACAGTTACCGAACCATCGAGAACTCTGAGGGATCTTTCAACCTCTACAGTAAAGTCAACGTGCCCCGGCGTATCAATTATATTTATTCTATGCTCTTTCCATTGAGCTGATGTTGCCGCAGAAGTTATTGTAATTCCTCTTTCCTGCTCCTGCTCCATCCAGTCCATAGTAGCAGCACCTTCGTGAGTCTCTCCCATTTTATGCAGTCTTCCCGTATAAAACAGAATACGCTCAGTTGTAGTAGTCTTTCCAGCATCAATGTGTGCCATAATGCCGATATTTCTTGTTTTCTCTAAACTAAACTGCCTGGGCATAATTGCCTCCTTTCTTCCTCGATATGTTCATAATATTTTTTACCAACGATAATGTGCGAAAGCTTTGTTTGCTTCTGCCATCTTATGGGTATCTTCCTTCTTTTTGAAGGCGCCACCCAGTCCGTTGACAGCATCCATGATTTCTCCCGCAAGTCTTTCCTTCATGGTCTTTTCATTTCTGGAACGAGAATAGCTTGTCAGCCACCTCAAACCAAGAGCTTGCCTTCTATCAGGTCTTACTTCCATTGGAACCTGGTAGGTAGCACCTCCGACCCTTCTGGCTTTAACTTCAAGTACAGGCATAATATTATTCATTGCCTGCTGGAATACTTCAAGAGGATCTTTTCCTGTCTTTTCCCTTATAATATCAAAAGCATCGTAGCATATTGTTTGTGCTACTCCCTTTTTGCCGTCAAGCATGATGTTATTGATCAACTTAGTAACGACTTTGTCATTATAAACGGGATCCGGCAGGACATCTCTTTTTGGAACATGTCCTTTTCTTGGCACTTTACTTCCCTCCTTTTTTGTAGGTACTCGGGACACTTGCGTCCTCGTCAGTGCGTTCGTAGATGTAATATATAAATTAGCAGCAGCTGCTATAAACAGCATTGTCGTGAACTTTATCTATACAACATACTCAGCACTTCAAATCATCCATAGCAAGCGTTTACTTTTTAGCAGCGCTTGACTTCGGCCTCTTTGCTCCATATTTGGAACGGCCCTGCATTCTCTTGGCAACACCGGCAGTATCAAGAGTACCTCTTACTATATGGTACCTGACACCAGGAAGGTCTTTAACTCTTCCTCCTCTTATAAGAACAACACTGTGCTCCTGAAGATTGTGGCCTATACCAGGAATATATGCAGTTACTTCAATACCATTAGTCAGACGTACCCTTGCAACCTTTCTCAAAGCTGAGTTAGGCTTCTTAGGTGTAACCGTTCTAACTACTGTGCAGACTCCTCTTTTTTGAGGCGAGCTGATTTCAACTGACTTCTTTTTGAGTGAATTGAATCCTCTCTGAAGTGCTGGAGAAGTTGATTT
>JAEYRB010000004.1 GCA_023409735.1 Bacillota bacterium | reverse complement strand
TCGCGAAGCGATTCGTGCGAGGCCACCAAAAGCTTGCCGAAGCTTGCCATGTCGCCCGCGTTGAGCGCGTCAAACGCCCTTAATGTGCGCTGGTTTTCATATACGGCGTGCTGCGCGCGGCGCGCACATACCTCGCGCGTGATGGCGCCTTTGTGTGCTTCAAACCCCGCCTCGTCCAGGTCGCAAAGGTGCTTGATTTCAACTGCCTTTTTTAAGTCCGCAAGCGCCTCCTCGCACTCCGCGCGGCGCACGTTATAGGCGCTGGTGATGAGCGAGTGGGGCTTGTTGGTGTTCATGATGATAAGGCTTAAGCCATGGGGCGCAAGGTCAAATTTCGCGTAGCGGCTTTCGATTTTTGCGCAGTCAAGAAGCATAGCGTGGCCGCGCTTGCCCATGGCGGAGGCATACTGGTCCATAATGCCGCAGTTCATGCCCACGTATTCGTTTTCGGCCTTTTGGCCGATGATGGCAAGCTCCACCTTGTCGATCTTTGTGCCCGTGCGTTCGTTTGACACGGTGGCTACCGCAATGGCAGTTGCAAGCTCGATGGCAGCCGAGGCCGAAAGCCCGCCACCGTGCGGCACGGTTTCATCAAACAGCATATCCATGCCGTAAACGGCATAGCCCCTATCCTTCATAATGGAAAGCACGCCCATTTGGTAGCTGCCCCAGGGAAGCTTTCCGTAGCCTTTGAGGTTTTCAACGTTGGCGTTCACGCGGTGCTCGCAGGAGGTGGAAGCGAGGTTTACCTTGCCATCGCCGCGCACGCGAACGGCACACGCCGAGCGAAGCTCGATGGCTGCCGGGAACACAAAGCCACCGTTGTAGTCGATGTGCTCGCCGATCAAATTGATGCGCGCGGGCGACAAAAACAGCCGCACATCTTCGGCCGTTCCGCCGTAGGTCTCCAGAAACTTCTGCTTGAGTTCATGCAGTTCCATGCCGCTTACCTCACGATATATAATTGAATGAAATTTCATTCTTTATTATCTGATGTGCGGGAGATACCTACCGCCACAGCGGCCGATTTCTTCCTTAAGCATAACACGCCAATCCGAACACGCCCAAACGGCATATCTTGGCCGCTTTGTGCGTTCTCATCGGTTGGAACAGCACCGGCTATACCGCCCTCCTCCAAAACCGCCTTAACCTACGCCGTTTGCGTCAGTAAAGCCACAAAAGCGCATGGCGTTGCAGAGCGCGGCGAAAGCGCGAAGGCGTAGCGGTGATGAGCGGTTTCAACAAAGCTATGGCGCGCCATACGCTTTTGTGGCCGTGTTTGGATTGGCGTGTTCTGCTTACGGCATTATATCATGAAATTTATTCCTGTCCCATAGGTTTTACGGTAGGTCCGTCCAAAATGGCACCGTCCGGCTCAAAGCGAGAGCCGTGGCAGGGGCACTCCCACGCGGTATCATCGGCATTCCACTCGAGGCGGCACCCAAGGTGCGAGCAACGCGAGGGCAAAATGTGCGTGCGGCCGCTGTCATCCCTGTACACGCAGGCGCGCTCGCCCTCAAACTCCACAAGCGCCGCCTTGCCGCGCTCCACGTTGCCAAATGCTTCCTCAGGCGCGGAGAAAATACCCTTGGCGAGACCTGCAACGGTTTCCCCCACATCGCCCGCAAGGTTACTTGCACTTGCCGCCACCTCAAAGCGTGCGGGGGAAAACACACTTATGGTATGCTTATCCTCTGCAATCATCCGTGTGAGGATTGTTGCGGCGACCATCGAGCTCGTCATGCCCCATTTGTTGAACCCTGTGGCAACGTACCAGTTGGGCTCCGCGTCGCTATAGCGGCCAATGTAGGGCACGTTGTCGATGCTTCGGCAGTCCTGTGCCGACCACTGGGTGATAAGCTCACAATCGGGGTAAAACGAGCGTGCCTGCTGCAGCAAAAGGCTGTACTTGCCGCCTGCGGGGTTTTTGCCTGAACGTATGTCAAACCCACCAAAAATCAAGGCTTTGGACGCCTGCCGAAACGTAAGCCCGCTGTCGTTTGCATCTACATACATGCCCTTGAGTTCCGGGCAGCCTTTGAGCGCCATGAGGTATGAGCGCTGCTGGCTTAAGCGTAAAAAGTAATAACCCGGGATGTTGATGATGGGATAGCGGCAGGCAAACACAACATGCTTCGCCCTTACTTTGCCCTTCTTTGCAATCACAATCCCGTCTTTCACGTCCACCACACGCGTTTGCTCAAATACCGTAAGGTTTTCGCTAAGAGCGAACAGGAATTTTAACGGGTGGAAATGCGCCTGGTTTTTAAGCCGCACCGCGCCCACCGTGGGAAACGGAAGCCCCGAAACCGTACTCACATACTCCGCGTCGAACATGAGCCGCTTCATGGCCTCGGCCTCAACCTTTAAGTTCTCTGCCTCGCCGCGCGCATACACATACGAATCGGCCGTTTGCCATTCGCAGTCGATGTGTTCGGCTTCCACAATGCCCTTTAAGCGTTCGAGCGCCTGTATGTTGGCCTTTGCGTAGTCGCGCGCCTTTTCCTTGCCGAAATCCTCAATGAGATTTGCATACAAAAGCCCGTGCTGCGCCGAAACTTTGCCTGTGGTGCCGCCCGTGGTGCCGCTGCCCACGCGGTCGGCCTCCAAAATGATGGCGTCATGCCCTGCCTCCTTCAAAAGATAGGCCGTAAGTACGCCTGCAAGCCCCCCGCCGATTATGGCTACATCCGCCTCGCGATCCCCCTCAAGCGACGGAAACTCCCGTCCCCTCGCCGTTAAATGCCAGTACGATTCCATACACGCCTCCGCAAACAAATTTTTCCTATCTTAGCTTGTACTTTGTTCCACGCTCGTATGCGGGCATAGAAAAAACGCCATTGCCGTATAGGATTGTTCTGGTTGACGTGTTGTACAAGGCACCGCATTATGGTGTTATAATGAAACAGAAGAATTTTAGGGAGGTCGCGTATGAAGCAGGTTCTATTTGACGAGTTGATCGCCGAGGCCACAAGGCAGGTGGAAGCGGGCGCGTTTTTGCTCACGGGCGGCAGCGAACCCAACCCCATGACCATCGGCTGGTGCCAATGGGGCGTGATTTGGGGGAAACCCATTTGCGCAGTGTTCGTGCGAAAGTCGCGCCATAGCTACGATCTTCTTCAATCAGGCGCATTTACGGTATCCGTGCCCGCACCGGGAACCATGAAAAAAGAGCTTGCCTACTGCGGCACAAAATCCGGCCGCGACGTAAACAAGGCACGCGAGCTTGGTTTCCATTTTTCGCCGCTCGGCGAGGGGCTGGTTCCGGCGCT
>JAEYRB010000057.1 GCA_023409735.1 Bacillota bacterium | reverse complement strand
GAAAAAATGATGGAGCTGCAGAAAAGGCACTTAACAGCGGCGAGAAGCAAATAGAAAATGGCAATGCTAAAAAGATATCAGAAAACAGTTCGGCAAAATCCGGACAAGGTAATAAGAATAAAAAGTATAAGAAAAAAAAGTAACCCACTGATATTAACCATCTACGGAGGAGGCGTTTTGTAAGATGGATCAAATAATAGAAAAATCAGCGAAAACAGTGCAGGAAGCGATAGATTGTGCGCTGGAAGAGCTTGGTGCAGACATTGACGACGTTGAGGTTGAAGTGCTCGAAGAAGGAAACAAGGGTATATTTGGCATTGGGAGCAAATCAGCGAAGGTAAGAGTTATACTTAGAAGCTCGCGTTTGGATGAGGCTGTACAATTTCTTGAGGACATACTGTCAAAAATGAATGTAGATGTAGACATAGACAAATTTGAGGACGAGGATTCTATACAGCTGAAAATAACAGGTAAGGACAGCGGAATTATAATAGGAAGACGCGGAGAAACTCTTGATGCGCTGCAATATCTTACAAGTCTTGTTGTTAATAAACAAAGTGATGATTATAAGAGAGTCATCCTGGACATTGAAAATTATCGGCAAAAGAGAGAGGACACCCTTGTCAAGCTTGCTGAGCGTTTAGCAGAAAGGGTCATTAAATACAGAAAAAGCGTAACACTTGAACCTATGAATCCATATGAAAGAAGAATAATTCATTCCACCCTCCAAACAAATAACATGGTTGATACTCACAGCATAGGGGAGGAACCAAACAGGAAGGTTGTTATTACTCTTAAGCAGGGTTCAAGAAGATAGTTTTATTTAAAAGAGCATAATGTTAAAATTGAGAGGACAATTTATATATTGTCCTCTTTTGAGTTATGGCGTTGCCCAAAGGGCTACAATGAAAAGGCTACCCCTGGACTTTTATTGAGTATTTTATTGATAATCCAAGAGTGCTACTGTGAGCATACAGGTAAATTAGATATCCTATATGTATCGTATCATTCGTACGGGAATTCTTCAATAATAAAGGCGGTTTTACAAAATGATTAATGAGCAAGCTGGAACAATAGCAGCAATATCTACTCCATATGGCACCGGCGGCATAGGAATAATCAGAGTTAGCGGTTCTGAAGCTTTTGAAATTTTGAAGAAAACTTTTGAATGCAGCAGGTCTTTTGATGAAATTAGATCACATTATGCTGTTCACGGGAGGATAATTGATCCTGATAGTAAGCAAGTGCTTGATGATGTGCTTCTAATAAAAATGAAGGGTCCCCACAGCTTTACCGGGGAAGATGTCGTCGAGATCAATTGCCACGGAGGAATAGTGGTTCTAAAAAATGTACTTTCTCTTCTGCTTAAAAACGGAGCACGAACTGCAGGGCCTGGAGAATTTACAAAAAGAGCCTTTCTAAATGGAAAAATGGATCTGGCACAGGCTGAGGCTGTAATAGACCTAATAAACGCAAAGACTGACGAGGGCTCTCGGGCAGCTGCATCACAGCTTGAGGGAAAGCTTTCTGTCGATATTCGCAATGTGCGCAAGAAGCTTATTGAGCTGATAGCTCACATTGAAGCAGTTGTTGATTATCCCGAGCATGATATTGAGGACGTGACGGGGGATGAAATATATAAGGGTGTGTGCTCTGTTTTAAAAGAGCTTGATAAAATTGCTTCAAGCTATGATAGAGGAAGACTCCTTCGCGAAGGTATAACGGCTGTAATAATTGGAAGGCCGAATGCAGGTAAATCGTCACTTCTTAATACTCTAACAGGCACCAATCGTGCAATTGTTACCGATATACCTGGGACGACGAGAGATATTATAGAAGAATATGTAAATATTAAAGGGATACCAGTGAGATTCCTTGATACGGCAGGTATAAGGGATACAAATGATCCTGTTGAGGCTATAGGGGTTGAACGTGCAAGAAATGCAGCTTCGCAGGCAGACCTCGTAATTGATGTAATTGATGTCATAGAGCAGATATCTCCATTCGATATTGAAATTTTAAATTCATTGAAAGGTAAAAAGAAGATCATTATAATAAGTAAGACTGATATGGCAGATGAAGCTGCTATTGATAGAGCAAGAAGGCAGATAGCGGAAATAACAGACGAGCCTGCTTTAGCTGCATCAATGCTTGATGGAACAGGAATTGATGAGTTAAAGGAACAAATTGAAGCACTGTTTTTAAAAGGAGAAATATATGCGAACAATGAGGTACTTGTTACAAACGCACGCCATAAGCAGCTGCTGGATATGGCTATAGTGAGTCTTAATTCGGCTTCAGAAGCACATAAGGCAGGAGTTCCACTTGATTTCGTAACTATTGATATAAAAGAAAGCGCTGAATACCTTGGGCAAATAACAGGTGAATCAGTAAGCGAAGATGTTGTAAAAGAAATTTTTTCTCGCTTCTGCATCGGTAAATAGTGACTTAAAGCTGCAGCCGGGATACATGCCCGCTGCCTGAAAACTATTCGGTAACTGCCAATTATGCTTTTTGTGAAAGCAAAAGAACCATGTAGTTGGGGACATATTATACCTCGTTATATAGGAGGAGCAGATGGGATATTTCGCAGGAAATTTTGACGTTGTTGTTGTCGGTGCCGGACATGCCGGTTGTGAAGCTGCACTGGCTTGTTCGCGTTTGGGTATGAGAACTATAGTCTTTGCAATTAATCTTGACAGCATAGCAAACATGCCGTGTAACCCCAGTATAGGGGGCACTGCTAAGGGACATTTGGTAAGAGAGTTGGATGCGCTTGGCGGTGAGATGGGCAAATGCGCTGATAAGACGCTTATACAGTCGAAGATACTCAATTCGGCAAAGGGACCGGCAGTATATTCACTAAGAGCTCAAATAGACAGAAGAAGATACCAGATCGAGATGAAAAATGTTCTGGAATGTCAGGAAAATTTATATGTAAAGCAGTCTGAAGTCATTGAGCTTTTAACGGATGAGAATAACAATGTTACAGGAGTTAGGACTCATACAAATGCGGAATATGGCTGCAAGGCTGTGGTACTTACAACCGGGACATATCTTAAGGGTAAGATAATCATTGGTGATGTCAGTTATAGCGGTGGACCCGATGGACTATTTCCGGCTAACAAGCTTTCCGACAGCCTGAGGGAAAAGGGTATTGAGCTGATGCGTTTTAAAACAGGAACGCCATCACGCCTTAACCGTAATACAATAGATTTTTCAAAAATGGAAGAGCAAATGGGCGATGATGTAATAATACCATTTTCCTTTGATGATGAAGAAATAGATGTTGAGCAGGTTCCATGCTATCTTACATACACTAATAAAAATACACACGATATTATACATGCTAATCTTCATCGTTCACCACTATACGGAGGAATGATAAAAGGTGTAGGACCGAGATATTGCCCGTCTATAGAAGACAAGGTTGTTCGCTTTGCAGACAAAGGAAGGCATCAGGTCTTTGTGGAGCCAATGGGAACAAGTACCCAGGAAATGTATCTGCAGGGTATGTCCAGTAGCCTTCCTGAGGATGTTCAGGAAGAGATGGTCAGAACGCTGCCGGGTTTGGAGAATGTTCACATAACTAGAAGCGCTTATGCAATAGAGTATGATTGTATTGATCCTACACAGCTAAAGCTGAGTCTTGAGTTCAAGAATATTGGAGGATTATTTGCCGCAGGGCAGATAAACGGAAGCTCAGGTTATGAGGAAGCCGCAGCGCAAGGCCTTATAGCCGGTATTAATGCCGCTCAGAAGCTAAAAAATAAGCCACCTCTCATATTAGACAGATCCGAAGCATATATAGGTGTACTGGTGGATGACCTTGTTACAAAAGGTACCTCTGAACCATACAGGATGATGACCTCTCGCTCGGAGTACAGGCTTCTTCTCAGACAAGACAATGCAGATATGAGGCTTACTCCTAAGGGTTATGAGATCGGTCTTATAAGTAGTGAGAGGTACGACAGATTCATTAAGAAAAAAGAGAAAATAGAAAATGAAATTGAGAGGATGGAGAAAATACATTTATCACCATCTGATGAAGTGAATAGGTTTCTCATTGAAAGATCCAGCACTCCTATAAAGACAGGTATCAGCCTTGCAGAGCTTATGCGAAGGCCTGAGATAACATATGAGGATCTGGGTGAGCTTGACGCTGAGAGGCCAGAATACATGAAAAATAACAATAAGAGAGGCTATGATGCTATAGCTCAACAGGTTGAGATCTCTATTAAATATGAAGGATATATTAAAAGACAGATTATACAGGTAAAGCAGTTTAAAAAGCTTGAAAGAAAACAACTGCCCCATGATATTGACTATAATAGTATTCATGGGCTCAGGCTGGAGGCAAGACAGAAGCTGGCAAAGGTTAAGCCTGATTCTGTAGGACAGGCCTCCAGAATATCCGGAGTATCACCGGCAGACATATCTGTACTTCTGATATATTTGGAACAGACAGAAAGAAAGGGCTAGACAATATGGAACAGTATTTAGATATGCTGCTTAAGGATGGAGCTGCACAATACGGCGTTCAGCTTAGTGAAGATGAACTATCGGCTTTTACTGTATATAAGGATTTACTTTCAGAATGGAACCAAAAAATCAACCTTACAGCTATTGAGGAGGATAAAGACGTAGTATCAAAGCATTTTGTTGATTCTTTGAGCATTATTCCTTTTCTCAATAATAGCAAAACGCTTATTGATGTTGGAACAGGAGCCGGTTTTCCCGGACTACCTGTGAAGATAGCAAAGCCTGATCTGGAGGTCGTGCTTCTGGATTCACTGGAAAAACGAATAGGCTTTTTGAATAAGGTAATAAATGAGCTTAATATGGAGAAAATAACTGCACTTCACTCAAGGGCGGAGGATACAGGGAATTCCCCAAAGTATCGTGAGAAATTTGATGCTGTAACTGCCAGAGCAGTTGCTGCACTTCCGGTGCTCTTGGAATACTGTATGCCATTAGTAAGGATAGGCGGTATATTTATTGCAATGAAGGGCAGCAGCCTATCAGATAAAGATGAAGCCGGAAAGGCGCTTAATATATTGGGAGGCACTATAGAAGAAGTAAAGGAATTTTATCTGCCTGGAAGTGATATGAAACGTAATATTATAGTTATAAGGAAGTTGCGACAGACGCCGACAAAATACCCAAGAAAAGCAGGCAAGCCGTCAAAGGAGCCGTTGATTTGAGAGAGGTTATGCT
>JAEYRB010000055.1 GCA_023409735.1 Bacillota bacterium | reverse complement strand
GAAAAAATGATGGAGCTGCAGAAAAGGCACTTAACAGCGGCGAGAAGCAAATAGAAAATGGCAATGCTAAAAAGATATCAGAAAACAGTTCGGCAAAATCCGGACAAGGTAATAAGAATAAAAAGTACAAGAAATAAAAGTAACCACTGATATTAACCATCTACGGAGGAGGCGTTTTGTAAGATGGATCAAATAATTGAAAAATCAGCGAGAACAGTGCAGGAAGCGATAGATTGTGCGCTGGAAGAGCTTGGTGCAGACATTGACGACGTTGAGGTTGAAGTGCTCGAAGAAGGAAATAAGGGTATATTTGGCATCGGGAGCAAATCAGCGAAGGTAAGAGTTATACTTAGAAGCTCTCGTTCGGATGAAGCTGTACAATTTCTTGAGGACATACTGTCAAAAATGAATGTAGATGTAGACATAGACAAATTTGAGGACGAGGATTCTATACAGCTGAAAATAACAGGTAAGGACAGTGGCATTATAATAGGAAGACGCGGAGAAACTCTTGATGCACTGCAATACCTTACAAGTCTTGTTGTTAATAAACAAAGTGATGATTATAAGAGAGTCATCCTGGACATTGAAAATTATCGACAGAAGAGAGAGGACACCCTTGTCAAGCTTGCTGAGCGTTTAGCAGAAAGGGTCGTAAAATATAGGAAGAGCGTTACACTCGAACCTATGAATCCATATGAAAGAAGAATAATTCATTCCACCCTCCAAACAAATAACATGGTTGATACTCACAGTATAGGGGAGGAACCAAACAGGAAGGTTGTTATTACTCTTAAGCAGGGTTCAAGAAGATAGTTTTAATTAAAAGAGCATAATGTTAAAATTGAGAGGACAATTTATATATTGTCCTCTTTTGAGTTATGGCGTTGCCCAAAGGGATACATTAAAAAGGCTAGCAGGTCTCAATGCCCCTAGTCTTTTATAGATTATTTTTATTGATAATCCAAGAGTGCTACTGTGAGCATAAAGGTAAATTAGATATCCTATATGTATACGTATCATTCGTACGGGAATTCTTCAATAATAAAGGCGGTTTTACAAAATGATTAATGAGCAAGCTGGAACAATAGCAGCAATATCTACTCCATATGGCACCGGCGGCATAGGAATAATTAGAGTTAGCGGTTCTGAAGCTTTTGAAATTTTGAAAAGAACTTTTGAAAGCAGCAGGTCTTTTGATGAAATTAGATCACATTATGCTGTTCACGGGAGGATAGTTGATCCTGATAGTAAGCAAGTGCTTGATGATGTGCTTCTAATAAAAATGAAGGGTCCCCACAGCTTTACCGGGGAAGATGTTGTGGAGATCAATTGTCACGGAGGAATAGTTGTTTTAAAAAATGTGCTTTCTCTTCTGCTTAAAAATGGAGCACGAACTGCAGGCCCGGGAGAATTTACAAAAAGAGCTTTTCTAAATGGAAAAATGGATTTGGCACAGGCTGAGGCGGTTATAGACCTAATAAACGCAAAGACTGATGAGGGCTCTCGGGCAGCTGCATCACAGCTTGAGGGAAAGCTTTCTGTAGATATTCGCAATGTGCGCAAGAAGCTTATTGAGCTGATAGCTCACATTGAAGCAGTTGTTGATTATCCTGAGCATGATATTGAGGATGTGACGGGGGATGAAATATATAAGGGTGTGTGCTCTGCTTTAAGAGAGCTTGATAAAATTGCATCAAGCTATGATCGAGGAAGACTCCTTCGCGAAGGTATAACGGCTGCAATAATTGGAAGGCCGAATGCAGGTAAATCGTCACTGCTTAATACGCTAACAGGCACCAATCGTGCAATTGTTACCGATATACCTGGGACGACGAGAGATATTATAGAAGAATATGTTAATATTAAGGGGATACCGGTGAGATTCCTTGATACAGCAGGTATAAGGGTGACAAAGGATCCTGTTGAGGCAATAGGGGTTGAACGTGCAAGAAGTGCAGCTTCACAGGCAGACCTCGTAATTGATGTAATTGATGTCATGGAGCAGATATCTCCATTCGATATTGAAATTTTAAATTCATTGAAAGATAAAAAGAAGATCATTATAATAAGTAAGACTGATAAGGCAGATGAAGCTGCTATTGATAAAGCAAGAAGGCAGATAGCAGAAATAACAGACGAGCCTGCTTTAGCTGCATCAATGCTTGATGGAACAGGAATTGATGAGTTAAAGGAACAAATTGAAGCACTGTTTTTAAAAGGAGAAATATATGCGAGTAATGAGGTACTTGTTACAAACGCACGCCATAAGCAGCTGCTGGATATGGCTATAGAGACTCTTAATTCGGCCTTGGAAGCACATAAGGCAGGAGTTCCACTTGATTTCGTAACTATTGATATAAAAGAAAGCGCTGAATACCTTGGACAAGTAACAGGTGAATCAGTAAGTGAAGATGTGGTAAGGGAGATTTTCTCCCGCTTTTGCATTGGTAAATAGTGACTTAAAGCTGCAGCCGGGATACATGCCCGCTGCCTGAAAACTAATTTGGTAACTATCACTTATGTTTTTACAAAAGCATAAGAACCGTGTAGTTGGGGACATATTATACCTCGTTATATAGGAGGAACAGATGGGATATTTGGCAGGAAATTTTGACGTTGTCGTTGTCGGTGCCGGACATGCCGGTTGTGAAGCTGCACTGGCTTGTTCGCGTTTGGGTATGAAAACCATAGTCTTTGCAATTAATCTTGACAGCATAGCAAACATGCCGTGCAACCCCAGTATAGGGGGCACTGCTAAGGGACATTTAGTAAGAGAATTGGACGCGCTTGGCGGTGAGATGGGCAAATGCGCTGATAAGACTCTTATACAGTCGAAGATACTCAATTCTGCAAAGGGACCGGCAGTATATTCACTAAGAGCTCAAATAGATAGAAGAAGATACCAAATCGAGATGAAAAATGTTCTCGAATGTCAGGAAAATTTACATGTGAAGCAGTCTGAAGTTATTGAGCTTTTAACGGATGAGAATAACAATGTTACAGGAGTTAGGACTCATACAAATGCGGAATATGGCTGTAAGGCTGTAGTACTTACAACCGGGACATATCTTAAGGGTAAGATAATCATTGGTGATGTTAGTTATAGCGGTGGACCCGATGGACTATTTCCGGCTAACAAGCTCTCCGACAGTCTGAGGGAAAAGGGTATTGAGCTGATGCGTTTTAAAACAGGAACGCCATCACGCCTTAACCGTAATACAATAGATTTTTCAAAAATGGAAGAGCAAACGGGCGATGATGTAATAATACCATTCTCCTTTGATGATGAAGAAATAGATGTTGAGCAGGTTCCATGTTATCTTACATACACTAATAAAAATACACACGATATTATACATGCTAATCTGCATCGTTCACCGCTATACGGAGGAATGATAAAAGGTGTGGGACCGAGATACTGTCCGTCTATAGAAGACAAGGTTGTTCGCTTTGCAGATAAAGAAAGGCATCAGGTTTTTGTAGAGCCAATGGGAACAAGTACCCAGGAAATGTATCTGCAGGGTATGTCCAGCAGCCTTCCTGAGGATGTTCAGGAAGAGATGGTCAGAACGCTGCCGGGTTTGGAGAATGTTCACATAACAAGAAGCGCTTATGCAATAGAGTATGATTGTATTGATCCTACACAGCTAAAGCTTAGTCTTGAGTTCAAGAATATTGGTGGATTATTTGCAGCAGGGCAGATAAATGGAAGCTCAGGTTATGAGGAAGCTGCAGCGCAAGGCCTGATAGCCGGTATTAATGCTGCCCAGAAGATAAAAAGTAGACCACCGCTCATATTAGACAGATCCGAAGCGTATATAGGTGTACTGGTGGATGATCTTGTTACAAAAGGTACCTCTGAACCATACAGGATGATGACCTCACGCTCGGAGTACAGGCTTCTTCTCAGACAAGACAACGCAGACATGAGGCTTACTCCTAAGGGTTATGAGATCGGTCTTATAAGTAGTGAGAGGTACGACAGATTCATTAAGAAAAAAGAAAAAATAGAAAATGAAATTCAAAGGATGGAGAAAACACATTTATCGCCATCTGATGAAGTGAATAGGTTTCTCGTTGAAAGATCCAGCACTCCTATAAAGACAGGTATCAGCCTTGCAGAGCTTATGCGCAGGCCTGAGATAACATATGAGGATCTGGCTGAGCTTGACGCTGAGAGGCCTGAATATATGAAAAACAACAATAAGAGAGGCTATGATGCTATAGCTCAACAGGTTGAGATCTCTATTAAATATGAAGGATATATTAAAAGACAGATTATTCAGGTAAAGCAGTTTAAAAAACTTGAAAGAAAACAACTACCCCATGATATTGACTATAATAGTATTCATGGGCTCAGGCTGGAGGCAAGACAGAAGCTGGCAAAGGTAAAGCCTGATTCTGTAGGACAGGCCTCCAGAATATCCGGAGTATCACCGGCAGACATATCGGTACTTCTGATATACTTGGAACAGACAGAAAGAAGGGACTAGACAATATGGAAAAGTATTTAGATATGCTGCTTAAGGATGGAGCTGCACAATTCGGAGTTCAGCTTAGTGAAGAGAAACTATCAGCTTTCACTGTATATAAGGAGTTGCTTTTAGAATGGAACCAAAAAATCAATCTTACAGCTATTGAGGAGGATAAAGACGTAGTATTAAAGCATTTTGTTGATTCTTTGAGTATTATTCCTTTTCTTAATAATAGCAAAACGCTTATTGATGTTGGAACAGGAGCCGGTTTTCCCGGACTACCTGTGAAGATAGCAAAGCCTGATCTGGAGGTCGTGCTGCTGGATTCACTTGAGAAAAGAGTAGGTTTCTTAAATAGAGTAATAAATGAGCTTAATATGGAAAAAATAACTGCACTTCACTCAAGGGCGGAGGATGCAGGGAATTCCCCAAAGTATCGTGAGCAATTTGATGCTGTAACTGCCAGGGCAGTTGCTGCACTTCCGGTGCTCTTGGAATACTGTATGCCATTAGTAAGGACAGGCGGTATATTTATTGCAATGAAGGGCAGCAGCATATCAGATACAGATGAAGCCGGAAAGGCGCTTAATATATTGGGAGGCACTATAGAGGAAGTAAAGGAATTCTATCTGCCTGGAAGTGATATGAAACGTAATATTATAGTTATAAGGAAGTTGCGACAGACGCCGACAAAATACCCAAGAAAAGCAGGCAAGCCGTCAAAGGAGCCGTTGATTTGAGAGAGGTTATGCT
>JAEYRB010000045.1 GCA_023409735.1 Bacillota bacterium | reverse complement strand
TCATCTCGGGAGTGGTACTTAATTTTAACTCTATCATAGTGTGTATTATATGCCTGCTCTATAATGCTTGTATCCTCAAGACCCGACTGTGAGTTAACGACATTCAGAGCTCCACTGTCATCCTTTGCGCTGTCTCCGTTTTTTGTTAGGCTGCTTCCCCCCATAGGTATTTGGCCTTCTTCACTTGTCTTATTTGCCGCAAAGCTCAGGCTGAGTGCCAAAACAAGCAATACTGAAATGGCAATGACCCATACTGCAGGCTTTTTGAAGTTCAGCACATTCTTGATACGCTGTTTAATATTTCCTTCGCTAAATGCGAGAGGACTGCCGTTTATGATACGTCTTGCCGCTGCTAAAGAGAGCAGTGACGCTGAATAATCACATTTGATCTCACCGCCCATTTCTTTTAAAACACTCTCGTCGCAGGACATTTCCATATCCTTAACTGCACACACAAACGCTACCCACACTAGAGGGTTAAACCAGTGTATTGATAATGCAATAAAAGCAATTAATTTAAAGATGTGGTCAAGCCGCCTGATATGTGTCTGCTCGTGCAGTATAATGTAGCTTTGCTCCTGCTGTGTGAGTGATGACGGGAGATAAATTTTAGGTGATAATACTCCAATGACAAATGGCGTTACAATATGGTCTGCAAGATATATGTTGTCCCTCAGGCATACCGCTCCGGTAAGCTTCCTGTACAGCTTTATCAAGGATACAGCACTGTAAATGAGCATCACTGCAATGCCTGAAAGCCAAAGCATTGTAGTAACCGCCATTGGAAGTTCTAGCGGGTCGGCGACAGTCTGCTCTTCACCCTGAGGCAGGCTATTATTTATTGCCTCATTGACAGACGGAAGTGGTAAACTTACCTTTGGATACTCCGAATGAACTATATCAGACGGAATATAGGCAGCACTGCCATTTTCTGCTACAGGAGTGTTAAACAGATTAAGCGGTGAAAATCTGAATGAAAAAGACACCGGGCAGACAAGACGGAATAAAACAACCGCCCAAAGCATATATGAAAATATCTTCGGGGCTCTTCTCAACAGTATACGTGCAATGAGTACAAACAGTATAATGATCCCGGCTGTAAGGCTCATATTGAGCACCTTAGGCAGCAAGCTATATACCCACATCATGATTCACCCCGCTTTTCATCAATGAGTTTTTGAAGCTCGTCGATTTCCTTGTTTGAAAGCTTCTTTCGCAATGTAAATGCGGTCAGAAACTGTGGCAGCGATCCGTCAAAGGTTTCCTCAACGAACTTCTCACTTTGCAATGCATTAAACTCCTGCTTACTCATAAGAGAAGCAACTGTTCCATCATTATTTTGAAATATGCCGCGCTCACAAAGTCTTCGAAGCATTGTATAGGTAGTTGACTTTTTCCATTTAAATTCCCTCTCACAGAGCTTTACCAGATCGCCGGAGGAAATAGGCTCATTATCCCACATTAGCTCGGCAAATTTTGTTTCCATAGCACCTAATTTATAATCTTCCATAGTTGGTCTCCTTTTAATTTGTGCTATTTGGGGCTTAGTATTGCTAAATCATAGCACTGTTTTTTTGGTACTAGACCATGTTTTTGGTTTAATATCGTTAAACCGTAATACCAGTTTAATGGTATTAAACCAAAAAGTCAAGGGTACATTAGAAATACTTTTATTTTAAATATTCCCTTGTAAAGGTTATGATACGTATAGTTTCCGGTGCATTAAAGAGTTCCAGCGTGATCTCCCCGTGAAATCCCGGGTCGCCATTACCCATCAATGATACTGAGAAAAATGATCAAGGAGAAAAGCCCTTCCATGACAACAGTTTACAAGACAATGAAGGTAAACTGATACCCAGGCCTATAGAGCAAGGTACCTTCACTCAGGTCCCTTTCCTTCGATGGCACAAATATTTATTACGTCAATGCTGAATCTATGCTCATGATGTATGATGTCCAAGCCTGCCGGAAAACGGAGCTTTATGGTGCCATTGCAGACTCCTTTGTGCGGTCAGGTGAACAGGAAGTGATTTTTATCAATCGACTGGATCAAAACAAACTCTATAATCTGTCTTTAAAAGATGGTTCCCTGCAAAAAATACTTGATGAGTCTGTTTTGTCATTCAGACTAAATGGAGATAGCATCATATATGTAAGTAAGTCTGATTCCACTGAGCATCAAATTAAGCTGGAATAGCAGCATATGCGAAACAAGTGATCGAACTTGCATGAATCATCGCTGTATAAATAGCAATGGGAAACGTATAGTTATTTAACTATTTCATTATCCAAGAACACCCGTGATTCGGTAGCACCTTGTTGTCCTTGATATTTTCCGTTATAAGGGTTCAAAGCTGATGCATCCATTTTAGCAAAAACCAGCTGTCCAACTCTGCGCCCAGATCGAAGCTCGATTGCACAACGGTTTGCATTAAAGAGTTCCAGCGTAATCTCCCCATGAAATCCCGGGTCTACCCAACCGGCGTTTTGGATAAACAGCCCCATCCTTCCAAGTGAGCTCCTTCCTTCAACAAAAGCTGTCAAATCATTGGGCAATTTGAAATATTCCATTGTTGTAGCAAGAACAAACTGTCCGGGTAATAAAACATAGGTATCTGCTTTTATCACTTTATAGCTGATTTCACTTTGCATAGTAATTACTCCTGCAGATGAGTCCTCTACAATGCTGAAAGTATCTCCCAAGCGGATATCTACACTCGCAGGCTGAATTTGACTTCTCTCAAGCGGAGTAATCGTAAGAGTTTGCTCCTCAAGCATTTTTAAAATTGTTCTATCCGATAAGATCATTGTATATTCTCCTTATTACATTCATTTTTATTCATTGGTTATTTCCCATATTACATTCACTTTTGCAGCCGCATATCAGCAATACCCTACCTGATCCATATGCATCATACCTACTGCAGCAAGCAATGAATGCGGCTTTACATTAGTTTACCTGCACAACAGTAAATATGTCTTAAAAGTCCTTGAAACTCATCACCAAGGGTTATCATGAATTTTGAAGCAATGTCGTCCCGATACTCATTATTTATTGCATCCAATACTTTTTTGAGATGTATCTGTGCTGCACGTCTATTTTCTAGCTGCTTTGAGCTTTTGATATCTCCAATTATGGCAACTAATGGATTGTAATCAAAGGAAAAGAATGTCTAAAACACCTCTTTTACTGATTATAACTTTCATTTATTGACACGTCAATAGAATATGCGTTTATCGGCATATATTTTATTACTATGCGCAATTAGTAATGTTTAATTCTATTATGCGCTTAATTAGGTGTTAATATATAATATGCGTTAAAGTACGCATATTATATATTGCCTCAAAAGGGCTCATTGTTATACTGCCAAAGGGTCAGGCTTTCTGAACTATATGACAAGCTTATGCCATGGATTTGCTCTAATTGCCCTCAATATAAAATAAAAAATATTTCAAGGGTGATACAGATGATCAAACGCAGCAGCGCAAGCTGATAAATTACAATATAATCTTATGTAGACTTCCTTTTTTTATAGGAATATGTTACCATGGAAATAATAGAGATAGCTATCATAATTTGACGAGCATCCTCTATAAAATTACTTTGCCTTTATTGAAGCTTCAGAGAACTGCGTTCAAATGGCTCAATGCAGCTCAGTTTCAAGAGTGCGAGTAAAACAACAACAGCATATACTACTTGAAGAGAGACACCAATGGACACTATAAAAAAATACTACAATGACAATGATATTGTACTCATTAATGCATCAGAGATCATCGAAGTTGTACTCTGCGCACTCAGTAAGATCGACCCCCGGCTCATAAATCATGGTGAGAGAGTCGGGTACATTGCGACAATGATTTGTAAAGAATGCAAGGACAGGTCTGATTTTGACTTTTCAAAGCTTCTAGTTCTTTGTATCCTGCATGATATAGGCGCATATAAAACAAATGAAATTGACGATATGCTCAGATTTGAGACTGAAACATTCTTTGACCACTCGCTTTATGGTTACCTATTTCTCAAAAATACATCGCATCTATCAGAGTATGCAGAGGCTCTGCTTTATCACCATACCGACTATTCGTCAGCAGTTATGAGAAACTCACGATTTGCAAATTATGCACAGATCATTCATCTTGCAGACCGTGCCGATATCCTGATGCATTCGGGTAAAACAGATATATCTATATTTCGTTCACTAGCAGGCAGTCAATTTAATCCTGACTATGTTGATGCACTTTTCTCAGCGGAAGAAAAGTATAACCTTTCTCAAAAAATCGCTACAGAAGGATATAAACCAGAATTCAATGAACTTATCAAGTTAGTTGAAATAAAGAGTAGCGAAATAATGGAATATCTAATGCTCCTTGTCTATGCTATAGACTTTAGAAGTCCATACACCGTGACCCACACAGCAGACACAACAATTATCAGCCTGGAAACGGGTAAACTTCTCGGGCTTTCGGAGCATGATTTGCAGGCGCTGTACATAGGGGCATTTTTGCATGATATCGGCAAAATTGCTATTCCGCACAGCGTTCTTGAAAAGCCGGGCAAACTTACGCCCGATGAATTTGAAATCATAAAAAAACATATACATGAGGGTGAACAGATTCTGCGCGGAGTAGTCAGTGATGAAATTTGCGATATTGCGCTCAGACATCACGAAAAGCTTGACGGCAGTGGATACTCAAAAGGGCTTGCAGCAGATCAGCTTACACTACCCCAGCGTATTCTGGCCGTGGCAGATATCTTCAGTGCGCTGTCACAACGGCGATCCTATAAAGAACCCTTTTCAAAGGAAAAGGTTGTTTCAATATTGACCGGAATGAAAAATATGGGATTGTTGTGCCCACTTGTTATCGACACTGTATGCGCAAATTACGAATTGATATTAGGCAATACTGAAAGAAGCCACGATCCAGTTAAAATACTCTATAACAATCTTAAGCATGAGTACACCGAACGCCATGCGGAGTTATACGGAGTACAAAGTGTTAAGTGACCGTAGCAGCATCGAAATACATTCTATCCTTTATCGACGTAACGCAGAACGATTACTACTATTATGCGGTGGCGTGGACTGTAGGAAATGCTGTTACAGTAGGTACAACGGAGACTACCTTTGCCCCTGAAAACACCTGCACCCGTGCACAGACGGTAAGCTTCCTCTACCGCTATACTAATGCAGGTAAAAGCAGCACTACCAATCCCTTCACTGATGTTCTACCGACAGCTACTACTGCAGGCGGTGGTTTCTTTTCCATATGCTCATAAGTATAATTAATCTACATTATTGCAGTTAATTCGAAAGATAGAATGCCTTACCAACAACATGTAAATGTGATTTAATATCAAAAATCCAGTTGCTCATTTCTCAGGTAATTGTTATATTTATAATTATAGATCAGTGAGGTTGATGAATAATGTTAATTGCGCTTATAATAATTGTGGCTTTGGTATTGGCCGTATATATTTATATGAATATAGAGGCAAGATGGCTTAAAGTAGAGAGGCTTGATTTCTCCCACCAAAACACCGGCCTGAAAATTGTACACCTGACAGACCTGCATGTTTATTTGACACAGATCTCTGCAGATAAAATAAGACGCGTGATAAATGTAGAAAAGCCCGACGTTATTTTAATTTCGGGAGATTATATTAACACACCGTTACACGCCTCTGAGTTCTTGGAGTATCTTAGTACCATCAGCAAGGGCTACAGGACAATTATCTGCCTTGGAAATCATGACCTGCGGGCCTTTTCAGACAATCCCCTTGGACTTAGCAATTTTATCAGCGAAATTGAAGCATTGCAGGTGGAGGTTCTTAGAAATGAAAACACTATTGTTGAAAAGGATGGCAAAAAATATAACATAATCGGAATAGACGATCTCAGGAACGGTCATCCTGATGTTGAAAAAGCCATTGCCGGATGTATCCCAGGTTCCCCCAAAATTGCAATCACTCACAATCCGGATCTTTCTCTAAAAATACCCGGCAAAATTGTGGATTACCTTTTCTGTGGTCATTTCCACGGCGGGCAGATATGGATGCCCTTTAACCTTGAATTCTTTTTGCTGAGAAATGAACAGCTGTGCAGGATGGGCATTAAAAGAGGGTTTAAACGCATAAATGATATAAATGTATATATAAACAGAGGGACAGGAAATGCTGTTGTTCCACTACGTTTCATGTCCCCTCCGGAAATATTAGTGAGTATAATACCATGAAGCCATGTTTCATGGGTAAGCATATGCCATTATTCTGCTAATTGTAATAGTAATATCACTAGATATATATTTTATTCTTTCGCCATCTTCGTTAGAGTATCTCCGGTAATTCTGTACACCGTCCAATCTTCCATTGGCTCTGCTCCAAGAGATAAGTAAAAATCTATACTTGGTTTGTTCCAATCAAGACAGGACCATTCAAGACGCCCGCAGCCCCGCTTCACAGTAATTCGAGCAAGCTGCTTAAGCAGTGCTTTTCCATAGCCATAGCCGCGATACTCCGGCAGGACAAACAAGTCCTCAAGATAAATACCAGCTCGTCCGAGAAAGGTGGAAAAGTTGTGGAAGAAAAGCGCAAAGCCAACTTCTTTTCTATCAGCCAATACGAAAATGACTTCCGCCTTTTGTTTATCAAATATCCATTCTTTCAGCAGCTCCTCTGTAGCAATTACCTCATCTGACATTTTCTCATATGCGGCCAGTTCCTTAATAAAATAAAGAATTTTCCCAACATCCTCTTCACATGCAAATCTGAATTCTGCCATTAGTCTCTCCCTTTACTGTATATAGCATTATGATTTCTTTTGATAGATACAATATCAAAAATGGACTGCAAAATCAATCATCACAAATTTTCATCTGCTGCTATCATTTTTCCACTAAGCGAAATAGTGTTAAGATATGTCACAACATTTGCACATGGAGATTGCATTGACAAGAGCATGCCCCTCCTGCACAATTGATTAGAGTACAAAAGATCCTGTAATGCATCCAGGTTTAACTAGTGAAGCTTATTGGCGTACTTTGCCGCATAAATATACTGAACAGGATACATAAACCGTCGCCTTATCTAACAGAGAAAATGAGGCAAACCAGTTTGGCCGCCTCATCCACTATCTTAACTTGTTTTGTACTTTTGTTCTTCCATTACACTATATATTCAGATATTCAGTTTGGTCAAACTCCTACTGCGTATATCCTCTCGCTCTCCAATACCGTTATAATTTCTTCCCTGCCTCTTACAGAAAGAGAGAACCCAAGATCAAGAATGTCATAGCCGTCCATGACATACGGTTTGGATAGCGCGTTGACCAGCGGCCCTCACTGACGTCCTCGCCGGTCTTTGCATTCATGATCATGGGGAACTCGGCATTAATAAGCGCACGACAGTATCGTTCTGCTATCGTTTTGGCAAGCTCGTCCTGACCGCATTCGTGCAACCCAAGGCAGACCAAAAGCTGCGCCGGAGCCAGGATCGGGCCAGCTAGCCAGCCAACCTCACGATAGTGATCACTGTCTAGCCGTTCTCCTGCCAGTCCATACGGTGTCAGCCAGACGCCTTCCTGTGAAAGAGTTGCAGCCATCTTCCTGATCATCTCTTCCGGCAGACGTTTGCCAAGCAGCATTGGCAGGAAGATTGCAAGAGTACCGCATTGGACCCATTCGTGTGTCTCATTGATCCGGGATGTAAACTTCCCGCCGTCCCAGAAGAAGGAAAGAGTCTGCTCCAGCATTCGGTCAGCCTTCTCCTTCCACTCTCGCTTTTCATAGGTCTTTCCGAGTTTTCCTGCCAACTCTGACAGGTTCTCCATTGCAAGGATCAGATAGGTGGCAAGATCAGGGGATTCGGCCGGAGTGCCCTGTGCAAAGAAGGAGCAATCGTCCCAACCGGCTTCATCAGCAGAGTCGTACTGAACGATCCCGTCCTGATCAGTATCACGGTAGGAAAGCCACCAATAGACCCATCGAGATAGTCCCTCATAAAGGGTATTGTATTCCTTCATGGTGGCGAATGAAAAATCAGTGTAATGCTTTAGAAAATTAAGCGCAACTCCATGGAAGGGCGGCTTGGTCCCGCCGAAGCTCTGAAACGCATCGTTGATGCAGTCCGGAAGCATTCCATAATCGTCCTGATACCTGAACATTGAAAGGATCAGCTCCCATGCAAATCTTGGATTTTTATACTGACCCATCGCATGATAGCACTGCTGCCAGTTAGAGGTGCAGCGATGAATTCCTTTGTTCATATAAATGATATTCGTCCCATCGACAGGGATAATATGAGACCAAACGATATACGCCGCAAAGGTCCGCGCATCAGCGTACTCCTCCGGCAGCTCAGGAACTGTCTCCATATAAGCTGTAAACTCCTCTTCGATCTCTTTAGTGCAGGAATTGAAGGACGGATACTGCTCCATTCTCCAGGCATTGGATCGGTAGAGGTGAACAGCAAGGTCGACCCTTCCTTCCGAATCAGGACGAAAAATAAACTTTGTCTCCTCAGGAAGGCTGGTGATAACATCGTAACCCGTCACTGCCTCCATTTCACCATAGACAGGACAGAAGAGCAGCTTTGGAAGCGGATTCATGATTACTTCCCAACTACCGTCATTACGGGTTTTAGCAAATTCATGAGGAGCAAGCGGTGGTGCAAGAACGACCTCGACTCCTGTCGCTTCCATCCGCAAGATACTTTCCTGCTGCAAGCAAAGACGTGCAGTACCGCCCTCGTAGGACAACGTCACACAAACCGGTGTTGCCTCGGCATGATAAGGGATTTCTTTCCCATTTCGCCTAAGTGAGACAGGAAAGAGTTTTCCGCAGCGTGCCGTCTGTCCCGGAGCAGCAGTGTCTAACCCGGAAAGAAGCGCGCAAACATAAAGCCGTTCCTGCTCTTCTTCCTTCCAAACACCTAGGTAGTAAAAAGTGCCTCTTCGGCCATAGGATGTTCTTGTTAAATCATACCTCACATTCTCGTACATAAGTGCATTCCCCTTTGATTTTATTTATCTGTTAACATAATTGAGTATAGCACTGTTGCAGGTTCCAAGCAAACAAAGTGTATGTATAATTGTCGTGATATTATTGTTAAAAAAGAGATCTGCAAAATCTGGACTTCCCTTTCTGCGGCCATTTTCCACAACAAACAGATATAGACTTCAGCCCAAACTTTTCCTGCTAAGGGGAATAGCTTTGTTGGATGGGAATTGAAAGAGGTTACAACCATGTGAATGCTCTAAATGTATATAAGCATAAGGACATGAAACGTTGTTGTTCTACTCCGTTTCATGTCCCTTCCGGATATTCTCGTGTGCACGGTACCATTGCTTTACAGATATGGAAGCACACTGTCGATACTCGCTAGGGCAGCTTCTCGACAGAATATTTTACTCTACGCTGGTAGTGATCTCTCCACCCGCCGATTCAAATGTGACCGGTGCCGAGTATACAACATTACCCTGACTGTCCTTCATTGTGTACATCATGATAAAGAGGCCATCACCAAGCTCGATCTCACTAAAAGCTGTATCTGCCGTTACAGTTACTGTGTCTATTGTGACCGGAGTTAGCTCGTCACTATCGCTGCTGATAACATTTGCATAATGGATAGTCTGAATCTCATCGCCCTCAGTCAGGAAGATCAGATTTTTGTCTGCTGCACCGCTCTCATCCAGTGGTTTTCTTGTGCCTTCAATGTAATATTGCTCTGTTTCAAAGTCATAGATGACCATGAGGTTGTATTCCTCGCCATTTAGCATTATCGGAACTGAATACTGATTATAGCCGTCACCCTCATAGACAATTTCCATATAGCACAGCGCTCCATCCAGACTGCCCCAAACGCCTCTAAAATTGTCCTTGAATACACCCGCTTCCCAATCGGAGACAATATCATTGTCCGTACCAAGACAAAGCATTACATCATTTTCCGGGTCGGCATAGTAAAGCTCAAAGGTGAGTGATGAAAGAATATTCACTGCATCAGTGCCTAACGTAAGAGTGGAGTTGCCGTTCTCGTCCACTGTAACAGGCATATCCTTCCAATCAACGCTGTTTAAGGTCATCAACTCAGGAAGGCTGTTATAGCTCATTTGCGAAATATACTCCATACCCTGCTCAGATAGAGTTCCTGTCAGACCATAGGAATACAGATACTTGAAAGAATCTACAGGACCTATATTTGCATAAGCATTAAAATCATCAACGTCACCGTTGTAGCTGTAATAACAGGAAAGCCCAGCCGATTCAGGACGGTATTTGCCATTCACCTTATATACAACACAATCCTGCAGAGCAGCAGTTACATTTCCGGAGGTCTGCGGTAATAATTGTGCTGACTTTACGGCGAGATGTCCAAGGTCTGTCATATTGGTAAATCCCTGTTCACGAGTGTTCCCACCAAAATTTTCCACACTGCTTGCAATCTTAGAAAAATGAGCGAAAAATGCAGGGTTTTCAATTGCCGATTTTAAAGCCTCCTTGCCGAAATCATCATAGGCTGTAATTAAATTTGCAACTTTCGAAAGGTCAGTAACTGACAAGGTTATGTTGTCCTGTGTTTCAGCTAATTCACAACCCTCCACATATGTATCGCATATGACCTTTGCCAGATCAAGAGGCTCTATGGCAGGGTCTTTGGCTATCTCGCCGATCCACCCGCTATAATACCAGCCGTTGCCAGGCTCTAATTCCTGCGAGGCTACCAGGTATTTACCTATATCTGAGAAAGCGTATGCAACATCTACGGTCGCCATCAGGCAGGTATCAAAGCCAATAATGTCAACGGGCTGATTTTCACAGTTTTCACCAAATACCTCTAAAAAGGCATCATACATTTCAGAAATATTTAAAGAATCATTTCCATAGATCTCGTCAAACGCTGCGCCAGCAACCGAGCCACCGCCATGATTCCAGAATGTAACAGCCGTGCGCTTTCCCGGATAATTCTCCTTGGCAAAGGTCAGAAAATCCTTTAAAGTGCCTGCATCGCCCATATTTGCAGATGGAAGCTCTTCGATTAAGTGCAATCCATTTTTATCATACAAATATCGTCCGAGCACATCAGCTTTTATGATTTCATTTTTCCATTCGGATGAACCGCCTGTTTGAATAATGATACTGACATTATCCGGTAATTCTATCTCCAACATCTCATTAAGGTCTGAAGTGGCAGCGCCATAATTCGATTCCAGGTCACTTCCGCATAGATACCAGTAGACAACCCATTCGGTATCGGTATCAACAGTTGCTGTCGACTCAGCTGCCGGTTCGTCTGTAGATGAAGGCACATTCTCTGAATTACAGGCGGCCAGTGTGAATGTCATACAAAGGGCTATTAATATTGATAGTAGCTTTTTCATAAATCCTCCTATATTTAAATCAGTTTCTTCTGTGTTTCAAACTCAACAGGTAATTATACCTTGCTGCATAAGCTCTTTGCATTTTTTGATCTCATTAATTTTCTCATTGAATCCCTCCATCATATGTAATACTTTAGGGTTATTCCCTGTATCCAGTTTATCAATAAAAATATATTAAGAACTTCATTTGCATGAAAAACGTTTTTTTTCACACGAATCACGTTTATCAGAGTTAATATTACATAAATAACTATTTTATACAGTACCGATCAGGCCAGGACAATAAGAATACCTGTTCATATGGTTTAGCTTTTAAATAATATACCTATTCTACTGTATCAAGGTGTTATCGCAATCATTGAAATCATGGATCGGCTTTAATACGGAGCATGATGGCGATAGGTTATGGATTGCCTGAATTTCAAGCATGTAAAAAACTCTATTGAACCTGGCATGATGAAATTCAACTCGTTGGAATATCTATTTTCTAATAGATATTCTGAGGGAGTGAATAACAAAATCAAGGTAATTAAGAGAAATGCTTTTGGAGTTAAGAATTTCAAGAGGTTTAGGAATCGCATACTACATATTATGCCCGTATAGAGAACGGAGGCTAAGCTGGGTACATGCAGCTTGTGCAGGAACATTACAGGCTGTGAAGTAATGGCGAAGCTGGAATGTGGCACAAGGAACTACAAGGTGCACCACGGATGGTGCAACCACCGGTGTATAGCCACGGACGGCGATTCACCGGCGCCCACATTTATGGCGTTGCCCGAAGGGCTACAGCAAAAAGTTTCAGGAGTTCGATGCTCATGAAACTTTTATTTAGCGAGCCTTACTTACTACAGCCTGTTTCGTGACATAACCCAGCTGCGGTATCAGCTCAGCCTCTGTTTGATATCCATATAAAATAAAACTGGCAGTAACCTATTTACTAACTATGTGGTCTGATTCATACAGACCACTTTATTCATGGATGTGTCTTTGTAACACTTCGAATGATCTACAACAATGAAGTGTTACAAAACACTAGATTATCTGCCAGAAAAATATATCAATATTTTTTTTTGCTAGAGGCCTGCCCCAACTATTGACACAGAGCCATAATATTAGCCTAACCTCTTCTCCAGCTTTTCCTTCTCTGCCTCGTATCCCGGTTTTCCAAGAAGCGCAAACATATTTTTCTTATAAGCTTCAACACCCGGCTGGTTGAACGGATTCACACCAAGCAAATATCCGCTTATTCCGCATGCCTTTTCGAAGAAATACACAACATTACCGAACCAGTAGCTGTCCATTTTAGGTATGTTCAATACAAAGTTAGGTACCCCTCCATCTGTATGAGCAAGAATAGTACCCTGCATGGCCTTTTTATTAACCAGGTCTATATCCTTGCCTGTCAGGAAATTAAGCCCATCCAGATTGTCCTTATCTTCCTTGATGGTCATATTCTTTCTTGGCTCTTCTACATTGATCACTGTCTCAAAAATATTGCGAAGGCCGTCCTGTACGTACTGTCCCATTGAGTGCAGGTCAGTCGTGAAATCAACACCTGCAGGGAAAATACCCTTCTGATCCTTACCCTCGCTCTCACCATAGAGCTGCTTCCACCATTCTGTAAGGAAATGCAGTGATGGCTCATAATTAACCATAATTTCAGTGGTCTTTCCCTTCCTGTACAACGCGTTTCTTACTGCAGCATATTGATAGCATTCATTGGTCTTAACATCAGGATTGTTATAAAGGCTGCATGCATCAGCTGCGCCCTTCATCATTGCATCAATATCAATTCCTGCAACAGCTATTGGAAGAAGTCCAACAGGTGTAAGCACAGAATATCTGCCTCCTACATCATCAGGTATTATGAAGCTTTCATAGCCTTCCTCATCTGCCAGCTTCTTAAGTGCTCCTCTTGCCTTGTCTGTTGTAGCGTATATCCTTTTTGCAGCTCCTGTTTTTCCATACTTGTTTTCCATATACTCTCTCAATACCCTGAAAGCAAGCGCAGGCTCAGTAGTTGTGCCCGATTTGGAGATTACGTTTACAGAAATATCCTTTCCCTTCAACAGTTCAAAAAGCTCTGCGATGTATGTTGAGCTTATGCTGTTGCCTACAAAGTAAATTTCCGGCGTTCTCCTTTCTGTCTTTGGCATCAGATTGTAAAATGAATGTGAAAGTGCTTCAATAGCTGCCCTTGCGCCAAGGTATGAGCCACCGATACCGATTACCACAAGCGCATCTGAGTCTGACTTAATTTTTTCAGCCGAAGCCTTAATTCTTGCGAATTCTTCTTTGTCATATGCTTTAGGCAGGTCTACCCATCCTGTAAAATCACTTCCTGCACCCGTCCCGTTATGAAGCATGTCATGAGCTGCTTTTATGAATTCTGAGAAATTGAAAATTTCTGATTCGTTAACAAATGATAGTGCTTTTGAATAATCAAATCCAAGTTTCTGCATTATTAATGCCTCCTTATGTATGCTAAAATGCAAATGTAGCTGTTTAAATACAAATTTATCTGATAAATTATATCAGATTGTTAATAAATAATCAATATTACCAATTTTATGTACCACAGACCCATTTTATGTGCCACGGCCTACTCATGAAAACTATTTCCAGCCAAAAATCCTTTTAGATATTTATCGAAAGTACCGCTTCTTCTTTCTAATAATTTTCTTTTTAGACGTATTAATCTTTAATATATTCAAGGCCGGCTTGTTGAGCAAGGCCAGGTTTTCAGGCGCATGATCCTTTTTACTTTTCCGTGCATCCTCATTAAACGTTACACATAGACTCCAGTTAATGCTATTTATACTCCAATGACTTCTTACAGCTTTGCAAACTTGGCCACATTTACAACTATGATTCCATTATGTATGAATTTACAGTTTATTATTCAAAAATAAGTTCAAAATAAAGACAGTTAGAATGCAAAAATAAAACAAGCTTTAAGACAAACTAAAAGCAAAAGCAAGACACAAAGCCGAACATAACGGCAGAAAGCAAACTAAAAGCCGAATAGAAGGGAGGCGTATATATGTCAAGTCCAAAAACACCGTTAGTACCCGATAAGAGAGCTGCTCTCACCAGGTTCAAGATGGAGTGTGCAAAGGAAATCGGACGTGAACAATTCACAAAGGAAAACAATGACCACTACAAGGGAGATCTTACTTCTGCGCAGAATGGTCATGAAGGCGGTCCAATAGGCGGGCAAATGGTTAAAAAGATGATACAGAGAGCCGAAGAACAGATGCAGTAATATATACAAAAACAAAGTCACGGAGATACTGTCCCCGTGACTTTTAATTAATGGACGTTGACCGAAGGGCTACATCAAAAAGGCGAGAGAGGCTCAAAGCCCCCGTGACTTTTATTATGCTCATCAAATCTCTTAGTGCACATAATGCTCTTGCAAATGGAGCCTCGGTTTTCGTTATTGTGCAATAGCTCACTATTATCACACCTGAATAGTCATTTTTTCATCATTATATTACATCATGCAGTATTGTACCGCTGTGTTAATTAACCATTGCAACATATACCTAAGCTGTACCTTAGCTTTACTTATGCCTGTCTCAGCTGCGCTCCCAGCTTCTCGGACAATGTTGTTGTTATATTGCTCATTGCCTTTGCTACCTCTTCATCCGTGAGCGTTCTGTCAGCTGCTCTGAAGGTAATTGAGTAAGCAACACTCTTCTTTCCGTCTGGTACCTGCTTTCCTTTATATACGTCAAACAGCTTTATCTGCTCCAGTATATTTCCTGCTCTCCGGCTGATTATCTGTTCTATTTCCTTGACCATTACGCTGTCATCAACCAGCATTGCAATATCTCTAGATACTGCAGGGAATTTAGGCAGAGGCTTATATTCGGCCATGAGTGACGCATTTCCCTTCAGTGGCTCTATATCTATCACTGCAATATAATTTCTCTGTGCAGCACCGAATTTCTGTACAACCTCCGGGTGTATTTCGCCAATTATGCCGCATTCCCTGCCGCTAATGATAAGCCTTGCTGTCCTGCCGGGATGGAAGGTTGGATCGTCTCTCAACGGCTCAAGCTTGTAATTCCTTATTCCAAGTGCTGACATAAGCTCCTCCACGACACCTGTCATATCGTAGAAATCCAAATTTCCATACATTCCGAGCGTCAATACAGGCTTTTCATACGGAAGCTCTGTCAACGGGAGGCTCTTAGGCATATACACCTTTGAAACTTCAAACAATCTAGCCTCATCGACTCTCTTGTTGTAATTGTTGGCAAGCACCTCAAGCATATCAGGAATAGTTGTTGTCCTCATTATGCTGAAATCCTCACCTAATGGATTAGTAATGGTCACGGTTTTTCTTAGCTCACTGTCCTCAGGAAGATTTATCATATCAAATACCTTAGGGCTTGTGAACGAGTAGGTATATATCTCCGACAAGCCACAAGAGAGCATCGTCTGGCGAATTATCTGGTCAATTTTCTGTGACCATGTTCTTCCGCCGATAGTTGTTGCTTTTCCCTCAAGCAGTGTTGCCTTAATATTGTTGTAGCCATAGAACCTTGCAACCTCCTCAGCTATGTCTGCATCGCACTCCAGATCCGGCCTGAAGGTAGGTGCTGACACAGTCCCGTCACTGTTAACTCCAATTTCAAGCCTAGCAAATACACTCTCCATCTTTTCCCTGCTTATATCTGTTCCCAGAAAAGCATTTATACGTTCAGCGTCAAATGGTATCCTTTTCTTTTCCTTTTTAACAGGATAGCAGTCGATTACCCCCTTGCAGACTTTACCTGCACCAAGCTGTTCTACCAGCTGTGCTGCTCTGTTAACGGCATTAAGTGCATTTTCAGGATCAAGTCCCTTTTCGAAGCGACTGGAGGCTTCTGTTCTCATTCCCAGCTTCTTTGCCGTAAGCCTCACAGATATTCCATCAAATGTAGCTGATTCAAATAATATAGCTTTGGTTTCCGGCATGATCTCGCTATTTGCTCCACCCATAACGCCTGCAACCGCAACCGCCCTATCTGCATCGGCAATAACCAGCATGGATGAGTCAAGCACCCTGTCCTGATCGTCCAGAGTCTTCATCTTTTCTCCATCTTCAGCTTTCCTGACTATAATCTGATGCCCCTTCAGGTATTCAAGATCAAAGGCATGCATTGGCTGTCCCATTTCAAGCATTACATAGTTGGTTATGTCAACTATATTATTAATTGGTCTTACACCGGATGCCTTAAGTCGTTCCTTCATCCAATCAGGCGACGGCTCAATTTTAACATCAGTGACTATTCTGGCGGCATAGCGCGAGCAAAGCTCCGGTGCTTTTATTTCAACAGATGCTTTACCCTGTACTGAATCGCCCAATTCCTGAACCTTTATTTCAGGTATATTGAACTCCTTATCAAAGGTAGCTGCCGATTCCCTTGCAAGCCCGATAATACTGAAACAATCCGGCCTGTTAGAGGTTATTTCAAAATCGATTACCGTTTCATCAAGTCCAAGTATCTTTTTTATATCTGTTCCCGGCTCAGGATCGCCTTCTAGAATGAATATTCCATCCTCTATGGCATTTGGGAATTCCTCCTTTGAGACATTAAGCTCACCAATGGAGCACATCATTCCGCAGGATTCAACACCGCGAAGCTTCCCTTTCTTTATTTCCTTTCCTCCGGGAAGTAGAGATCCGTCCAGTGCTACAGGTACCAGGTCATTTACTTTTACATTCTGTGCCCCGGTTACAATCTGTATTGCCTCATTTCCTACATCCACCTGACATATCTGAAGATGGTCTGAGTCAGGATGCTTTTCAATCGAGGTTATCCTTCCAACAACGACCTTGCTTATATCATCACCAAGCGTTATTATCTCCTCCACCTTTGAGCCGGACATAGTAAGTGCGTCCGCATACTCCTTAGGTGTTACATTTATATCTGTATAATCCTTTAACCATTTAAGCGGTAATTTCATTTATATATCTCCCTTCTTGTTGGTCTTATGCGATGAATCATGTTCTTATATCTTCAGTCAATCTGAAACATAGCTGCTTGCACTAGCTGTCATATACCACGCCTCAGGACTTATTGAGGTTACATCGCAAATGCCTTATATAGCTCATGTATGCAATAAATCAAAGCTAAGGAATTTTATTAAAACTGCTTCAGGAAGCGTACATCATTTTCGTATAGAAGTCTCAGGTCATCTATATTATATCTTCCCATTGCGGTTCTTTCCGCACCGAGTCCAAATGCAAAGCCACTATACTCCTTGGAATCAATACCGCATGTTTCAAGCACCTTAGGGTGTACCATTCCTGCACCGAGTATCTCGATCCAACCCTCATTCTTACATACTCTGCAGCCTTTTCCACCACAGGCCCAACAAGTAACATCGACCTCTGCACTTGGCTCTGTGAACGGGAAATGATGCGGCCTGAGCCTTATTTTTGTATTCTCTCCGAACAAGCTGCGTGCAAATAACTGAAGTGTACCAACAAGATCTCCCATGGTTACACCATGATCGACAACCAGGGCCTCGACCTGATTGAATATAGGTGAATGAGTTGCATCTACTGCATCCGAGCGGTAAACTCTACCCGGGCATATTATCTTAATAGGTGGTTTATTATTCTCCATAACTCTTATCTGAACAGGTGATGTCTGAGTACGAAGCAGTATTTTGTCATTAACATAGAAGGTATCCTGTGTATCTCTTGCCGGATGACCTACGGGCAGATTCAACGCCTCGAAATTGTAGTAGTCCAGCTCAACCTCAGGACCCTCTGCAATCTGATACCCCATAGAGGTGAATATTTCAGTAATTTCATCAATTACAATACTCAGTGGATGCTTATGACCTATGGCATGACGTTTTCCAGGTATTGTAACATCAATTGCTTCAGTCTTGAGCCGTTCCTCCTGCTCCTGCTTCTGAATATTTTTTAGTGCCTGCTCAAGCTTTCCTTCAATAAAGCTTCGCACATCATTTGCAAGCTGCCCAATAACAGGTCGTTCTTCCGCAGTCAAAGCTCCCATTCCTCTAAGAACTGCAGTCAGCTCTCCTTTTTTGCCAAGATACATCAAACGCAGGTTCTCAAGATCAGCTGCAGATTTCACAGCTGACAATTTTTTCTCTGCTTCCAGCTTTATGTTGTTCAACTGGTCTCTCATTATGCTGTCCTCCTTAATAATCATTTTTAGCCATAAATAAAGCCTTCAATCCCATGTAAGGGACGAAGGCCTAATCTCCGCGGTACCACCCGAATTCCCGCTTTTGCGGGCTCTCAAACGCAACATCATCTATGCATACAGCACAGTCTATAATTATCACGCCCTGTACGTTAACGGCCAGGTGCCGGCATCTCCTACCTAATGTCCTTCAGCCGCCTGTAATATTTTTATCTGGCGACTCTCTGGGTACATACCTTTCAGAAAGCAGCTCCGGAGGGAACTTCACCGACTTGGAACAATAGAACTGCTTTCAGCCGCAGACAATTCTTCTCTTTAAAGTCCGATACCGGTTACTTTTCTCCTTCATAGCTTTTATTTAATGCTATATTGAGATTATTATATCACCGAAGCAGCGAGAATATCAACCATTGCGGCAAATTTTTTCTGTCTTTTTTCAAATCTCTTATAAGCCTGCAGCTTTTATATTTGACTTGCCCCACCTTATGCTTGATATTTTTGCATTTTGTGCCCATCTTGCTCCGAGAATTCTAAATTATCATATTTATATTGGAAATTTGCATTTTTGCGATTCTATAGTTTATAATAAATTTAGCGTTATATGGATTTTGTACCATCCTTACTTCATTAAATAAAGCTTTCTGGAGGAAATATGAAAAATAGTATTATAAAACTGCTCATTGGTTTTCTTCTTCCTATCGCAGTAATAATTATTGCCGGTAAAATAAACATTTGGTATGGTATTGCCGCAGCTTTAATTTACATCGCTATCATTGTTTATTCTTCAAGAACCCTTATATATTCTGTAATAGGATCACGAAATTATGGAAAAAAAGATATGGATAAGGCTCTGAAATGGTTTAAGAAGGCTTATTCTACAAACAAGTCCAACACAAAGACCTCTGTATCATATGCGTATCTTCTGCTAAAAAGCGGTCAGCCCAAGGAAGCTGAAGAAATACTTCAGAGCCTGCTGAAGAAGAACCTTAACAGTGATGACGCTTCATATGTAAAATCAAATCTAGCGCTGGCATTATGGAAAAAAGGAAATATAGATGCTGCCGTGGCTATGCTTGAAGAGGTCATGCTGACATACAAGACCACTTCAGTATATGGCAGCCTTGGATATTTGCTGATCGCCCAGGGTGATTTGGAAAAGGCTTTGAAATTTAACCTTGAAGCTCACGAGTACAACTCTACTGATAAAATAATTCTGGATAATCTGGGACAAAACTACTACCTGCTTGGAATGAATGATAAGGCCAAGGAGATATATGAACCATTGATATCCCAGTCTCCTTCATTTCCCGAGCCATACTACAATTACGGTCTGGTGCTTGCTGCATTAGACGATACGCAAGCGGCGGTAGATATGATGAAGAAAGCTCTGGATTTCAAGTTCTCATATCTTAGCACCATTAGCAAAGAAGAAATTGAGAAAAAGCTAAGTGAACTTGGTGAGGAGTAGTTGCGACGAGTTGTAATGAAGCAAGTAGCAATAAATATAAGCGCCAATCAGTAAAGTAAGCTATAAGTAGTAACACATTTATGGAGCAATAACATAAACGACGAGTTCTAGCATATACAAGAAGCAATAACATAAGCGATAATCAGTAACGCTTGCAAGAAGCATAATCTAGGCAAAGGACAATAGCAAAAACGAGGGGTAGCATCAATTGCGGTCAACAATAACATAAGTAACAGATCATTAATAGCAAACTAAAGAGCAGAAGCAAATGACTACATTGTTTCTGCTTTGTTTTTACCGGCATCAGCTTTGCTAACCTGTGTTGAAGCCTGCTTTATAAAGAAATTTGCATAGGCAGAGGACACTAGCAGCAGTATTCCCGATAGTCCGAACAATATTTGCATTCCGCTGAACTCCATCCCCCCAATGCTTGGATTTGTATACTCAAAAATGCCAAGCAGAAGAGAACCTGCCAATGTACCGAAAAATCCCATTATTCCGCCTAATGCCGCATTGAAACCTATATACACGGTTCTGCCGTCTTCAGGAGAAAAAACAAATTGTATATTGAAGGTTGAAATGCCTATACCTGCCCAAGATGCTCCACTTGTAATATGAAGGATTGGAACCAATAAAAATGCGGTTCCTGGGTTAACAAAGATCCACAACGCATGTGTTATTCCCAGCATCATAACTGAATTTTTAAGGACAAAGCTCCATGATTTGCGATCTGCAATTCTTCCCCAAACACGAACCAGCAGCACATTTACCACAGTACTCATCATACCGACTATGGTTATATAGGTGTAATCCAGCTTCAAACCTGTTACCATATAAACAGAGAAAAATGGTCCTCCAATTTGCAGTCCAATATTGTATAGTACAAAGAAAACAAGAATTTTCCTGAAACCCGAATTTTTCAATGGAATAGTTATTACCTGTTTAATAGTAAAGTTAGATTTTTTCTTGGCTTTGTAGGGTTCTTTTATTTTTGACCACAAGAAACCATCGGCAAAGGAAAGTGCAAGTATTACTGAAAACATCATGACAAAGCCGCCATATTCATTACCATCAGCTCTGAATTTATCCAGCACACTGCCAAACACCAGTGAAAAAACGGTTCCTATTGCCAGAAGGCATGATTCTCGTTTTCCAAAATACCTTCCCCTGATATTTTCAGGTGTCAGATCTATCAGGATACCGTTTCCTGCAGGATTGGCAAATGCAATGAAAAGATTCGCGGTTAGGTACATTAATGCAAGAAGGATAAGCCTGGCAGATTTTCCCGAGGCAATCAATGGTACAACCACCATCAATCCAAGAATAAACCTATGCAGGAAATTTAAAAACGTAACCTGCAGCTTACGTTTTGCCCTTTTTTCGAAATATATAGGTGAAAAAAGCGCTATTATTCCTGCTAATACAGGCATAGCGCCTATGATTCCATTAAAAGCATCATCTGAGCCCAAAAAGCTTGCATATCCGGCAAGAAATGCTCCACTGGTCAAATTAAAGACTGCTCTTGCAGAACAGCCCTCCAAGATGGATATTCTTCTGCTTGTCTCATAATCGTGCGGCTCAAGTGGTTTGGTACTAAAAAAAGTTTCTCTAAAAATTTTACTATGCATATATACCTGCTATTATGTATTATTCTAATTTGCCGCTGCAGTGTAATCTTTTGTATACTTTGGTTAGATGTTATGTGTTGCTTTCTAAATCTACTGTTAGTAAATTTTCTGTTTTACAGCAATATCTACTATTGAAATTTGTTCCTGCAATAATTACTATTGACATTTGTCTTTTATACATGCAATTGTATCATTCTCTACCATACTGCTATTACTAACTATTTGTTGCACTTACATTATGTACTTGTATGTCTGCTTATATTATTATATTATACTACAGCAGTTTGTTTGTAAACACCATAGGTTTAAATCTTCTTGTATCATTTTTTGTCAACTGATATGATTCCTTAAATAGCTCTGCGCTAAGGTTTAGCTCTAAATGATATCAAGTTCCTGACCACACTTATAAATACTTAGCGTTAAACAAATTCCATGGGTAAATATCAGGAGGCACAGATTTATAACTTTGGAACTGCTTAAGTGTCGGATGCATGAAGCCTATCTCCACAGACCAGAGCGCAAGCTGCATTCCCGGTTTATTAAGGCCCCTGCCATACTTCTGATCGCCGTAAAGCGGATGGCCTATCGCCGACAGCTGTACCCGTATCTGATGCGATCGGCCTGTATGCAGCTTTATTTTTATAAGCGACATTCCCTGAGAAAAATCCAACACCTTATACTCAAGAGATGCCTTTTTCCCTACCTCAGTACCATCGACTACTCTTACCGTATTAGTGGCCTCATCCTTGGAGAGAAAATTGACTAATGTACCTGAAGGCTTCTCCGGTCGACCAAAGACTACAGCAAGGTACTGCTTATCAAGCTCGTTTTTTCTTATCTGCTCAGACAACCGTGCAGCAGCCTTTGAGGTTTTGGCAAAGACCATCGCACCTCCTACCGGTCTGTCAAGCCTGTGTACCAGGCCCAAGTAAACATTACCGGGCTTATTATATCTTATCCGTATATTCTCCTTAAGAGCGGAAAGCAGGTCGTCATCGCCTGTACTGTCACTTTGTGTAAGCATATTAGGCGGCTTCTCCACTACAAGCAGATGATTATCCTCGTATAATAAGTGTATTTTACACATACCCCTTTCTGTCTGCATTACTTCTCCCACCTGCCTGCAGCTCCACAAGGAAGCACAAGTCCGGAGGAGGATGCCCTGAGGCCGACCTCGTCTGCATTTACATTGCCGCCGAACTTTTTCTGCATAGACAGTCTCAGCATATTTCCTATAACTATCGGTGAAAGACCGGTTGTATATGAATTGACCAAAAAGAACAGCGGGTCAGGTGTAAGTATATCAATGCAAAGAGAGATCAGCCCATAAAGCTCATCTTCAATTTTCCAAAGCTCCCCATTAGGTCCTCTGCCATAAGACGGGGGATCCATTATTACAGCATCATATTTTCTGCCGCGTCTGTTCTCGCGATTTACGAATTTTACTACATCATCAACAATAAACCTCACAGGCCTTTCAGACAACCCTGATAGTGCAATATTTTCCTTAGCCCTGTTGACCATTCCCTTAGATGCATCTACATGGCATACCTCAGCTCCGGCATGAGCCGTAGCAACAGTGGCTCCGCCCGTATAGGCAAATAGGTTCAGGACGCTGATTTTTCTGCCTGAAGCCTTTATTTTATCCTCCATCCAGGACCAGTTTACAGCTTGCTCCGGGAACAAACCTGTATGCTTGAAGCCTGTGGGCTCCACATAAAACGCCAGCTCGCCATATTTTACAGTCCAACGTTCGGGCAACCTGTTAATATACTCCCAGCTTCCTCCACCGCTGCTGCTCCTGTGATAGTGCGCATCAAGCCTTGACCATAGCTTTACATCTCCCGCAATTGGCCATATAGCCTGGGGATCAGGTCTTCTTAAAATATACTTGCCCCAGCGTTCAAGCTTTTCACCCGCACCTGTATCAATAAGCTCATATTCCTTCCAATTTTCAGCAAGCAGCATCTATAATCTCCTCCGAAATAATTAAAGTCTGTTTCCTATCTCAGCAACTGCTTCAAGTTACTAATCTGTTATCTCATTAGTCTTGATTACTTATTCTCCATAAAATTAGTTCTACCTATTTGTCCTCGCGCAATTTTTGCTATAATAAATTTCTTGCCACATTGTTAGTTAATGTTATTTTTACACGTGATTCTTTCACTACACCATATAACATTCTAAAGTTTTTACCAAAATATATCTTGTGTTACACTACTTTGTCCTTTATTAATTTTGCTTGTTATATTTTTATCACATTATATTGCATCGTATTATTCTATCTTCATATCAAGTATTTGAATTCTATCATATTGTAAAACTAAAAAAAAGGCATACACCCGAAATTAAGGTATATACCAGGTACTTGTCTTTTAGTTTCAAGGAAGTCGACGGAGTTGTTGTGCAATGTAAGAATAGCTCTTGCAAATGAAGCTTCGGTTTCGTCATTGCACATCAGCTCCCATGGCACCTTAATATTTACTATTAAAACGTATATTTTCCATCTCCATATCCGTCAGGATGATTCTTATGCCAATTCCAGGCTGTGCCTATTATTGTTGATAATTCATTATACTTCGGTTCCCAGTGAAGCTCTTCACGTATCTTGTCTGATGAAGCAACAAGTACAGCAGGATCACCGGCTCTTCTTGGTACAATATTTGCCTTAATGTTAACTCCTGTAACTTCACGCGCAATCTGCACGACCTCCTTAACGGAAAAGCCCTTTCCATTTCCTAGGTTGAAAATGCGGCTCTGGCTGCCTGCCCTCAAGCTCTTAAGTGCAAGTATATGTGCTTGTGCCAGATCTGTAACATGAACATAATCCCTTATGCAGCTTCCGTCAGGAGTGTTGTAATCATCCCCGAATATTGAAACAGCCCCTCTTTTACCTAAAGCCGCCTGTAGCACTATAGGTATCAGATGGCTTTCAGGACTGTGATCCTCACCGATTTCACCGCTTATATGTGCTCCTGCTGCATTAAAGTATCTAAGAGAAACATACTTTATACCATAAGCATTATCAGCCCATTTGAGGACTTTTTCTATTGACAGCTTTGTCTCACCGTAGGGGTTTGTAGGAAATGTCTTATCATTTTCAAGTATAGGAACATTTTCAGGCTCCCCGTAGACAGCCGCAGTAGATGAAAACACAATCCGCTTCACCCCATAGTCCTTCATTTTACCGAGAAGCCGAAATGAAGATACCATATTGTTATTGTAATACTTCAGCGGATCTGACACACTCTCTCCAACAAGTGAATCTGCCGCGAAATTTACAACCTCTTCTATATTATTTTCTTTAAATACTCTGTCTAGAAATTCTTCGTCCCTCAGGTCGCCCTGATAAAACCTTCCTCCCTTTATCCCCGCCTTGTGGCCCTTCTGAAGATTATCAACTACAACAACATCTTCATTAGCATTAATAAGCTCCATCAATGTATGGCTGCCGATATATCCGGCTCCGCCGGTAACTAAAATTGACATAACTTCGCCCCCTCACGTATATTCTTTGAAACCTGCTTTATTGAATATCATTACTTTATATTAAGCGTACATTAATTAACGCATATTATATCCCGCAGCTTTAGCACTAGGTTTAACACGAGATATAATTTGTCATTAGCCCGTAGCTTATAATCGTAGGCTTAGTACACAGCTTTAAATATATACTTTATGCAATAGAGCTAAATACTTTCAGCTTATACTCTAGGTGAGCATGCTCTCTATCAAGCGCAGAGCTTTAATAAGCATATTTTTGCATATACTTTTGTGCATGTATTAATTACCAAAATACACCATATGAATTTCTTTGAAAACCCCAAAGCTATATTTCTCTTCCGCCGTCTCCTATTTCTGATACATAGAAGGCTGGTACAAGTCCTGCTTTGATGGTATATTCCTTGCCTACCCTGTCGATAAAGGTGTCAACAGCTTCATCCTTCACTATACTCACAGTGCAGCCTCCAAAGCCTGCACCTGTCATTCTTGAGCCGGCAACTCCATCTATTCTGCGGGCTTCCTCCACCAGTGTATCAAGCTCTTTTCCGGTAACCTCGTACAGATCCCTCAGAGAATTATGCGAAGCATTCATATACTGCCCGAATAATGCAATATCGTCATTCATTAGTGCATCGATAGATTTAAGTACTCTGTCATCCTCTGCAATAACATGCTCAGCCCTGTTTCGGATGATCTCATCCTTTATTTCACGCTTATACCTATTGAAGCTTTCCATAGAAATGTCGCCCAAACAGGTAGCTTCCGGTATAAATTTTTTCAATATTTCAAAGGCCTGTTCGCACTGGCTTCTTCTTTCATTGTACTTTGATTCACCCAGGCCCCTCTTTTTATTTGTGTTTGCTATTACTATCTTATATCCCCTGAGATTCAGCTGTACATGCTTGTAGCTCAGATCCTTGCAGTTGAGAAATATTGCATGGTCAACCTTACCCATAGCAGATGCAAACTGATCCATTATGCCGCAGTTCACTCCCACATAATTATTTTCAGCTTTCTGCCCAATAAGAGCCATTTCGATCATATTTATTGGCTTATTCAATCCAAAAGCTGCATTCCCAAGTGAAACAAGCGTTATAGCTGTGACGACCTCAATTCCCGCAGATGATGACAGGCCTGCGCCAAGAGGTATAGTATCATAGTAGAGCAGGTCACAGCCTGTCAGCTTATAACCCGCCTTCTGCAGCTCATCAGCCACACCAAACTGATAATTACCCCATTTGATTTTCTTATATTCATCAAGTGTGTCAAGTGAGCCTTCTACCAGTACTCCCAAATCAGTTGCAATCAGATTCATTTTTCTGTCAGCGCGCGGCCTTGCAATAACAGTTGATGAAAGCGTCAGAGCCGCAGGAAACACATAGCCGCCATTGTAGTCAGTATGCTCGCCTATAAGATTTACCCTTCCAGGCGATGAAAATACTCTTATACCATCCTCAGTACCATGGTATATTTCCAGAAATTTTTCCTTAAGTTCTGAAATGTTCATAACACACTTCTCCTTTATACATTATTTTGCTTACATCCGGCAAAAAGCCATCTTATTCAATCTTTCCCTATATGCCATCTTTTGCAGCATATTATCTGTTCTTATAAGTTATATATCAAAATAAAATGTCTTTTTCTACATTTTACTTCTTCATACAAGCTGCTCTCAGCTGAGATGTCTACGTTCTATCCAAAAGCTAGTCCTTATTAAGCTTTAAAAGGAATCTCTCGTGAGCTTCTCTCAATTCTACAGCCTTTTCCTCAGGCTTCGTGGGGTTTGCATGTGCCCATGCTCCGGTCTCACTTGACGCGTTGAACTTCTGCTTGTTTGACGCTCTCATAGGAGGGAAAAACTCTATATGGAAGTGATAGTATTGGCTTGCGTCCTCTCCGTTAACCGGGTCCTGATGAATACACATCATATACGGGAATGTAAAGCCAAACAGAGAATCTAAGGTTCCTGTAGTCTCTTTAAGAGCTTTTGCAAGATTCTCCTTTTCCCGTTCATTGAACTGTGTCAGGTTCTGCTTGTGATTTTTTGCTGCAATATACATTCCATAAGGATACTCTGAGAAAAACGGAAGGAATACCAGAAAATCATCATTTTCGAATATGACTCTGTCACCTGACTTTTTCTCGTCCTTTAGCATATCACAAATCAAGCAGCTGTCTTTTTCTTCATAATATTCCTTGCAGGACTCCAGCTCCAGTTGCAGCTTCTTTGGTACGAACGGATAACCGTAAATCTGGCCATGGGGATGAGGCATAGTAACGCCTACCATTTCACCTCTATTCTCAAAAATGAAAATATACTTGATCCTCTCATCCTTTTTTAGCTCAGTAAACCTTTCTGTCCAAAGGTCAATTATCTTAACTATATGTTCTATGGAAAACTGATGCAGCGATGATGTGTGCTCCGGTGAGTATAGTATGACCTCACATTTTCCGTATGCCTCATCCATTTTATAGAAATCTGTTGCTACATCATCCGGAGTAGGAGGCGTTTGCGAAAGTGCAGGAAAATCATTGTCATATTTATACACATCATAATTATCAGGTACCTTTCCTGAACCTGGACAAAACGGGCACCAGTCCTTTGGCATCTGAGGCCTGTTCTGCCTGTGAGATGCTATCATTACCCAATCCTTTATTAGTGGATGCCAACGTAATTCTGCCATAATAATACCTCCGTCTGCAGTGTTAATTTGTATTCATAACGCATTTGTTCATATAAAATTTTTCGTTTGTAGAAAAATTTTCTTTCCGTCTACTGCGTTTCAACGAGGCAGGTAACCTTTCTTCGCCTCGTTATAATTCTATTTTAATATGTGGTATCATAAAGTAAATGGCAATATGTTTTAACAATATGGTATAATGTTGTATCAGAATTTTTTGCAAATATACATACTAGTAAACTCGAGGTGGCAATATGTTAGAAAAAATGCATATTACGGAACCCAGGCTCACTGATATGAATATGTACAGCTGTGGTATTGAAGACTGCAAGAGCGGATATTTTTGGGGACCTGCTGTAAGAGATCACTATATAATACATTATGTGCTTGGAGGCCGCGGTACATATACCGTTGGTGGCATCACCTACAATCTTTGTGAAAATGATGGTTTTCTTATTTGTCCCAATACAATAGTCCATTATCAGGCTGATATTGAAGTTCCTTGGAGCTATGCATGGGTTGGCTTTAACGGTTTTAAAGCGTTGACATACCTTAAGCAGGCCGGCCTTGACAACAACAATCCTGTTTTCAGCTACGATCGTGACGATTTTCTTCGTAATAAGCTCACCGAAATGATAGGGACAAAGCAGTTGTCAAGAGGTAAGGAGATAAGACTTCTCGGCCTTTTGTATGAATTCCTGTCACAGCTGGTTGAAACAGCTGAAGTAGATTTAACTGAAGGAAGCAATAACAGAGAAACTTATGTTAAGAAAGCATTGGAGTATATTTTAATGAATTATTCCAGAAAAATAAGCGTCTCACAGATAGCCAAATCAGTAGGGCTAGACAGAAGCTACCTCTATTCCCTCTTCATGGAGTATTTGAATACCTCTCCGCAGGAATACCTGATTAATTTCAGAATGGAGAAGGCATGTGAACTGATGCAGACAAATACACTTTCGATTGGTGATATTGCCCGTTCCGTTGGCTACGATGATCCTCTAGCCTTTTCAAGGGTTTTCAAAAAACTCAAAGGCGTATCTCCCAGTACATTCAAAAGCAATCTATAAGGTTAATTCAATTTGCTAAATAACAAATAATGCTTTCTCATAATCTTTTACATAATATTTGAAGTTTGTTCTTCCCTTTTGAAGCACAATATGTCCCTCTTTCTCAAGCAGCTCTTTCTGTGCTTCTATTCCATCGGGATATTTGGGATTTAATTCCCCATTTGCTTTTAACGTTCTCCAATATGGAGTTTTATCCTCTGTTCTTTGATAGCTTGCCCATGCAGCAATTGATACAAATATCCCTGCTGTAATTGGCTCTGTAAAATCAGCTCCACTCATCCTGGCAAAATACTCCCGTATCATACCTACCGTGAGCAGCTTTCCAAATGGTACAAGCCGCATTATTTTGTCATAATCAATTGGTGGCGCAAAGTACATTCTGTTCCCGCCATATTTCTTAATGCTTTTTTCATCGGTGATAATCTGATATTTGGGCATGTCCTTATTATCCATTAACATAGCGTTAAAATTTTTATCATCTTCTTTTGCCATGAAAAGCACCTCCTTATACATAGCTTATATGATAAAACACACCTATGCAATGAGACGGTTTGAAAATTCTCAAATATTAAATAGATTTCTGAGCGTTCGCTTCTTGTAACCAGTTATATAACATAGAGTTTTTCTCTTTATTATCACTTCATAAATAAAAGTTTCGTGGGCATCGAGCCCCTGAGATTTTCTGCTGTAGCCTTTCAGGCAACATCATTTAACGAAAATGTGGAGCAGTTTCCTACTCCACATTTATTATTGAAAATAAATTTTGTCCTAGCCCTTCTGCCTCAGCATCTTAAATGCCTCGCCTACTTTTAGGGGGTTTCCCTTATACAGCGACATCATCTTATACATTCTTCCTGCAAGTATTACAACAAGAACCGAACAAATCAGCACGATACACAGAGAGCCTATCCCTGTCAGCAGTGACGCCTGGCCAATAAGCACTCGCCCCGGTGTTACCAGTATAGCTGTAAGGGGGAACCAGTTGAGCCATTCCGCTGACGATGACATGCCATCCATTCCTCCTGCATACATAGTACATAAGAAGCTGATAATCAATGACATAGAAAATATCAGATTCGTTGACGACAGATCCTCAGGTTTTCCTGCCAGGGAGCCTCCAATCGCTGCAAGCGAGCAATAAAGCAGAAAACCGGCAAGAATAATGAAGATAGCTACTATTATTGATGACAGACTAAACATTCCGGAAAAAATATCAAGTGAATCAAAAAGCTGAATCAAGCCCATATCTGTCTGTGGGTTAATAGCCTTAACAATAAGTGTTCCGGTTATAAATCCGCCTATAAGACCGGCTATCCACAATGCCATTTGCATTAAGCCTGACAGGGCTATTGCGATCACTTTTCCCATAACCATAGCAGCAGGTTTAACAGCTAAAAGGAATATATCCATCAGCTTTGATGTCTTTTCCATAATAACGTTATTAGCCACTCCCTGCCCATATATCAGGATCATAAAGTACAGGACCATTATATTCATATACGGCAGAGCCATTGAAACCACTTTCTTTGCCCTATCATATCCTGATTGCTCATTAAGAATCTCACCATTTTCAGCCATCTCAGCAATAACAGGTTTTGTCAGTTCTGCAACCTGAGTATAGTCAAGGCCTGATTTCTGAACAAGGATATACGGGAAATAATTATTAATAAATCGTTTAAATGCTTCTGAATCATCATTAGTCAGTTTAGTTTCATCAGGAGTAATAACACTGACATCATATGTGCTATTAGCCTCATCGATCACCAGTATAAGTGAGTAATCGCCTGAATTAAGGCTACCCTGCCTAGCCTTTTCAAAATCATTTCCACAGCTTATGTACTCGATCTGAGTAAAGCCCTTCTCTCCCAACTGGTTCATAGAGTTTAAATCGATGACAGGCGTGGAGCTTTTATCTACCACATATACCTTCTGAGCAGCGCAGGTATCATACGCTTTTTCGTTACTACCATCCAACTCTACCAGAGGCATAATAACAGCAGGGAGGAGCAGGCATATCAGCGCAATAATAATTGTAATATCTTTATAGCCCTTACTACGTATGCGCTGTCCAAAGGTAAAGGAAAATATTTTTGAGAATCCCTTCAATTCGTTTTTCATAGCTGTGCCTCCCTTGCTTTACTTCTCCTCACCATTGAAATAAGCTCTTTAAATCTGACCCGGCTGCCCTTGTGAATGATCAGATCTGCATATATCCTTGCACAAAATACTGCCAGAAGTGTTATAAATGCAGCCTGGATGACCCACGAAAGCAGCAGCAGCCAAATGCTTATATTTCCGAAAACATATTGTACAGGAGCGCAGAATATCGAGATGATCGGGATAAATGTAACTATAATTGTGACTATTGATGATTCTGTTGCTGCTGTTATAGCAGAAACAATATACGCAGCCATTATGATCATCACCACTGTAGTATATGCTGAGTCAACATCTTCCATAGCTGAGCAGCAGGTGCCGGAAATTCCACCTATTATGGACATGGTAAGATACCCCAGCAGCAATGAGACAAAAACAATAATAATCGTTGCAGGGCTTATGTTAATAAATGATGATGTCAAGCCCAGACTACCGAACATCTCATTTACAGGCGTAGTATCAAATACCAGTCCGCTTATTATCCATGATATACCCGCACTTGCAAAAAGCACAATTAAAAGGCCAAAAACATAGGTCATGACAGCAAGAATTTTCCCAAGTATCATTGCAAGCGGCTTTACACTTACCATTAATAATTCCACAAGCTTTGATGCCTTTTCTTCAATAACAGAGCGAACAATATAGGCAGTTGTGATCATGCAAAGCACAAGTACAATAATATCATAGGCATATTGAACTACAAATCTTGTTTCAAAGCTTGGCCCATCCCCTGCTAAATACTCCTTTATGGATTCTTTTTTAACATTATATTTTGACATTACAATTTCCATCTGCTCTTTTGTTGCGTTAAGAGAACTGTACCTTGCTTCATCAAGCAGTTTGGAGGCTACAACGGATAATGCTGACAGGTCGTCATCCTTTAAAACAGATCCCTCTGAGGTATAAACATTAACGCAATATGACGATATCTGCTCATTATAACAAATATCTATAAATGCTTCATTATTAGTAATATGGGATTTATATTCATCTACGCTAAAATCTGCATTCCGGAAATCTGTATCCTTCCAGTAGCTGTCTTCCTTAATCTCATCAATATCCAGCGTATAACCAATAGAGTTATTGATGTACACTGCCGCAATATTTGTCGATTCTTTTACATTTCCACCGGTTACCAACGTCATGACCGGCACACTTAAAAGAGCCATTATAACCATTATTACTGCCGTAATTATATTAGCCTTGCTTTTAGCGTATTGCTGAAGTGTAAAGGTAAAAACGCTGGTTGTTCCCTTTAGATCGTTTCTACTCAGTTTCATGAGCTTCACCACCTACTTTTTCAACAAATATCTCATGAAGAGAAGGTTCCCTCAAATCAAATGTGATCACAGTAATGCCATTGGCAATCAGCATACTCAGAAGCTTATTAGCTTGCACCTCTCCGGAGCATTTCAACTGATATTCAAACTCCTTTTCGGTTACAATATTCAGTCCTGCTGCATTTATGTACCGTGAAATATCCTGTTCGACCTTCAACAAAAGGTTAACTCTGCCATAGCTCTTTTTTATCTCGTTCAAATTACCCTGCAAAACTACTCTTGAGCGGTCAAGAATGGTTATATCCGTACAGAATTCCTCAACTGTAGCCATTTGGTGGCTTGACATGATAAGATATTTACCCTTTGCTATTTCTTCACGAATGATGTTCTTGAATATATCAGTATTAACAGGATCAAGACCTGACAACGGTTCATCAAGAATGATTAAATCAGGATCAGAAATCAGAGCTGTCATAAATTGTACCTTCTGTTGGTTTCCCTTTGAAAGCTGATCGGCCTTTTTTGGCTTTTGTGATTTTCGCCTGCGTAAGCCTCCTCCAAAGCCAAGTCCTTTTTGTCCCAGTGACGGCGCTGACACCTGTGTGGTTGTCTGAGTATACAGATACTCCTGAATATCAAGGCGGCGCGCCCAATATTTAATACGTTTCTTTGCCTCTGCTCTGGCTACTCCACGAAGCGAAGCAAAATAGAGTAGCTGATCCATCAACTCATATTTAGGATATAAACCACGTTCTTCCGCAAGATAACCGACATTACAGGTTGAGGTATCAAGTGGCTTTTCCTTCCAGAGGACTTCGCCGCTGTCTCTTGAAAGCATTCCAAGCATCATTCTGATAGTTGTGGTCTTTCCTGCCCCGTTAGTGCCAAGAAGCGCATATACACCCGGCTTTTGCATTTCAAAGCTAAGGTCATCTACTACAGTCTTATCCCCGTATCTTTTTGACAGATTTTTAACAATAAGGCTCATCTTTTTCTACTCTCCTTATCAATATTGTAGCTTAAGAACAGTTGTGTATGATTTATGTATCCAATCAAAACTTTAACAGCAACAATAAATTTATATATTTTATTGTATCATAGTATTACTTTCATGAGAATGGACACATAAGATATATGCAATGTAAGCTTAAACTATTAAAAGTACGGCATATAGTGGTGAACAACCAACACTGCGGTAATGAATATGCTGCCGAACTTATACATGACACCTCGCAAATATCCCACAATGTTATACGGTGGAATTTCCATTTTGTCTTGAATTAAATGTAATTTATCAATCTGTCTAAGTAAAATAGTGCTGCTCATTCTCCCTTAATATTTGATCTAGACTACATAACCATGTTTATTGTGCGCAAGCCGTCTAGTTTTGTCCTACTTGAACTATACTATTCAATAGCAGCTGATTTTTTAACCAGCTTTTCAAAATACTCCTCAAATCGCTGATCATCATCCTCTGTTCTTTTCTTTGGCCCCTTAAGGTGATTCTTTCCTGACGTTCTTCTAGCCCTCTTTGCAATGTAGCGTTCCATCAACAGCTGTTCTATGTTTTCATTGGTATACCATTTCCCGGATTGATGAATTGCATATGCGCCCTTATAATTCACTAGGTTTACTCACAACGAAGAGAGCCATAAAATAATAAAAAGCAAGGAGATTCCTTGCTTTTTATTATTTTATACTAAATAGATATTCTTTCCCTTATGAACATGCAAATAAATGCTTGGACTGGTAAACAGCGCTCTTGCCATCTATATTGCTTGAATGTTAAACCTATTGAGTTTTAGAACTTGTACTTTCTGATATAAATGGAGTATACATCATGATTGCTGAATTACTGACAATTAACTTTTCATTAAGTAAACTACCTTCAAGGTCGTATGTCATTTGATAAAGATCGTTATGTCTCGTATAGCCGCCCCAATATTCTCCCATGAAATGGTGGTTCTTTTCAACAATTTCAATCTGATACTGCGGTTTACTCGATACACGCCATTCTCCATGAAGATATTCATCTCCGACAGATATCAAAAGCTGATATGTATCATTGGTATTATTTTGAATCATCAGATCGCCATATGGATAGAAGCATGTTGCACCACTTCCGAAGGGCTGTGTTCTGTTTGAATCAGGAAAAACATCATATCCATGCCTATGCCGCTCAATCACGTTAAGCGGCGTATGAATTGTCATCCAGAAAATAAGATTGGATAGCTGACATAATCCGCCGCCCGTTTCAGCATGAAAGGATCCATTCTTCAAAACCATTGCCTCCACATAACCCTTATACTTTGATGGCTTCCCGATTAACCTCCAATAGCTGAAGGTCTCTCCCGGCCGTATAATAATCCCATTAATTCTTTGTGCGGCAAGCTTAAGGTTAATAATTTTATTTCTCTGCATCCACATGTCTACATTTTTGAGCTGTCTTAGTAAAATAGTCCTATGTGAAAAATAGGAGAATGGGAGCTCCTCCTTCATAGTACATGAAGCAAATGCATTTCTCATTTTGATCCACAAAAAATATCTCAACGTACCATAATACAGCTTTCCGGCTTTGAGCCTCAGTTCAGAACGTGTGCGAGGTCTGGTTAAAGGTTGCATCTCATTCTCCCTTTATAATTTAGCTAAACTCCATAACCATGCTTGGTGTGCTAGCAGGCATGGTTTGTCTGATAGCTTAAAGCAATAGCAACAGTAATACTATTTATTTTACCACCACATTGTTTATATGTTAATATATGTTAACACATGTTATATTAATAATGATATGTCGAAGCAAATCCTGCCAAGAATGGCGCTGATGCCGTACCACTTATATTCATATCAATCTGTACTGTGGTTCGGTCTGAAGCTCGGTACATCGTACCAAATGGCACAAGTCACTAGCTTCGGAAATAAGCTGGTGACATTGTGAAACACACTCGCCCTGCTTGCCTGTTAGCATATTAAGGCATTTTTCCCCTATTTGCTTACCGGATTGGCAGAGCAATATCATACAAGAATACTATTGCAACTTGTGGTACATTAAGTTTCAGATAATCCGGAAAGGAGAAAAAATTTGTGAAACAAGAGATACGAACAGTAAAATATGATGCAGAATTAAAGGTAGAAGCCTATCATTTTCAAGGGATTATGCAGAAATTCCCCAATCACTTTCATGAATACTATGTGGTTGGTTTTATTGAAAAAGGTCAGCGGTTTTTATCTTGCAAGAACAAGGAATACACCATAGAACAGGGAGACTTATTATTGTTTAATCCCCGTGATAATCATACATGTGAACAAATCGACGGTAAAACATTGGATTATCGGTGTATCAATATCCAACCTGAAATCATGAGCAAGGCAGTCTTTGAAATAACCGGAAAAGAATATTTGCCTTACTTTACGTCGCAAGTAGTTTTTCATAGCGAGTTGGTCTCGCTGCTTCATGAACTACATCAAATAATCATGGAGGAAGAAAGAGATTTTAGAAAAGAGGAAATCTTCTTTTTCCTTTTGGAACAGCTAATTGAAGAATATAC
>JAEYRB010000010.1 GCA_023409735.1 Bacillota bacterium | reverse complement strand
ATTAATTTAACAAGCTTCGTTATATTAGAGGAAGGACGAGTCAAAGCGCGAATACCATCAGGAAAAAGTTCATTTACTATATCAATATGCTCAGAAATCTGCTCGACCAACACACCGCCAGACTTTTTACCGGTAGCTCCAGTTAAAGCGAGTATCTTCACTTCATTACCTCCATTGTCTCTTTCTCCATTACTCCCGTCCCACCTTCAACAACACCATCATGCTTCAATACCTTCCCAATAGTCCCAAAGAAGCATTTGCAGTCCATGATAAAGCCTTTGAAATGACCTGCATTCAACTGTTCAGCATATTCTCCGTCAAGCTTCGCCTTCACCGGGATTTCAAGTTCATCCCGTCCGTTGATCTGTGCCCAGCCGGTCAGTCCGGGTTTTACGTTATTAGCTCCATATTTGTCGCGTTCTTCAATCAAGTCATACTGGTTCCAGAGCGCAGGACGAGGTCCGATGATACTCATCTGGCCTACAAATATATTGAAGAGCTGTGGCAGCTCATCAAGGCTATACTTTCTCAACATCCTACCGCACTTCAACAAATACTGCTCAGGGTTCTCAAGCTGATGCGTAGGAACATCATGTGGAGTTGAAAGCTTCATTGATCTGAACTTTAATAAAGAGAAATGGCTTTTATGTATTCCAACACGCTTCTGCTTAAACAGTGCCGAGCCCGGGTCTTCAAACCTGATAATAATGGCAATAACCAGCATTGGTATTGACAAAACCACTATAGCAACAACAGAAAGCACTATATCAATCAATCTTTTGAAAAAATGCTTGTACATACATGACCCACCAAACCCAACTAATTACTCTACATAACTCAGTTTCATACGTTAATCTACCATTAAGGCTTCCAGCCACCTACATTCTACAAGAGGAAGCCCTCACTAAATCATTATCTATTCACCATAAACATACTTCATATATATGTCAATAATAACTTTGATCTCATCATCATTAAACCGCTTATATGCGATTTCTTTAGCCCGCTGCTTTTCAGCGGCGCTTACTCCTCCCGGGAGCATAGCTTTTAGTTCATTTATATCAGCTGCAGTCAATCTTTTCATCAGCATAGCTGCAATGCCGATTTTATCTACTGCTGTGACACTTTCCTCAACATTTTTGATATCATCCTTTGTATAATGTGTCTTTGCAGCAAGGTCTTTATCTTCAGCATCTGCTTGCGTGTTTTCATTCTGTGCCTTGTCAGGCGCTTTTTCAATCGGCTTAGTTTCTGCAGAATCAACCTCATGCTTCGATGCATTATTGCTTTGTTGGGTGGATGCCGTCTTCACAGGCTCTTTTGATGCATCACGTGTATTATCGCTGTTACTTGTATCATTTACTGCATGCTTGTCTGCATCCTTTATTGTATCTTGGGCAGTTGATTCTGCTTTATTTTCTAAGGCCTCGGGTGCTGTCATGCTTTCTGCTGAGTTATCATCTATTTTGTTTTTTGCAGCATTATCTGAGCTTTGTTGATTTTGCTCCGTTTGTTCAGCCGGCATATTATCAAAAGCTGAATCCAACACCTGATCACCAACAAAATATAAAGCTCCCAATATTAACGCTGTAAGAGCAAATAAAACTATAACTGCCGTAATAATTACTTTTTTCATATTTACCTTTTTACTGCTGTACTACTAATTTACACATTCGGAACGTGCATTAATGCGCTGCCGGTTTTAGGCATAGCTTCGCCATAGCGTGCCTCATATGTGGCAAGCTTGTCCTGCTATGCTATTTCCTTCTGACTTTTTAATGGGCCGAAACACCATTAAAAAAGCTTCGAATTCTTGATTAGAATTACCTGAAATACTATGTAATTCATTGTCTTAAACTACTCTACATCATAAGTGGGACTTATCTGGTTTACCAGATAAGTCCTAACTTATTAATTATATACTAAAAATAAATGTTAAGCAAATGTTACCATAATTACTCTGTCTGGATTATTAGGACTGCTGGCCTTTAACTTTACTGTTATATTTTTAGCTTTCAGATCCCCGAGGGTTATTTCATTAATACCCTTTTCTACTGCTGACGCCAAGTCCTCAAGTATTTCAATGTTACTAGTCTCATAATCACCGCTTCCTATTGCTACTCCATTAAAGGAATACCCTGAAGGGATGGTGATCATGTTCTTAAGAGATGTATAAAATCCGCTGCCGGAGAGAACAGAAATTGTCTCTTTTCCTGTTTTAAGTGTGGCAGTTATTGCTCCCGAAGTTGTTGACTTTATAGTATAGCAGTTCAATATCTCCTCGTCACCAAAAACATTTCCGGAATTTGATATCTTGACGACTATTGTCACCTTTTTTACTTCACTGCTGCCATTCATAACTATAGCTTCTTTTGTGATTGTTCCGCTGAGTATGCTCTTAAGAGTCTGAACACTTACATCACCGTCAAAGTTAAAGCCTATCCCAAAGTAAGCATCAATAAGTGAATCACTACCGCTAAATTTAAATGTACCGTTAGTTCCAGCTACAGTTCTGTCTACATCAATAAACTTCAGGTCTGTTGCTGTAGGAGTACTCTCAACCTTTAAGCCATTAAGCGAGACATCACCGGCTACACCTGTCAAATCAAACGTATAGGTGCTGCCATTTTTAGCGGCCGCAATACTAGTACCATTTGTTAAAAGTGACATGTTTAACGAGCTCTCTATCGGAGTATATGGAACAAATCCGCCGCTGGAAGTGTTTCCATCTCCTTTAATCTCTTTACCGTTGACATTTGCTGTAACACCTGCTGCAACTTCAACCTTATCAGGTTTCATCTCAATAGTTGCTCCATTAGCATTTATGCTTGCAGTTTCAACCTTTCCTTTTCCTGTTACACTTACAGCAGCTTCTATATTAAGATTTTTTACTTTTGAATCTGCAGCTATATCAATTTTTGCGCCTGCAGCTTTTTCGGTTACTGAAAGCTTGCCTACTGTGGATTGTACCAGCTTGATTTCCGCAGCAGGTGTATCAACGGTAATCTCTTCAAAATCTCCGTTCAATACAAGCTCCTGTCCGGGTTCCAAAGCTATTACTTCAACCTTTTTAAAGCCTTCACCCTTTAGATCTTTTTCTTCGAGTTTTGCTCCTGAGAGCAATGAGGTTTCATCAATATTGGTTGATCCCTCAGCTACTATCCTGACTTTACCGCCAATCTTTATAACCAAAAGCTTTGAAAGGCTGGTATTTACAAAATGTACACTGTTTTCTCCGCCGCCAAGTACGATCGTTCTGCCTTCTACCTTGACATTATCCAGTGTGACATCCCCGTCTGATATACCTTGGGCAAGTATCAGGTCGCCCTTTATGACTATGTCCTTGAGTATAACGCCATCTGCATTAACAAGAAGGCTCTTTTCTACATTAGCGGTATATGTACCCTTTTCACTCTTTACATCAGAAAGTATGTTATCAATAAGCTTAACCGTCTCAGCCCTGGTTATTTTGGCAGCCGGAGCGAAGCCTTCATTTGCTCTGCCTGACATATAACCGTTTGAGGTTAATGCGTTTACTGCATCAAGTGCCCATGCAGCTATACTTTTCTTATCCGAATACTTATCTGCTGCATTAACATTCTTTGCTTCCAGCGTGAATGCCCTGCTGATGATAACAGCTGCTTCCTGTCTTGTAATAGGATCGTTGGGGCGGAATTTTCCTCCGTCACCTTTGATGATACCTGCTGCTGATGCTTTTGATACATCTTCAGAGTACCATGCCTTAGCTTCTACATCAACAAACGTACTTTTTGCTTTATCAACATATCTGAATAACTTGCTCATTATGCTCGAAAATTCTGCTCTTGTTATGGATTTCTCAGGTGCAAATGATCCATCAGGATATCCACTGATGACTCCTCTGTCGATCCAGGTGTTGATCTCGGCTGCTGCCCAATGTCCATCCACATCGGGTACCTTTGCGTATGCAGATGATATAGTTGAAATAACTATAGCAGCTGCTGAGACCAGTGTTACCAGTTTCTTTAACGCTTTCATCACAAATCCTCCCTTTTTCCTAGTTTTTGCCTTAGGATGTAAATATTTATATTTTAAACTATTATAGTACAAGTTTTCATAGTGAGTCAACCAATAATCAACTTTCCTGTCTTCCAAATGTAAACGAAAACGCCCTTTTTCAGCCTTTCTTTTACATTAAAAATATTTTTTACTTGTTTTACAGTAAAACATATTTTATTGGTAATAACTAATTACAAGGAGGAGCAAAAACGTGGATAAAATTAAGAAGACTGAAAAGAAAATTGAGAAAGGCATAGCTGCAGGCTATAAGAAAATGGAAGAAGGAGTAGCCTCCGGTGCAAAAAAGATGGAGGAGGGTGTTGTTTCCGGCTACAAGGCGGTTGAGAAAAAGCTTTCCCCGAAGAATAAGAGCTAGACAGGATTCTAGTGAGGAGTATGAGGCAGAGTCTCAGCATGTTATAATGTACTGCAAAGATACACAGGTTTGAGCTGAGCACGTTTACTATTGAGTTCAGCTTCACAAGCCCGTAGTATCTTCTCTGCCTCTCATACTTAGTGAATTAACAAATTATCATACTTAATTTCCAAAGTATATTGAAGGTGTGCCAAATAATCTATTTGCCAAGAATTTTAAGCAGCAGCGGTATCGTTGTCTCAAAATCCACGCCATACCAAGCCTTATCATCGCTATTCATTGTAGCGCGTATCGTTTCAAGCGTATAATCAGCAGCAATCTTGAATGATTCTGAAATTCCTTTACCATTCATAAGAGCACCTACTGTCGTGCTGGCAAAGATGTCACCTGTACCATGATATATAGCATCAAGCCTCTCATGGTAATAGTGGAAGTACTCTCCGGTTTCTCCATCCAAGCCCATAATTCCTGTCTTGCCGGGTTCCAGACACACTCCGGTGAGTACCGCTATTTTCGGGCCAAGAGCAAGCAGTGCCTGAAGCATTTCTTTAATATATTCCTCATCATAGCTTTCCTTATATGGTATATCTGTCATAAAATGAGCTTCTGTCAGATTGGGAACAATAATATCTGCTTTGCCGCACAGCTTTGCCATTTCCTTGGCAAAAGCTTCATTAAATGCAGGATATAATTTTCCATTATCAGCCATAACTGGATCTACAAATATCAGATTGTCATCTGTCTTGAAATCCTCAAAGAACTTAGATACTATATCTATCTGCTCAAAGGATCCCAGATATCCTGTGTAAATAGCATCAAATCCAATATTTTCACTCTTCCAATGCTCTGCAATCGGAACGATTTCACTTGTTAGATCGTGGAATGTAAAATTCTTAAACATTGTATGAGTAGACAGTACCGCTGTTGGAATAATCGCGGTTTCAACTCCCATAGCTGATATGATCGGTAGAGCTACTGTTAAAGAGCATTTACCCACACACGATATATCCTGTATTGTTACTATTTTTTTCATACTCATCTATCCTTCCATTATTGTTGTTGATTATCTGTCTGCCACTTAAAAGAAGCTGACTTCTTGAGCTTTGTCACAAATTCTCAACTGATTTTGAGAGGCTTAACTTTCAAGGTCAAGCTGCAAATATAGAGGTTGCAATTCTCTCAACAACCTCTAATTTCACATAATACAACAGTGACACCAGTCTTTCAATATAAAATAGCAATATGTTTATGAGAAAATATGACACATTGCATTTATCATTAACAATGCTATATCATAATAATGTATGATTTTATAGTAATATTGTATATTAGATTCATAATGAATAAGGAAAATGTTATAATAGTTTCACTAGTATATTACAAAGGTATGTTACGACAAATTCCAGATTTATTTGGGGGCAGCGAAATGAATTCATTGGGCAGCAGCAGCGAAATAGTGCAGAACAAGCTTATAATCATGTATATAATGGACAAACTCAACATGCCGGTCAGCAATAATGATCTAACTACTCTGGTGCTGGAAACCAGGCTTATGAATTATTTCGTTTTTCAGCAGTGCTTCAATGAGCTGCTTGACGGAATGCATATAAAGCCTGCTGAGATCAAAAAAGCCGAGAGTAGTATCGGCAGTAATGTTGACAGAAGTATCGGCGGAAATGCAAGCAGTATTGACAGTAGTATTGGCAGTACTAAAGGAAGTGACAGTGTTAGCGGCTTCGTAATCACTCCGGCAGGGAAAAAGGCGCTGCAGTATTTTATTAATCTAATTTCTCCGGGAATCAGAAAACAACTGGATAATATGCTTCCCGGCGCAAAAAAACAAATTGAGAGTGAAATGCTCATCTCAGCAGATTTTGTCCCGGAAAGTGAAAATAAGTTCACTGTCATTTGCAGAATCGGTGAGAAAGACTTCCCTCTCATAGAACTGAAAGCTGCTGTTGGTACAAGAAAGGATGCCCGAGCTGTGTGTGAAAGCTGGGAAAAGCATTCTTCCGAGATATACAGCGAAATTATTGATTCCCTCACAAAAAAGAGAGGCTAGTAAGAAACTTTATTCCAGCACAATCTCCTTGTGCTTTTCTGATTCCTTGTAAAGTACAAACTTATTGCCAATAACCTGCACGACCTCAGCACCGGTCAGTTGTGCAAGCTCTTCGCATACTTCCCGGGCACTCGCCTCAGAATTTCTCAGGACAGACGCCTTGATCAGCTCCCTTGCCTCAAGAGCATCGCTGAACTGTTTTACCATATTATCGCCAATTCCGCCCTTGCCTACCTGAAATATAGGCTCCATTGTATTTGATAAGCTTTTAAGATAGCTTCTCTGCTTGCTAGTAAGCATATAAACCGCCATTCTGCCGCTGTGCACCGGCTCAAATTTCATAGTAGCTTATCCCGCACAGAGTATGTTGATAAGCTGTTGAATGTTTTCCACAATATTATTCATTCTTGGATAAATGCTTTTGCCATATTTTCAATAAATATGGTCGCAATAAATTAATTCGTTGGAATAAATGTCCTTCGTATATTCCCATTATTCTATTCCGAATAAATGTCCTTCATACATTCACATTATTGCGTACTGATTGATTGCCCTTCGTATATTCTCATTACTCTGTTCCGATTTATTGCCCTTGATAAATTTAAAACTACTACGGCACATAGTCGAACTCTATGTCATAAATTTTTACAGTATCGCCCTCTTTGATTCCTAGCTTCTCAAGTTCTTCAATAACGCCCCTTGATTTCAGAGACCTTTGGAAATACTGCAAAGATTCATATACGTCAAAGTTGGTTGAGCCAACGACCTTTCTTATCCAGCTGCCCTCGACAATATAAACATTTCCTTCTTTTCTTACAGTGAAAGGCGTCTCCTCTTCTGCTGTATATATTGTCTCGCCGCCGTCCTCGTTAGTCAGCACTATTTCCGGCAGGCCCCTAAGCTGTTCTGCAACATAATACATCAGCTCCCTGACTCCCTTATTTGTTGCAGCGGATATTGGGAACACCTTGTAGCCCCTGGCTTCCAGCTCCTTTGTAAAGTCCGGGAGATTTTCCATACCCTCGGGAAGGTCTGTCTTATTTGCTGCAACCACCTGTGGCCTTTCTGCAAGCTTGGAATCATATTTGGCCAGCTCATTATTAATAATATCAAAATCGCCAAGCGGATCTCTTCCATCTACTGCAGCAAGATCGACTACATGTATCAGCACCTTAGTCCGCTCCACATGTCTGAGGAATTGATGACCTAGGCCTACTCCCTCATGCGCTCCCTCTATAAGTCCCGGTATATCAGCAAGTACGAAGCTGTTACCCTCACCAAGATTTACCACCCCCAAATTGGGTTCAAGAGTAGTAAATGGATAATCTGCAATTTTTGGATCGGCCTTGGTTACCATGGATAATATAGTGGATTTACCCGCATTGGGGAAGCCTACAAGACCTACATCAGCTATGATCTTCAGTTCAAGCAGCACTGTCAGCTCCTCACCTTGAGTTCCTGCCTGTGCAAAGCTCGGTACCTGGCGTGTTGCCGTAGCAAAATGCTGATTTCCCTTTCCGCCTTTTCCGCCCTTAGCAATAATGACACTTTGCTTCGGTTTAACCAGATCTGCAAGGATGCGGCCGGTTTTCTCGTCCTTTATAAGCGTTCCCATAGGAACCTTGATGATCAAATCTTTTCCGCTCTTGCCTGAGCAGTTGGAGGTACCGCCGCCCGCACCGGATTCAGCCACGTACTTTCTCTTGTATTTAAAGTCGATGAGAGTCCTTAAGCTTTCATCGGCAATGATTATAACATCGCCTCCGATTCCTCCATCACCGCCGTCAGGTCCGCCTGCAGCGACATATTTCTCTCTGTGAAAGGAGACCTTACCATTTCCGCCGTCCCCGGCCTTTATATGTATTTTTGCGCGGTCAATTAACATTTTCTGCTCCTTAATTTTCTGTTAGTGTCAGCATGCAAATGCCCGGTATAAGAAAAATACCGGCATCAAGCACCTCTTGCCTTTTTGCTGTGTGCCCTTCGGGCAATGCCGTATAAGAAAAAAATCCCGGCTAGTTCTGCCGGGACTTATTTTATACATATTAACCAACTACTATACTACACTGCTTTTTGTCCTTGCCCAGTCTTTCAAACTTAACCTTTCCATCAGCCAGAGCAAAAAGGGTGTCATCCTTGCCTATTCCTACATTCTCGCCAGGATGAATCTTTGTACCTCTTTGTCTTACAAGAATGTTGCCGGCCAGAACAAACTGTCCGTCAGCCCTCTTGACACCGAGTCTTTGAGCCGCACTGTCACGGCCGTTTCTTGAGCTGCCAACTCCCTTTTTGTGAGCGAACAGCTGGAGATTAATTTTAATCATCGGATTACACCTCCTCTTCAACTACTACTACATATTTACCATATGAGAGTTCTATTTGCTTTAAGCCTATCTCTGCCGTGCGGAGTATAATCTCGGCAGTTGCTTCCTGCTGTGCCGTTATATTCTCAGGCAGACTGATCATCATGTACCCTGAAGCTTCACTGTAGCATTCTTCAATGCCTGCCAGTTCACCGAGCGCACCGGCTGTCGTATATGCTATTGCAGAAACAGCGGAGCATATAATGTCCTGTCCTTCTTCTGCATAGCCCGAATGCCCCTTTATGCTTAAGCGCCTTATAGAACCCGATAAATTCTTACCTACTATTGCCTTAATCATTTCACAAGCCTGAGATCAATTATACACTGATCTTTTCTATCTGTACTTTAGTATATGGCTGTCTGTGTCCGTTCTTATTTCTGTAGTTCTTCTTTGCCTTGTACTTGAAAACGATAATTTTCTTATCCTTACCTTGTCCAAGCACTTTTGCAGACACAAATGCATTCTCAACTAATGGCTTTCCAAAAGTCACATTCCCTTCGTCAGAAACTGCCAGAACCTTATCAAAGGTAACTGCAGCTCCATCCTCAACATCGAGCTTCTCTATAAAGACTACATCGCCTTCCTGCACCTTGTATTGCTTACCACCTGTTTCAATAACAGCATACATGGGTTTATACCTCCTGTTAACAGACTCGCCGGAAATAAGGCAGCGAATATTGTCGCATTTTGAAGCCCTGCCCGAGCGGTTACCGAAATAGTTTAACACACAAGAGTTTTATTGTCAATGTCCCTGTTTTTTATTTCCTCATTATCTCCTTTTCTACATTATGTGCAGCAGCTTTAGGCGAAATGACCTTTCCGGTTCCATCACAACACGGGCAGTCTGTTATGAGCTGTGTTGAAAGCTCCTTACGCACCTTTTTCCTTGTCATCTCTATTAGTCCAAGTCCCGTCATACCAACCACCGTTGTCTTGGTCCTATCCCTTCTAAGTGCCTGTTTGAGCTCATCAAGCACCATTTGCTGATGCTCATGCTCATGCATATCTATAAAGTCGATTATTATTATGCCCCCAATATCCCGAAGCCTGATCTGCTTGGCAATTTCTCTGGCCGCCTCAATATTTGTCTTCACGACGGTGTTTTCCAGGCTGTTGGCACCTACATATTTACCTGTGTTTACATCAATAACGGTCAGAGCCTCTGTCCTGTCTATAACCAGATAGCCTCCGCACTTCAGCCAGACCCTTCTGGAAAGAGCTCTTGCGATCTTGGATTCCAGCTGGTAATACTCAAATATATCATAATCCTTGCTGTAATACTCAACCCTGCATTTTAGCGCAGGCGACAGCATATCAACTATTTCAAGTACCTTCTCGTATTCTTCCCTGCTGTTTATAACAAACTTGTTGATGTCCCTTGTGAACATATCGCGCACTGTTCTGGATATCAGGCCAAGATCCTTATGCATGCACCGTGGAACAGGTCCGCTTTTCTCCTTCTTTTTTATGTTATCCCATAGCTTAACAAGAAAGCCAAGGTCATCTATAAAGTCCTCCTCTTCCTTTCCTTCGGAAGCTGTTCTGACAATAAGCCCCATTCCGTCAGGCTTGATCCTCTCTGCTGCATTTTTTAGCTTTGCTCTTTCGCTCTCGCTTTCAATTCTTCTGGATACACCGGTATAATTTGCCCCCGGTAAAAGCACCAGGTGCCTTCCGGGAAGAGTGATATTGGTGGTAACTCTTGGTCCTTTTGAGCCTATTGGTTCCTTGATCACCTGAACAGTCAGCTCCTGCCCTGCTTTGAGCACATCTGCAATGTTGCAGTCGTGGCTGCCATTGGAATCATCATCCTCGTCATCAGAGTATTCCTTCTTTTCAATAACGTCACCGGCATACAAAAACGCATTCTTTTCATACCCTATGTCAATAAAGGCCGCCTGCATTCCCGGTAGGACGCTTGTTACCTTTCCCCTGTATATGTTTCCCACCAGTCTTTCACTGCTGCTGTTTTCGAGGTATATTTCCGCGAGCTCATCATCCTCCAACAGAGCAACTCTGTTTTCTCCAATTCCTACATCAACTATTAATTCACTCTTCAAAATTCCACCGCCCATTAATAATAAGACAAGCTATATTTTATTAGTATGTTTCCACTATATCCATCAAATGTTTATTGAACATTATCGCTTACGCTTCATTCAATACTGCTGTGTCCATCGGATCTATCATAACTCCGTTTTTTTCTACATAAAGAGTATCTCTGTGGAATCGGGACGCTTCAACAGCAAATACCCCATACTTGGACAGCGCTGCCACGAACAGCTCCGGCCTTAGGTTAGAGGCACTTCCTGCCTTAAATGTACATTTTAATGTGAAGGCCGTTTCAAAAGCTTCATAGCCGGCAGGCACCATTTCAATTTTCTCCAGCCTTACATTTACTATGAGCGGTTTTACGTCTACCTCTTTGCTGCCGGCCTTTCCTGTCTTCATTACAATGATCTGTTCCAAACTCATCATACTTTTGAGCTTTTCTTCTGCCTCCTGCTGCGAGAGAGTTTCATGCAGAAATATGTCTATTGAATAATCAGCCTGTGCTATTGACGCCATAATATTCGACTTAACGTTTTTTTCAGCAGCATCGGTTATATTGATCCCGCATGGAAGGCACTTGTTAAGAGTATCCATGAATTCATCTGCATCGATTTCACGGCTCAGTTCAAAATCGGCATATTCACCACAACTTGTAGTCCCCACAGAAAGCGGAAGGCCGAAAACCATTCCGGGGTGCGGGTTATAACCCTGTGAGTATGCTATGGGCAAACCGGAGCGCCTGATAGCTCTTTCGAACACCTTCATTAAGTCAAGGTGAGATATGAATTTTACTTCATCTCCTCGTGTAAAGCGAACACGTATACTATTCACGTTCAGCCCCCCCTTCATTGCAGCCCTGTGCAGTCTTTGCCCCTTTTGTACTGCAGATACCGCATTCAAAGGAAGCTACACCGCAGCCTGCACATGATTTCATGCAGTTGACTGTGACCTCGCCCTTTTCAGCCTTGCGGTTCTCATTTATCAGAAATTTCTTTGATACGCCTATGTCTATGTGATCCCACGGGAACACTTCATCATAGGATCGTTTTCTATTAGCATAGAATGCAGGATCAATCCCGCATTCGTCGAATGCCTTCATCCATAAATTATAATTAAAAAGATCTCCCCAGCTGTCGAATTTGCATCCCAGGCTCCAAGCTTTAGCGAGCACCTTTCCTGTTTTCCTGTCTCCCCGTGCAAATACCGCCTCTAAAAGACTTGTCTTTGTATCATGCCAGTTATATTTCAGATGTCTGTCCTTCAGGTTACTTTTTAAGAAATGCTGTTTTTCGGATAATTTGTCCATAGTGTCCTGTGCTTCCCACTGGAAAGGTGTAAATGGCTTTGGCACAAAGGATGAGGTGCTTATAGTGACCTCCATTCCTCTGGCCCGCTGGCCTTTTGGAATCTTCAGGTACTCGTTGACGACCTTCATGCCCAGGTCGGCTATGCCTTCCACATCCTCCATAGTTTCAAATGGCAGTCCTATCATGAAGTAGAGCTTAACGCCATTCCATCCACCACGGAAAGCAAGGCTTACAGAGCTCAGCAGATCCTCTTCCGTTACTCCCTTGTTTATTACATCTCTCAGGTGCTGTGTTCCTGCCTCCGGAGCAAAGGTGAGGCCGCTCTTGCGGACCTTTTGCACCTTTTCCATCAGGTCAAGTGAAAAGGAATCAATACGAAGTGAAGGTAATGCTAAATTCACCTTCATAGGCTCCATCTCCTCAATGAGGCCTGACGTAAGACATGGCAGTCCAGAGTAATCGCTGGTGCTGAGTGATGTAAGCGATATTTCCTCGTAGCCTGTACTCTTTTCAAGCTTCTTTGCCATCTCCAGAAGTTTCTCAGGCGTTCTCTCCCTTACAGGTCTGTACACAAATCCGGCCTGGCAAAACCTACAGCCTCTTGTGCAGCCTCTGAAAAGCTCAAGCATTATTCTGTCGTGAACGATAGATGTATATGGCACCACCAGCTTATCAGGGTAGTATATGTTGTCCATATCCTTAATAATTCTTTTTCTGATCTTTGCCGGATATGACGGACTTACAGGCTCAACTGCCTTAATTGTTCCATCATCATTATATGTGGTCTTGTAGAAGCGTGGAACATAAATACCTTCAATAGCTGCGATCCTGCTGAGGAAGCTCTCCCTGGAGGAGCCTTCCTTTTTCCATGCCTTGTATGCATCCATTACCTCATTAATAATTTCTTCTCCTTCTCCAAGCATGAAGAAATCTATAAAATCCGCAAGCGGCTCAGGATTATATGCACATGGACCGCCGGCACATACAAAGGGTTGATCCTCGCCTCTATCTGCACTCAATAGAGGAACACCGGAGAGGTCGAGCATATTGAGTATATTCGTGTAGCTCATTTCATATTGAAGCGTGAAGCCGATAAAGTCAAAGCTGCCCACAGGCTCCTTTGATTCCAGCGCAAACAGGGGAATGTTATTTTCGCGCATTCTCGCCTCCATATCCGTCCATGGAGCGAAAACCCTTTCGCAACAGGTATCCTCACGCTCATTGAGAAGGTGGTAAAGTATTTTCATCCCCAGATGAGACATTCCTACTTCATATACATCAGGAAAGCAAAATGCAAATTTTATGTCTACTGAGGAATGATCCTTCAGGACACAGTTCAATTCTCCGCCTGTATATCTTGCCGGCTTTTCTACACTTTGCAATATATCATCTCTTATAGTAACGGGCATAATATCCTCCATATTGGCTTTCTATGATAATTAGAGTTCATATTGACTTTCGTCCATATCTTAGGTCTAACAGCCCGATAAACAGTAAAATCTACCTTCTGCATTCATTTATCAGCAGCCGTTCTCCAGGCAAGTCCGAGCTTTCATAATTAATTACAAATTTCATAAACAATTATGCATTTTTATAATTGCAAAAATTCATACTCTCACAATAATATACCCAAATAGCAAAAATTTAGCAATAGCAACTACTGTAAGAGAACCGGATCCGGGTGCTAAGCTGTTATCGATGAACTGCAGCAGTCACATTATCATGCCGCTGACGCTTCTTGATACTGTACCATCTCAGAAGATAAAGGAAGGTGCCGAGCAAGCGCAGAATTCCTGCTGCGAACAGTATGAAAAATATGTTTGTCCTGGTATAAAACCATGTCCCCACCAATGGAGCAAAAAATCCCGTTATGTTGATCAGCGTATTAAAAACCGATACATAAACCGTTTTCTTTCCTTCAGGCAACGTTTCAAGAAGACCCAGGAACAGCGACAGACTGAAGCCTGCCATAAACACTCCGCCAATCGCGTTTAAAAGTGTGATAACAGGAAAACTCAGCAAGGTCATGGAGTACATCAGAGGTACAACTGCAAAGCCTGACGCACTAATAGCCATAACCAGATTGCTCCCTTTCTTTTCTATTAATTTGCTCCATAATGAAAAGGATACGACTTGTGCAAGTCCGTTGAATAGACTTAATATACTGAGCTGCAGTTCGTTAAGAGACGCATATTGAGTGTGATAAATAAAAAGTGCAGGCCAGGCCATCTGCCACGAAAAGTGAAAAACAAGGCCGCAGCCACAAAATATTACAAACTTTTTGTTAGTAAGCATCTCCCGAAGGTCTTTTAAGGTAAAATCATATGAGCGGCCTGACTGTCCCCCGCCGTCTTGCTGCCGGGCTGCTATACTCATGTTATAATGTGCAGGCTGTTTGCCCTTCACTTTAGAAAAAAAGTACAGCTGCACCAGCGTCAGTGCAAAGCAGAGCAGGTAAAAAATCCTGTAAATATCAATTCTCTGAGCATCAGACTTTGGTATATATGTTAAGGCCAATCCGGTTATAAGTACTGTAATAAGCCCTGCAAATTGAGAATATTTGCTCCTTAAAGTATAAATACGGTTGGCAAAAGAGCCTTCAAAATTATCTGCAAAATATGACTGCCATGTAGCCAGGTATAGCGCTCCCGGTAGATTCAGGAGTCCAATTGCTACCACATATACCATAACCCTTGCTGATTGAGGTAAAACAGGCGTAAACGATATTGCTGCGAAAAATGCGCTCATAAAAAGCAGTAGCAGTAGAACAATTTGCCTTTTGCGATTAACTCGTTCAATTGCAATGCCCAACGGTATTAGTGTGAAAATTGCCACTAAAGGGGGTAATGCATTCAGGAGCGCTGTGTGCAGATCATTCCCGCCCATTCTCTTTGCGAACATCTGGATGAACGGGTTGTAAAGGTTAAATACCGTTGTATATGCAATGCCCTCAAGAATAAGGAACATCGCAGGCGTATTAAAATTTTTGGTACTCTTCATTATTTTGTCTTCCCATGCTTGTCAATTTTTGTTGAAGGTAATTATATCATACAATTTGTAGATAATATATGATTTATCAGCTCTATTCTGTTTCACTTAACTTTCAAACATTATGTCGTGCTTCTCTAGATCTTTGTGTATTTCCTAATAGTTGCTTCGTTAAGTCCTATGTACTTACATAATCTTTTTTACTCCAACTGCTTCACTCAAACTGCGAGCGAAACAGGCTAAAACCTAAAATAAAAAGCAAAACCAAATGAGTTTTGCTAATGTAATGGCATAATGAGTATTTTAATAAAGAGATCCTTTTTGTGAATAAACAAAATATAATTCTGAAGCACCGCGATTAAAATGTCTTAGCCAATTCGACAGCTTCCTTTATTGCTTTATTAACAATTGCATCAATATCGACGCCAATAATATCAAGTCCATCAGCTGATATTGTTGTATAGTCGGTAATCCCCAAAAAGCCTAAAATGGTACGCAAATACTTATCACCCATTTCCAAGTCTGCTAGCGGTCCGGTAGAATATTCGCCGCCCCTGGTTATTATATTTAAGGTCTTTTTCCCTTTACAAAGTCCAACAGGGCCATCGGCAGTGTACTTAAAGGTTATTCCCACAATGCAGATACAGTCTATATAAGCCTTCAATATTGCAGGAATGCTTAGATTCCAGAGAGGCTCTGCAAAGACAAATTTATCTGCTTCGACAAATTGATGGGCATATCTTAACAATGGATTTTTACCCTCACCGGGGTTGAATTTCAGACTTATACCTTCCTTACTTAAAAACTCAATATTCTCATCATATAAATCAAGAACAGCTATCTCATCCTGCGCATGCCGCTTTTTATATTCTGCAATAAAGGCTTCGGATATTTTAAAGGTTCTGGATTGGTCATCTTCCTTTGCATTTGCTTTAATGTACAATACTTTACTCATTTCTTTTCTCCTTTGTTAATTCACTTATTATCTTCTATCATACTTATTTTATTTAGCTGATATCAATACCCACTTTAGGCGATTAAAGAAAAAATGTGCAAAAAATCAAGTTTGGAACAAGTGTTTGCCATAAAATGGCACATTTTATTGATATTTTTCAATAAAATGTGCCATTTTAATGTTAATCATCCATAATTTCGTATGCTAAAATGTCCCAAAGTTGAAATTCTGCTCAAAATATACAGGTGTTTTTAATAAAGTGTTCCAAAGTTGAAATTCTGCTCAAAATACCACCTGTCCACAGCTTGGAACGATGCTTCTGTCCACGCCTTTGAGCAATGCTGTCGTCCATACATTGGAGCAACACTGTCTGTCAACACCTTGTAAAATGATGTCTGCCCATGCATTGGAGAACACCATCTGCCAGCACCCTTTGAGCAATGCTGTCTACCCATACTTTGGAGCAAATTCTTTATCAATCTGCCGTAATACTGCGACTATCCCGTTCTGCTTTTATTTCTTCGATTGTTTTATCCTTGAGTCTTGCCGCGCCGGCATAACTGCTGTTGGTTGGTATAAGGGTTCCTGATGACAGCCGTTCTTTTGCCTCGGCAATAACTGACTTATACTGAGGCAGCCACCTTTCCTGTGCTACCAGCATCTCATCGATCATCTGCCATATTTCAGGAGGATTGCAGACCGCACCTGTCAGCGGATCCATCATCGCAGCCTGTTTGAGCAACATTTCATTGCCGGAAACAGCCGCTTCCACAGCCAGACGCTGCACCCAAATAGACTGAGAACAAACAGCTGCGCAACCAAGAGGCAGCTCACCTATTTTTGGTACTGATATGCCGTTTCCATCTGCATAGCATGGCACCTCAACAACACACTCCTCAGGTAAATTGGTAATGCATCCGTTATTCATCACGTTGAAATGGCCTCTGTACACCCTGCCGGTTTCAAGGGCTTCTATAATATAAGAGCCATGCTCACGGCTTCGCTGTGACCCGTCGTATTTATGAGATGGTTCCTGCAGCATTTGTGGGAAATCCGTTTCAAACCAGTTTCGCTCCTCGCGGGTAAACCGAAGATAACCTCCTGTTTCGCCGTTTATCCAGACAGAAAGGTCTATCCAATCCTTTATCTCATCAGGACGCTTACGGTACCACGGTACATACTCAGACAGGTGACCATTGGATTCGGTAGAATAGTAGCCAAATCTCTTCAATATATCAATTCTGACCTTTTCAGTCTGAGAAAATTTCGCATGCTTTAAAAATCCCTCCAGCAGCTGATCTTTAAGCTCGACACCATGATGCTTAACAGAAATGTACCAGGTTTGATGATTGATGCCTGCACATATTATATCAAGCTCGCTTCTTGGTATACCCAAAACCTCTGCGATCTGATCCTCACCATGAATTTCACCATGACATAATCCAATAGTTCTCACGCCGCCGTATTTGTTGCAGGCCCATGTTGCCATAGCGTTTGGATTGGAGTAGTTAAGCAGTATCGCATCCTTGCAGGAAACCTCCCGGATATCCTTGCAAAAATCCAGCAGTGCTGCAATTACACGCTGTCCGTACATGATCCCACCGGTACAGAGAGTATCTCCAACACACTGGTCGACACCATACTTCAACGGAATTTCTATATCAATCTCAAAGCCCTCCAGACCTCCGATGCGAACACAGTTGATAATATATTTTGCATCTTTAAATGCTTCGCGCCGATTAAGGGTAGATTGGATCTTCGTGTGTATGCCGTTTTCTTCAAGGTCTCTCTGGCAAAGCTCTGTTACAGATTTCAGATTGTGCTCATTGATATCTGTAAAGGCTATTGAAACATCCCGGAATTCAGGTACCGACATAATATCTGTAAGAAGTCTTCTGGCGAAAATCAGGCTCCCCGCCCCGATAAAAGCAATTTTAAAGCTCATAATCATTCTCCTTTTCTATGTTTTTTATGCCATAGCTAACACTGTGGAAATATAATAATGCATTGGCCTGTAATAATAATAAAACATTGGTATATTAAATGTGGAATAAAAACATGGTAATTATTGAAATGCAATAAATTGTTGAATATTTTTATGTTTATAATATAATATTCTTATGAGTATATACTTATCAAAAAACCGCTATGCTACAATTAATGCATTTTACAGCTTTCAGCTGGAAGAGTTCCACATGACAGAGCATGCGCATGACCGCTGCGAAATCATGTACATTGCTGACGGCAGCTGCAAGGTATGGTTGGATGGTCAGTTAATTGGAATCAATCCAAAACAGTTTGTTTTCATTGATCAGAATGTCCCGCATCAGCTGTTAGTGGAGAAGGGCATCCCCTGTACAATTTTAAATCTAGAGTTTTCATGTTCGCCTGATCCCAAGGGAATAGATCTTGGCTACCTTGCAGAGCGTGTAAAGTCCTTTCAGGTGTTTTTGGATGGACACCAGGATTTCTTATTGCTTTGTGACAGCGAGAACGTTTATGAATATTTGAGAAGATTAATTGAAATGCTCGAGAAAAAGCAACCGGACGACCAGTACCTGATCGAGTTGCTATTATGTCAGCTATTGGCAGGCATATCAAGATGCACAGGCAGCAGGAAACGCCATGCGGGAACACTCTACATTAAAAAAGCAAAAGAATATATCAACTCACATTATTTAGAAGATATATCCTCTGATATGATAGCAGAATTTGTTGGGATCAATCGCTCTTATCTTCACACACTATTTTCCAGATATGTCGGCTGTTCCATCATGACCTATACCAATAATCTGCGTCTTGACAGAGCAACCTTCCTTCTCAAAAACACAAATACGAGCATTACCGATATTGCCTTTCAATCCGGCTTTAACAGCCGGCAGCATTTTGGATACACCTTTGAAAAGCATTTCCACACCAGCCCTTTTCAATATCGAAAGCTCTCAGGAGGGCTGATAAAATCTGATACCGAGACATTTATTCAAAGCACGCTATAGGAATATAGTGAGACTGGCAAGAGTCTTTCCCTATAGGTAAAATGAAACTAAAACGACATTATCAAAAGTTATTAAGTTAATCGTTCATAAAGTTCTTGTGTAGTAGCTATTTTAGAACTTGTAATCTAAGCCCCTTAGATGAATAAAGTCAAATGTTTTGACATACGTGTATCTCTCCTCTTCATTATAACAAAAAGGCATCATGATACTAGAATACACTTTGTTATTACATTTTAAGTGAAAAAGGTAAGTACTTGCAAAATCTACGCTGTATAAGCAAGGAACAGCAGTACCGATTATGGAGAAATAAATTTTGCTAAAGCAAAATGTTACATATTGTAGTGTTTCTGCGAAACAGAAATCCATTATTGTTTCTTACCCCATGGGTATACTGCCAGGTACGCAATTGGATAGAGGCACCTGCAATGCAGGATGCATGGGCGAGCAGCATGCAAGGTATGTGACCAGCCCCTGTGAGAAAGGACTTCTAAGCTGGACATTAAATATGCTATGCTTGAGCACATCGGGCGGTGCTTGGAAACATAATCGGTATAAATGGCGCATCGGTCCTGCCCTGATAACTGATGCAAAAACGCGCTAATACTTGTAAAGGTAAAGTCCATAGTGCCTTTAACTATGAATTTGTAAAAGTAAAGTCCACATCATTGAAAAAGTGGGGTGGAGTTTAGTTTTACAATTAAGGGCAAATTATGTTTATTATCGCGGTTGCAATTTAACCATTGCATTATGCCATTTTTGGTGTTAAAATAATTAAGCATGATTTCAAGTATCGGGGTGTAGCGCAGATGGTAGCGCGCTTGGTTCGGGACCAAGAGGCCGTGGGTTCAAATCCCGCCACTCCGACCACAGACTGTCCAAAGACCCGCTATTTTAGCGGGTTTTTTGGCACATTTGACGTTTACCACAGAATATTTATGGAGTATTTTAACCTTGTCTTACTTTTACAAACAGGGCATTAACCCTCTGATTTCTAGCAAGTGTTTTCGAACAGTAAAAAGGCCGTCGTCTTGATACGCTCATGTATCGCATATGGCGGCCTTTATCTGTATATTTAGATGATCCATTTCTGAAAAAATAGTAGTGAAAAAGTACAAAATCACGGCAGATAACAACATCTCTTTGCCATTACCGTATAGAATAATATCAGGCGAGTTAAGGATATATACATTTCTTCAGTTGTGAAAGACGTGATAATTGGCCTCCACAAATTGGCTAAAGGAAACTGTATTTGCTAGCTTAGTACTTTATAAACTTATCCCCCGGAACACCGCATATGCTGCATTTATCAGGACGACTCTTCTCGATGTTTCCACATACAGGGCAGAGATAATAGAAAACCTCTTCCGTTTGATCTATGTTTTCTAACGCCTCTTTATAAAGTTTCGCATGAACCTCTTCCGCTTTCATAGCAAAAGAAAAGGACATAAGCGCTGCTTTGTTTCCATCCGATTCAGCTTCTTTCACAAAATCAGGGTACATGTCTGTAAACTCGCTAGTCTCGCCTGCAACTGCATCCTTCAAGTTATCCTCGGTTGAACCGATTTTTCCCGCAACTTCAAAATGCTTTAATGCATGTAATGTCTCAGCATCAGAAGCTGCTCTAAACAATTTTGCTGCATTTGTTTTTCCATCCTTTTCAGCTTTTTTGGCATATGCCAGATATTTTCTGTTGGCCTGAGCTTCTCCGGCAAAAGCCTCCATCAGGTTATTAAGCGTTTTGTCTTTACTCATTTTACTGTCCTCCTTTATAAAATTACATTTTTCATAAGTTTTTTTACAATACCTTTTTTATTAAAAGCCTTTAATAGTTTCTCCACAATCTTTCCCGAGAAACCTTTTAATTTATTCCACTAATGAATAAATTAAAAATCCTGCACATTGCACTTAGTAGAAGCATACAGCCCGTTTTAGAGCCCTGTGACAGAAATAAGCGTATTTTCTATACATCTGTGCGAGGCTGATGCTTGTTGCTTAATATTATTTTTCTAAAGAGTGAAATTATTCAACATACAAACAGGAGCTTGAGAAGTTGTAACCTCGGGCTGCATACTGCATATACTAGACTGTAAAGCAAAGGCGCTTTTCTTTTTAGAGGAGCGCCTTTTTTTAATGGCGTTGACCAAAGGTCTACAGCAAAAAGGCGATGGGGGTTCGATGCCCCAGAGACTTTTATTGGATTGAGGGGATTTTATGTGCGGTATAGCAGGTTTTTGTAATTACCATGATAATTATTTAAATAAAGCAGATTATTGGGATAGGATACTTACATCAATGAGAGAAAGAATTGATCATCGCGGAGGAGATCAGGCAGGAAGCTTTTTAGATAGAAATATCGGCTTTGCCCATTCCAGGCTTTCGATAAGAGATATTGAGGGCGCCATTCAGCCAATGCAGCGCAGAGTCGGCGGTTATGATTATATAATCATATATAATGGAGAAATATATAATACAGACGAACTGTCGGCTCCTCTGAAGCAAAAGGGCTATGTCTTTGAAACAACCGGTGATACAGAGGTTATTCTTTATTCATACATAGAATACGGCCCGGAATTTGTATCACAGCTCAATGGCATTTTTGCGTTTGCTATCTGGGATGACAGAGAAAAGCGGCTCATGCTATGCCGTGATCGCGTTGGAGTCAAGCCCCTTTTCTATTCTCTAAAAAACAATCTGCTGGTTTTCGGTTCAGAAATTAAAGCACTTTTCAGACATCCGGGGGTCCATCCTGCAATTGATGATAACAGTCTTAGGGAGATTTTCGGACTCGGGCCTTCGAGAACCGCAGGTTGTGGAGTTTTTCATGGTATAAATGAGATACTCCCGGGAAATTATGCTATATTTTCACAGGACGGATTCACCGAACACAATTACTGGAGGCTTAAAGCGGCAAGGCATGCTGACAGCTATGAGCAGACCGTAGATAATGTCTCATTTCTTGTTAAAGATGCAATCACACGACAGATGGTATCAGATATTCCAGTTTGCACATTCTTATCCGGCGGGCTCGACTCAAGCATTGTAACCGCGGTAGCAGCCGATTTCATGTGTCGTGACGGTATGATGCTCAATACCTTTTCCTTTGACTTCAGCGGCAACGACAAGTACTTTGCCTCTAATCAGTTTCAGCCTACCCGTGACCGTCCGTATGTTGAGAAAATGATTAAAGCATTTCCCCTCAATCATGCTTACCTCGAATGTAATGAGAAAGAATTGGTAGATATGCTTCCTGCAGCAATGCGCGCAAAGGATCTGCCGGGCATGACCGATGTTGATGCGTCGTTAATGTATTTTTGTTCGCTGGTCAAGCAGCAGAATAAAGTTGTTCTGACCGGAGAATGTGCTGATGAAATATTCGGCGGCTATCCATGGTTCTACAGGGAAGAACTGTTTAACACAGATGGATTTCCATGGTCAACTGACCTGGCAGCAAGAACAATGCTGTTAAATGACGAAACAATAGCCAGGCTTGAACTTAAGCCATATATACGCCAGCGTTATAAGGAATCAATAAGTGAAACACCAAAGCTTGAAGGCGAAGAAAGTCCTGAGGAAACACGTCATCGTGAAATCAGTTATCTGAATATGCGTTGGTTTATGTCAACACTACTTGACCGCATGGACAGGATGAGTATGTCGTGTGGACTTGAAGCACGAGTTCCGTTTGCCGATCATAGAATAATCGAATATCTCTACAATGTGCCATGGAGCATGAAATACAAAGACGGAGTCGAAAAATCACTTCTGCGCAATGCCTGCCGTGGATTACTTCCTGACGAGCTTTTATGGCGTAAAAAGTCCCCGTATCCCAAAACGTACAATCCGGAATACGAGGCTTTACTTATTCAGGAGTTTTATAAGGTGCTTAATAATCGTGAGTCGCCGGTCAACCGATTCATAAGCCGCGATAAGGTTGAACACTTTCTTTCAATTCCAAAGGACTATGGCAAACCGTGGTTTGGGCAGCTGATGGCAGGACCGCAAATGCTTGCATATATACTTCAGGTTAACGACTGGCTGATAGAATATGCTCTGGGGTAAACCTAAACTTTAGCTAACAGGTTATTTAGTATGGCTCCTACCTGTGCGTGGGTAGCGCAACATAATAATCATTGGTGATAGCTTCGTTGATAATTGGCTTCCACCTGTGCGTGGGTAGCAAGGCCCCGGAGCACATACCATCAATTTTTGAACCCGGCTTTAGCTTTATGCGGTTTGCGGCTGCCTGCGTGAGAGCAGATAGGTTATTGCAGCAAATAATACCGATGCGATAATGAAATTGACAGGTGCCAATAGGATACCGTTGGAGGTACCTATTCGGAAAAAGGCTATCAATGCATTTAAAATAAAGCTGGCAAACGGTGTATTTAAGCCTGCAGACATCGGAAGAATAATAAATGAGAGGCCAAAAACTACCCAGAACACCGTAATAAACACTTTACCTAGTTTATAGGCCAATGAACTGTACAACATCGCAAAAGAACAAATCAGAATGAATAATGCTGAATAATATAAGAACTCTAATGCAATATTTGTATTTCCATAGGCAAGTTTAAGTAAGCTTATGGAAGCCCCGAAGGCGGGAGTCGGAAGAACAACCTCCTCAAACCACTGTGTCAAAACAGAAATCAGGGATAGCGCAGCTGACATGACCAAGGCTGTAACGGCAAATGAGAAAAATATGTTCTTTCTGGAGTTGCCGAATATCATCAGATAATTGAAATTGGTTCTATAGTTTGACATGACATATATCATGGCAAAAATGGCGCTCCCTATATAAAAGCCGGAGCTAATGCTGTTGCTACTATCTGAAGTATCTATGCTGATGCTCACAATAGTGAAAAGCAGTATACAAGCTACATAATATATTGCGGTATAAACAAGTGTGCTTATGGCCATTGATTTAAGCTGAAATTGAATGCATTTAGCAAATCTGTTCATGTTAATTCCTCCTAATTCTTGTTTGTAAGGTATATAAACAGCTTCTGGAACGGGATAGGTGACATGTCTACATTATTTGACGAAAGCTTCTCAAGGACTTCACCTGATAATGCTTCAAAGACGGAACAAATCTTGACATTACCGATCATTTCACTGTGAAGCACGTTCATGCCTCTTACTATTTTATCCACATCATCTGCCTTACCCGAAATATAGTGAGCCCTTTCCTTTAACTCCTCTACAGTTAACTGTTCAATTAGCACACCCTCCTTAATAATGATGGCTTCCTCAAACACGTCAGCAGATTCCTCGATCAGATGTGTAGAAATGACATAGGTACGGGGATGCTTAGTATAATCCTCAATAAGCTCCCTGTAGAACAGATCTCTAACTGAAGCGTCAAGGCCCAGGACAGGTTCATCAAATATGGTCAGCGGAGCTCTGGAGGACAAACCAATTATGACGCGAATAATTGATTCATAACCTCTTGAAAGAGCCTTATATTTTTTTCTTGGATTTATGCCAAACTTCGCACAAAGCTCCTTAGAATATTCATAATCGAAGTTTTCAAAAAATGTTGCAGCATTTTTTAGTATTTCCGAAACGCGCATGGTGGGAATAAAATAGTTTTTTTCCGGGATATAGCATATTTTCGGCAGAAGCTCTCCATTCTCCACAACGTTTTGTCCATGCATTAGAATTTCGCCGCTTTCTGCAAATATCCTGGACGAGATCAAATTCAAAAATGTCGTTTTACCCGCGCCATTACGTCCGAGCAGGCCATATATTTTGTTTTCCTCAATCCTTATAGAAAAATCCTGCAGTGCCTTAACATTGCCATAACTTTTATTGAGGTTTTTTGTTTCCAGTATAAACTCACTCATCTTCTTCTGCCCCCTTCTTTATCATTTCAATCAGCTCAGTGGTCCCCAAACCGAGTTTTCTTGCTTCTTCAATCAAAGCCATGATATATTTTTCATAAAAGATGCTTTTCCTTGACTCTTGAATTCTCTTTTTTGCACCGCTTGCAACAAACATACCTATACCTCTCTTCTTGTATACAATTTCACGGTCTACCAATACATTTATGCCTTTGCCTGCCGTAGCAGGATTTATTTTATACAGGACAGCCATCTGGTTTATCGAAGGGATCTGTGTTTCCTCTTCTATTACGCCCCGGATAATATCATCCTCAATACTCTCGGCAATCTGAAGGTAAATAGATTTTTCATTACTAAAGTCCAGCTTCAACCTTTGCACCTCCATTCATTAATTAAATAGTTAACTGGCTGCCTTAGTTCATTGGCACCTCGGTTCATTACTTATGTAATTAACTATACATCCAACAAAGTAGTATGTCAATACTTTACAAAAATTTTTTTGTCCTATTCAGTTTGTATCTTGTCAGTGCCACACACCTACCTTAAATGCAGTCTCACCGCTGACAATATAGATCTAGACTGAATATGGGTTTATTGAATAAAATTTAAGGAATTATTTACCAATGACAAGGTCACATAGTGCAGAAATATGCAGAGTTCCTGTCCGGTGCCCTGGTATATTCAATTGAAGAAAATGATTCCGGTATTATCCGGACATAGGGAACAGAACGGAAATAGATATTATACCTTCGGACTCCAGACCAGAAATGATTGAAATTAACCAAGCAGTGTTTTCATTTTGTGAAACTGTTTTGTTTCCTCACTTGGCTGTGATTTCGGAGTCTGACGAATTGTACAACGCTGTATCAAATCATACCGTCTCATAAAACGATCAGTCTTCAAACCATGCTGTATGTAATTCAGCAGCAGCATGGCACAGGCGCGGCTGTCACTTCCGGCATTGTGATGATCGAGCTCGAAACCCAAATAATCACAAAGTGTGTTTAGTTTGTGATTTTCGAGCTTCGGATAGCAGGCCCGTCCCATTGCACAGGTGCAGGCGTAATATGTAAAAGGCTGCCATTCTATTCCATAAGCGTTCAAGCATTGTGCCAGTACACCCATATCAAAAGGTGCATTATGGGCAATCAGCAGGCCGCTGCCCATAACTTGCTCTATCTTCTCCCAAAGTCGTGGAAATGTTGGCTGATCTGCTACCATCTTCGGTGTAATACCTGTGAGACGGATATTGAATGGATCAAAGTGAACCTCCGGATTTACAAGAGAATAGAAATCGTCAACAATAACACCATTGTCGATGACCGTTATACCGATAGCGCTAATACGGTCATTTGCATAGCTTGGAGTTTCTACATCAAATGCAATACAGCGATTTACCATTTTAAAGCCTCCCAGTAATTATTCCGCATTATCAAGCATCAGCCGCAGGTTTCTCGGCAAGCTTTCATAGGCTGAATCAATGTGACATTTTTCCAACTTTTCCTTCAGACCATCAGGTGCTGCATGACTTTTGTCCGATAAAAGGTACTCTGTTTCTATATCGTTAAACTCGACCTTATCCGATATGCCGGCAAAACATTTCTTATTCATAGGGCAAATATCCTGACAACGCAAACATCCTGTCAAATGGTGATGCGCCTTCTTGGGAATCCATTCAGGCATTTCATGTGTACCCCATTCATTGACTTTTGTTATACAGTATTCATTATTAATTAAAAATCTATCATGCAAAATCGCACCTGTCGGGCAATTTTCTATGCACAAGCCACAGTTGGTACAAGCATTAGCGTTTTTGACCTCACGCCAGATGTACTTTTCAGGTAATAGATCACTTATAAAAACATTAATTCCCATAAAGCTTCCAAAATCCTTCGAATATGCAATGTTGTTTCTTCCATACTCGCATAACCCACTGCGAACTGCAATACGCTTTTCCGGAATCCATTCCACAGTCTCAGCATTAAAACCATTTTGCTTGGCCAGAAGCTTAACAACTGCTCTCACATCAATTTCCGAGTATTCAAGGATGTCTCTGGCACACCTTCCTTTATAATGATATAAAGTATGAATAAGCTTAACAGGAAAAACAGCAACAATAATTGAGCTTACCTCAAAGGCAACTTTAGGTATATCGAGCACATACTGCTCTTCTGTTATCCATTTTTGAAAACCGTTAAGCTCGTTTTCATTTGCCAGCTTTGAAATATCGCTTTTTACATCGTTCAAACATTCACTTGGAATTACGGCAAGTCTTATTCCCTGTTCCCCAGCCTGCTTTATTATCGAGTCTGTCATTTTGGCACCCCAAGCTTTCTGATGAATTTAATGTTCATCCTGTATGTGAAATAATATCAACCATTAAGTGAAATAATATCAACCATATAACATTAACATAAGGTACTTTTAGACCCCTTGTTATTAGCCGACATATGATTATATACTTTACTATATTTTGTATGCTGTCAAGATTAATTTTTAAGAATAACTTTTTGCTGTCAGCGGTTTGAAAAACAGATTTCTCTCCAACGGCAATGTCGGCTTTTACAGTCCTATTTTTTTACTTTACAGTAATAATCCCGCTAGTAATGTTATTCGTATTATCTAAGCGTAATGCTTCCCTCAACCTTGGTTTTAAGATATATTTTCTGCGGATATTCTACAGGCATGTAGCAATTCCCCCTGCATAAAGCTTCGTATGCCTTCTGCATGCTGTAATAATCACATCGATAATTCACACAAACAGTCATCCCCGAAGGATAAAGGACTACTTCAAACATTACCTAAAGAATTACTTCAGAAACTTATTAACAAACTGCTTGCAGCTGGTACCAGACGACCATTTGCACGTAGTTCTGGTGAGGTTAAAGCTTCAGTCACTCACATGCTTACAGACTGTGACTATAAAGATTGTCGCAGCAAACATGTAAACTGGGCTGTTAGTCTGGGCTGTGGAAAATAATCCACGATTAAATATTTTTATCAACAATTCTATAAAGATTCTCACAAGTTATTATCGCCGCGGAGATGGTATTATCGCCATTGAAACGGTACATTTAGCCGAGCTGCTTATCCTAGTCACATATTCCCATAATTTTTTGTGCTGCCTGCTCAGGGGTAATATTTGATACATCAATTTTTTGAGTGTTCAAAGCATAGTAAAGCGGAATTCTTGCGAGGCTTCTTTCAATTACATCCTCTTTTCTTAGGCCAGCCCGCACGTCCTTTTTCAGCCTGCAAATGAGCGACTCTCTACTGCAGATCAAGGATACTTTTCTTATGGAACAGCCTCTAGTGTCAAGCCTTGATATAATATCGTCAATAATTGCCTGCTCATGCATGACCCAACAGAAAATTATATTATCATATGCTGAGCAGCGTATAAAGTTGTTAAGCAAGTGACAAATATTATCCATCACCATGGCCTTGGTTTCATTTGTTACCTGAAAAGGTTCCATGTCCCAGCACCAGTCGCCATCAAGGAAAACGCTGTTATGTAATTTAGCTTTAAGTATCCGACATGTGGTCGTCTTTCCAACACCCATTGTGCCGCCGACAATATATAAATTTTTCATTTTTTTATCCCTACACACTTTTTTCAATATTAATTCTACTTCTTATAATACCTATACTTGATCCCAATTCGTCGTTAAGTATTAGGAACTATTCACTATAACTCTTAGCTCCATTAATTCGCCGTTGTATATCAGTAGTTCTCTACTTTATGAATTGGCGGTTACTCATATTGTCGATTAGATTTTGAAATTCGTCAAGACATGAGTCAACTAAATACATAGTACCGCTACCCAATGAGTATTTGCTAGTTCTATATAATAAATATCTGAACAATTCTTGTAAATTTTCAGTATTTTGTGCAGTTTTTCAACTACGGAACACGTCTTTAGAAAAATCGCAAGTTTTTGTGCAGTTTTTCAACTACGGAACAGCATTTGCTACCATTGTTTACATAACACTTGCCATTATCGTTCAAAGCATAGAATTATTTCATTAATTACCGCATGAAACATTAGTTTTCGCCTATACATCTGCACCGTACTTGAAATTCTGCTCATTTACGCCCTATAATTTCCATTATATTTAATAATTTACACCATACTTGTATTTTTGCACATCTTTATGCTCTAACAGTTACTGTTCAGACATAAAATCTACGGAGCTATTGCACAATGACGAAACTGATGCTCCATTTGCAAGAGCTATCTAGTTAAGCAAGTATTTTTTAGCGCAAGCGCTAAAAAGAGGCTACATTAATGTAATGCTTTTACAAAGTAAAAGCACTAGGAAGTCGAAACTCGTAAAAATGCTTCGGAGTAAAATAAGATGAAGCATTTTTCCTCAAACAGTCGACTTGCTGATCTTCGCTCTGACAAGATATCTCTAGGCTGCATTACGCTTATTGGTGTTCTTACATTGCACAATAGCTCCAGTAAAGAGGGTGTCTAAACAGTAACCTCTAACACTTGACACTTTATTAATTATAGGTATCCCCCTTGAATTTTTGTGCGATAAAATGTATAATTATTACATGATTGGTTATTTTAGTTATTACACTGCTGCCACAATGTGGAACATTCCAAATATCGACACTATTCTTAATGATAAGGTTAAAGAGACCGATTCAATAGATATTTCGGTTTCTAAGCGTGTTGACCGATTTCGTACTAATGGAAAGATTGCCCACTCGTGTGAAATTCCTCTACCAGCAGGTGCTGTAAAAACCCAAGATGGTAAAAAGGTCGCATCACCCGAGCTTCTATTCCTTGAGCTTGCATTCAAATTAGATATTCACAGGCTAATTCTGCTGGGTCTGCAATTATGTGCACATCCTCCCGGAGTCCCTGCTGCAGCAATCACAACAAAACAAAAGCTCACTACATTTCTTTCAAGAGCCGCATGGCATCGAGGGCATCGCAAAGCCATACGAGCAGTAAAGTATATAGAAAACGGCTCCGCATCGATCATGGAATCGCTTTCTTATATGGTTCTTGCATTGCCCTATGCTCTAGGTGGATATGGGCTTAACGGTGTAGCATTTAATTATGAGATAATTTTAAAAGATGATGCGCAAGCACAGCTTGGGCAATATCGCTGCTTTGCTGATCTATATTATAGGCAAGCAAAAGTGGCAGTTGAATATGATAGCTTTGCTTTTCATAACACACCATTGGAACAGGGTAAGGATACTATGCGATCATCAATTCTTGAGAGGCAAGGCCTTGATGTGATGCATTTGAGCACCATACAACTGTATAACAAGGATGCTTGTAAAGACTTTGCATATAACCTTGCAGCTCGCATCGGGAAACGCATTCAAATACGCACAAGTAAATTTGATGAGATGCATGCTCACATAAGGGGATTACTGCCGTATGGGAAACCTACTCCTTCTCCATAAATACCTGCAGCGGAGTATTGAAAGAAACAAGCATTCAAGACCAGATTGGCATCAATCTTCTTGCTTATGCATCCAACACAGAAAAAATATTATTATATCCTCCGGACCAGTTGCTTGACGAGCCGAAAAAAGTAGCTCAGTATGATTATTGCTATATCTTCACTTGCACCTTCAATAAGGAATAAGGAAGTTTTTGATCAATTGTATTATCCTTCCTGTTCATAAATATATGGCAAAGCTTTATATATTGAATATTTTCCCTTTCGTACCTTCTTCAATATTTAGCTGCCGAATGCGTTTACGAGCTTCGTAAATATTACTTTCCACAAAGCTTACCAAATACAAGCTTATGATTATTCAGTGCAACTAAAATGTAAAAGCCGTAGCTATTAAAAGATCTGACACATTTCGTGAACATGTATTAACAAGTGAACCGGAGAAAGGGGCCTGCGATAAAGTTAAGGATCGTTTTAATAAAAAATCACTGCTTTATGAAACTCATGAAATAAGTACTCATGAAATAAGTACTCATGAAGTCTCATGAAATTGGTCTCATGAAATTGGACTGATTATTCTCCAACAGGCTTGACATAAAGCCGAAAAAGTCTTATATTTGATTCAATACATTAATATAGTACACAAAATTATGATAGAGGCGCGAAAAGGATAAGTACCATACCTGCTATGGACAGTGCATCCGCAGCATGAGAAAGGGCTTTTCGCCGAAGGGTTGGATTCTTGCCTGAGAATTTGATTGCCTGGGACGTCGAACAATATTCGACGGACTGCCGCAAACGCGGAGCGCTGTCATTGCTGCGAAAGTCTATTCGTTGCCATGGTTGCATTGCCGCCATGGTTTTTTTAATATAAAAATTTGACGAATATGTTAAAGAATTGTCATGTTAACAAATAGGAGGGAAACAAAATGTTAAAAAGGATTTTATCGATCGTATTAGTATGCATACTTGTTATTGCACTTGCCGGGTGCGGAGCTGACAACAAATCTGTTTTGTCAACAAAGGTTTTCCGTGTAGGTATGGAGTGCGCTTATGCCCCGTATAACTGGACGCAATCAGATGATTCCAACGGTGGTGTGCAAATATTTAACAGCAGCGATTACGCATATGGTTATGATGTTATGATGGCAAAGAAAATATGCGAGGCCAACGGCTGGACGCTTCAAGTATACAAGATGGACTGGGATTCAATTCCTCTGGCAGTACAGTCCGGTGAGATCGATGCAGGTATCTGCGGTCAGTCAATTACCGCAAAGCGTGCACAGACTGTTGATTTCACAACTCCATACTACTATGCATCTCTTGTATCACTGGTAAAGGCTGACGGCAAGTACGCGGATGCAACAGGAATTTCCGGTTTTGATGGCGCAACCTGTACTTCACAGCTCAATACTGTTTGGTACGATGTATGTCTTCCTCAGATAAAGAATGCAAATATTCTTCCTGCTCAGGAAACCGCGCCTGCAATGCTTGTTGCACTTGAATCAGGCAAGGTTGATCTGGTATGCACCGATTATCCTACAGCGCTTGCTGCAGTTAATGCATACCCTGATGTGAAGCTTATGGATTTCACAGGTACTGACGACAATTACGAGGTATCTGATGAAGAAATCAATATAGGCATCAGCTGCAAGAAGGGCAACACAAAGCTGGTTGAAAAAATCAACAGCGTTCTTAGCACAATGACTGCTGATGACTATGAAGAAATCATGAAGGAAGCAATTTCTGTACAGCCGCTGTCGGAATAAGCAGACTTATACATGAGAGCAGGCAAGCTTCTGCTCTCATTTTTTCAATTAATGGCGTTGCCCAAATAGCAATAGAATAGGCCAAAGGGGCTCAATGCCTACGAGACTTTTATTTGATTTATTTGTGCCGCTGAGCGTTGTTAACCGCCTTGTTTCGGAAAGGAGTTCTTTCATTATGTCAAGCAATTTACCAAGTGATTTTTTAGGACGAATTATTTATTTATTAACAAATTATAACGGTTCTTTCCTGCGAGGCGCCGCCACAACATTAGTGATCGCAGTTGTAAGCACAGTGATCGGCTGCCTGATAGGTTTCATTGTAGGAATTGTACAAACTATTCCAGTTAACAACAATGATTCTATCGCGAAGCGTATACTTCTCAAATTGGCAAATATTATTATGAAGATCTACGTTGAAGTATTCCGCGGAACTCCTATGATAGTACAGGCGATGTTTATATACTACGGTGCTATGATGTATCTGAATTTGAGTATGGGTATGTGGACAGCTGCCTTCTTTATAGTATCTATTAACACCGGAGCATATATGGCTGAAACCGTTCGCGGAGGTATCATTTCGGTTGACGACGGACAGACAGAGGGCGCAAAGGCAATTGGTATGACACATTTCCAGACTATGCTCTATGTCGTATTTCCACAAACGCTGCGCAATATTATCCCACAAATAGGCAACAACCTGATCATTAATATCAAGGACACCTCTGTTTTAAGCGTAATCGGTACCGTAGAGCTGTTCTATTCGGCTAAGCAGACTGCCGGAGCATATTACTGGTATTTTGAGAGTATGTCTATTGCCATGGTTGTGTATCTCATAATGACATTGATGACCTCCATCATCCTTCGTAAGTGGGAAAAGAAGTTGGATGGAAATGCAAACTTTGACCTGGCAACAACAGATACACTTGCACATACAAGCGGATTACTGCATGGTCCTGAAATGAAAAGGAGGGTATGATAATGAGTGATGAGATTTTAAGAATAAGTCATTTAGGTAAGACCTTTGGCACAAATGTTGTTCTTCGTGATATTGACTTTACTGTATCAAAGGGTGATGTAACCTCAATTATCGGTGCTTCAGGTTCAGGAAAATCAACGCTGCTGCGCTGCATAAACCTTTTGGAGACACCAACTACAGGTCAAATACTTTACCATGACACCCCTATTACAGATAAAAAGGTAAATGCATCTGAATATAGGACTCATGTTGGCATGGTATTCCAATCCTTCAATCTTTTCAACAACCTTTCTGTTCTTGATAACTGCGTTATTGGACAAACAAAGGTGCTGAAAAAGAATAAGGATGATTCAAAAAAGCATGCGATAAGGTACCTTGAGAAGGTTGGAATGGCGCCTTATATAAACGCTAAGCCGCATCAATTATCCGGCGGACAGAAGCAGCGTGTAGCAATTGCCCGTGCGCTTGCCATGGACCCGGAGGTACTGCTGTTTGATGAGCCTACTTCAGCCCTTGACCCTGAAACAGTTGGCGAAGTGCTTGTAGTTATGCAGGATCTTGCTGCAGATGGAATGACCATGATCGTTGTAACACATGAAATGGCTTTTGCACATGATGTAAGCAACCATGTTGTTTTCATGTCTGAAGGTATTATTTGTGAAGAAGGTAGCCCTAAGGATATATTTGAATATCCTAAGAATGCAAGGACAAAGGAATTCTTGTCTCGCTTTACACAGAGGCTTGCGGTTTAGCCATAGTTTTGCAGGGGGTGCAGGTTTTGCAAAATCAAACAAATACCGTGGTTGTGAGTATATATGTATAATTTTCAAAGACTTGACCCGGGTTGCTATTAGAGATAACATTAGAATAACTGCGAGGTATAGATTATTTGCATAATAGATGGAGGAATATCTAATGAGTAAAAAGAAAATTATCCTTATCATGTTTATAACTATAGCAGTAATTTCATCAGTTATTCTTATTTTAACTAATAGACCTAAAGATTTCAGTTCATTCATTGCTGTCGGGTGTTCAGCAGAAGATTATTCTCAACAACAAGATATTGGATATATTACTATAAAATTTGACAGTATGAAAAATACGACTAAGGTATTAGAAGTAGAAGATAAAGAATTACAAAAGAAATTGCTACAAACAAATTTATCCGGTATAATAGGCGCAAACATGATTATGACTATTCCTATAAAGGAATTAAAAAGTAATCATATAGATTCTAACAATTTGAATGTATTTGATTTATTATCTGGCACAAATCAATTTGACAACCATATTACCGTAGTTGATGTACATTTTAAGTAATGAAATAAATCAATTTGTTGAAGAGATTATGAGCTCTACCTTTAGTAATTGTTTATACGCATGTCATAATATTTATAAATGGTGCAAATCCGATTACGAAAAGCACCATTTTTTCATAGCATAAAAACAACAATATAGTCTAACAGAGTTTAAAATAAGGTGCTACAATTTATTCATGGGGTGAAATGTTCCACCTTATTTCTTATTCATGCTGATGAACATCTTCATTGCGCTGTCGGAAAGCCGATAAATCATGTCCGCGACCTCTTCATCCAGCAGGTAAAAATCATTCTTAATCCACTGCTCAATTACACTAATGTTCCCCATGATAAGGAATTGTGAAAAATACGGAAAGAGCTCCGAAGAAAAAAACACAGGTTCAATTTTTGCACTAATCCTTTTTAGTACCGAAGCCATAAAGCGCGGCTGAAAGGTCATGCTTGACTGGGGACTAAGAAGGATAGATAAAATACTGCCGTTTTCTCTGATATATGACAACAGGTATATGAGATATTGCCTTCCGCTTTGTTCAGGGTTTATTTTGTCTATAAACTCGTCTGTCTGCTTGATAATATCCGACTCAATATCGTCCAGTAACGCATATTGGTCAGAATAGTGCTGATAAAAGGTCGATCGGTTAATTTCTGCAACCTGACAAATTTCCTTCACTGTCACACGGTTTATTGGCTTTTTGGTAAGCAGCTCTTTTAGCTTATCCTTCAGAAGTAGCTTGGTAAGCCTAACTCTTTGATTTTCTTTTTCCATATAAATAACAGCACCTCCCGAGGATGTTGCAAATCCAACATTTATAGCTGAAATGTTTCAAACACATCGTCATTAAATCATCTGATGGTTGTAAAGCCAACACAGTGTCATTATAATAAAATCAGGTGCACTAGTCAAGAATGATCGGCTAGGGTGGCACGGCTAAGGTGGCACGGCTAAGGTGGTACGGCGAAGGTGGCACGGCTAAGGTGGCACGGCTAAGGTGGCACGGCTAGGGTGGCACGGTTTAGCTTGCACGGCTAAGGTGGCACGGCCAAGGTAGTACAGTCAGGAGGATCAGTCAGGGAGGCTGCTGTTTATGAAAAAGCTCTATATTGTTACAGGTGCTGCCGGGCATTTGGGAAGCACAATTATTCGTTATTTATCAAGGCTTGATTGTCTTGTGAGAGGACTTATCCTGCCCTCAGAAGAAGCATCTGATGGTGGAAACATAACCTACTATAGAGGAGATGTTACAAAGCTTGATACTCTGGAGCCTATCTTCAGCCGCACAGGGGGCTACTCGGTAATAGTGATCCATACAGCCGGACTTATCAGTATGGCAAATAATGTATCGCCGCAGTTATACACCGTCAACGTGAATGGAACAAAGAATATCATAGCAAAGAGTATGAAGCACCATGTCACTCGTCTTGTTTATGTAAGCTCAGTGCACGCAATTCCAGAAGCACCGGACATGGCGACGATTACAGAGGTAGGCAGCTTTTCTCCCGATACAGTTGTAGGTGCTTACGCCAAAACAAAGGCAGAGGCATCGGAGGCGGTCATCAATGCAGTTAAGGCAGGCCTTGATGCAGTAATTGTACACCCTTCGGGCATTATTGGGCCCTTCGACAATGGTAGGAACCATATGGTACAGATGATTGCTGACTATATAACCGGCAAGCTTCCTGCAGGCGTTAATGGAGGGTATGATTTCGTAGATGTGCGTGATGTGGCAAAGGGCTGTATTCTCGCTGCCGACAAGGGTACTGCAGGTGAATGCTATATACTTTCAAATCGGTATTGTACAGTTAAAGATTTATTCAAATACATCCGTCTTGTCGTCCATGGATATAAAAAGCCATGTATCCCGCTTTGGCTGGCAAAGTCTGCTGCTCCGCTGATAGAGTATGCGGGAAAGTTATTACACAAACGACCATTATACACACGATACGCACTCAGAGCACTTGAAAGCAACAGTATCTTCTCACATGACAAGGCTACATTGAAGCTCGGATTCACGCCGCGTGATCTGAAGGACACGGTTGCCGATACCGTCCTGTGGCTCATAAAAAAGCGCGGGGTATGCAATTAAAGCTGCTAAGGCAATTTATGTGCCTAAGTCAACAGTAGCTCATACCATCCTGTGACTCAGGAAAAAGCATGGTATCTGCAATTGTGACAGATTATACTTTACTTATGGTCATGAACAGCTCCATATATACAACTAAGGCAGCTAAACAATTTAGCTGCCTTTACTGTCTTCTACTGCAGTATCCTATAGCCATTTCTTTTTTCTGAAATAAAACAAGCATACTGCTGTAACCACTACGCACAAAATAATAACGGCCGGATAGCCAAATTTCCACTTAAGCTCAGGCATGTAGGCAAAATTCATTCCATACCAGCCAACTATTAGTGACAGCGGAAGAAATATAACAGAAACAACCGTAAACAGCTTCATTGTCCTGTTCATACTGTAGTTCAGCGATGCGTCTATTGCCTCTCTCAGATGAATAAGGCTTTCGCTAAGGGCTTGCGTGTTGTCGCTCAGCCGCCCAGCCTTATCTGTATATATTTTGAAATATTTCAATTCGTCTTCTACAAAGAGCCCATTTTCATTTTCCTGCAGCGCTTCACCTATGTCCACCAGCTGCTCATAATAGTTCCTCATTACAGACAAACGGTTTCGAAGGTTGTAGATCTCTGCATTAAGCTTTCGATTAAGCTTTCCTGCAACAACCTCCCTTTCCATTTGCATCACGCGCAGCTCATAAATCTCCAGTACCTTGTTACCGTTAGCAAGAAGCCTTTCCATGATACCGTATATCACCTTTTCAAGCGTAGCATTTTGCTTAAATCTTCCAACAGCACCACGAAATACGTCCATGGTGCTGTTATCGGTATCCTGAATTTTTATGAGGATAAACTGATTTTTTTTGATGATAAAGGCTACCTTATCCCGTTCCTTCATCACATTTTCAAGGCGAACCACATTTATGATTCCAAAGGTGTAATTGTCGTATACATCTAAGCTTGTACGAAGCTGAGAATCATAGGCTTCACAGTCATCAATGACGCTTCGGCTTATTTTAAGCTGAGAATACTTCTGCTTCAGTTCATCCAGAGTCATATACCCCACACTGATCTGATCAGGGCTGATTTTCTCCAGCTTGACCTCACTGATATCCTCATTATCAATAACGTAAAACATTACGCTCTCCTGCCTTTCGCGTATCTTGATCCAGCTGGTTTTACTCTACTGTCTTTTTCACCTTAGTCCAGCTCGACAGCACCTATATAAAGCTGATAGTACCTACTTGATCTTCAAAGTACTCCCACTATCAATAACGTAAAACATCACGCTCTCATGCCCTTTCGCGTATCTTGATCCAGCTGGTTTTACTCTACTGCCTTTTTCACCTTAGTCCAGCTCGACTGCACCTGTATAAAGCTGATAGTACCTGCCCTTCATGGCAAGAAGCTCATCATGGGTACCGCGCTCCACAATCTCGCCATGCTCAAGCACTATGATGAGGTCGGAATCCCTAACGGTTGATAATCTATGGGCAATAACAAATGTAGTCCTGTTCTTCATCAGGCGGTCCATACCATGTTCAATATGCTTTTCAGTTCTTGTATCGACTGAACTGGTGGCTTCATCAAGTATAAGAATAGGCGCTCTGGAGATTGCTGCTCTGGCTATATTCAAAAGCTGGCGCTGCCCCTGACTCAGATTGGCTCCATCTCCCTCCAGTATTGTATCATATCCATCAGAAAGCCTCTCTATAAATGAGTGAGCACTTGCGATCTTTGCAGCAGCTATAACCTCTTCATCAGTTGCATCAAGACGGCCGTATCTTATATTTTCCCTTACAGTTCCGGAGAATAAATGTGTATCCTGCAGAACCATTGCTATATTTCCTCTTAAGGAGTTCTTCGAAATATCTTTAATATTAACACCATCAATTGTTATTGTACCCTGCTCAATATCATAAAATCTGTTTATAAGGTTAGTAATAGTCGTCTTACCGGCACCAGTGGAACCCACGAAAGCGATTTTTTCACCAGGCTCTGCAGTTACAAACAAATTCTTCAGGACCATTTTGTCAGGAACATATCCAAAGGTAACATTATTCAATTCGACCTTGCCTCTGATTGGCCTTGCTCCTGATGCAGGCTCTGCTTCCGAGCATATGTTAATTGCATCCCGAGGATCTTCAGTCTCAGGCTCCTCGTCCATTACCTCGAAAACTCTTTCTGCTCCGGCCAGCGCTGCAAAAATAACATTTACCTGCATTGACAGCTCACTGATAGGCCTTGAAAACTGTCTTGAATAGTTTGTAAATACGGTCAGGCCACCAATATCAAAATTTGATGTCAGACACAGAATACCGCCTACAGTTGCTGATAATGCATAGCTTACCTGACTCAGATTTCCCATAACAGGGCCCATTATGCCACCAAAAAACTGTGCCTTGATCTGCTTGCTTCTCAGGTCATCGCTCAATACTCCGAATTCATCAACAGCTGTATCCTCATGGCAGAATACCTTAATAACCTTCTGACCGGTAATGGATTCTTCAATGTATCCATTTACAGCACCGAGTGCCTGCTGCTGCCCTTTATAATACTTTCTGCTCTTTTTTCCTATCGCACCGCCCGCAAGAAACAAAAGAGGCATCGTAGCAATAGTAACAACCGCAAGTATCCAATTTGTCACAAACATCAGCGTCACAGTTCCAATAAGCGTAATAACACCTGAGAACACCTGCGGCAATGTATTATTGAACATTTCTCCCACAGACTCAAGGTCATTTGTAAAGCGGCTCATTATCTCCCCATGCGTATGTGTATCATGATATTTTACAGGCAGCTTCTGTATTTTGCTGAATAAATCCTTTCTGATTTTTACAAGTGCATTTTGTGATATCTGGACCATTATTCTCTGCTGCGCATAGGAAAACACTACACTTAAAAGATAGATGCCTATCATAGTCATGATTCCTGTCAGTAGGCTGTTCACCTTTTCCTCAGCTGACTTATTTACATCAACAAGATTATTTATAACAGGACGTAGTATGTAACTGCCGCCAAGCGCTGAAATAGAGCTTATCAGCACACACGCAAATGCAAAGGGCAGCTTTAGCTTGTCTTTTCCTAAATATGAAAGCAATCTTCCTATAGCAGCAGAAGCATTCTTCGGTTTGCCTCCGCCAAAGCCGCCTCTTGGGCCACCTGGGCCTTTTCGTCCTCCACCCGGGCCAAAGCCGCCTTTCCCTGCCATGCTTGATGAATTACTGCCATACTTACGCAGCAGCTCTTCTTTTCTTTTCTCACTGATATTACTCATTACGCAGTCACCTCCTTATCCATCTGCGAATAATAAATCTCTTTGTATGCTTCGCAGTCCTGCATAAGTTCAGCGTGCGAGCCAATACCGGTAATCCTTCCGTCATCTATGACCACTATCTTGTCAGCATCAATTACCGATGAGATCCTTTGTGCAATAATAAGCTTAGTTGTATCCTTCAGTCCCTTTGTAAAGCTTTCCCTGATCCTTGCCTCTGTAGCCGTATCAACTGCACTTGTACTGTCATCAAGAATAAGTATTTTAGGCTCCTTAAGCATTGCTCGGGCAATACATAACCTCTGCTTCTGACCGCCCGAAACATTCGTTCCTCCCTGGCCAAGCTCAGTATCATAACCTTCCTTAAAGGATGTGACAAATCCGTTCGCCTGTGCAAATTCAGCGTATTTTGTGACCGTCTCATCATCAGCATTCTCATTACCCCATTTAAGATTTTCCTTTATGGTCCCTGAGAATAGAATGTTCTTCTGTAGTACTATGCCTACACCTTCACGAAGGTTTCTTAGTGAGTAGTCCTTAACATTTATATCATCCACTAATACTTCTCCAACATCTGCGTCGTATAGACGCGGGATCATCTGAACAAGGCTTGATTTTCCACAGCCTGTTGACCCTATGATGCCTACAGTCTCACCCGGCATGATAGTAAGGTTGATATTCTCCAGCACCCATTTCTCATTGTTTTTATAATATTTGAAGCAGACATCCCTGAATTCGATTTTGCCGCTTGTAACAACAGCGTCCTTTTTTTCGGCATTATCATCGGAAAGGTCAATATTGGTGTTAAGGACTTCATTGATACGCTTAACGGATGCAAGTGTTCTTGCGCTGTTAAGTATGATCATTGATACCATCATCAGTGATATCAGGATCTGAGCAACATAGTTGACAAAGGCATTGAGAACACCGGCTGTCATGCTCCCGGCAATGACTTGATTGCCTCCGAACCATACTACAGCTACCGTTGTAATATTCGTTGCCAGCATAATGACCGGAAATGTAAAAATAACTACCTTAATGGCTTGAATTGTCTTTTCTTTTAACTCCTTATTGGCATTTCCGAATTTCTTCTCTTCGTGATCCTCCCTAACAAAGGATTTCACAACCCTTATATTTGTCAGATTCTCCTGAGTAGCAGTATTGAGAGCATCCACCTTCTTTTGCATGGCAGTGAACCGAGGAAAGCCTGTTTTTATAATGAAAAAAATCGCAACTGACAATAACGGGATAACACATGCTATGACCAGTGCCAGCCTCAAATTTAATGAAAATGCCATAATAAGCGCACCTATCAGCATTCCCGGAGCTCTCAGCGCCATTCTCATAAGCATCTGGATCATATTCTGTACAGTTGTAATATCATTTGTCAGTCTTGTAACAAGGGACCCTGTGCTATATTGATCAAGGTTGGCAAATGAAAACTCCTGAATTTTACCAAACATATCTTTACGCAGGTCATTTGCAAAGCCCGAGGAAGCCTTTATTGCAAAATAAGCTCCTCCTGTACCGCCTGCCATCATCAACAGCGCCGTAGCTACCATCGAGGCTCCCATCATAATTATATATGAAACTCCCCTGCTTTCATTTACACCATAATCTATAATGCGACTTAGAAGCAGAGGCATTATAACTTCGCCAATAACTTCAACGATCATAAGGATCGGTCCTATTATGAACGCCGGTAAATATGGCCTGATATATTTCCAATACTTTTTCATACCTTTTCTTTCACATCCCCATCTGTTTCTTCAATAATAAAAATTGATACTATAGTTTGTTTATAAAAATCACTGTTTTGAGCTTCCGTAATTGCAGGAGCCGCTGCTTATTTACTTTATATAAATAGCTTTAGCCTCCCTGTACTACAGAAATACTACTTATCTCCTTCTGCCCTTAATTACTTTATAATTAAAGCTATTGCTTTTCTGCTTTTATGTCCTCCTCCATGCTTGCGAGATTTTGGTTTAGCTTTTGTACCATTTCGCTCAAAGTATCCATTTCATTATCCGTAAATCCACGAAAAATTCTCTCATCTCGTAATTTAAAGATTTTCCTGCTTTCCTCTACCACCTTGTTTCCCTTTTCAGTGATGACGATCTTATTTAGCCGGTTATCATTCTCATCCATTACCTTTTTGATATAACCGCCGGTTTCGAGTTTTTTTAGGGATACAGCGACAGTTGCTGTAGATATTTCCAATGAATCTGCAAGCTCCTTCTGCGAGGCATACTGATTACAGGAAATCACCATTAAAAGGTAATATTGCGCCTGATATACACCCGTCTTGTCCAGGAGATTCTGCATAACCTTCCTGTGCTTTATGGCGAAGCTGACCAGCATAAAAATCATGTCCCTTTCACGATTACTGCTGTCACAAATTTTTCTCATGTGAACTCCTTTCTCCATAAGCTATTCATTATTAATGTGTTATTTATAATTAGCCTGTTTATTATCAGCTTCATAATCATTAATTAGCTAACCATTGCTTATGATACTACCGAAGTGCCTATAATGTCAATCGTTTTAATTTGCATTTTATTATATAATGAATTAAGAAAGAGTTGTCAGCCAAAACATTGCCAAATTGGTAAAGCAGCTTGACTTAAATAAAGGATAATGGTTACACCAAAGCTGAAATTTTGCTCAGAAATGTGACTTTCAACTTTACAGGCAATATGTGATGGTTTGGCTGCTATTAATAGTTTTCATGAATCTATACGCACGATTTACAATTGTCATCTTCAGACGCGAAATCGACCTGAATCGTTAGATGTCCTATGTTATATTTAGCGCTTTCTTCCTTGATTGATTGTTTGAGCCTCTTTATATCATCAGTCATAAGATTATCCGGCACTACAACATGAAGCGTAGCCAAAAGGTTTTCGTCGTCCAACTCCCAAACATGTACATGGTGGACATCACTTACATTTTGGATTTTCAAAAGCTCACCTTTATATGCAGCCATATCAAAGTGTACCGGAGCCCTTTCCAGAAGCGTCTGAAATGCTCGTCTCATATTTCTTAGCGCCTGGATCAGTATAAAAAAGCTAATGCCTATTGAAAGTATCGGATCAACAATATGAAGTCCAAATAGCCATATGAAAATGCTTCCCACAAGCACCACAGCCCAGCCTAATACATCCTCGAGCATGTGAAGGCTGATAACCTTCTCATTCAGCTTATGTCCATGAGAGGTTTTCAAAACTGCAAGGCCGTTAACGACAACTCCAATTACTGCAATAATCAGCATACCAAGACCGCTGACCTCCTGAGGTGAAAAAAGCCTCTTTATAGACGAATAAACAACCACAGCACCGCCGACGACGAGAATCAGGCTTGTAACCAAAGCTGAGAGCAGCGAAAAGCGCTTATATCCATAGGTATAGAAATCATCAGCATTTTTGCTTGATAGCTTTTCCATAGCATATGCAAAACCGATTGCCGTACAGTCTCCGAAATCATGGATCGCGTCGGATAAAATGGCAATGCTGTTGGTCAAAAGTCCGCCGATTACCTCTATAATAATAAATGCAAAGTTGAGGAAAAAGGCAATTAATATATTTTCCTCAGCATTTGCAGCTTTTGCTTTGTTTACATCATATGAATGACTCATATCTTTAGACGCATCCTTATCATTTATTTATTAATAGCGTTTGTTTTATTAATAGCATTTTCTTTATTAATATGATTTACTTTACTTATATGATTTACTTTACTTATATTGTTCGCCATAATTATATCATGAAAACATAGTTTTCATGATATAATCTGTTATGTGCGTTTCGCATTACCGAAAATATCGCACGACAGCTTGAATGCTCTTATAATAACCCCCATTGCGGTTATTAAATCATTTATTTTACTGTTGCTATTAAATATAGTTTTACTGCCAGTTATACTTCTTTCACTTATTTGGCGGCTTCGGCTTATTATATTAACTATTGCCGCGCCTGCAGATTTATAAGCAATTGAATTTCAAAGCTAAAAATGTCATAATACTTTATAATAAATATTCAATATAAAACTACAGCAAGCATTTTAGGAGGATCATATCAATGAGCCAAATACAGCGTGTATATCTGATCGGACTCGGAGCAGTAGGCGGAGCTTATGCTGGAAGGATACAGGAGTACTGTCCCGGTCAGCTTAAGGTAATAGTGGATAGCCAGCGTGCTAAAAGATATACCGAGTCAGGCATAAAAATTAACGAGAAATTGACCTCCTTTGATTATGTGTATCCGGGGTCAATAAAAGAAACTGCCGATCTAGTTATTGTTGCAGTCAAGCAGCACCATTTAGAGCAAGCCATTTCGGATATAAAGACTCTTATCGGTTCTGATACTATAATACTTTCACTTTTAAACGGTATTTCCAGCGAGGAGCGAATCGGCAATACATATGGCATGGATAAAATGCTCCATTCCTTTGTAGTAGCAACAGATTCAGTGCGGTCTGGGACTAATATTCAGTATAGTAAAATTGGAAAAATCGTATTTGGCGACCGGGAGGATTCAGCAGCCTCTTTAAAGGTACAGGCTATTCGGGACTTCTTTGATAAAGCGCATATTCCCTATACCATACCCGAGGATATAATCCGGGAGCAATGGTGGAAATTTATGATGAATGTAGGAATTAACCAGGTGTCAGCAGTTTTGCGGGCACCCTATGGTCCATTTACAAAACCCGGCGCTGCTCGTGAGCTCATGTTCGCCGCATCACGGGAGGTCATCGCCATTGCGGAAAGAGTAGGGGTAAGGCTGTCAGAAGACGATTTGGCGCAATATGCAGCTGTTCTCGAAGCAATTTCTCCTCTGGGCAAGACCTCTATGCTGCAAGACGTAGAAGCAGGCAGGAAAACAGAGGTTGATATATTTGCAGGTACGGTAATAGAACTGGGACAACAATATGGAGTTGCAACACCTGTCAATCAGCTATTGTATAAGCTTATTACAGCACTTGAGGAGATCAGCGGTAATGCTTAGCTGCTTTGTTGCGACGCTGAGGAACTGGCAGTAACGGCTAGCTGCGTTGAGGGGCCAGTTGATTTGCAGCGGCTAGCTGCGCTACTTCGCCACATGTTACTCGACGCTGCCGTTGTAATTCTTTAGCATCGAGGTTACTCACCGCTGCTGCCGTAATTCTTCGGCACTGAAGTCTACTCGCCGCTACCCGCTGCAATTCTTCGGCATTGGGTTGGGGGCATAGACCACTCGGTCGCAGCATTCCTTCAGCACCGTGATCTACATGCCCCTGTTGCCTCTATATTCTTCGGCACTGAAGTCTAGAGGCCCCTACTGCCGTTGTAATTCTTTAGCATCGAGGTTACTCGCCGCTGCCGCCGTAATTCTTCAACACTCTTGCAGAGGGATCATCCACATTGCAGCCTTCCCATGTCTTGTTAGGCATCCAGAAATCCTTGACCATCTCCGCCTGTGCTGGATAGTACTTTTCAAACACTTCCCTATACAGCAGTGATTCCTTTGTAAATGGCGTTGCGAACGAATACTTCATTCGTTTCTCCTCATATTCATTATCACTGTAATATTCTTCTGCATATTCCTTTATATAATCTACCATGGAGTGGCCCACCGCATCACTGAAGGCAGCTTTTTCACGGTAGAGTATGTTATCCGGAAGATAGTCTCCTTCAAATGCATGTCTGAGCAGATATTTGCCCTTACCATAGGTATTAAGCTTCATTTCAGCCGGAATGCTCATAACATATTTTACGAAATCCAAATCACCGAAGGGTACCCTTGCCTCAATAGAATTAGATGAGATACACCTGTCAGCTCTTAGTACATCATACATGTGCAGCTCCCGAAGGCGTTTTTCCGCTTCCAACTGGAATTCCTCAGCTGAAGGCGCAAAATCAGTATATTTATACCCGAATATTTCGTCAGATATCTCGCCTGTCAACAGGACGCGTATATCTGTGGTTTCATGTATTGCCTTACAGATCAGGTACATGCCAATACTTGCCCTTATGGTTGTAATATCGTAAGTGCCAAGCACGCTTATGACCTCGGCTATGGATGTAAGCACCTTATGTCTGTCAATAATTATTTCTCTATGCTCGCTGCCTATGTATTCAGCTACCTGGCGAGCGTATTTCAGGTCTATCGCATCCCCGCTCATCCCTATGGCAAAGGTACGTATAGGCTTTCCTAGAATTTTTGCAGCCACCGAGCATACCAGTGAGCTGTCAAGGCCGCCACTCAGAAGAAAGCCCACAGGGGCATCAGCATCAAGTCTTTTTTCTATCCCTTTAACCAGCTTATCATGTATATTCCTGCATGCAGTCTCCAAGTCATTAGTAACATACTCCTGCCTTTGAGCTATGTTGCAGTAGCAAGTGAATTTACCTTCTGCATAATAATAACCCGGAGGAAAAGGCATTATCTTGTCTGTCAAGCCTACCAGATTCTTAGCTTCAGAGGCGAACAGCATCTCACCCTCATGACCTTCACCATAAAATAAAGGTCTTATACCTATGGGATCTCTAGCCGCTACAAAGGATTTTTTCCTGCTGTCATAAATAATCATGGCAAATTCCGCATCAAGCCTTCTGAACATATCATAGCCATAGCTCTCATACATTGGCAGCAGTATTTCGCAGTCCGAATTACTCACGAAGCAGTATTTTTCAGATAGCTGTTGCTTCATTTTGCGAAAGCCGTACATTTCACCATTACATACTATATAATTGTTATTAAGTGTAAACGGCTGCATTCCGCTTTCGTCAAGGCCCATAATAGCCAGACGGTGAAAGCCCATAATCCCCCCGTTATCCAGTTCGATCACCCTTGTCATGTCAGGTCCCCTGGAAACAGTACGGTTGAAGCATTGTATAAATCTTTCCATTCCAATATTGCTTCTGTCTATAGCCATAATACAACACATATCAATTTACCTCCAAAAATGCTGCCGCCGGAGGCATTTATTCTACACCTCCGGGGCTTGATTTACTATATCAGTTACTTCTAGTAATGAATCATGAGTATTTCGCTACCGCACACATGTGTGAAGCATTACCCACTGTCTAATGCTCGTGGTGTAAGTAACGCAGCTTTACTAACAACTCAATTTTGATTGATAGATAATTCACTTGCATATTAATAGACAATACATGGCTAACTCTAACATGGAGTACATTACATACCTGCTCACTGCTTGCGGATAAGGCTTATGTCTTTAAGCTATATCTTACATGCATTACATTTCTGCAGGCTGCCTGTATGAATGGGACATGCCGTACTGACGATCCATGCAGTGTATCATAGTCATTTTAATGTCTTATTCAACATCCTGCAGAGCATCATAGCCTTCTTCACCGGTGCGAACCTTTACAACATTTTCAACATCATATACAAATATTTTTCCATCACCTATATGTCCTGTGTACAATACTCTCTTAGCTGTTTCAATTACTGTTCGCACAGGCACCTTGCAAACGACTATCTCAACCTGAACCTTGGGCAGAAGCTCTATCTGCTGAATAATACCTCGGTAATATTCCGGCTTTCCCTTCTGTACACCGCAGCCAAGCACATGAGTAACAGTCATTCCTGTTATGCCTATTCCCAGCATTGCTTCCTTAAAAGCTTCAAAGCGCTCCTGCTTAAATATAATCTCTACCTTGCTCATTTTTACATCAGAGCCGGTAACCGTTCCAGAGAAGGTCTTAAGCTGAACCGGTACTGCCTCATCAACCGGTATCGAGCCCTTAGGTATACCGGGCAGTGCAACATCCACATTCACTGCAGGAATTGATGGCATGAAGTCGGCGTATGCATTCACAAGGCCGTGCTCATGAATATCAAGTCCATCGATTTCTGCCTGGGCATCGGCACGAAGTCCAACAGTTTTCTTTATTATGAAGAAGACTATACTTATTGCTACACCCGCCCACAAGGTTGTTACAAGCACGCCCAGAACCTCAACTCCAAGAAAGTGCAGACGGCTCATTCCCATGTCTTCGAGAGCTTCATTTGAAGCGAATACACCTGTAAGAATCGTTCCAAGTGCACCATTCATAAAGTGTACGCCCACGGCTCCGACTGGGTCGTCGATCTTCATTACCTTATCAATAAATTCGATTCCGAATACAACTGCAGTTCCTGCAATTATTCCTATGACTGCTGCTGCCCAAGGGTTTACTACGTCACATCCGGCTGTAATTGCTACTAGTCCCGCCAAGGAACCGTTAAGAGTCATTGACACGTCGGGCTTTCTATATCTTATCCATGTAATTATCATAACTGCTACAGTTGCGGTTGCTGCTGCGAGATTCGTGTTGAAGAAAACCTTTCCGGCCAGCTCAGCTCCGCCATTTGACATTGATACAGTTGAACCGCCATTGAAGCCAAACCAGCAAAACCATAGTATAAATACACCAAGTGCACCCAAGGTAAGGCTGTGTCCCGGAATTGCCTGAGGTTTACCATTTTTATCATATTTGCCTATACGAGGTCCAAGTATAGAAGCGCCTACAAGCGCACATATACCACCAACAAGATGCACCGCTGTTGAACCAGCAAAATCATGGAAGCCCAACTGAGCCAGCCAGCCGCCGCCCCATATCCAGTGACCTGATACAGGATATATTATAAGACTGATCATAGCACTATATATGCAGTAGGCACTGAATTTAGTTCTCTCAGCCATTGCTCCTGAAACTATTGTTGCAGCTGTTCCGCAAAAAACCGTCTGGAATATAAAATAGCTGAAAAAGCTGACACCCTCCGGCAACACTGCGCTATAGTCGCCCTGTGTTAAAATATCGATTCCGCCAAATATTGCACTTTGTGTGCCAAACATTATACCGAAGCCCACGATCCAATAAAGCGGTGCCCCGATACAGAAGTCCATCATATTCTTCATTATAATGTTTCCGGCATTTTTTGCACGAGTAAATCCGGTTTCAACCATAGCAAACCCAGCCTGCATAAAGAATACAAGTGCTGACGCTATTAACACCCACATGGTATTGACATCAGAGAATAGTTCTAGATATTTATCCATACATTCGCCTCCCTTGAATAATAAAAGTTTCGGGTACCTCGAGCCCCTCTCGTCTTTTTGCCGTAGCCCTTCAGGCAACGCATTAATTAAACAATTATAAAATTAACCTGACTATTTTACGCTGAACAATAGCTCTCCATATGTGGGCATCGGCCACCAATTCGCTGAACATAGTGTTTCTGCCTCATCAACTGTAGCGCGCAGCTCATTCATCATAGGTATTACATTATCCTTTATAAATACAGCTTGATCCGTAGTATCCTTGTTGTTTTGTACATCAAGCATAATAGCATCAAGGCTGCTCATATTCCTATAAATTGCAGCGCATAATCCGGATAACTTCTCAACGGTTTTTTCTTCAAATGTGCAATCCGCCGTTGTAACGCACTGCTTCTTAGCGGCAGCTGTCAAGCTTAGCTCCTTAACATATGCCGAAATTGCCGGCAGGATATCCTGCTTTGACATTTGAAGCATTGTAAGAGCTTCTATTCTGATCGTCTTACAATAATTGTCCAGGAGTATTTCATACCGAGACTTCATTTCTGCCTCTGAAAATACTCTGTGGGAAGTAAACAGCGCTATGTTCTTTTCATGCAGGAAATAAGGCATACAGTCAGGTGTAGTCTTAAGATTGAGAAGCCCACGTTTTTCAGTTGCTTCCTTTATCCATTCCTCATCATAACCGTTTCCGTTGAACAATATCCGCTTATGCCGGCTTACAACATCCTTTATAAGTTTATTCAGGTCATCATTCAAACTCTGTGAAACCTCAAGTCTGTCGGCAAATTGTCTCAGTTCCTCAGCAACTGCTGTATTAAGCACTACGTTAACTCCCGCCACAGACAGAGATGAACCGGGCATGCGGAATTCAAATTTGTTGCCTGTAAAGGCAAATGGTGAGGTTCTGTTGCGGTCTGTCATATCTCTGGGGAATCGCGGAAGGACATGGACGCCAACCTTCAACTGCGTCTTTTCCTTTACATCATAGGCTGTACCCTTTTCGATAGAGTCGAGTATTTCACTTAGCTCACTTCCCAAAAATATTGATACAACTGCAGGAGGAGCTTCATTTGCACCAAGCCTGTGGTCATTACCCGCTGTTGCAACTGATATTCTCAGGAGATCCTGATAATCATCAACAGCCTTAATAACAGCGCATAAAAACAACAGGAACTGCGCGTTCTCATGGGGTGTATCACCCGGTTCAAGAAGATTCACACCGGTATTTGTGCTGATCGACCAGTTATTATGCTTACCGCTTCCATTAACACCTGCAAAGGGTTTTTCATGCAGCAGGCATACCATTCCATGCTTCTGAGCTACCTTTTTCATAGTCTCCATAGTTAATTGATTATGATCTGTTGCTATGTTTACGGTCTCAAAAATAGGCGCCAGTTCGTGCTGTGCCGGGGCTACTTCGTTATGCTTCGTTTTCGCAAGCACACCAAGTCTCCACAGCTCTTCGTCAAGCTCCTGCATAAATGCTGATATTCTGGGCTTAATAGCTCCGAAATAGTGGTCCTCCAGCTCCTGTCCTTTAGGCGGTTTTGCTCCGAAAAGTGTGCGACCTGCAAATATCAAGTCCTTACGTCTTTCATACACACCCTTGTCGATAATGAAATACTCCTGCTCAGGCCCTATCGTGGTGTTAACAGAAGTCACATCCTCATTCCCGAATAGTTTAAGGACACGAAGTGCCTGCCTGTTAATGGCCTCCATCGACCTGAGAAGCGGCGTTTTCTTATCCAGCGCCTTTCCGTCATAGGAGCAGAAGGCCGTAGGTATACACAGTGTCTTATCCTTTATAAAAGCGTATGATGTAGGATCCCACGCAGTGTAGCCTCTGGCTTCAAATGTAGCTCTGAGTCCACCTGAGGGGAAACTCGACGCATCGGGCTCGCCGTGTACAAGCTCCTTTCCTGAAAATTCCATTATAACCTTACCGCCTTCCACCGGCGCTATAAAGCTATCATGCTTTTCCGCTGTAATACCGGTCATTGGCTGAAACCAATGCGTAAAATGTGTTGCACCCTTTTCGGCTGCCCAATCCTTCATTGCATTTGCTACTACATTTGCTATGTCGATATTAAGGCGCTGGCCATTCTTTATGGCATTTTGCATCGCCTTGTATGTTTCTTTTGGAAGTCTCTGTTTCATTGCTGCATCATTGAATACCATACATCCGAACATTTCAGGTACATTACTCATAATCTCACCCCTTCAAAAAATTAAAACAAAAAACGGCAAAGACACCACAGTTAAATCCTGCGGCGTCTTTGCCGTTTCAATGCAATCATTCTACTATCATGTTTATGCATTGTCAATAGTAAAAATGCAAGTTTTAAATATTTTCTTTCATATTCTTGTTATTAGTTAGTCAAATGTTTGTATTTCAACATTCTTTTAAGCCATTACTGCAAGTTTTGTTATTAAATCATTCATTTATTATTGACAAATCATATGCACAGGCATATACTGTTAAAAGAACAAAGGCGTTCATTAAGAGATACACATATCTCTTTGTGAGCGCTTTTATTTTTTACAGAAGGGATTGAAGAATATGCTGCCAAGAGAAGGCGATATCCGTATTCCGTCAGGCTGCGCCATAGCAGGTGTAATCTCAAGAAGCGGTAATAATATATGCGGTGAAACAATTGTGAAGTCCATGACGACTATGCATGAAAGGTCCAATGGTTTAGGCGGCGGTTTTGCAGGCTATGGCATATATCCGCAGTACAAGGACTTCTATGCTCTCCATATATTTTACGACAGCATAGCAGCTAGAGATGAATGTGAGAGATATCTCGATAAGATGTTTGAGGTTATTAATCTTTCAAAAATTCCAATACGCAAATCGCCAAAAATAGTTAACGAGCCATTAATATGGCGCTATTTTGTAGCTCCCAACAACAACAAGCTTAAAGACAGCCAGCTTGATGAAAAGGAGTACATGGCCAGAGCGGTACTGAGGATCAACAAGGAATACAAAGGCTCATATGTGTTTTCAAGTGGCAAGAACATGGGCGTATTCAAAGCAGTGGGCTTCCCCGAGGATGTGGGCGAATTCTACCGTCTGGATGAATATGAAGGCTACAGCTGGACAGCTCATGGCCGCTATCCGACCAACACTCCCGGCTGGTGGGGCGGGGCGCATCCCTTTGCAATGCTGGATTATTCCATAGTGCATAATGGTGAGATATCCTCCTATGATGCAAACAGGAGATATATCGAGATGTTTGGTTATAAGTGTACTCTGCTTACAGATACCGAGGTAATTACATATATATTCGACTACCTGCTCAGACGACAGGGCTTAACTCTTGAAGAGGCTGCCAGCGTTATAGCAGCTCCCTTCTGGAGCACTATAGAAACAAAGAGCAAAAAGGAAGAGGAGCGTCTTACCTTCCTTAGGAACACCTTCAGCAGCTTGCTCATTACGGGACCTTTCTCAATATTGTTGGGCTTTGAGGGTGGACTTATGGCACTCAATGACAGGCTTAAGCTAAGGTCGATGGTGGCAGCTGAGAAGGGCGATATAGTTTACTTCGCCAGTGAGGAATGCGCCATTAGAATGATGGAGCCGTCCCCCTCAAGGATATGGTATCCAAGGGGCGGAGAGCCTGTAATTGTTACTTTGGATAGGGGGTCAAAATAATGCCGATACAATTTATATATCCTGATTACGAAGTAGTACGGGACAGTTCCAGGTGCATACAATGCAAGGTCTGCCAAAGGCAGTGCGCAAATGAGGTTCACAGCTTTGACTCAGAGCTTGGTGTTATGATCAGCGACGAAGCAAAATGCGTCAACTGTCACCGCTGTGTTTCCTTGTGTCCCACAAGGGCCCTTAAAATAAGGCCCTCAGAACACCGCTTCAGAGAAAATGCAAACTGGAGCGACCAGTCTATAAAGGAGATATACCGCCAGGCAGACAGCGGAGGAGTGCTTTTGTCCTCAATGGGCTGCCCTAAGGAATTTCCTGTTTACTGGGACAAAATACTAATAAATGCATCACAGGTGACAAATCCACCTATAGACCCGCTTCGAGAGCCCATGGAAACAAAGGTATTCCTTGGCAAAAAGCCCGATAAAATAGAAAGAAACGAGGATGGGACTATTAAAACAAAAATGTCCCCTCAGCTTGAGCTTCCAATGCCGATCATGTTTTCTGCCATGTCCTATGGCTCCATCAGCTATAACGCCCACAAAAGCCTTGCTCTTGCCGCAAGTGAGCTCGGTACCTGCTATAACACTGGCGAGGGCGGACTCCATGAGGACTTCTATCAATACGGGCCAAATACAATAGTGCAGGTTGCCTCAGGACGTTTTGGAGTTCATAAGGGCTATCTTGAAGCAGGTGCAGCAATTGAGATAAAAATGGGTCAGGGTGCTAAACCCGGCATAGGCGGTCACCTTCCCGGCTCAAAAATCGTAGGCGACATATCAAAGACCAGAATGATACCTGAGGGCTCGGACGCCATCTCCCCTGCACCTCATCATGACATATATTCAATAGAGGATCTAAGACAATTGGTATACTCCCTTAAAGAGGCCACAAGCTATAAGAAGCCTGTTATTGTAAAGGTAGCAGCTGTTCACAATATCGCTGCTATTGCAAGCGGCATAGCCAGAAGCGGCGCTGATATCATAGCTATAGACGGCTTCAGAGGCGGCACAGGAGCTGCTCCTACAAGAATAAGAGATAATGTAGGCATACCTGTGGAGCTTGCACTTGCCAGCGTAGATCAAAGGCTGCGTGATGAAGGTATCCGAGGCGATGTCTCACTTGTAATCGGTGGCAGTATACGCAGCAGCTCCGATGTTGTAAAGGCTATAGCACTTGGAGCCGACGCCGTATATATAGCAACTGCCGCTCTGCTCGCCATAGGCTGTCACCTGTGCAGAAGCTGCCAGGCAGGAAAATGCAACTGGGGTATTGCGACCCAGCGCCCAGAGCTTGTCAAAAGATTAAATCCTGATATCGCCTATCATAGGCTTGTTAACCTTGTTACTGCATGGAATCACGAAATTAAAGAGCTTATGGGCGCAATGGGCATTAACTCCATAGAAGCTCTTAGAGGAAACCGCTTGATGCTCCGCGGTATAGGACTTGGCATAAAGGAGCTCGAAATACTTGGAATCAAACATGCCGGGGAGTGAGGTGCTTTCTATGAAGCGAGTTTATGTTAACGAAGATTGGTGCCTTGGCTGTCATTTATGCGAATACTACTGCGCATTTGCAAATTCAGGCAAGGATAATATGTTTACCGCACTGAAAAATATAAAAATACAACCGAATATACATGTTGAGACTGATGGGAAAATATGCTTTGCAGTTTCCTGCCGTCATTGTGATGAACCACTATGTGTGATGAACTGCATAACAGGCGCTCTAACTAGAGAAAATGGGGTTGTGCGCATCAATAAGGATAAATGTGTACAGTGCTATACTTGCATATTATCCTGTCCATATGGTGCAATTATGCCGGCCGATAACGGAGTTATGCAAAAATGTGAGCTTTGTATTGAAAATTCTTCAGGCAATCCTAAATGTATTGAAGGATGTCCAAACCAAGCTATAGTATATGAAGAGAGGTGAGTATATTGCGATATGTTATAATAGGAAATTCAACTGCTGCTGCAGGCTGTGTCGAGGGAATCCGTGAAATTGACAATAAAGGCAGTATCACAATTATAAGCGATGAGCCATATCATATGTACTCGCGCCCGCTTATTTCTTACTTGCTGCAGGGAAAAACAGACGAACAAAGGATGAAATACAGGCCGGACTCCTTTTATTCTGATAATAAGTGCACAGCACAGTTTGGTAAAAAGGCTGTGAAAATTGATACAATAGCATGTCAGGTGCTTCTCGAAAGCGGAGAGAGCGTGATTTATGATAAGCTTCTTGTTGCAGCAGGCTCCTCTCCGTTTGTACCTCCTATGAAGGGCTTGGAGACAGTTTCAAACCACTTCAGCTTTATGACTCTTGACAATGCAATCGCACTGGATACTGTACTTGGTAAGGACAAAAGGATTCTCATTATCGGCGGGGGGCTTATAGGCCTTAAATGCGCCGAAGGAATAACTAAACGGGTAAACAGTGTTACAGTAATTGACCTTGCACCATCAATTCTATCAAGCATACTGGACAGTGAAGGTGCAGCTCTGGTCCAAAAACACCTTGAAACACATGGTATAGAATTCAAGCTCGGCACCTCCGTTAAGGAGTTCAGGGGTAATGCCGCTCTCCTTACAAGCGGAGAAGAACTTAGCTTCGACATATTGGTCACCGCAGTGGGCGTACGCCCTAATACAGCTCTTGTTAAGGACGCCGGTGGTTTAGTAAATAAAGGTATTAACGTAAACAGCAAAATGGAAACAACCCTGGAAAACATTTTTGCAGCAGGAGATTGTACTGAGTGCCATGATATTTCCTCAGACACTGATCGTGTCCTGGCTTTGCTTCCAAATGCTTACTACGGAGGCCATGTGGCCGGTATCAATATGGCCGGTGGCAGCATGGTCTATAATAAAGCAATCCCCATGAATGCAATCGGTTTTTTTGGAATGCACATTATTACTGCCGGTAATTATGACGGGGAAAAATACGAAGAACACAGCTCAGAAAGTCTTAAGAAGCTGTTTTACAAAAACGATCTGCTAAAGGGGTATATAATGATAGGTGATGTAAATAAGGCAGGAATATACACCTCACTTATCCGTGAACGTACGCCGCTGTCAAGCATAGATAGCGCCTTAATCTTCAAACAGCCCGGTCTGGCAGCTTTTTCAAGAAAATTCAGGGATGAAAAACTGGGAGGTGTAAAATCATGATATTAAACAGTGAAAATATTGGATACAATTTTTTAAACAGACAAATTGTATCTACCGAAGGTGAAATCACCATTAACAGCTGTCTTGGGCAGCGTTTTATCGGGGCTGGCAGAAGCAGTGGAACGCTTATGATCAATGGTGTTCCCGGCAATGCCCTGGGTGCATATCTGGATGGTGCCACAATAGTTGTCAACGGAAACGCACAGGACGCCACAGGCGATACTATGAATTCAGGAAGAATCGTTGTCCATGGCAGCTGCGGTGATGCAGCAGGCTATGCAATGAGGGGTGGCGAGATATTCATAAAGGGAGATGTAGGCTATCGTGCAGGCATCCATATGAAGGCATATGCAGATAAAAAACCGGTTATGGTAATTGGCGGCAAATGCGGAAGCTTTCTTGGAGAATATCAGGCAGGAGGGTTAATCATAGTTTTAGGACTAGGCTTTAAGGATGAAGAAATTCTTGGTAATTTCTGCGGCACAGGGATGCACGGCGGCAAAATAGTCATACGCGCAGAAAAGCTTTCTGCAAGGTTTCCCCGTCAGGTAGCAGTCAATCAATCAAGCCAATGCGATATGGAAGAAATTTCTGCATATATTGATACATTTTCCGAATTGTTTTATACTGATAAAAATGAAATTTTTAACAAAAACTTTTATACATTGACACCTAACACAAGTAATCCATATAAGCAGCTCTATGTTCAAAACTGATTGGAGGGAATCGGATGTACTATACAAAAAAAGAAGTACTGGATTATGTTAAGGAAGAGGATGTAAAGTTTATAAAGCTTGCATTTTGCGACATCTTCGGAGTACCAAAGAATATATCAATTCTTTCAGACGAGCTAGATGGTGCATTCGATCACGGAATATCCTTCGATGCCTCTGCAGTCAGAGGTTTTGGAGATGAAGTAAAATCAGACCTTTTCCTGTTTCCCGATCCGTCAACGCTGTCGCTATTGCCATGGCGTCCATCTCAGGGCCGCGTTGTTCGTATGTTCTGCGATATAAAGCATCCCGACGGCACACCTTTTGAGCTTGATACTCGTATGCTTTTGAAAAAAGCAGTAGCTGCTGCAAGTGAAATGGGTATTATATGCTATGTGGGAGCAGAATTTGAATTCTATCTTTTCAAAAATGATGAGAACGGCCATCCCACTAATATACCGTTTGACAGTGCCGGATATATGGATATTGCTCCTGAAGATGCAGGTGAGAACGTAAGGCGTGAAATATGCCTTACTCTAGAAGATATGGGAATAAAGCCGGAGGCATCACACCATGAGGAAGGTCCCGGTCAGAACGAAATAGATTTTCACTACAGCGACATACTGTCTGCGGCAGACAACGCAATAACCTTCAAAACTGTTGTAAAAACCATAGCTGCACGAAACGGGCTCCACGCCTCCTTTGATCCAAAACCCCTTGAAGGTAAAAGCGGCAGTGGAATGCATATAAACCTTTCGCTCCACAGCATCAACAATGAAAACTGCATTGAAGCTTTTATGGCAGGAATACTTGAACATATACAAGATATAACAATGCTCCTCAATCCCGTTCACGCTTCCTACAAAAGGCTTGGAGAGTGCAAGGCACCAAAATATATCACCTGGTCTCCTCAGAATCGTTCACAGCTGATACGTATTCCTGCGGCTGACCGGCAGCATGCCAGAATCGAGCTTCGCTCTCCTGATGCCACAGCTAACCCCTATCTGGCATATACCGCCATATTATATGCCGGACTTGACGGAATCAAAAATAAGCTAACACCTCCGCCATCTACAGATGTGAACCTTTTCAAGGCAGACAAGGTGATGCTTGATACTTTAAAGACTTTACCATTGAGTCTTGATGAAGCTTCAAGGCTGATGAGCACAAGCAGCTTTGTGCAAAGCATTTTGCCGCGTCGCGTTATCGATACGTACGTAATGCTTTCTCTTTGATCGGGGGGCTGTTACTATGCTTGCCGAGAGAACAATGAGCAGTGTCCTTGTAGTATCAAGTACAAATAAAATACTCGAGCAGCTTTTGGAGCTTCTGCCGCCCTCATCCTTCAGCCCAGTTGAGCTCATTAAGGATTGCAGCTCAGCTAAGCGTAAGTTGGTTTGTGCAGAATATGACATAGTTATAATAAATGCGCCGCTCAGCGATGAATTCGGAGCTGATTTTGCCCTTGATGTTGTACATACAAATCCTTCAGGTGTTATACTCCTCGTAAAAGGTGAGCTGTATAATGATGTTTCCTATAAGGTGGAGAACTATGGGGTAATTACTGTTGCAAAGCCCGTAAGCAAAGCTATTATGTACAGCGCAGTAAAGCTTGCTGTTGCCATGCGCGGGAGACTGAGAACAGCCGAAGCAAAGAACAAGACACTTATGGCAAAAATGGATGAAATACGCATAGTGAACAGGGCAAAATGGGTGCTGATCAAGTATCTGAACATGAATGAGGATCAAGCACACAGATTCATTGAAAAACAAGCTATGGATATGCGGCTAACAAAGCGAGAGATAGCAGAGAATATCATCAGAACATATGAAAACTGAATTATGACATATGACGGATTCATAATGCTATAGATACTTATGGCTTATGATGGAATCATAGTGCTGTAGATAACTTATATCCATATGACAGATTCATAGTGCTATAGATACTTATGAGTATAATATGGATTTGTTGTGCAATTGATGATACTTAAGCAAATCTGTAACTTATAAGTATTTGAATGACTTGCCGAACAATAAATAAAGCAAGTCTTTTGATGATTCATGATCCTTGGGCTTGGCAATAAATTTAAGAAAAATAGAAACATAAAAGGTTTGGTTGTACTATAAGACATATTTAAAGAGAGGAAAAGCTATGACAAAGTATATTTTTGTAACAGGCGGTGTTGTATCCGGCCTTGGTAAAGGTATAACAGCAGCATCACTTGGAAGGTTGCTAAAAGCAAGAGGCCTTAAGGTTGCTGCACAGAAGCTGGACCCATATATTAATGTAGATCCGGGAACAATGAGTCCTTATCAGCACGGAGAGGTGTATGTTACAGAGGACGGTGCAGAAACAGATCTGGACTTAGGACATTATGAGCGCTTTATCGATGAAGACCTCAATAAATTTTCTAACCTTACTACGGGTAAGGTTTATTGGAATGTTCTGAACAAGGAGCGCAGAGGCGAATATCTGGGTGAAACTGTACAAGTGATCCCTCATATAACAAATGAAATAAAAGAATTCATATACAGCGTTGGAAAAAAGACAGATGCGGATGTTGTAATTACTGAAATAGGAGGCACTACCGGCGATATAGAAAGTCAGCCCTTTCTTGAAGCAATACGCCAGGTATCTCATGAGGTAGGTTCAGACAACAGCCTTTTTATTCATGTTACGCTGGTTCCTTACATAAAGAGCTCAGGCGAGCATAAATCGAAGCCTACACAGCACTCCGTAAAGGAGCTTCAGTCTATGGGAATAACTCCTGACATAATTGTTATGCGCTGTGACGAGCCGGTTGATGAATCGATCAAGCAGAAAATCGCGTTATTCTGCAATGTCAAGCCTGATTGTGTCATTGAAAATATTACTATACCAATTCTTTATGAGGCCCCGCTTATGCTTGAAAAAAACGGTTTTTCCTCTATAGTGTGCCGTGAACTGTCGATCGATGCACCTGAGCCGAATATGAGCGAATGGTCTGATATGGTAAGTAGAATTAATAACAGGCCAAAGACTGTGACAATAGCAATTGTAGGTAAATATATAAAGCTTCATGATGCCTATTTATCAGTTGCCGAGGCTCTCCGCCACGCAGGGTATGAGACCGGAGCTCACATCAATATTAATTGGATCGACAGCGAAACAATGACCTGTGACAATGCTCCAGAAATATTAAAGGATAGCGACGGCATAATAGTACCAGGCGGCTTCGGTAACAGAGGTATTGAAGGGATGATCTGCTCTGCCCGGTACGCAAGAGAGCATAATATTCCTTACCTGGGTATCTGTTTGGGCATGCAGATTGCAGTAATAGAGTTTGCTCGTAATGTGTGTAGTTTGGCAGGTGCTAATTCAAGAGAGTTCGATGATGAAGCCCCAAATAAAGTAATAGACTTTATGCCGGATCAGAACGACAACATAGACAAGGGCGGTACTATGAGGCTTGGCAGCTATCCTTGCAAAATCGTTCAAGGAACAGGAATGGCGAGGTATTATGGTAAAAATGAAATATCTGAAAGGCACCGTCATCGCTATGAGTTCAACAATGAGTACAGAACCCTGATGCAGGATATGGGACTTCGAATAAGCGGCACCTCTCCTGACGGAAGAATTGTAGAGACAGTAGAGATCCCTCAAAATGATTTCTGTATTGGAGTACAGTTCCATCCGGAATTCAAGAGTCGTCCCAACAGAGCACATCCGCTGTTTCGCGGATTGGTTGAAAACGCTCTGAAAATAAGCTCTAAAGGCTGAGCCTGATCAATAAGAATTGCAATGTTGGTATTAGTTCAAAATGCCCTGCAAATAAACACTAAAGGCTTAACCTGATCAATAAGAACTGCTGTGTTGGTATTGGTTAAAATGCCCTTACTAATTGAATTAATAATACTTGAGAGACTAGCAGAAAAGTATTGTAGCTGCTTGAAAAAGACCTTACATACTACAGCCTGTTTTGTGACGTAACCCAGCCGCGGTATCAGCTCAGCCTCTGTTTGATATCCATATAAAATAAAACTGGCAGTAACCAGAATATTTACTAGATTATCTGGCAGAAAAATATATCAATATTTTATTTTGCTAGAGCCCCACCCTAACTATTGACACAGAGCCATAAAAAAAGGAATCCGGCTATAGACCGGATTCCCTATATAACTACTAAAATTTTTTAATTTACTTTTAACTGTCAACCTGGATCGACTGCTTCCTCGAAAACACAGAGGATCTTACCATTTACCCCTTTTCATATGGCCTTCGAGTTCAGCTTTGGCCCTTTGCTTAATAACCAAGGCTTCATAAAGAGCTTTCTCGAACGCAGAAACACATGGTGGATCAAGATTTATCTCAATTCCCTCCTGCGCCAGCTTCTGCATTTTTTCTGCCAAACCAATGATCTCCATATGGATACTATTGGTTCTGTCTGACTTTAATATCTTTTCAGCATCTTCCTGCCCAAGTTCAACAAATTTATCCTTTGGGGCGCCGCACTTAGGGCAGCTTTCAGGTGCCTCGTCTCCATAATGTAAATATCCGCATACACTGCATTTCCATAATTTTTGCATAAATCAGTCACCCTTTCGTTTCTTAATTAGCATAATTAATTTATACCCAGTTATTCTATTCACTAACACTTTTTATTAAAGATATTGAAAAATATCTTATTATTCTATAGTGACCTTTGAAGAAAGAGGCACTACCTGAATCCAAGTCTGCCCTCTATTCAAAGTTAATGCGGTTCCGGCTTCGTCTGTGTATTTTGTCTGTGCACCTCTTGATGCCTTACTCCACTTAATTTTTATTGCCTTGCCGCCTGTTATGTAGTAGCCGTCTCCGCTTCCTGTCGTATCCATTTCCTGTCGGCCATACTTGTCTCCCTTAATTGTATAGCTGTTTGTATATCTTACAATTATGTTTTTAGCTGTAAGTTGTTCCCCGCTTACTCTTTCCATATGCGGCTTGTCATATCTGTAGCGCTTGTAGAGCCCTGCTTCACTGTCATATTTATATTCGGAGGTCATTGATGGATATTTAAAGGTTACAGAATTTGCATTTTGCCCTGATGTCGGCACAACCTCTGTCTGATTATAAGTGAACGGATACTTTGTATCAGTAGTAGTTTTATACTTCTTATCCGCATACGCCTCCAGCTTTTCCATTGATGTATAGGTATCCTGCCAGTTCTTTCTATCATTAGTGAGGTCCCAGAATACATCAGTACCCAGATATAACCCGTTGATGTTGTTTATTTTCAGCTTTGTAATGTCATTTTGTGCATAAGTGCTCCAGCCTACATGGGCATACATGGCATCATATTCCATGCTGAAATCAAGGAAGTAGTGCCTTGAGCTTCTGACCGGGCCTATCAGTTCCGGATCAGTTCCCCAAAATACAGCCATCAATCTGGTAAGGCCGCCCTCTACAATAGCCTCATAAACTATCTGTGCCTTGTCAATTCCTCCCTGTGGCAGCACCTTTGAACCCTCGTTATCAATCATTACAGCTATAGGCCTGACCCCCTCTTCAGGGACAGTAAAGCCATCCTCAATTGCAGAGGCAGGCTCCGGAGTCGATTCCGGAGATGGTTCAGGCGATGTTTCCGGTGTTTTAGTCGGTTCAGTCTCAGTTGTGGATACCTGCAAGTCCACAGGCTGTTGTTTCTCCTGTCCGCAAGCAGTAAATAAAAATACACAAAGTGCAGAAACAACAAATAGAACGCTAATTCTTTTGTACATTTCATACCTCCAGAGGAATTAGTAAATAAAACCTATATAATATTCTATTAATATTTTATAAATCCCTTCAAATGGATAATATTAACAATGTAAAGAGTACAAAAAATCAGCATCTAAAAAGATGCTGATTTGTCAATACCCGGGAAATATTTTAGTCTTCAGGCTCGAATAGATCTTCCATCCTTGACTGGAACTCATCGAAGACATCATCCAACTCATCATCATCCTCAATGGTAATAAAGGTATCCTCACCATCTTCACCATGCTCGACCTTTAATATAATAACTTCTTCCTCGTCTAGCTCTTCTTCTTCATCTTCACTAAGCGGAGCAAGAACAACATACTCATTTCCATTCATTTCTATTGTATCAATATGCTCAAATTCAACCTCTTCACCGTTTTCATCAACTAATACAACTATATCATCTCTTTCTTCGTCCATGCCAAAGCCTCCTTTTCGCTTTCTTCAATTGCTCTTTACATAAATAACTTACCTCTATTTTGAGATACTGTCAAGATACCCCTGTAATATAAATACAGCTGCTATTCTATCAACAGCGCCCCTCTTTTTTGAAGTCTTCATACCCATCTCATGCATTGCACGATTAGCAGCAACAGACGTAAGCCTTTCATCCCATTTTATGATCTCAAGTCCGGTTATCTTTGAAAGCATATCTCCAAATTCCATAGCCATCTCGCCGCTTGGCCCGATAGTATCATTCATGTTTTTCGGCAGTCCTATTACTATCTTCTCAACCTTATACTCATCTACAAGCTGCTTTACTTTCGCAGCGGGCTGCTCCATGGAGCCTTTCCAAGAGATCGTGTCAAGTCCCTGTGCTGTCCATCCAAGAGGATCACTTACAGCAATTCCTATTCTACTGTATCCAAAATCAATACCCATTATTCTCATTAAGTCCTCCAAAGTGCGCTGGTGCATTTTGTGTTATTCAGGTCAACCAGTTCAACAAATTGCTTTCTTCAACCGATAATAAAAAATTATAACACATTCCATACCCATGATACATGAGCAAAGAGCATGAATTTCCTTTACAACACACCAACATGCTAGTGAGTTACAGCGAAGCGGAGAATATCTTTCGCCTCGTTATATTTACGCTAACGGATTATTTCAAGGCAAAATCATTCTTATACTTACAGCGGATTATTATGTTTCAAGGTTAATACTAGTATGCATATCAGCATATTTTTATAGCAAACTGCGGACAGACGCTTCCGCAATATCCGCACAAAAGACACTTATCTTTGTCAATTGTCACTTTATTGTCTACCAGTGACAAGGCTCCCTGCTTGCAGCGCTCAACACACCTTCCGCAATGCTCGCACCAGTAATCGATATGCAGATGCTTTCCCTTTGAGGTTATTGACGCCTTCAGGCCGTCAGCAATTTCCTTGTTCTCAAATCTTAGCACATTCATTTCTACTTCTTCTACACTCTGCATGCCTACAGCTGTAGAATGTATATATGGGATACCCAGAATAAAGCCCATGCACTCATCATATGAATAAAGCAAATTGCCTCCTCCCAAGGCTTTCATGCTATATATGCCCTTACCACATTCATAGGCCTCCTTTATGGCGTCCAGCATTTCATCTCTGGTGCCGTCACCTATGCCTATTCCCGTCAGGTTAATAAGAGGGTGTACTACATCAATGTAGGGCATCTGACTAATTGCTCTTACAACCTCAATATTGTGCGTAGAAACACCAACCGCTTTTATTCTCCCCTTTTCGCGTTCATTGAGGTAAAATTCCAGGGCTTCTCTGTGCCCCCTTAGAGTGAGTCTGCTTTCCTGTTCATGAAGCATAAATATGTCAATCACATCAGTATCCAGTGCCCTTCTGGCTTTTTCAAGGCTCTTCCTGGCCCCCTCAGCAGAATAAGCGTAGGATTTTGTTGATATTATCGGCCTTTCCTTACACCCCCTGCAGGCTTCTCTGATATGGTCATAGGTTCCATAAAGCTCAGCCGTATCTATAAAATTAACTCCCCGCTCCAGCGCTGCTTTAATTACCTTGGCCCCCTCCGCAGGTGGCATATTAAGCTGCAGCGGACCGATAACGAGCGCACCGAAGCACATTCTTGAAACCTTTAGTCCGGTTTTTCCAAGCTCCCTGTATTCCATGAATCCTCCCTGTAAACTCATCAACCTTCACTGCAATAATACGATTCTGCAAAATCGTACAAATACCTAACCGCAGCTCAATAAACGCTTACTGCAATTTCGCGAGCTTTCACTGCAGCTGGAATCCTTACTATGATTAACTTACTCTCCTGAGTTCCTCTGTGTTCTTCCGGCAAATTTATTGATCCTCACTGCATTCTCTAAGTTCATCACAATATTCCATGAACATCCATGCCGCAAGCTGCATACAAGAACGCATGAACATCCTGTGAGTCAAAAGGAACCATCCCTTTCTGACTCTTCTTTTTGTCTCTTTTCCGCAAGCTACAGCACTTATTTACACAAATAAACCCCGAACCAGTCGGGGCCTTTCATCACTTCTTGTTTTCCAGATAGAATCTTACAAGTTCCTCAAGCAGTTCATCTCTTTCAAGTCTTCGCACAATACTTCTGGCATTGAGGTGATTTGTTATATATGTAGGATCGCCGGAAAGTATATACCCAACAAGCTGATTTATCGGGTTATAACCCTTTTCATTCAGTGCTTTGTACACGCTGAATAAAATCTCCTGTGCTTCCTTATCCTTATCCTTTTCCATTTTAAACATCATGGTCTCGCTATTTGCCATATTAATCACGCTCCTGCCCAACGACTTCCTTGGTATTGCAAATTTGCTATAAAACATATGTTTGCTATATTCTTATAATAATACATGCAGTAATATTATTCAATATGAATAAATCTCAATAATTTTGCCAAAGTATTGTACAAAATGTTCATGACTTTGAGCATCTATACCGAAGTATTGTACAAATATTAATGTCTAAAAATCAAGTAATATCGTCTGAAACAAGCTCCCCTTCTGCATTTCCTTCCTTATCGGCGCTGATCAGTCTTGTTGCGACTATTTTACCTGCAAGGCTATTATCCCCTTTTGATACAACTCTTATGTAATTTGGTGTTAGCCCTTCATAAAAGCCTTCCGTCCCTTTTACCTCCTGCTCGTAAAGTACCGGAAGCTCTCTGCCCACAAACCTGTTGATGTACTCTATGCCCAAACGTTCCGAAAGCTTGATAACTCTGGCACTTCTTGCCTCCTTGACATTACCGTCGACCTGCCCTTCAAAGGCTGCTGCCGGCGTTCCCTTTCTGGGAGAGTATTTAAACACATGCATCTTAGAGAATTCTATCTCTTCAAGGAATTTATATGTACGTTCAAATTCTTCGTCTGTTTCCCCCGGAAAGCCAACCATAACATCGGTAGTTATAGCCGCATCAGGAATATACTTTCTCAGGATATTTACCACATTTCTGTACTCATCCGTCGAATAACGCCTGTTCATTCGCTTGAGTGTCTCATCACAACCGCTCTGAAGAGAAATATGGTAATGGGGGCAAAGTTTTCTGAGCCCTGCAGCTGCTGCAGCAAATTCCTCTGTAATTATTGTAGGTTCGATAGAACCTATTCTTATCCTTTCTATTCCATCCACCTCATGTATGCGGCTTATCAGGTCCATAAGCCTTATTTTGCCCAGATCCTTGCCATATGATGCGATGTGTATGCCGGTCAGCACAATTTCCTTAAATCCGGCTGCGGCAAGCTTCTCCACTTCAGCCATAACATCCTCGAAGGGTCTGCTCCTTATAGGACCGCGGGCATATGGGATTATGCAGTAAGAGCAGAACTGGCTGCAGCCCTCCTGAATTTTTAGCATTCCTCGTGTTCTGTCTTTGTAGTTTTCTATATTTAAATCCTCGAATACATGGTTTTTCATTATATCCGCAACAGTTGAAACCTTACTGCCACAGCCTGTCATAAACTGCTCAACATACTCCGGAAGCCTTTTCCTGTCAGATGTGCCTACAACAATATCGACCTCCTCCAGAGCCTCGACTTCCTTTTGGGCTGTCTGAGGATAGCACCCCACTGCAGCAACTATAGCCTCCGGATTCTCCTGTTTTGCTCTGCGGATCGCCTGTCTTGATTTTCTGGCGCTAAGTCCTGTAACAGTGCATGTATTTATAACGTATACATCAGCCTTTTCATCAAACTCTACCTGCTCATAACCGGCATTTGCAAAAGCCTCCGCCATAGCCTCCGTCTCGTACTGGTTGACCTTGCAGCCAAGTGTCATGAAACTAACTGTCTTCCTATTTATATTAGGTACATTAGCATCTTTGTTATTAAATATGCTTGTATTTGCACTATTCTTTGTGCTTTGGTCTGTGCTTTTATCTACGCTTATTTCTACACTTTGATGTGTGCCTTGTTCTGTGCGATGGCTTGTGCCTTTGGTTGTGGGTTGATCTGTGCTTTGACTGGTACTTTGGTCTATGCCATTATTCGTGTCTTGATCTATGCCTTGGTCTGTACTATTATTCATACCTTGATTTGTGCTTTGATCTGCTTCTTCAAAATAACTTTTTACCATACCGGCATAATTCCTCTCATTATTGTATAAAACATGCACAGTTATTTTACCACAAATAATGATCAAAATTACCTTTTATTTCGGGAAACAATTTTTTTCACTTCTCATTATGTAACAAATCAAGAAGAAACACTAATCAAATTATTATGTTGAAAATATTCCATCACACTGCCTTATCCTGTGATTGATGGCGAAGCCCAGTTGTAGGCATATTTCATTTGAGCGAATACCATAAACAGAATATGTAAGCTATTCAAGATTATATTTTTTATTGAATAATAAGCAAGCATACTATATAATAGTGTTCTGGTGTGGAGCTTAAAGATACACTTAACTTTTATGCAGACTATTCGCAAATCTCATGCCACCGTATTTCTTACGAGTAGGCTCACTGCTTAAACCGTGTGGAATTTAAAGTAAGTGAATTACATTCTTTATGAAGGGACTAAGGTTATGAAAAGAAACACAATAGTGAGAAAAAATATTCCATTAAGCTTTTCAATTGTAGTACTTCTGATAAGCTGGGCTTTGTCATTTACACTATATACAGATTCAAGTGCTTTTTTGAAATACTATGCTGTAATAATGTTTGTTCCTGCCCTAACTGCAATAGCATTCAATATTTATCAACACAACTCAGCAAAAATAATTTTTTCAAGTCTTAAAACCAAATTCAACCTAAAGTCGATACTCTTTGCAATAGGATACCCTATAGCTGTGATTGTTGTATGCGCTATATTAGCAAGCTCTGCAGGGTTTGGTAAATTAAATTATGATGAGCTGAGCGACTTATTGAGCATAAAAGGTATAATAACTCTGTTGGTCACAGTTATCATCAATTGCTTCACCGGGTCATTAGGTGAGGAATTTGGCTGGAGAGGCTATCTTTTACCTTTACTGGTGGAAAGCAAGGGAAAACTCAAGGCAACATTGTGGGTTAGTGTTGTATGGGCATTATACCATGTTCCTGGTTTATTCTTACTGGCAAAGATCACCGGAGTAGGTAATCCCGTGTTAGTCGCCTTAATACAGGGAGGTGCCGCATTTTTTATAAACTTTGTGTTCTCATACTGTTTTTTCATATCAAAAAGCTTATATCCTGTCTTAATTTTACATTCCATGTGGAATTATTTAAATACCAAAGTTCTTGGTAATATATATACCAATACAAAAGGCATCATTGAAGGCAATATATTTTATATCAATGGTGAGGGGTTACTTGGTTTAATAATAATTTGCATAACGAGTTTATGGTTTATAAAGCAAATACAAAATAATAATATCTTCTCGAAGAAAATGGTAAATCCTATTGATATTGATAATTAGGTATATCCTAAAATGTTCAAGATCGTGGACAGTTCGAAGTAGCTTAAAAGTCCAAATAGTATGCGAAAATTTAAATAACCAAATGCATCAATGAAGTTAAATCTTAGCTTACGTTCTGCGGCTTCTGCGCTGTGTCGCAGACTTCTTCTGTGTTTAAGACAGTTCATCCTTCTTGCAAGCGAATTTTATGCCCCCATTTTTCATATACAGAGGTAAAGGTCAGTAATATAAGAGGTCGCATAAGTTATTATTTTATTGTTATTTAGATACTCCTCTGACCAGAATTCTTACATGGTTTTCAATGAGCAGCGACTGCATTTGCTCATCCTCAAGTTTCTCCTGCACTAAAGTATTTATAAGTCCAAAAATAGCCGCAATCAAAAGCATTGAGGTTATTCCTTCATTCTGTATGTCAAAGACGCCGGATTTTTTTCCAGCACCTAGCACGTTTATCAAAAGTTCTCTAAATCCATTTGTCTCAGAATCGTCCTCACTGAACAGTGACAAATTCATTCCGCTAAGCATAATGGCCTTGTACTGCTGACGGTTTTCAAGCATGGCAGCGGCAAATTTTGTGAGACCCAGCTCAAGGGCAGCCTTGGGCTTGAAGAAAGATCCTGAAACCCGCTTAACTTCGTTAACGAATTTTCATAATAGGTACTTTTACCAGTGGTCTCGAAAATGTCCACCTGCACATATAATCAAAATATTTCTACTAGCAGGTATTGACAATATTGTCTACATGCAGTAGACTGTATTTGTCTACAATAAGTAGACAGGGAGGAACACTGAAATGAACGAAATGAAATTAGGATTAATCGAATCCCGCTTCGCGGATATTATCTGGGAACATGAACCACTGACTACCTCTGAGCTTGTAAAGCTCTGTGATAAGGAACTGAAATGGAAAAGAACGACCACATATACTGTTCTTAAAAGGCTCAGCGAAAGAGGTATTTTTCAAAATAACAACGGAATGGTAACTTCTCTTATCTCAAGACAGGATTTCTACTCTATGCAGAGTGAGAAATTCGTAGATGAGACCTTTAACGGCTCACTTCCTGCATTTCTTGCTGCTTTTACCGCAAGAAAGGACTTAAAAGCTGAAGAAATTGCTCAGATCCGAAAGCTGATCGATTCATTGGAGGAATAAGGATGGATACTAGTTTTATAAAGCTTTTTAATATGAGTATTGCGGCCAGCTGGCTGATACTTGCAGTCATTGTTTTACGAATATTATTAAAAAGAGCGCCAAAGGCAGTCCGCTGTGTCTTATGGGCCTTGGTAGCAATTCGCCTTATCTGCCCGTTTTCATTTGAAAGTGTATTTAGTCTCATCCCCAGCGCAGAAACTGTCAATGTTGCTAACTTTCAGGCCCCTGTGATCAATTCGGGCATTCCATATATAAACAGCACAGTCAATCCTGCTATAAATGAAGCGTTGGCTCCGAAACCAGCTGCAAGCGCTGACCCAATGCAAATTATCAGCTTTATTGTATCAATTATTTGGATAGCTGGTATATTTGGAATGGCCTTGTATGCGATAATCAGCTTTTCAAAGCTGCATAAGAGAGTCAGCGAAGGGGTAGTATTAAAAGACAACATCTGGCTGTGCGATCGCATTGATACACCATTTATACTGGGTGTTATAAGACCACGTATTTATCTGCCTTCCTCTATGAACCAGGAGCAGATTGATTATGTTGTCGCCCACGAAAAGGCGCATTTAAAACGCCGGGACCATATTTGGAAGCCGCTTGGCTTTGTACTGCTTGCAGTATATTGGTTCAATCCGCTGTGCTGGGTGGCTTACCGGCTGCTCTGCAAGGATATTGAGCTTGCTTGCGATGAAAAGGTTATCAAGGATTTTGAAGTTCATATGAAAAAGGCATACTCTGAAACCTTACTGGCGTGCAGTGTTACCCGCCGTGCAATTACAGCCTGTCCACTAGCTTTTGGAGAGGTAGGCATTAAAGAAAGGATCAAGTCTATATTAAATTACAGGAAGCCGGCCTTCTGGATCATAACCGCGGCAGTCGCTGTCTGCATAGCTGTAGCTGTATGCTTCCTGACAAACCCGGTAAAAAAGCCTTCAGACAGATGGCTTAGGAGCGAAGCATGGCCTCTGGCAAAAAGCTGTGCCATGGTCAATGATGTAACAATAAGCGAAAAAAATCCAACTATTTTACGGCATAAAGATGATAAAGGAATTGACGTTTCATACGCGATCATTGATGACAAAAAAGTAAGGACTATTAAAGTAAGTTTTTCTTTTGATGAAGCTACAGGTGAATGGAGCGCTATGCCAACAAGTGCGGTTATAATGCTTGATTCTGAACAAAGCTCCGGCTCCGTCGACCGCGATCAGGCAGTTACCTATATTGCTGACACCTGCATTTACATTAATCCTCTCAGTTCAACAGTTTATCCCAATGGTGATGATAAACGAAGCTACATTATTGGAAAAAGCTCCGATGGTAATATAAATGTAAGTATAATCGATAAGATGAATGGAGAAATCGCTTCGTTAGCTTCCATGCCCAATGTAGAATGGCAAGCCCTAAGCAATGAAAAGTGGAAAAGCTTATTCACAGCAGGAATAACCTCTAACATCCCTGATATAAGCAATATCAGCGAACCGAAGTTGATGGAACTTGGCGGGGGCAACTATTTGTTCGACATGGACGGGCAGCTGTGGATTGGCAACTATCGTGACGAAAAGGTTGGTATGTGGAGTATCTTTAGGCTGACGCCGGAGAATAAGCTCACAATCAATGATGTAATCGCACTGTCTAAGAAAGGCAAGGCTCTCAGCTGGCAGGATTTTGATAAGTTTTATTATGTAGAAACCGGCTTCGGCCTCTATATCAGAGTGTATGATATTAATTCGAAGTTTTCACTTTGGATCGGAGGCGGTATAACAGATAATGAGCCCATGTATATAAGCTTAAAGTCAAATACCGACCCGGAGGATTATATAGATATCCGAACGGAGGATGTATCTTCATTTATCAACAAGCATCAAGGTGATCTTTTAGATGATGCAATTTCAAAAGCCATACTGGCCCGATATGGAAGTGATACTTCTGACGGCCTCATTCATGTGGAGAGTCATGTTCTTCTGGCCGATGAGGGGGCAAGCAGTCATGCGGGTAAGACCCCGGATAAGGTAACTGCCTATTTATTGGTAATGTATCAGTCTTACAGCAGCTACGGCTATCCTGAACAGGCCCTTCATAAAGAGGGTGGTGGTCTTATCCCTACAGCACTCACCTTCAAGGTAGATACCAGCGGGAATTATGTTCTTACAGAGTATTGGGAGCCCCGTGACGGCAGTTATTACGTACCTGATATCAGGGCTAAATTTCCCAAGGGCGCAGCTGAAAATGCAATTGACACTCAAAAGTACGTAAAGCAGCAAATTCAGGAGTGCGAAAAAAAGGCTCAGGCATACCTTGATGTAAACGGAAGTGTAGACAAGGAGATTGCCGGTCTGCTCAGCACCATAGAAGCTTCACCCGCTCTGTCATCTGCACCCGGTGATTATATCAAGGAACACCGGAAAGAGTATGATACACTGGTTAGATATGGTGAGTATACACTAAGCTACTGCTTTGCTGAATTTCTTAAGGGAGACCAAACAGACCTCCACGGCCAGATAATGGCCATAGTCTGCAGAGACGCAATAGCAAAATTGGGTGAAGCCATTGCAGAGGATAGCCTGCAAAGTACCGGGCAGGACTGGTTTGACAGCTTCAGGAGGAATGCCGAAGGCTTACAGCAGCAGTATGAAAGCGAAGAGCTTGAAAAACATTATCCCGCCACATGGCTTCTGCTCAAAATGATACCAGCTAAAGCTTTTTAAATGCTGCAAAAGGCTTAGCAAACCAACTTAATTCAATTTGTAATTACAAGGGGAAAAAGATCCCTCGCGCCGACTTCTCATTGCAAAGAGTCGGCTTTTTTCCCTGCAGGTCTAGCCAATGGACTTTTCAGCCACTCATAATCAGGATGGCATAAGCATCGTCCTTTTACGCCCGATAGCCCTTGTCAAACAGGACAGATGAACCGTCCCTTTGTCTGTTTATTTGCTTCCTCCTTTTCCGATTCTCATTTTTTGATTAAAGTATGTATGCCTAATATCGTCCGCTATTTCCAACCACCCATTAATACCCAATTTTTTCATCATACAGAGATTGTAAAGCTTCATATTGTGTGGATGAGTGGCGGCTCTGTCTGCGATAGGCATAAGATTTTCACACGGAAACTGATTACACTCAAAACAGTAATCAACTCCATTTTTGTTTACACACTCTAACGTCTGACACTTCTGACCTTGCAAATCAAGCACTAGACATTGATTTCCATTAATACAGCCTTTACAGATAATGCGTTCCTTGGATACTTTGAACAGTTCTGCCATTCGCTCCTGAAATTCCTTTGTCAGATTCTTCTCAAACATCTCACAATTGAAACAGTCAATTCCACATGGTGCAATAATTTTGCCATCCATAATCTTTCCTCCGAGTATCTTAATTTTGTCTTACAATAATTTAGACATTAGAGAGTAAAAAAGGTTACAAAATTATTTCTCTTAATTTATTTATAAAAATCTCTTTTGGAATTTTTCTTCCGACCTTATACATTGTATAGATATCTAAAGCTCCTCGAATGTACTGCTTATATTCATCAAATAAATCCAAATCTCTATAATCAGTATAGCCCTTTGGAATTGGTAAATTGCGATCTTTCATAAATTTAACCCATAAATAACATTTACATGGCTTTGAAGGATCTATTAAGCTACATCGGTCATAGTGTAGATTTTGGATAGTCTTTCTCGCCCTATACAAGGTTACTTTGGCACTATTCTCCGATATCTGTACTACCTCAGCAATTTCCGAAAGCTTCAAATCCAAAAAAGTTCTTAGTGCAAATACCGCTCTCTGCTGTTTTGGTAAACATCGCATAAATGCTGTCAAACATTTTTCTCTCATCTCATCAACAACTAATTTGCTATCAATTGGTTCATTGGACGACTCTAGTTCTGCGAAAAATTCTTCCTCACTCATACCTAATTCTTGAGAAATAGCTACAACCGGAAGCTTTCTTACCCTTTTATAATTATCGTTTCCCTCATTAACCAAAATCCGATATAGCCAAGTGGAAAGTTTCGCATCTCCCTTAAACTGCTGCATATGCGCTATCGCTTTAAGAAAAGCACTCTGCAAGACATCCTCAGCATCATGATGATTTCCAGTCATTCTAAAAGCGATGCAATACAATCTATCATACTCATCCTCATACAATTTTAACAATTCATTTTGAATTTGCTGCGTCTCCATAATATTACCTACTTTTTGTAAAACTTATCAGATCTGCAATATACTTATACATGTCAGTCATTTCATTTTCTATTATAAACCACATTAATTGAATTTAGCATCTGTTCGTGGGAAGATATCAATTTATAACGAGCCTTTTATCCAGCTGCTAACTGAGAAGTTCACCGTTGACATTTGGTGTTGACTTCACAGCTGCAGGACTGTATCGTTTTTGCAATATTCCTATGAATGAATATATAAATACGTCAAATGATTTAGTACAAGTGTCAGAAAAAATCTTTTACGACATAAATCTCAGAATCATACATTCAAACTCTGTAGGAGAGCTTATACAAATTACAGAAAAGCTTTTGCTCAGCCGCTTGGTACAGGCTGACGGTATACATTCTTCGATAGCTGAGGCATTGAATATGATTTATGGTACCGGAGGAAACGTTAGAGTAAAGGAACTATCCGAAAACCTTATAATAAGCGAACGGAGTCTTAACCGTATTTTTCATCAGTACATTGGGCTTCCTCCGAAAACATTTTGCAGGATAATCAGACTTAATAAGGTTTTAAAACTATGTAAAAATGATAATCATATAGATTTTTTACTTGCTGCATATGACAACGGCTATTTTGATCAGGCACATTTCATAAAAGATTTCAAAGAATTTTGCGGATGCACACCGGGAATCTTTTTCAAGAAAGGCTAATGTCCGTTTTTTACAATACAAACATTATTATTGGATATACAATGTAAATAAAAATGAGTTATATCAAACGGAGGTCATTAAAATGAAATATGAGATGGGAATAAAAAAACCAGCCTCTGAAATATCCACACCGAGAGTTAAGGAATGCTTTTTATCTCTGGAATGTACCTTCGAGTGGGAGAAGTCCCTGTTTGAAAATAGTAGGTGGACATTAATATGCGGCAGAGTAAAACACCTAGCAATGGAGGAGGAACGCCCTAAAGCCGGAGCAAAAGGCCGTTATGGAAGTAGTGGATATTTCTATAATCTTCATTCCCCAAAGAATCCTATTGATGGTTCTGAAAAACCTGATATGATCGGAGTTATTGAAGCTTTAAAATAAGGTTTGCTGCAGACCTTCAGGTAGTGCCATTAATAAAAAGACACTGTAACCACTCGAACAATGCATTAATAAAATAAACTGTAACCATTGAGGTACATGCCTAATAAAATGGATGCATTTTTACTAAGATGCATCCATTTTTACATAAAGCTAAGTACTATTTATCTGCCTTGATTGCATGCTCTATTAAGTCTAAGGCCAATAAAATCGTTCTCTCATATTCGTCAGCATCCAAAGTGATTGAGGCTTTTCTCAGCTCAGCAAAACGGCTGAAAAAACCTGTAACTAACATAAAGAGTGAGCTAACTGTTTCTTTTGTATCCAGATCCTTACGTATACTTCCGTCTGCCTTGCCCTCATCTATTACATCAGCAAAATCTTTGAATAAATTCTTCCTGAGTTCTAATATTTCATTATAATGTGAAATATTTTCTCTCGGTGTTTGGATAAATTGGCAATAATTCATCAGTGCGAAGCTTTGGGGAAAATCCTTGTAATAAGCATAATAGGCTTCACTCAATGACCTTACCTTCTCAAGCCCTGTCCTTCCTTTTTTCAATCCTTTATCAAAATATGCGATAACAATTTTAAATTCTCTTGCGGCAACAGTAAAATATAAATCTTCCTTATTTAAAAAGTACTGATATAAGGTTTTCTTGCTGAATTGCGATGCTTTTGCGATTTCATCCATTGAAGTATCATGGAAGCCTTTTTCAAAGAAAATCTTTTCTGCTGCGGCAACAATTTCTTCTTCTCTGACTTTTTTCTCTCTTTCACGCCTTGTTAGCTGTTCCATAATTTTTTATCCTTTCACTTGACATTTTAATGCAGCAAAAGTAAACTGAGAGTGTAGTTATGCTACTAACGGTGATTTTTTATACGTCATGTATAGTATATTTACTACAAGCATACATTGATGAAACTATTCTGTCAATGTACCCGTTAAGATAATTTTATGGAATGAGTATTGGAGGTGAAGCTAATGAGAACTGCAATTTTCTTTTCGATTAGCTATTGACATTGAAAAGTCCGACAAAAGCTTCTATTGATCACATAGAAAGAGGGATATAAATTTGGAAAATAAAAAACAAAGATTGCTTCCGGCCACGTTAATTACAAAGGACATATTCTCATTAATTGGATTTCTATTTGTAATACTTTTTTCATTAAGAGGAATCTGCCAGGTCATTTACATATTTGCTTACCATTCTTCTATTATGGATGCGGCACAGAGTGGGAATGCTTCTGAAGCGTACTTTATACTCCTGCTTAAAGCTCTAAAGGGCCAGCATATTGCTGTCCTTGATACAATGCTAATGATTTTATGCGGCCTTTCTCTGATTCATGGAATACTTGGGTTTTTCTACGCCTCTAAGGCAGACTATAAGATCCGTAGAATGCTTAAGGGGAAGGTATTGTTTTACCTGCAGATAATATCTGTAGTCGCTGCAGGGCTTGCAGTCATGGCTTTTATTAATTCTACCGATGAAATAAAGGCACACTCAGCTATTTCCTGGATAATTAATATTTTTGTCACCCTGTTTGGTGCATTTCATTTTGCCAACGGATTTTATAATGCCTGCATCACCTTAGGAATCAGTGTGTCGGTTAAAAGCAGACGAGTAGCCCGAAGCATTGAGTGTATCGTAGCAAATTTCTCAATGCTGCAGATTTTCATTTTTTTAATATAAGGAGACAGAATTAAAGTGAAACAGATAATTATTGTAGGGACAGGGATATCCGGCCTGATGTCTGCTGTTAGACTGGCACAGCTGGGATTTTCCATTACCATGCTGTCATATTACGAAAGTATACGCTCGGCATCCTGTATGGCACAGGGCGGCATCAATGCTGCGGAGCCACGCGAGAACGATTCGGTTAATAAACATTTTACCGAAACAATTATTGGCGGAGATTGGCTTGCCGATCAACAGCCGGTTATGGATATGTGCCGGTTTGCACCGGATATCATTACAATGTATGACCGGATTGGGGTTGCCTTCAATCGCTATGATGATGGAACACCTGATACCAGATACTTCGGAGGTTCCAAATATAAAAGGACTCATTATGCGGATACGACAACCGGTGCGCAATTGCTCAATGCGCTGGACGGTCAGGTGAGGTATTACGAAGAACAGGGATTAATAAAGAGAATTTCAGGCAGGGATTTTGTCAGCGCTCTGATTGACGGAAACGGACAGTGCAGAGGCTGTATTGTACAGGATATTTATACAATGAAGCTAGAAGCATATACCGGAGCGGCACTTATTGTTGCAGTCGGTGGATATGCCGGATTGTATGGAAGGTCTACAAATGCTGTATTATCAAATGGAGCAGTAGCGGGACAGCTAATAATGCAGGGAATATCAATAGCAAATCCGGAATTTGTGCAGTTCCACCCTACTGCAATGGCGTTGGGAGATAAACCACGTTTGATAAGCGAATCAGCCCGTGGAGAGGGTGGTCGGCTATGGACAGTTAGAGACGGAAAGCCATGGTACTTCTTGGAAGATATGTACCCGGAGGAAGGAAACCTTGTAAAACGCGATCTTGCTTCGCGGGCGATTTACAAAGTAGTAAATGAAATGAAGCTTGGTGTGGACGGTAAAGAGCAGGTATATCTGGATATTACACATCTTCCGAAGGAAATTATGGAACATAAGCTTTCTAATGTTATTGAGCTTTACTATAAATATTACGGTGATGATCCTCAGAAGGTGCCTATGAAAGTATATCCTGCACCACATTATGCCATGGGTGGTATCTTTGTTGATTCCCGGCACAGTACAGAAGTAAATGGGCTGTATGCTTGCGGCGAATGTGATTACATGTATCATGGAGGCAACCGTCTTGGAGGCAATTCCCTTCTTTCTGCAACCTACAGTGGGTTTATTGCAGCAAAAACAATTGCTGAGGATTGTGAACATGGAATTATAGGCCAAATTGAAAGCAAGGCTGATGCATCATGGATTCAGAAATCATTGTCAGATTGTGAAAAGGAAATGTGTGATATTCTGAAGAGAACGGGAAATGAAAGCACAGGAAAAATTACTGAGGAAATGGGACATACATTGACCGATAACGCAGGTATTGTGCGTTATAATTCCGGCCTAAAAAATGCCCTTGACAAGATACAAGAGCTTAAGGAACGCTGGGAGAAAATCACACCGGCTGATAAGAGCCCATGGGCTAATACATCTGTTATTTCGATACGAAAGCTCCGTTCCTCCCTGATGCTTTCTCAAGCGATCCTGGCTGGGGCACTAGGCCGCAATGAGAGCAGAGGGGCTCATTTAAAGCCTGAATATCCAAAGCGTGACGATGTAAACTGGCTAAAGAAAACCCTAGCAAGCTATGATAAGAGAACAGGAGAAATAATTCTGAGCTATAAGCCGGTGGATCTGTCTATTCTTTCTCCCGGCGATGGAGTACCAAAGGAAAGGATGAAGTAATATGTCAGATCAAAATTTTGTATACCTAAAAATAAAGCGTCAAGCTTCACCGGAGGATAAACCTTATTGGGAAAGCTTTAAGTTGGATTGCAATGAAGACGATACCATACTTTCACTGCTGATACGGCTGGATAATCCATCTGCTGAGACAACTCCGGTTCATCACGAGTGCAACTGCCGAGAAGAAATATGCGGTACCTGCAGTATACGAATTAACGGTATCCCAAGACTATCCTGCTCAACAAGGATATCAGATATACCAAAATCATCAAGTCAAAAGCCAATTGTTTTGGAACCATTAGAAAAATTTCCGGTTATTAGAGATTTAACAGTTGACCGGAGTCGAATTGACCGCTCGCTCACGCGCATAAAGAGTTGGGTGGAAACAGACAATCTGCTCGGTTCAGGGGTTAGCTATCCTCAGTCGGCACAGCATGAAATGTACTCTTATGCAAAATGCATTAACTGCGGAAGCTGTTATGATGCATGCCCGCGCACAAGTAAGGTTGAGGGCAAATATATGGGACCGTCAGCGATTGCCCGTGTAATAACAATGAACGATCATCCACTGGGTAAAGAAAATGATACAGAACGCCTCCAGGCAATCAGCGGAAAAGATGGTTTGGCAAGTTGCGGCAAAGCATTGGTTTGTGAGAGGGTGTGTCCTAAAAAAGTTCCACTTATTCGTTCAATTACCAGAGCAAATCGTGAAGCTATAAAAAAGATTTTTTCAAAGTAAACTACGGCTTGTTTCTTTTGTCAAGCAAATAGGGAGAAGCAGTTATGGAAAAAAATGATAGTGCAACAAAAATGAGAATATTTAAAACAGCAGTCATCTTTGTTTTTGCTGTATGTCTGCTGCTAATGCGGGTCTATGAGCCGCACTTTAAAGCTCTTAGTAGTGGAGCAAGAACTCTGGACATGAGTTTTCATAGCAGTGCTGAGGTTTTTAAACTGTTTGATACTTTAGGGATTCAAGGCAGACTGTTATATATACGGCTTTTGCTGATTGATTTTATTTTCATTGCCAGCTTTGCTCTCGTACAGAACTTTATTCTAAAATTTGTTATGGGGAGGGCTCTGCTCAAAACCGGATGGAGACGGATGCTTGCAATATCCTATCTGCGCGGGCTATTAGATGTTATTGAAAATATCTCGCTGCTGATTCTGATAAACTCATTCCCGCTGAAAACGCCCTGGCTTGCCGCATTCTCAAGCTTCTTTACCACTTTGAAATTCATTTTTCTTGGATTATGGTTAATTTCAATCCCAATCTTGTATATTATCAGGATTAAAAAAAGAGAAAAAAGTAGCAAGTAGATGGATTATTAGTCAAGACAGATGAACCAGCAGACAAGGGCAAACATACAATGGGGCTGTTCCGTTTCTTTGCATGTTTGCCCTTGTTCTTCTTTTCAACTTTTCTTATAACCAAAATACCCCTTTATTTTACTAATCAAATTTAGTAGAATATAGTTCCGCGTTATAAATATACAAATGGGAGGCGATAAAATGGCGGCAATTAACCATCCGGCTTATAATGAAGAGCTTGAAAGGTGTAACTATACTCTTGGATACGTTGAAAAAAGCCTTGAGGGAACGCTATCCAAAAAGGGGCGTATTGATAGGGATCTCGACAAGTCAAAAAGACATTTTAATTCTGACAACAGTCAGGATTATATTAATATTATTGTAAGCACACTGCTGCAGGGCAATATGGATGTAAAGCTAAGAAATCTCGTTGCCGCAAAAAGCCGTCCATACTTTGCCAGAATAGACTTTGTTGAAGATTCAAAAACAGATGCGGAAAAGCTTTATATAGGAAAAATGTCTCTTATACGTGATGAGGACCAGAAGCTGATAATCGTAGACTGGAGGGCACCTGTAGCCAACCTTTATTACGAGGGCAGACTTGGGGATGCTTCATACGATTGCCCCGACGGAAAAATTGACGGAACCCTTAAATTAAAAAGGCAGTTCTCCATTGACAAAGGCCTGCTGAATGAAATATTCGATATTGATATAACAACAAATGACGAGTTCCTGCAGGGCTGTCTCGGAGCCAATGCAGATAACAGGCTAAAGGATATCGTTTCAACTATCCAGGCAGAGCAGAATGCAATTGTACGCGCAGATATGTGGAAGCCCCTGATAGTACAGGGCGCAGCCGGAAGCGGTAAGACGACCATTGCACTGCACCGCATAGCATACCTTATATATAATTATGAGAAGAGCTTTATACCGGAAAATTTTATGATCATTGCTCCTAACAGACTGTTCCTCAATTATATATCCGATGTACTGCCCGAGCTTGGTGTTGAAAAGGTCAGACAGACTACCTTTGAAGAGTTTTCCCAGGACCTTATCGGTAAAAAGTTCAAGCTCCGTGACGCTAATGAAAAGCTGCTGGCCTTTGTTGACCATACGCTTAGCCGGGAGGAAAAGGACAGACTGGGACTGGTGAGGAAGACATCGGAATTCAAAGCCTCCATGAATTTCAAGGAAGCGATTGAAACCCACTTAAAGGGCATAGAGGAAAATTTTATTCCCAAAGAGGATTTTAAGGTTGGGCAAACACTGCTCTACAAATATGAAGAACTAAATGAATTCTTTATAAACCAGTACAAGATGTGGCCTGTTGCTAGAAGAATCAACGAAATAAAGAAGAATCTAAAAACAAGGCTTCAGACAAGAATGCAAACCATTACAAACCAGCTCTACGAAGAATGCGATAAAAAGGTAGCCTTGCTGAAAGGAACAATGCCGGATGATGAGGAACGTCGAAAGCTCGTTATTCAGGCGATCCTCCAAAGAGATTATGCACTGGAGCATTCTGAAAAGCTGGCAAAGAAGGCTATAGATGAGTACATCAAAAAGATCTCCAAGCTCAGTCCCTATGAATATTACAAGGAATTTATAAACAATTCCGCTGAATTCGAGAGATGCGTTTCTCCCTGGTTAAGTGAAGCAGTTTGCAACTTTGCCCGAAGCTACACTGCAGATATTTTAAAATCCGGCTACCTGGAGATTGAAGATCTAGCACCAATCATTTACCTTAAATTCAGAATTTATGGCATGGATGAAAAAATACCTGTAAAGCATGTTGTAATAGATGAGGCACAGGATTTTAGCGCTTTTCAGATATATGTACTTAAAAGCATCATAAAGGACAGTTCCTTTACCATTCTGGGGGACCTGAACCAGGGGATCCATTCCTACAGGGGTATCAGAGATTGGAATGAAATTACGAAGTATGTTTTCAGTGATAGAAGGAATGAATTTCTGACACTGGAGCAAAGCTACAGGACAACTGTTGAAATAATGGATGCTGCAAATATAGTGCTTGATAAAGTAAAAGGCCGCGATGTAAATAAGGGCAGACCTGTTATAAGGCATGGTGAGCCGGTCAGGATCACACAATTCTCTGATAAAAAGCAGCTCATTAATGAAATAGCAGAGAATATAACTGAGTTCAGAGGCTTGTCCTACAAATCCATTGCTGTAATATGTAAGACTTTGAAGGAGTGCAAAGAGGTTTACAGCAGTCTTTCAAAACAAATAGATGAGATCAGCCTGATTACAGGAAAGGAGGAGGTCTACAAAAGCGGCACTGTAGTGCTTCCCTCAAGCCTTGCCAAGGGTCTCGAATTCGACGGCGTTCTCATATATAATGCTGACAGCAGCAGCTACACGGAAGACGAGCTTGATATAAAGCTTCTTTATGTAGCAATGACCAGACCCCTTCACAAGCTTTATATTTATTATACCGGAGAGCTCACGCCATTATTGAAGACTTGAGGTGAAGGGTTATATTTTGTGTCGACCAAGACAGATGAAACCTTATCTGCCCCCCGAACCTTCCCTTGTCGACCCCCTGCTTTTTTTGCACCCATAAAGGATCAGCCTCACCGATTATTAGTGAAGCTGATTCTTTAAAATGCGGGTATGGGTGATTGCTTACCGCAAAGTGACTGGAAATCAATCATACCTTTTTTTATAACTGCTCTCCTAAAAAATATGTAATGGCTGCCTTTGTTCAAGCATAAGTTCTAAATGAATAACGATAATACAAATACGATAAGAATGCTTACAATACTCATTACTGCAGTCATACCTGTCTGGCATTTATAAGCAGATTTTGTGTCCATATCAGAGAATTGGGAAACTACCCAGAAGTATGAATCATTGGCATGTGACACAAACATTGATCCTATACCAATAGCCATAATAACAAGGACTTTTGCAAATTCACTAGTATATCCAAGCGAAGGCATAAGCGGTGCCATCATGGTTGACGTAACAATCATGGCAACTGTAGATGCACCCATGGCACATTTCAACAAAGCTGCAATAATAAATGGAACAAATACTCCGATACCAAGTCCCAACAAAGAGCCACTAAGTGCGTCAGCAAGGGGTAGAACTTTTAAAATGGCGCCAAAAGATCCACCAGCTGCTGTAATAGCAATTATAGGAGCTGCATCTACAACACCTTCTGAAAACCACTTAAGTGTATTTGTTTTTTCACTTTTAGGAATCAATGTCATAGCGAGGAAAACACCTAATATTAATGCAATTACAGGATTTCCGATAAATGTAAACAAGTTTGCGATAAATCCATTTCCGAATGGCGCAGATGGGAATGTAGCCACAGAATTAAGCGCTATAAGAATAATCGGCAGAAGGATTGGGGAAAAGCTATGCAGAGCATTAGGAAGCTTGCCATATTTATCAACTAATTGCTCTACGGTATATTCCGGATTAGCCGGAATATTCACTTTTGATGCCACCTTTTTGGCGTATATTATTGCTGAAATGGTTGCAGGAATTGAAATTAGTATGCCCACAAGGATTGTTAATCCGAGATCTGCGTTCAAATTACCTGCCATTGCTATTGGACCGGGTGTTGGCGGAACAAGGCAATGCGTTGCATAAAGGCCTCCGCTCAATGCTACAGCCAAAACCGCAAGTGATTTTTTACTCTGATGTGCAAGCGCACGGGAAATGGGGCTTAGTACTACGAAACCGGAATCGCAAAATACCGGAATACCTACAACATAACCTGTTACTCCCATTGCAACAACACTATTTTTGGGGCCGACAATTTTAAGTATACTATTTGCCATTGTAAGAGCAGCGCCTGTCTTCTCTAATATCTTTCCAATAATAGTACCGCAAATAATAACAATACCTATACTGGCTAGGATATCGCCAAAGCCTTTTTTCACAGTATTAACGACATCATTTGCATTCATACCTGCTGCAAGTCCTACTAACACAGAGATTACCAGCATAACAATAAACGGGTGTAGCTTGAATTTTGCAATTGCTATAATCATAGCAACTACTGCGATTACGATAATCGCCCCTAAATACAGACCTGACATAAGAAACTACCTCCTCTGATTAAATTAATAATGTGTTTCACTTCTGTACTTGTAATAATCAAGTACAAGTTTAAGTAAAAGCTCCCGAGTAAATGCTCCTGCACTTTCAAGCTCAGCCATCAAAAAAATCCTATTCAGCCGATACAATAAAGTATTTTTATGTATATGAAGCGCAGCTGCAGCCTTAGTAATGCTGCTTTCAAAGCTATAATAAGCTTCAATCGTCTGCATTGCGGTTGCAAAGCCACTTTTACCTAAGGCCTTCAGTAATTTCAGATAGTATTCTTGGGCAGTCATTTTTCCTTTGTCCGCATTCATAAGATGTATCAAAAAATGCTCTTTATAAATAGGCTCGTCCAACATATGAACGCCTCTGATTTCTCGGCACATGAAGCTGGTATACAAATAGGAGGCAGAAATATCGCCTATCTCATTGCACCGAGTTCCTGCAACAAGTTCTATTTCTGTTCCCAGCTCATTTAAACAAAGATTATACAATTTTTGTACATATTCTTCTTCACACGTCTGTTTCTTACTACAGGTATGAATTATAGTAAAACGGTCATCCAGTACGCCATAGATATCATTCTGAGGATTAATAAATCCTTCCAGCAATAGTGAATCAGAAAGACTATCGAGCCTCTTTAGCTTTTTCAGCTTGTGATCACAGGATATGAAATTTACTATATAAATTCTGCAAGGTACTTCTAAGTGTACTGTAATTGCATCCTCCAAACGCATTAAGTTATCTTCGGATAATTCCTGTTGGAAAAAGAGCATATTCATAAGCTGTTTTCTTACTTCAGCTTCCGTCTGTTTACGTAAATTCAATGCGTTCTGCTCAAAAAACTGCGTGACATATAGATTCAATAGATTTGCTGTATCTGCCACCTCTTCAGGCTCTCCATATATACCTATAACCCCGATAATTTTGCCTTTATAGTAAATTGGAGTATTACACCCCTCAAGTGCGCCTTCATAACGCTGTACATCCGCTGAATGTATCTGTATTGTCTGCCTTGTAGTTATCGCTTCAAATGCTCCTTGATGAAAGGTACCTACCCGTTTCGGATCAGAGGATGCAATAATGATTCCTTTTGTATCCATTACATTAAGGGTACGATTACCAACAGCTTTTGAGGTTGATATTACAAATTCCTGCGCCATCTTTGCCATCCGTGTAATATCCATATGTTTACCCTTTCCTAAAACCTGACTTCACTTCCTACTGACATATAACAGTTTTGTATACCCCTCTCTTTCATGTTTTCTTGAATCTTTTCACCGGAGCAATGGGACATTCCTATAAACTTAATTCCCATTTCTATAAGCTTGTCTACAGTTATGTTGATTCTTTTGTCATCCGCCTCAACCAAGTGTGCGCCTCCTAAAACAGCATAAATAGCTTCATTAAAACGTTTTTCAACATGGCAAAGCATATTTAATATACCAGGGTGGGAACAACCTACTATTACGACAAGTCCTTTTCCCGTTCTGATTACTATACAGATTTCATCTTCAAACAAATCCGATTGAATATTGCCGTTCACATCCTTGACAAAGCGTGGTGGAATACTTTCAAATGAATAAATTCTCGGAAAGTTGCTTACCAGAAAACAATCACGGAATATTTCAAGTACATCTTCACACACAACGTGAGTAATATTATTATGCATTATAGTATTACTATCAAAATTCGCTCCAAGAAACGTATATTTTACATCATTGCAGGCATATTTTTTGTCAAAAAAGCCCATCCCCGTGTATAATGTACCATAAAATCCTTCTGCTATAACATCTTTGACTCCACCCACATGATCATAGTGGCTATGACTACAGGCCAAATGCTTCGTGGATGATATATCAACTCCAAGCAATTTTGCATTATAAATAGTGTCCTTATCCGAACCACAGTCAAAAATAATACTGTCGTTTTGAGTTTCAATAAACAAAGATAAACCGTGTTTAGATACAAGGGCTTTATGTTCAGAGGGTTTATTATCCATTAAAGTTGTCACTCGAACCATTATACGTGAACCTCCATTATTGTTCCGTTCGTGTCATAATATGTTTTAATTTGCATATTTCATACAATAAGTATAACATAAAACATTTTATTGGCATTGTGACGTGTCACAATTTTTTGTTCAAATTCACCATAATAAATTGTGTTTATAGAAATATCGTTGTGATACCTCATAAGAACCACACATAGAAGAAAGTATCCTAATCCGTGATGAATATCAAAATGAACATAAAGCTGGTATGTAAACAGGATGAGGGAATAAACTCTTGGTTCGATTTAAAAAATTTAACAATATCGTAATTGACTTGGTACTATAAACAGGATATCATAAACCTAGCATACATATATTTATTAATATAAGGTATGTCGATGTAGTCATAATTTAATTAGTAATTATAATGTGTAGTGGACTAAAAATCAGACGTACCCATAATGTTATGCTGAGGAGCTTTATAAATAATACAATGCAATTGCTCCAAAGATACAAGTAATAACTAAAATGGAGGATGTGTTTATAATGAAATCGTTCAACATTATGCTCAGATCAATAAATGATGTCAAGGACTTTGTAAACATAGTAAATAAATATGATTTCGACGTAGATCTTTCATCAGGCCGATATGTAGTCGATGCTAAATCAATTATGGGAATATTCAGCCTTGATTTGAGTAAACCGATCATGGTAGAGGTTCATTCAGATGACTGCGAACCCTTCTGCAATGAAGTAAAGGCTTTTGTTGTGTAGTTTTTAGGTTCTCACTTTGAAATAATACATAGTTAAAAAGCTAACCGACTGAGTGAGTATGAACTGCCCCCTGTTAAGTTGGCACGGAAGCAACTTAAAATATTGATGGCGTCAATCGTTTGATTATGGTTGGCGTCATTTTTATGGTGTCAGGCCGCTTATAGCAAATCTCATAGTCATAAGCTTTGGTTCTTTGAACATTATTCGATTGTAGAATTATGTTCTCAACCTAATGTGCTTCAACGAGGCAGGTTTGCCTCGTCATAATTCTCCTCTGTGTATACTTCTATGCCGTTTCTTTTGAGAAGCTCCGCCGTAACTCCGCTGCCTTCCCTGACAGTTCCCGAAAAGGTGCCGTCATATATTGAACAGAAGCCGCACGATGGACTCCTTGCCTTCAGTATTGCTTTTTTTGCATCATAAATTTTAGCAATTCCCAGCGTTTCCTCTGCACCTTTGATAAATTGTTCTGTAACATCTTCTCCTGTTATTGTTTTCACGCGGCACTTGCCATTAAGCACATCAGCACCGCAGCCTCCGCATATTTCAGACGGCGGCCTGGGCGTTGGACAGCCTCCAAGCTGCTCAGGGCACACGGGAATAAAGCTCTCCTCTTTGTTTAACTCGATAAGCCTCTTTGAGCTGTTATCACCACCACTGTATTTACACTTCACTCCTAATAAACAGGCACTTATTAAGTACATCAGATTATCTCCCCTGTTTGCCTCTTGCTCTTACTCTTTTTCTTTGTGTTTACGCCCATCTGGTGTTGCTTCAGCTTTTGCTGCGAGCCTTCCAGATTTACTGCCTTTGCTTGACCCTTTGCTCTGACCTTTGTCCGAGCCCCTGACCTTTTATTTGCGCTGCTGCTACCAGAGCCTCTGCTTGAGCCTTTACCTGAGCCCTTACCACCGGAATTTCTCCTGCCATGTACCTTCTTTTTATTTACATGTACATACTGCCCTGTTTCGTCTACTCCATCGGCCGCTTCGTCATCCTCATATATTCTTCCCTCAATCATGAATTCCAGTTGCCTTGTTGCTAGATCCGCTTTGGAAAGCCATACTTTAAGTCTGTCTCCTATACGATAGCAATTTCCCGTATGCTCTCCTATAAGGCAAAAATGCTTATCATCAAACACATAGTAGTCATCATCCATATTGCTTACTCTGACAAGGCCCTCAATGGTATTCTCCAGCTCCACAAACATACCAAAGGAGGTCACATTTGAAATTATAGCATCAATCGACGAGCCTACCTGATCCTTCATATACTCAACTTTCTTTAGGTCCTCTGTCTCACGTTCTGCTTCGTCGGCTTCCCTTTCACGATCAGAGCATTGTCTTGCTATATCAGGCAGCTTCTGCTCTATCTCCTGTTCCCGTTCGTCACTGAGCGCTCCCTTAAGGTTCTCCTTAATAATACGGTGTATTATCAGGTCCGGATACCTTCTGATGGGTGAAGTAAAGTGGCAGTAGAACTCTGCGGCAAGACCGAAATGCCCGAGATTCTGATGGCTGTATCTTGCCTTTGCCAGCGATCTTAGCATAACTGTGCTTAAAATAGTCTCCTCACGTGTGCCCTTAACATTATTGAGTATTTCCTGCAATGCTCTCGGATGGATCTTGTTGATACCCTTAAGCGGATAGCCCAAATTACTTGAAAACTCTGCAAAGGTCATTATTTTTTCATTATCCGGCTCCTCATGTACTCTGTACACAAAAGGCAATCCAAGCCAGTGGAAGCGCTCGGCAACCGTTTCATTACATACAAGCATGAATTCCTCAATAATCCTATTTGCTATTGTTATCTCATACTTTTTTATGTCAACAGGCTTGCCGTTTTCATCAAGTATTACCTTTGCCTCCGGAAAATCAAAATCGATTGCTCCCCTCTTCATTCTTTTATTTCTCAGAATTAGTGCAAGCTCCTTCATGCTTCTGAAGTCCTCAAGAAGGTAATCATACCGTTTCTCAAGCTCGTCGTCATGTCCTTCAAGCAGAGTGTACACATTGGTATACGTCATCCGTTCGTTTGTTTTTATTACACTTTTAAAGATGTCATGCTGTTTTACTCTGCCGTTTTTGTCAATGTCCATCATTACAGTTAATGCCAGCCTGTCCACATTGGGATTTAGGCTGCAAACACCATTCGAGAGTTTTTTAGGCAGCATTGGAATGACCCTATCCACAAGATAAACACTGGTTCCTCGTTTTAGCGCCTCTGTATCAAGAGGCGAGTTCTCTGTAACATAATCACTTACATCTGCTATATGAACGCCAAGCCTATATACTCCACCGGGAAGTTTTTCTATGGAAACAGCATCATCCAGATCCTTTGCATCTTCACCATCTATTGTAACCATTCGGAGTTCTCTAAGGTCTTTTCTGTCCTTAAGCATTTCTTCATTTACCATTTCAGGGATAGCTTCAGCCTGGCGTATCACATTCTCAGGAAAGGTCTCCTTCAGGTTATAAGCCTTAAGTACGGATACAATATCAGTGCCGGGTTCGCTGCTGTCACCGATTATTTCTGTGATCCTGCCCTCGGCATTTCTTCTCTTGTCCGGCCATTTTACTATTTCGGCAATAACCTTATACCCCGGTTTTGCACCGTTTATTTCATCTCCGGGTATGAAGATATCTCCTGTCAGCTTACGGTCATCAGGTATTACAAAGCCATAATTATTACTGCTTTCAAATTTGCCAACGATTCTTGTATTAGCCCTTTTCAGAATTTTTATTATTTCACCCTCGGCACGTTTACTTCCAAGACCCCTTGTGGTGATCCTGGCGACAACTCTATCATTGTTCATCGCACCGGCAATACCATCCGCAGGTATGAATATATCGCTCATCTGATCATCATCGGGTATTACAAAGCCATATCCTCTTTCGTTGCCTTGAAGTCGGCCTGTTATAAGGTTCATTCTCTCAGGCAGGCCATACCTTTCCTTCGCAGTCTTGAATATGACTCCCTCCTGCTCAAGTTCATCTAGCATAGCAGCAAAAAGCTCCCTATCCTCCTTTGGAACATCAAGTACTGCGGCAAGCTCACCAAGCTTCATAGGCCTGTAAATGGCTTCACTCATAAATCCTACTATTTTATCTTTTCTTTCCATTATTGTTATCACCAAATTCCTCTCATTACATCTTCTACGGCGTGCGTTGTTCTTTTTCTTGCATTGCATTTCCACTAATGCATTCTCGTTATACTGTACGCAGCATTAATTTACCTTTTCAGTCAGCATAACATTTTAGCCGTTACATTCTCATGTACTGGTTTTGCTGTAAATTCATTCTTTCTAAGTACTAATTCTCCCGATACATTCTCATTGTATGGGGCACACCATTATCTTTCCCAACAACTAATGTTTTCAGTAATATCCCCTCTTTACGCTGTGTACATCACCAATTAATTTTTCCCCTCAATATACAGCCATAACCAATATTGTAAATTGCGCCGTATATAAACAGCCGAATTAGTTCGGCGCACACTTCAAATCACTCTTATATTATCTCTGTTTCTTTTTTCATCTAAACAGTTAAAACGACAAAAGGCTATGCAGATGTGCATAGCCTGAATATTCCTTATAAATTATAGAATTATTTAAATAGCAAGAATAAAATTATTGATGTGATCAAGAACATTATTGCTGCAACTGAAGTATACTTGCTCAATAACGCATCAACTGTCCTGCCTTTATTCTTACCAAAAAACGTCTCAGCTCCGCCTGCAATTGAACCTGAAAGGCCAGCTGACTTACCGGACTGTAAAAGTACTATAACAATTATTGATATGGAAAATATAATCTGGAATATCGAAACTATTATCTGTAATGCTGACAAAGTAACACCTCCTAAAAAATCGACAAGTTGAATTGTATCATATATCGTATAAAAAAACAAGCCTGTAAAAGCTTGTTTTGGATTTTAATCATAATGGCTTTAATCATAATGCTTAATTGTAAAACTAAAATCAACCTCCACTTTCCGATTATGTGAACTCCGCCTTTGGAAATTCATGGTAAAAAGGTACTGTGGATTTTCCTTTACAAATATTAGCGCGTTTTGGCATCAGTTATCAGGGAAGAACCCTTTCTTATACTGTAAACTGCAATTGCATAATATAGCTCTTATTATCACAAATTTATATCTGCTTAAGATTATACCATGCCTCAAGTCCCGGATATATAGCCGCCTGCCCCAATTCCTCTTCGATTCTGAGCAGCTGATTATATTTTGCCACGCGATCTGTCCTTGAAGGCGCACCGGTCTTTATCTGTCCTGAATTTGTCGCAACCGCAATATCCGCTATTGTTGTATCCTCAGTTTCACCTGACCTATGGGAGGTAACAGCTGTATAGCCTGCTCTGGTTGCCATTTGAATCGCTTCAAGAGTCTCAGTAAGCGTTCCGATCTGGTTCACCTTAATCAAAATAGAATTAGCTATACCAAGATCAATTCCCTTTTTTAGTCTTTCTGTATTTGTTACAAATAGATCATCACCTACCAGCTGAATCCTTTTACCCAGTTTCTGAGTAAGTAGCTTCCAACCTTCCCAATCCTCTTCAGCCACTCCGTCTTCAAGTGAAATAATTGGATATTTGTCTACAAGCTTGACCCAATAGTCCACCATATCCTCCCTGGTCTTACGAATATCAGACTTCCAGAAGAAGTATGTTCCATCCTCCTGATACATCTCGGTCGCAGCTGCATCAATAGCAATTCTAAAATCCTCACCAGCCCTGTAACCTGCCTCTCCTATAGCCTCCACTATCATTCTAATAGCGTCCTCGTCACTTTCCAGATCAGGCGCAAAGCCACCTTCATCTCCTACAGCCGTAGAATAGCCCTTTGACTTCAGTACCTTCTTGAGGCTATGAAATACCTCAGAGCACATCATCAAGGCCTCTTTGAAGCTGTCAGCGCCTACAGGCATGATCATGAATTCCTGTATGTTAACACTATTATCAGCATGCTTGCCACCGTTTAATATGTTCATCATGGGTACAGGCAGAGTTTTGGCATTAACCCCTCCAATATATTGATATAGGCTTATTCCAAGCGCCTCAGCAGCGGCTCTTGCAACGGCAAGAGACACTCCAAGGATCGCATTTGCCCCAAGCTTACCCTTATTGTGCGTTCCGTCAAGCCCGATCATTTTCTTATCTATGGCTATTTGATCAAATACATTCATGCCTTCTATTTCAGGTGCAATAATTTCATTTACATTAGCAACAGCCTTAAGAACACCCTTGCCCATGTATCTCTCCTTATCACCATCGCGAAGCTCAACAGCCTCGAAAGCACCGGTAGATGCTCCTGACGGCACAGCGGCTCTTCCAACAAAGCCTCCCTCCGCAATGATCTCCACCTCTATTGTGGGGTTGCCCCTGGAATCCAGTATCTCTCTTCCAAATACACTCTCGATCTCAAGATATTGCTTCATCATTATCTCCTCCTAAATAATTCTCGTTCTGTCATTCTTTATTGAGCTTAAAGTTAGATAATACTATCCTTTTTTACAGAAAAAGAAAACCTACTAATATCTTATCCACTATAAGAGAAATTAAACAAAGTTATTGTACTTAAAAAGAATTAAATCAAATGAAAGGAAGGACGAGAAAAAATCGGAAGGAAAAATGGTATTACTAGTTTAGGTCTTGAATATTCATTCGCTCAAGCTGCTTTTTTGTGGATAGCTTTTCTCGACAAACGGCATAAAATGTTTGCTGCTAAGAAAGCCTGCAGCATTAGCATAACAGAGCCAATATTAATTCCATTTGAATTTTGAGTTTAATATTATTAATTCTTGCTGTTCTCAGGCACTTATCGCTTTATAGGCATTCTTCATAGATACCCAGAACAGAATCCAACTGTTTATTTCATAGGTAAAAAAAACAAATATTAATTTCCTTGTTTTTACATATATGATATTATATTGTAACCTCAAGTAAAAATATTTGGAGTGCCTATGCTAAGAAATGTATTGGGTTACTTAATATTAATATTTTTATTGCAGGTAATATATACAACTTATATATAAAAGCAAAGGAGCTTTTATGTGTTTTAAAGAGTTCTGATCATAAAAGTGTACTTAGAGACCAAGTTTTTATTAAGAAAAGTATAGCATGGATAGGACATGCAATATTTGTTATTAGCTTTACTATATTTCTTATAACAGAATTATTGGGAGATGTAAATGATTCGACCTTCTTCATGTACGCTTTTATTTGGTTTATTTCAATTTCATTATTGATTTGGGGAAGCTCGTCAAAAAAGCTTTGGATTTTTGCTTGGGCAATATTAAGATCAACTTGATTTATTTAGTTATGATAGTATCTACTTATAAGTTGCGAACTTACGATTTTAACACTCCTATCATCTCCAGCAGTATATTACATTATAGATAACCAGCACAAAAGAACCGTCCCTCAGTGCTATATTTGTAATATATTTACTATAATTATAATATATGTTAGTATTTTATTTAGAAATAATTTTAGATGGTGCTAGTATGTTAAAATATTACAAACATGGCAAGTGTAATAAGTGAAATAATCCATTTCCTTTGTGGAGAATACTTATTAGTTTTAAAACACAATTTAGTTGTCCAAAGTGTAAAAGCGTATATACTATTAAACAAAATCATTTGTTAAACGCTATTATTAAGATATCTGGATATTTAATGGGCATATATATTTTCTTCTCAAAAGCTTCTGTTCCTTCTGTTATAGCATGCGCAATACTGGCACTTGCAATAATTTTTATCGATATATCAACTCTTGAAATTGAAGAAACAAAGCAAGAAGAAATCACCCTGAGACGCGTAAAGTAAGCAGTGGAATCTATTTTTATAGAATCAACTACAACACTTGAGTCCAAACAAAACACAAATGAGTACATTTAATGAACGGTAAATTTGAAGCTACAAAATAAACAGATGTGCAAAAGGCTAAGCATTTTACATGCTTAGCCTTTGCTTTACACTCATAATGAAACTTTGCCAAGCTTATTTCAGCAATGATTTGCCTGTCATTTCATTCGGCTTGTCAAGGCCCATTATATCCAGCATTGTTGGTGCAAGGTCGGCCAATCTGCCCTCGCTCAGGCTCTTGTCTCCAAGACCTATTCCGATAAGCGGCACAACATTTGTTGTATGTGCGGTAAACGGTCCTCCTGATGTATAATCGATCATTTGCTCGGCATTGCCATGATCAGCCGTGATCAGGATCGTTCCATCCTGCTCCTGAACCGCGCTTATTATTTTGCCAACACATTCATCTATAGCCTCAACTGCTGCCTTAGCAGCTTCAAAGACTCCTGTATGACCTACCATATCGCAGTTAGCGAAGTTGAGAATTATAACATCATATTCCTTAGAATCAATTCTCTTTAATACCTCTTCTGTAACCTCGTATGCGCTCATTTCGGGCTTCAAGTCATAGGTTGCTACCTTCGGTGAAGGAATAAGTGCTCTGTCCTCGCCCTCATACATTGCTTCAACACCGCCGTTGAAGAAGAAGGTTACGTGTGCATATTTCTCTGTTTCAGCAATTCTCAGCTGTCTCAGGCCATTCTTGCTGATATATTCTCCAAACGTGTTGGAAAGGCTCTGAGGCTTGAAAGCGACCTCCACATTGGGAATTGTCTTATCATACTGGGTCATGCATACATAGTGAACCGGGAAGAAGCCCTTCTTCCTATCAAATCCGGTCAACTCCGGATCAACAAAGGTTCTTGTGATCTCTCTGGCCCTGTCCGGTCTGAAATTAAAGAATATTACTGAATCGTTGCTGTCGATAGTTGCAACCGGCTTGCCGTTCTCTTCAATAACAGTAGGCTTCACGAATTCATCGAGCTCCTGGCGTGCATATGACTCTGCAACAGCCGCTCCTGCTGATGAAGCCTTGAGGCCTTCTCCCATGACCATGGCATCATAGGCAAGCTTGACTCTCTCCCAGCGATTATCTCTATCCATTGCATAGTATCTACCCATTACACTTGCTATCTTGCCTGCGCCTATTTCAGCAAGCTTTGCTTCAAGCTCGGCAACATAATCCTTTGAGCTGTCCGGCGGTACATCTCTGCCGTCAAAGAAGCAGTGAATGAATACATCCTTCAGCCCCTGTCTTTTTGCGAGCTCAACAAGTGCATATAAATGCGTGTTATGGCTGTGAACTCCGCCGTCGGAAAGGAGCCCGAATAAATGGAGCTTTGAATTGTTCTTTTTACAATCTTCTATAGCATCGAGGAATTCCTTCTTCTCGAAGAAATCTCCATCCTCTATGGACTTTGTGATCCTTGTAAGTTCCTGATATACAATCCTTCCTGCGCCTATGTTTGTGTGGCCAACCTCGGAATTACCCATCTGGCCCTTGGGAAGTCCTACATCCAGTCCACTGGTATGTATTACAGTGTTGGGATACTTTTTCATATAGCTATCCAGATTAGGCTTATTTGCTGCAGTAATCGCATTACCGTCAGCATTTGAGTTAACTCCAAAGCCATCTAGTATCATTAACATAACCAACTTGTTTTTCATATTATCATCTCCTATATTGACATTACCACATATATAACAGGCCTTATCAGAAAAGGCTGCCTGCATGAGACAGCCTTTTTATTAGTTTGCATATTGATCATAAATTGCTTGGATTGGATTCTATCAGCCTCAATAATTCTCTAAAGGCTTCGGTCTCAACTAATCCTAGATGCGTTGCCCGCATTATGCCTTTACGATCTTTTCAAAGTCATCCAGCTTGAGGCTTGCACCACCAACAAGTCCGCCGTCTATATCGGACATTCCGAACAGATCAGCTGCATTTCCGGCATTTACACTTCCGCCGTACTGTATGCGAACTGCCTCTGAAACCTCTTCCCCGTAAAGGTCCTTAACAGTTTCCCTAACAATAGCGCAAACTTCGTTTGCCTGCTCATCTGTAGCAGTCTTACCGGTTCCAATTGCCCAGATAGGCTCATAAGCTATAACAAGAGAAGAAACCTGCTCTGCACTAAGGCCAAGAAGAGCTATCTTAACCTGGTATCTGATAAGGTCGGCAGTTACGCCCTGTTCCCTCTGCGTAAGTGATTCCCCGACACATATTATCGGCTTAAGTCCATACTTGAATGCAGCATGAGCCTTCTTGTTGACTGTTTCGTCTGTCTCAGCAAAATACTGTCTTCTCTCGGAATGGCCTATGATAACATAGTCAACACCCAGATCCTTCAGCATCAGGCCTGATACTTCGCCTGTGAATGCGCCCTTTTCCTCCCAGTGCATATTCTGTGCGGCTACCTTTATGTTGGAACCTGCAGCTGCTTTAACTACGTCAGGAAGGCAAATAAATGGTACACCGACAACTACCTCAGTATCCGCGCCTTCTACTCTCGACCTGAGTGCATTTACAAACTCAGCAGCCTCTTTGGCTGTCTTATTCATTTTCCAGTTGCCGGCAGCAATTTTTTTTCTTGGGTTCTTATCCATCAATACTGCAATACCAGGGAGTACCTTTCCTTCAAGGAATTCGAGTGATGCTCCGCCGCCTGTGGAGATATGAGTGATCTTGTCAGCAAAGCCTAACTGCTCAACTGCTGCAGCAGAATCTCCGCCGCCTACTATAGAAATAGCACCTGATTCAGCAACTGCTCTTGCAATTTCCTTTGTGCCTGTTGCAAAATTCGGGAATTCAAACACTCCCATAGGTCCGTTCCATACTATAGTCTTAGCTTTCTTTATTTCCTTAGAGAATTTCTCTATTGTAAGTGAGCCAATATCCATTCCGCTCCATCCGTCAGGCATATCATCGGATGGAACATACTTGTGCTCTGTATCATTTTTAAATTCCTTACCAACTATACTTCCTATTGGGAGCATCAGGTTGACACCCTTTGCTTCAGCCTTTTCAAGCAGCTGCTTAGCAAGGCCGATCTTATCATCCTCACATATAGAATTTCCTATCTTATAGCCCTTTGCCTTCAAGAAGGTGTATGCCATTCCTCCGCCGATTATAAGTGAATCAACCTTGTCTATAAGGTTTTCAATAACCTGAATCTTGTCTGATACCTTAGCACCGCCCAATATTGCAACAAACGGTCTTGCAGGGTTTGAGAGTGCCTTTCCCATTACATCAATTTCCTTTTTTATTAGGTAACCGCATACTGCTGGGAGGTAGTCAGCCAGTCCTGCTGTTGACGCATGAGCCCTGTGAGCTGTTCCAAATGCGTCGTTAACATAGATCTCTGCAAGAGAAGCAAGCTCCTTTGCAAATGCGGGATCATTCTTTTCTTCTTCCTTATGGAATCTTACATTCTCAAGCATCAGGATCTCTCCGTCCTTTAATGCAGCAGCCTTTGCCTTTGCATCAGGTCCGATAACGTCCTCAGCCATTATAACAGCTTTGCCCAGAAGCTCGCTGAGCCTTACTGCTGTAGGCTTCATACTGAACTTTGCCTCTGGTCCGTTCTTTGGTCTTCCCAAATGTGAAACCAGTATAGTCTTTGCATTATGATCTACAAGATATTTGATAGTAGGAAGTGCTCCGACTATTCTCTTGTCATCAGTGATCTGAAGATCAGCGTTCAGAGGAACATTGAAATCTACTCTGACTATAACCTTTTTACCTGATACGTCTACATCTTCTATTGTTTTTTTATTGTATAATGCCATGGTCATATCATCCTTTCAAATTTTGTGAGAGCCGGGTTATTTCTTATTAAAGCATATTCGATATGCAATGCCCTAAGCCCTGCAGTACTTCCCAAATAGCCTATTAAAAAGGCCCACCCTTCAACCACTCACTTAAGGTAAGGGTAAGAGTGGACCTTAAAAGTCCTTAGCTAAGCCTTATTATTTAGCGTCAACACTTGCCATGTAGCAGATGAGGTCAACTACCTTGTTTGAATAACCCCATTCGTTGTCATACCAAGCAACCAGCTTAACGAAATGTTCATTAAGGGCGATACCTGCTTCAGCATCAAATATGGAAGTATGACTGTCATGGATGAAATCTGATGAAACTACAGCGTCCTCAGTATATGCGAGAATGCCCTTCATTTCGCCTTCAGCAGCCTTCTTAACAGCAGCCTTTATCTCATCATAAGTAGCACCCTTTTCAAGACGGCAGGTAAGGTCTACAACTGATACATCAGCTGTAGGAACTCTCATTGACATACCAGTGAGTTTTCCGTTGAGTGAAGGAATAACCTTTCCAACAGCCTTTGCTGCGCCGGTAGAGGAAGGAATAATGTTCTGAGCAGCTGCACGTCCGCCTCTCCAATCCTTCTTTGAAGGACCGTCAACGGTCTTCTGAGTAGCTGTGTAGGAATGAACTGTAGTCATAAGGCCTTCAACAAGACCAAAGTTATCATTGATAACCTTTGCAAGAGGTGCAAGGCAGTTAGTTGTGCAGGATGCGTTTGAAACAACGTTCATGTCCTTAGTATAAGTATCGTTGTTAACACCCATTACGAACATTGGAGCATCCTTTGAAGGAGCACTGATGACAACCTTCTTTGCGCCGCCCTTAAAGTGAGCTGATGCCTTTTCAGTAACTGTGAATACACCGGTAGACTCTACTATGTAGTCTGCGCCGCAATCTTTCCATGGAATCTCTTCCGGGTTCATAGCTGCATAAACAGCTATTTTCTTTCCGTTTACTACAAGCATTCCGTCTTCGGTAGAAATCTCACCGTTGAATCTGCCATGTACTGTATCGTATCTGAGCATATAAGTCATATAGTCAAGATCGATAAATGGGTCGTTGATACCCTTGACTTCTACATTAGGATTCTCAATAGCAGCCCTGAATACAAGGCGTCCTATTCTTCCAAAACCATTAATGCCTATTTTTACTGACATGTTAATACCTCCTATATATTATATGTAGTTTTTGTACTATCAAAATCACACACTATTTTATATTATTTTATGTCTCTTTTCAATAGTTTCCAGTTAAAAATAATTAATTTTTTAACAATGTTTTTGTGCAAAGCGTATAATGCTTTATCTGCCTCATAAAAAGTTATATAAATACTTCAAATCAATTCCTTATAACAACAAATAGTCTTACCGAACAAACAAAAACCTATTCATCATATCCATCATAACATACGATTTCATCAAGTGCTTTTCTTGGCCTTGCAGCAGGACTTTCATCTGCATAGCCAAGCGGCGTCATAGCAACGACTCTGACGTTCTTTGGAATACCTAATATATGCTTCACCTTTTCCTCATTAAAATGTCCGAGCCAACATGTACCTATTCCAAGCTCACAGGCTTCAAGCACCATAAAAGACATTGCAATAGATAGATCTACCGTATAACGATGCTGTCCACAAAACATGATACTGTCAGGCTCTGTTCCACAGAGAATCAGCACTGCCGGTGCCTGTCCAACAAATAACTGACCGCCTGCCGCTTCCATTAAGCTTTCTTTCAGGAGGGAATCTCTGACCACAATAAATTTCCATGACTGCTTATTATTCGCCGATGGAGATAGTCTTCCTGCTTCAAGTATCTTCTTCAGCTTTTCCTCCTCAATAGGTCTGGAGCTGTATTTTCGTATACTTCTTCTGTCTTGAATTGCTGAAAAAACATCCATTTCCGATCCTCCTTCTATTATCAAATGCACTAGATTGTACACAATAAGTAGCGGCTGGATTAGCAAGGTCTGTCTGTAGCTTGTCTTAAGTATGCCTGCAGCTAGTCCATAGCTCGTCTCAGGTATGCTTGTAATCAGTACATAGCTCGTCCATAACACATCTATAGAATTTGCAGAAGGCTCTAGTACTTACTTGTCAGGGTATATAATGTACTTATCGATCAGATTCACCGGCTGATATGAAAGCTTTGCCCGGCGCAAGCCCTCAATGCCCAGGTCCTGCTCTCTGTTTATATACTCGGCTGAGCCCCATGCATTCTGAGCAAATTGCTGATTAATAAATGTATATAGGCCATCAATTGAACCTTTAGCTTTTTCTATATGTATAACTGCAGTATTATCATTGAGCATCTCACCAATGGTAAAAGCTTCAAAGGCTCCGTCAACCTTAACAAGAGCTCCCTTGCAGTCCAGGGTATTGAAGTTATTAAGTATCTGCAGATTTGCATCCCGTTCGCAGTTTTCGCCATTAATGCATTTACAATCCTTGTCTTTACACCACTGCTCCATTATTTCCGCACATTCATCAATATAAATGCTTTCAAGGGGCACATACTCATATTCATGCTGTCTTTCAAATTTCCTTATATGGTTGCGCTTTCCGTCATACTTTTTCCCCTTAAGATTAATCAGGTCAGAGGTCTTATAAATATAGTCACTGTTGTCTCTGTCATAAACAACAGCTTTCTCAGATGCTATATGAGCATTAAAAAACGGAACCTCATCATGGGCGATCTTTTTGAATATAAGCTTCCACCCCTGCTGTCTGAAATATTGCTTCAATATGGCGAATGCCTCTTCGAAGCTCTCCTTATCTATTCTTCCTACCGGCATCATCGCAAAGGGAGCCCCATGCTCCGGAACAGATATTACGCAAAGTAATCCCCCTGCAATGGTATATCTGAAGCGATATGCTCTTCTCCACGCATAAAGATTTGTAAAGGTCATTTCTGATACTACCGGTTTATATGTATCTAAAAAGCCATCAAACAGTGGCTTATCATATATAGCAATTTCATTAAAATCAATCAAGCTTTACTCTCCCCATCATATGTCCACAAAAATCTCAGAGCCAAAAATTCGTCTCCGAGATCATAAAAACAATTAGTCTCCAAAGCTGACTCCTAAGCTCTTTGCTATATTAACAAGCTCACCGTCAGGGTCTACTGTTTTAAGCTTTCCTACGGCATCCTCAAGCGATACATCAACTATCGCATTTCCCTGGAGAGCTACCATTTGCCCAAATTTTTCCTCGTTTACAAGTTCAACTGCCTTTACACCATACCTGGTAGACAGCACCCTGTCTGACGGTACAGGCCTTCCTCCTCTTTGAAGATGTCCTAGTACTGTAACTCTGGTCTCTTCTCCTGTAATCTTTTCAATATCAGCGGCAACCTTGTTTCCGACACCTCCTAATTTAATAGGATCCGGGCTAGTCTCATCAACCTTGTTGATAATCATATCACCATTCAAGGCTTTTGCTCCTTCGGCAACCACAACTATACTGAAATGCTTTCCGTTAGCCTTTCTTTCCAGTATCTTATTTGAAACCTTTTGTATATCGTAAGGTATCTCTGGTATCAGAATTACATCTGCGCCTCCTGCTATTCCTGATTCAAGTGCGATCCACCCGGCATACCTTCCCATGAGCTCAAGTATCATAACTCTGTGGTGCGATTCCGCAGTTGAATGCAGCTTATCAATAGCTTCTGTTGCAGTATCTACAGCTGTTCTGAAGCCGAAGGTGGTATCTGTTGCCGAAAGGTCGTTATCAATAGTCTTGGGAACACCAACAACCTTTAGTCCCTTTCTCGCAAAATCTCTGGCACTCGTAAGAGTCCCATCTCCGCCAATTAGTATCATACAGTCGATACCATGGGACTTTACATTTTCAATGACCTTGTCAGACATATCCACATAATTGATCTTTCCATTGCTTTCAACCCTGAATTTAAAAGGATTATCCCTGTTGGAGCTTCCAAGTATCGTTCCGCCCTTATCTAAAATTCCGGAAACATCACCTGACTTGAAATGAACATAATCATTAGTAACAAGTCCCCTGTAGCCATCTCTGAAGCCTATAACTTCATAGCCGAATTTAACCATTGCCGTCTTAACAACCGCCCTTAGTACTGCATTAAGTCCCGGGCAGTCACCGCCGCCTGTCATGACTCCAATTTTTCTAACCATTTAAACCTCCGCTATATTGAAAAAATTATATTTACAAATTAATACGCCTGCATCTTTATAAATGTCTTAATTATTTATCATCCATTACATTAGCATTGTCTCGGTAATGTTAATTATGCAACGTTTTGAATTATTGATGTAACGAATTCAGCTGCCTTAACCATATCATCAATTAATATCTGCTCATCAACAGTGTGTACCTTGTCCATGCCTACGCTTATATTTACAGCCTGTATTCCCTTATCATTAATTATATTAGTATCACTGCCTCCTCCGATCTCCTCAAGCATAAGCTTTATACCGGCCGCATCTGCCGCCTTCTTCATTATGCCAATAATCGGTGCATCCTCCGGAATATCGAAGGAAGGATATTCTAACTGTGAGTTAAATTCAACCGTTCCACCGAATTTTCTGGCTGCCATCTCAAAGCAATCCTTCATATGAGCCGTTTGCTTATCAAGCTTCTGTTTATTCCTGCTTCTTGCTTCCGCCTGTATATCAACGGTTTCACAAACGATATTGGTTGCCTTTCCACCGTTTATAAGACCGATATTTGCTGTAGTTTCAAAGTCGATCCTTCCAAGTGTCATTTTAGAAATTGCCTCTGCTGCAATCTGAATTGCACTTATTCCCTTTTCCGGGGCAATTCCAGCATGTGCAGCTCTTCCGGTAACTTTAATAGTTATACTCTTTTGTGAAGGCGCCTTTACTGCTACCATACCTATAGGTCCGTGGCTATCAAGAACTATTGCATACTTGGCATATATTCTGCTGTAGTCAAGGTTTTTGGAGCCAAAGAGTCCGCCCTCCTCCCCAATTGTAAACACTATCTGAATATCACCATGATCTATGTTATTTTCCTTCAGTACCTTGAGAGACTCCAATACACACGCCAAGCCTGCCGCGTCATCTCCGCCAAGGACTGTTGTACCGTCGGTTTTTATATAGTTGCCTTCAATGATATGCTTTTTACCTACTCCCGGTTCTACTGTATCCATATGTGCTGCCAGCATTAAAGCAGGCACATCCTTGTTACCCTTGACATTACATATGAGGTTTCCTGTATTACCACCAATTTTTTCACCGGCTTCATCCTCTGTAACCTCATAGCCCATGTCCTGCAGCTTCTTCTTTAAGGTATCAGCCATTTTGCGCTCATTTTTAGTCAGACTGTCTATGCTAATAAGACTAATAAATTCTTCAACCATTCTATCTTTGTTTATCATAACTATCATTTCCTCCCCATTTTGCCTACCAGGCTCATGTTTTCAAAGTTGTGTTGTCTTAGAACCTCATAAAGGATTACTGCTACCGAATTTGATAAATTAAGTGACCGAATTTCCGGCAGCATAGGGATCCTTATACAGTAATCACGGTTAGCCTCAAGAAGCTCTTCAGGCAGTCCGGCTGTCTCCTTTCCAAATACAAGAAAACAATCCTCCGGATATGTAACCTCAGTATACGTTTTCCCAGCTTTTGTGGAAGCATAATAGAATGGAATGCTTTTATATTCGTTTCGCAACTGTTCAAAGCTGTCGCTGGTACTTACAAGGACCTTATCCCAATAATCAAGGCCCGCCCGTTTCAAATACCTATCCTCTATGGAAAAGCCGAGTGGCTTGACAAGATGAAGTTTCGAACCCGTAGCTGCACATGTTCGGGCGATGTTACCGGTATTTTGGGGAATTTCCGGCTCTACCAATGCTATGTTGACTGCCAAATTATCCACCACCTAAAGCTTATCTACTATTGATGTTTGTTTTACCTATCATTATCAATCAAATAAGAAATTAACCATTTTTTATATTACCACATTTAGCATTTTTTTAACACAAATTATTAGTGCATTCTTTTTGTAAGAAAATTTTTCTACAAACGAAAAATTTTCTATGAACTATCGTGTTATAACGACGCGTGTGATTCCTAATCTTTTTTAAGCAGCAGAACGCCTCGTTGAAACACGGCAGTGGGCTTGCTTTCAAATACATACTGCTCGCCCATGCATTTTTTTGTAAGAAAATTTTTCTACAAACGAAAAATTTTCTATGAACTATCGTGTTATAAAAGCATACGAGTTTGCAAAATATAAAAGTGTTTGACAATAATATTATGTTCAAAGGAGTTGTTTACATGCATAAAAAAAGTATTATAGCAGCCATACTTACAGGCGTAATAGTAATATCCGGTGTTAATGTATATGCTGCTAAAGGCAAGGCAAGCCCACCTCCTGATAAACCGCAAAGCACATCTGAGCATATGAGGCCTGATCCTGCTGAAATAAGAAAAAAAATCAACTCGGCGCTTGATGAACTGGTTACTTCCAAAGTAATAACAGAAGATCAAAAGACTGCAATAATTCAGGATATGGAAGAAAAGCGCAAAGCAGCAATGGAACGCAAAGACAACAAAGACGATAACGGCAACAAGGACACCAAGGGTCAAAAGGAAAGTAAAGACAACAAAGGAAAAGAGCTTAAGGATGGCAAAGGCAGCTACAAGGAGGGTAACTGCGGTCATAATAACAAGAATTTGTTTCTGCATGACCTGGTTGAGAAGGGCACAATAACACAGAAACAGGCTGACGCAGTAAGAGAGGCGATAAAATCAGCACTGGGGTTTGATAAAAAGAAATAGTCTTCTTCGTGCTTAATGACTATATTTAAAAGACGCCGATTTGATAACAATAAGTTATAAAATCGACGTCTTTTCATTAGCTAAGCTCTAGCTTGTTATCTTACAGCTCTACAGAACCAAATTTTTCTGAGGCATTTGAATTTACCACACTCCCGTCACCAATTTTTTGGACGGTGAATGAGTATTCTCCACTATCGAGGTTATAAAAAGGCATTTCATTTTCATTCCCTTCAGTTTCGAATGCACCACCATAATAATTACCCCCGTTGCGTAACAAAACTACTCTGTATACACACTTTTCACCATCTATTTTTTTCCATGTAGCTTTTACTGCCTTGCTGTCCCCTATTCGTGTTAAACTACCTGATGTGACAGAAGCCAGTTTATTAACTCCGTTCGATTCTTTTGACTCAAATCCCACTAAGTCACCGTATATCGGCGTTACTGTTGCAGTAAACACTCCGCCATATGGACCTGTTTCTTTAAGAATTAATGTAGCAGAACACTTTGTTTCACTTGTTGTGAGTTCATATACTTTTGTCTTTATCTTAGTTTCACTATCGTCAGTATATTCAAAGTAATATGTAACATAATACTGGCTTGCACCATCTGAGGCCTCCCATGTCAAATTACCATATTGGCCAGAGGTTACGTTTAAGCTTGGAGCTTTTAACTTACCGGCTACTAAAATAGTGTAATCATTGGAAATTTTTTCCTCTTCGCTAACCCTTAGTTTTAGTATTTTGCACCCATTATTAGTCAATTCTACAGTACTAATTCTATAAACTACTTTAATACCTGTTTCAGTATCTGTTTGACTATAAATAGGGAGATCAATGCCATTAATTTCACTAACTGTTTGATCTTTAGTTCTAGTCACTTCCAATAATATTTCCGAAGCGCCATTTTCAGCACATACTCTAACATTTCTCGAACTACTATCGTAATTTATACTTGCGGAAGTTGTGACTAATGTAAAGCCAATCTCGCTTGTTGGAGCCTTCATTATGTCGGATATTACAATTCCGGATCGTATACAATCACCATCATCGTTTGTTGCTCGTACCCCAAATGTATATTTACTGCCGGGATTAAATTTAAATTTAGAAAAATCATATGAATTTTGGCTGCAAAGTGTGTACTCTCTTCCGTATTCTGCCCATTTAACACTATTCCCGTTCTCATATAGGTATAAATAGTATTGGTCTGCATTTATCACTTGATTCCACCTTGCAATGTAGTTATCCCAATACGGGGTTGGATCTGCGAGCTGATACTTGGAGGTGGTTCTTGAAGTAAGTTCGCTATCTTCGTATCCCTCTCTTTTTATACGCATTTGTACCGAATAATATCCGGGACCATTTTTACTAAGCTCCGCGCTAATACTTATTCTGCCATTATAATCTTCCACTAATCCAATTACTTTTTTTGTTTCTATATATTCGTTATTTTTATAGATCAATACGTCATAGTCATACTTGCTTTGGTAATATGTACCATTGTACTTCCAACAAACACTCCCAAACTCATTAATAGTCACATCTTTGGGAGTTCCTAATTGCGTCATATTACGCTTAACAGTAAGGTTGAACGTCTTTTCATCACTTGCATTTCCATTTGTCAATTTTGCTGTCATTGTTACTGCTGCATCCGATTCACTTGTTGCAGGTCTTGTAACTGTTCCATCATTGCTTATAACGCTTGTATTGCTTGATACCCATTCTACTTTTGTTCCGTTGAGAAGCTCCGTTGGCAGCGTTCCCAGATTTGCTTTAATATTATCTATTGCACTGTTTCCTCCCAGCGGAAGTGTCAACAATTCTTTATCTGCTGCTAATTTCTGCGCATCACTCATAGCAACGGTAACATTAAAGCTTAACTCTTCGGTTACATAACCTTCTTTAGCACAGGTAACAGTTATTGTTGCATTATCAATGGACTTTGCAGTTATTGTAAATTGGTTATTTTTCACTGCTGATACTTCTACAACATCAGGCTTATTTGATTCAACTGTTTTATCGGTATCTGACGGGTTACTTACAATAATTACAGACTCTGTAGAATTTAAATCTAAAGTCATATCACTTATTTCTGTAATAGTAATTGTCCCTAATACAGTAACTTCAGTTGTTGCCGTTTTTCCTCCATCTTCGGATTTTGCCGTAATAGTAGCTGTTCCTTCTTTTATAGCGGTTACAACGCCACCTACTACAGTTGCTACACTTGTATCACTGGAGCTCCAGGTAATATTCTTATTAGTTGCATCTGATGGTGTAATTGTTGCAGTTATTGTTCCTGTAGCACCGCCTACTGTCAACTCCATTGCTTCTGGTTTTACAGTAATTTCTTCTACCGGAATTTTTGTTGGCTCCTTACCGAAATTGTCACCTTCGACCTCGATCCAGTTACTATCATCTATTGTAATACCATTCTCAATCACATCATCCGTAAGGCTAACTATTCTCATCAATCCATCAGTCGGTGTCTCTAAAGGTACGTAATCACCTTCATAGAAAACCAGTTTAGTTGTGAAAGAATCGGCCAATACATTGAACTCGGAACCTTTAGTGTAACCGGGATTTCTACCTGAACTAGTTATCACCATTCCATCATCATCAAGCTGAAATACTCCGAAGATCTCATGCCCCGAACTGTTTTTCACCTTAACGTAGTTACTGATAGATACCGCCTTTGTCCCGGCAACAGCATCTGGATACCACGAATTTTCCGCAATCAGCCTATCATTATCATCATTAACATTTCTCGAAGTGTTTCCATACCCGTCGAGTTCTTTTATTTTCGCCGCATCACTATCAGTCAGCTTAATACAAACTCTAGTCTCACCATCAACATCGTTTGTATAGTAATACTTTCCTGCCGCCATATCTTGCATCTCAGACTTTGTGTATCCTGACGACAAACTAATAGAGTGCTCACCTGATTTTGATGTTATATACTTCAGCTTACTTGTATCAATTTCTCCAACAAGTATCCCCTTAACAGAAAATGTAAGCTTACTTGTATTTGCTTCGAATGATGCCATAGAAGAATCCATGAAATCAATGCTTGTAATTTGTTTTGCATTAACAGTAACTTTCGTTTCTGCTGTATATCCTCCATCTTCAGCTGCTGCCGTAATCGTAGCCGTACCTTCTTTTATAGCGGTTACAACACCACCTACTACAGTTGCTACACTTGTATCACTGGAGCTCCAGGTAATATTCTTATTAGTTGCATCTGATGGTGTAATTGTTGCAGTTATTGTAGCAGTATCACCCTCAGTCAAAGTTAATTTATCCGGCGATACAGTAATACCGGTTACTGAAATTGCAGATGGTGTAGTAGGTGTTGTCGGCTTATCAATAACAGTAACTACCGTAGCTGCCGTATATCCTCCATCCTTGGATTTTACAGTAATCGTAGCTGTACCTTTTCCTACAGGAATTACTTTTCCATTCCCGTCTACTGTAGCTACACTTGTATCACTGGAGCTCCAGGTAACTTCCTTGTTAGTTGCATTTGATGGTGCTATTGTTGCTTTTATTGTTCCTTCAGCACCACCTACTGTCAAGCTCATTGTTTTCGGTTCTACAGTAATACCGCTTACCGCAACTGTTGATGGGGTTGATGGGGTTGATGGGGTTGATGGGGTTGATGGAGTTGATGGGGTTGATGGAGTTGATGGAGTTGTAGGTGTTGTTACCTTTTCGCCCTTTCCCGTCTCGTCATTCTTTACAGTGCTTCCCTCCTCAGCAGCCACTCCACCGGCAGTTGCACCCGATACTCCTTCGCCTACTGTTGTTTTAGTATTAGGCGTTGAAACACTAGAATTATCTGCGCCCTTGTTCAGAACAACATTTTCTACAGTTCCTTCACCGCTGACATCAGTCTTAGCTGCTGCTGTAACCGTACCTAAAACTGCGCCCTTTTCTGTCTTAACAGCAGTATTTCCTGCCGTACTGTCAACTGAAACATTACCAATCTTTGTATCCTTATCTGCATTGATCGTAACATTGCTTCCCGTTACTTTAGTATTTGCAATATCTGCTGCTTTTGCATGAACAACTGCATTCGGAGTAGCTATTTCCAGTTCTCCTACAGAACCGGTAATTATGATCTCTTCACCTTCTACAATTTCAATATCCACGGTATTTCCATCATCAATTACAATTCTGATCTTGTCTCCAACTTTTTCGATCTTGATTTTTGAAATACCGGACTTACCATTGATATGTACAGAATTTTCGCCACCGCCTCTTACAACAGTGTTTCCCTTAACAGTTACACTATTGAGAGTTACATCACCCTGTCCTACGCCTTCTGCGATAATAAGGTTCTCTGAAATATCTACTCCATCCAGAACAACATCGGAAACCTTAATGACTGCAATCCCTGTTACATCTTCGCTGTATGTTCCGGCTTTTGTGTAATATGCCTTTACTATACGATCAATGATAGCAACGATCTCAGCTCTGGTTATATTTGCTTTTGGATTGAACCTTCCGTTGCTTCCATTTATATACCCTTTAGCCTCTAATCCAAAAACAGACGCCCTTGCCCAAATGGATACCAATTGTGCATCCGAAAACTTACTATTATTAATAGTTCCATCACTAATAGCAAACGCTTTGGCTAACAATACAGCTGCTTCTTCTCTAGTAATCTTGTCAGTCGGGCGAAGTATTGATGCTCCATCACCCTTAAAAATACCGGCAGCATATGCTTTCAGTACTGCATCAGTATAAAACTGCCCGTTTTTCAAATCAGAGAAGGTGTTCGCTACAGTTGCTTTATATCCCATCATGTTGTTAAGGACACAAGCAATTTCACCTCTTGTTATAAAATCGTTAGGTCTGAAGGCCCCGTTGCTGCCTTTTATGATTCCATAGTCAGACCACTTATAAATAGCTTTAGCTGCCCAATGTCCGTCTATATCAGCATATTGCTTTGAGCCTGCATCTGCAAATGACATAGAAAATGTACTAAATAGCATAACTAAAGCTACTACTACCGCCATTAACCTTTTATTCATATTGTTCCTCCTTAGTAATGTTCGTTATTTGTCCCATAACTCGACATTTATTCTAAATAATAAATAAAAAAGTGCAAATTTTCACCTATCGAAAGTTAGGTAAAAAGTCAGGCTCTGTCCACTTTTTTCAATCTGCTGTATCCGGATCATTAATTTTACTGCATTTATGGCACATACTCATGAAAAGTGCCCGGACATAAGCATTAGCAGTAGCGCTTAACTGTTTCTAGTTTGCCTAACTAAGCTCAAGAGAAGTGATGGACACCATATGCAAATAAAAGTATTTAAATATTATGGAAATCGGCTCCGTGGCAGGGTATAATATGAACTGAGAGACAAAAAAATGATTTTATATTAAGTATCTTATTTACTTAAGGCTTACAAACCGGGAACAGAATGGTCTGAAATAGTCAGCCAGACATGCTATAACAAGAAAATTTGAAGCGGTGAGGTTTATGGAAAACTGGATGATCGGTTCCAGACTAGTTATTCTTCTATATTGTCTGTTAACCTACATACGGGAGGATATGCTGAATATCCCCACTGTTATCATATTTACACTGTTCTATATCTGTACTGTCATGCTTTCACAGATCATGCGCAGAAGACCGCTGCGAATGCTATTTCTAGGTGCTGCCGTTGCTCTTTTATTAGTTGGAGCGTATTTAGCCAGTCCCCTAATGCTGTTACTCCTTCCGGCTGATATATTGGAATTTGTATCAGGATTTACAGAAAGCAAGAAGATATGGTTAATTTCCACTATGATCCCTGCTTTTATCTGTCGAGAACAGGTGCTGCAACAGTATATTTTAATTTGTTTGTTCTGCCTGTTTGTTTTCCAGCTTTCGTACAGTCTGTCATCAACACATTCGGCATATAAAACAGCCAGTGAAAAGCTTAAAGAAAAAAGTGAAGAGCTTAGGAGCAGGCTGGAAGCAAGCAGCGAATATGAGGCTCATGTGCGCTATCTTTCCCAACTGGAGGAACGAAACAGCCTTGCCCAGAAGATACATGACAGAGTCGGCCACACTATAGCCGGCAGTATTATACAGTTGGAGGCTGCAGCACTGATTCTGGAGAAGGATACCGGAAAAGCCGGAGATATCCTTACAACTGTAACAGGAAATTTAAAAAATGGTATGGAGAGCATCCGTTCTACACTCAGAACTATCAAGCCGGCACCAGAACAATTGGGTATCAACAGGCTCAAGCTGATGCTTGAGGAATTCTCCCTGAACAGCTCCATAAAAACCTCATTTTCCTCTAAAGGAAATTTTGATATGATTACACACATGCAATGGAGAATCATTACTGACAATATCAAGGAATCTCTTACCAATGCACTTAAATACTCTTCTGCAACAGTCATTGATATACGGTTAGAGTTGATGAACAGGCTTATAAAGGCTGAAGTCCGGGACAATGGTAAAGGGGCTCTTACTATAAAAAAAGGGATGGGGCTTGCGGGGATGGAGGAAAGGACAGAAAGTGCGGGTGGTCAGGTGATCATTGACGGGAGCTGCGGCTTTTCGGTCATAACGATTTTACCGACAGGAGAGGTGGGAAATGGCAATAAAAGTATTAATAGCAGATGATGATGTTCTAATACGAGAGGGTCTTAAAATCATTCTCCAGACTGACGATCGGTTTGAAGTAGCAGCTTGTGTGGAAAACGGCCTCAAGGCGGTGGAGTTCTGCATGGGCAATCATGTGGATGTAGCACTTCTCGATGTACGGATGCCTATATTGAACGGACTTCAGGCAGCAAGAGAAATTTCCGCAGGAACCACCACAAAAACATTGATCCTCACAACCTTTGAGGATGATAGCTTTGTAATAAACGCTGTAAAAAACGGCGCAAAGGGATATCTACTAAAGGGCGGCTCTCCAGCAGGCATCATGGATGCAATACGCATTGTCCATGAGGGCGGTACTGTTATGCAGGATGTTGTTATGGATATTATTAAGAACGAACTTTCCACAGACAGGAAAAGCGGTATTCCCGAAGGTCTGCTTACCGCCAGGGAGCTTGAAATTGCAGGTCTTATTGCCAAAGGGCTTTCCAACAAGGAAATTGCCGGCTCTCTTTACATGTCTGAGGGAACAATAAAAAATTACATAACCGTAATACTAAATAAAACAGGGCTGGAACACAGGACGCAAATCGCTATTTACTACCTCACCGGCGAAAAGGCTAATCCTGAAAAATAACACGTACTGTGAAATACGTATACTGCAAAATAAATTACAACGAAATAACATTACATAGTAATATCATGTCCGGAAAAATAACGCTTGCATAAAAGAATAAATATACTGCAAGACAACATGTGCTGGGAATATACAACTGATTATTAAGTATGCTTTTAATAATATATACTTCAAACGGCATAACTAATAGTTCAGCATAGTTTCAGCATGACTTCAGTATGGTGTCAGTATGACTTTAGTCATATGAAACAGTGACCTTTTGTACTAACGCAAAGGTGCTGTTTTTTTTATACTTAAAATACAGAAAAAAAAGTTATAACGAGGAAGTTATTACTGATCTCTTTATAACAGATTGTGAGGAGTATATAAGATGAATATAGTACAAATAGAACAGCTGACAAAAAATTTCGGCGAGCTAACTGCTGTAGATAAAATGTCCCTCAGCATTGAGGATGGAGAGATATTCGGCCTACTTGGTCCAAACGGAGCAGGAAAAAGTACCGTGATCAATATGCTGATCGGGCTTCTGGATATGGATAAGGGAAACATCCGTATCCATGGTCATGATGTAAAAAAGGAATCAATGACGACTAGGCGTGACACAGGTATAGTGCCCCAGGACATTGCAATTTATGAGGATCTGACTTGTCTGGAGAATGTAAAATTTTTCGCAAGCCTATACGGTCTCAAAGGAGGCTCACTGCAAAAGGCAGCAATGGAGGCTCTGGACTTCACCGGCTTATCCGACAAGGCAAAGAGTTATCCTAAAAGCTTTTCCGGTGGTATGAAAAGACGGCTGAATATTGCATGTGCCATTGCCCATAAGCCAAAGCTGGTAATTATGGATGAACCTACGGTAGGAATTGATCCTCAATCAAGGAATCACATACTGCAATCAGTTAATAAGCTCAATGAGCTTGGCAGCACCATTATATACACAAGCCACTATATGGAGGAGGTAGAGGCTATTTGTACCCGTATAGCTATTATGGATCACGGCAAGGTCATTGCACTAGGTACAAAGGATGAGCTTAAGGATCTGGTCAATGACAAAAATACAGTATGGGTTACAGTTGAGGATTCAATTACAGGAATCGTTGAAGACAGACTTATGGAAATACCCGGCGTCAGCAGCATTGAAATTGATGGGAATACCGTTAAGGTATCAAGTGCCCGGGAAGTCAACAATCTTGACAAAATCATTTCCTACTTTATATCAAGTCAGATCGGCATTAAAAGCATCGAGAGTAAGACGCCGGATCTCGAGACTGTATTTCTGTCACTTACAGGCAGAAAGCTAAGAGATTAGGGGGTAGTCATATGAACATATTGAGAATCATAGCAAAAGAAATTAAACAAAATCTACGCAGCTATAAAGCCAATGTAATGATGGTCCTTTTCCCTATTGTCCTTATTGTTATTCTAGGTGCTGCTTTTTCAAACGCTTTTGAACGTAAAGTTGATACGGACGATGCACGTGTACTTTTTACACAGGAAGTTAATGAAAGCAATTCATATTTAACAAATGCATTTAAGAGCTTTCAGGAACAGATGACCAAAGAACTTGGTATAACCTTTGATCAAACTGATAATATAAATGCGGGTATCAAAAGTATTCAAGACTATGCATATTGCGCATATATACATGTATCTGATAATAAGCAGGAAATAAAGCTTTATAAAAACGAGCGGCATACCTTTTATGCAGGTCTTGTTGAGAGTGCTTTAAGAAGCTTTAGTAACACATATGGAGCCATGTCAGTAATTGCAGCTAACAATCCATCAGCCATAAGTATACAGCAGGAACCGGAACGAAGCTATGTAAACATCCGTGGCCTGGATGAAAAAAGGCAGCCGGGATCACTTGATTATTATGCCATTACCATGATAACACTATTTCTTCTTTACTCCTCAATAACCGGCTACTATTCTATCCGTGATGAATTGGGACAAATGACAGCCAACAGGACGCTGAGTGCACCGGTAAAGCGATACGAGCTTCTAACAGGAAAGGTGCTGGGCTCCATCCTCGTAACTGCAGTACAATGCTTTGCAGTCGTATTATTCAGCAAGCTTATTCTTAAAGCCTATTGGGGAGAGGATCTTTTGACTGTAGCCTTATTACTGCTTTCATACTCCATTATGGCAGTAAGCATCGGTGTAGGAATAGCCTACATTTTCAGGAACGGTGAAGCAGGAACGGGCATTCTAAATACCGTTATTCCTATACTTGTCTTTCTTGGAGGAGGTTATATGCCTATTTCCATAATGGGTTCTGCATTTTCCAAGATATCTGATTTATCACCTGTAACATGGATAAATTCAGCTCTCTTTGAAGTGATCTATGATGGAAGCTATACACGGGTTCCGATCTCAATAGGGATTGATCTTATAGTGGCAGCTGCTTTTATACTGCTCACGGCTGTGCTTTCACGAAAGGGGACGGGAAAATATGCATAATATGATGCTTATAATAAAAAATATATTAAGTGTGACTTTTAGAAAAAAAGGAAATATCGTGGTCTATTTATTTCTCCCGCTAGTTGGTGTCATCCTGTCGATGATTTTATACGGTAATTCATCGGAAACTCATATGAATCTCGGACTCATTAATCATGATACAGGCACATTAGCTGAAGATCTATTATCTGTCATTAAAGTTTCAGGCAGCAATATAATCTATGATGTACAAGAGAGTGATGTTAACACATTCCTGCTGGACAAGAAGCTGGATGCAGTCATCGTGATCCCGGAGGGCTATGCAGACGGCATATATAGCGGTGAACCGAAAAACATCGAAATGGTGTCCATAAAGGGAATGGGTACAACTGTATGGTTGTGCCAGCTCATTGACGGTTACACGGACACACTACTCAAGCTTTCAGCAGCATCCGGATCAAGCCATGCCGTATTTGAACAAATGTATGAGCAATATAAATCGGCAACGGTAAAGCTGTCAGTTGAGAGGCTGGATGATAAGCTGACAAGCAAAAACATGACGCTTACCAGTATGGGCTTTCTGATCATGTTTATTATGCTCGGTTCCGGATTTATAACTATGATCATACTAAAGGAGAAAAAGGACAGAACCTACCATAGGATCTGCTCTGCTCCAGTCAAAGCCGGTCAGTATATTGTCGCAAACGCACTCTCAAGTCTGCTGGTCATTATTGTACAGATCCTGCTGATACAACTTATCATGAAATACCTTCTTCATATAGATACAGGTTTAAAGGGCTTTTACCTATTTGTTATTCTGCTTCTGTTCGGTATTGTCGCCATTGGTATCGGACTTGTTATCACAGCCTTTTCAGGCTCGTCCTACATTGCAGGTACGCTTAGTACCTTGATCCTGACACCGACCTGTATGCTCGGTGGATGTTTCTGGGAAATCAGTCTAATGCCCGAATTCATGCAGAAGCTGAGCCGTTTTGTACCACAGTGGTGGGCAATGAATGCCATACAAAAGCTACAGCAAGGCAGTGAACCGGCGAGCATTCTAATAAATCTGCTTATACTTGCAAGCTTTGCTGCGGCACTTTTATTGGTTGCGACCTATAGGTTCTCCAGGACTGATAATGTCCAGAAGTTTGTATAACCTTTACTAATACACTCCACCATGAAAACAGGGGCTAGATATCTAACCCCTGTTTTTTATATATGTCTTTTAATAAAAAATCATGAAAGGCCTAGTCATTGTTACTTTGGTTTCTCATTATTATACTATTTCGATTGTTTGACATAATATTTAATAGTATAATGAATCCTATAACAAACAAATTATAACAATTTCGCCGAAAGAAGATTGCCATGAGAAAACCTTTTATTGGATTTAAAGGCCTTAAGGGAAAAATATTAATATATTTTTCAGTACTTATTATGGCCATATTGGTATTTATGGAGGTTGCAACCTATTACATAATGCGCCCCACAATAAGTGATATCAATAATAATTTCCTGCAGGTAGAATTACGTCAAAAAAATGAGAAGCTTAATAATTTTATTAAGGATTTGGATGATTTCTCTAAAACAATTATATCAGATAAGGATACAATTAATCAGCTTACAAATAATTATTATTCAGGAATTACTATCAACGGAATCTCACAAAATATGGAATATGTGCTTCCGAACAACATAGACGCTGTATTTTTAATTTCCAAGGAAGGAAATTTCTTTAGTGAATCAGAAAATGAATTAAAAGAATACGTAAAAAAGAATATTAAGGAGTTAGAGGCAAAGGTTGCCGGAACAAAGGGTGAAATGGTGTTTATTGATAGTCGATTCATTCATTACACACCAGATAACAATGGTGATTATCTGTTCTTTGCAGCCAGAAAAATACGAAGTATCGATAACTTTGAAGATATAGGCATAATGTTTTTTGCAGTCAGAGAATCTATGTTGTGGAAAAGCATTTGCATGGATGGTGAAATGGGCGACTTTTACATAGTAAATAGCGATGGAAAAATTATTTCGCACAAAGACAAAGCTTATATTGAAAAAAATGTGTCCCAAAGGCTTGAGAAGCAATTTACTTCAAGTGAGCTGAAATCAGAAATTGGGCTTTATGTAACAAAGTATCTGGTTATAAATAGTATTTATAATCAACAAACCCAATGGACGTTAATGAACTCGGTGACCATTGACCAAACGAATTCAAACTTCAAATACATACAAAACATGATCATTATTATAGGTTTGCTGGCAATTGTGATAGCTGTTTATATATCTGTGTTAATTTCGGGTAACGTTACCCGTCCTATAAGAGACTTAACAGCTACAATGAAGAAGGTATCCAACGGGGATTTAAATGCAAAAACAGATATGTCACTCACAAAAGGTGCAGCTGAAGAGGTCATAGAGCTAAATGAAGTATTTAATCATATGACAACACAGCTCCAAGCCCTGCTCGAAGAGGTATATAATCAGGGCTTACGAGAAAAGGACGCTGAACTTCGTGCCCTAAAGGCGCAGATTCAACCGCATTTCCTTTATAACACACTTGATACTGTTTATTGGATGCTGATTGATAAAAGCGAATATGATATTGCACAAATTATAACTAAGCTTGGGGAGATCCTTAGATACAGCATAAAAAAGGGAAGTACATATGTGCTTGTAAAAGATGAAATTACTCAAATATCAAATTACCTATTCCTTCAACAAACAAGGTTCGAAGATAATCTGAATTATCAAATCAACATTGATGATTCCATTTATGAATGTCAAATGCCAAGCTTTATAATTCAACCCTTTGTGGAGAATGCAATTAATCATGGTATTATGCAGGAAAAAGGCAGTGGGAGTGTGACAATAAATGGATACAAAAAAGGTAAAAACCTTATTTTCGAAGTACTTGATGACGGATGCGGGATGACCGGTGAAGAGATTGATAAAATATTCAAGGGAAAGCCTGACGGCACGAGAAGCCATGGTGGAATTGGTGTTCTTAATGTGCATGAAAGAATCCAATATTATTACGGTAATGATTATGGAGTTAGAATTGAGAGCGAGGTAGATCTTGGTACAAAAATCACCATTGAAATACCGGCATAGATAGAATGATTAATTGAAAGGGAGATATTGATGAAGCTTAATATCATGATTGTAGATGACGAGCCTAAGGTTTTGAGGGGAATACGAGCTATAATTGAGCGTTCAGGTGAAAATTGGAGTATCACAGGAGAATTTAAAAACGGTGTTGAAGCACTGGCTGCCATTATTAATGATAAACCAGATGTCATTATTTCCGATATTAAAATGCCATGTATGGATGGACTTGAATTAGTCGAACGTGCAAAAGACATTGCTCCCGATCTAAAATTTATCATATTAAGCGGATTCCCCGATTTTTCATATGCTCAGCAGGCTATAAGACTGGAAACAGTGGACTACATTCTAAAGCCGCCAGATTACAGAGATATAATCAACAACTTAAAAAAGGTCGAATTTATGCTAGAGGAAAAACAGAATAAGCTTAATGAGGAAAATGAATTAAAGTACTTAAAAGAAATAGCCCTAAATCAAACAAAAGATAACTTATTCACAGAAATAATCTATAACAATAATATTAGCCCTCATCAGAAGGGCCTTAAGTTTGAGTGCTTTCACAGCAGCTTTGCATTGCTTGTAATAAAACTGGATAGCTTTTCATTTTCTGTCTTTCATGAAACTGCCGACTCACTTAATGTACTAACTAATTTCAGAAAAGTTCTACAGACAGCAGTTTATAAAAGGAATGGCTGTATTGCAGATCTGCATGATGGAAGTTTTTGCTGTCTTATAAACATGAACAATACCAGCCCAGTATATGTACAAGGAGTAGCAAGAGAGCTTCGTAATGAATTATGCCTCAATAATACAGGGAGCATAACTCTTGGTATTAGTAGGTGCTATAACAGCCCCGATAAATTGAATACCGCATTTAAGGAGTGCCTCCATATTTTAAGGAACAAGGTGTTCTATAATAAAAACAGCATCTTACTATTTGAAGAGCTGAATTTAAAAAATAGTCCTGAGGGATATCCTGTGGATATAGAACATAAATACGTTGAAGCATTACAGTTTTCAAATTTTGAGAAGGCTCAAACGCTTTTGACAGAAATAATTGACAGAATAACAGCAATTTCTGTAGATTCTACAATGTTTAAAGGTTATATTATGGAGTTTGCTATTGTTGTGATGCGGAACCTTTTTGAAGACCGGTCTTCAGATAAAACAAAGCTGCCATCAACAAATGAGATATATAACAAGCTAAGCATTCTAGATAATAGAAACGACATTACCGATTTGCTTATTTCATATACAAAAACTATTGCAGATTATTTTGATGAAAGAAATAGGCCGGGCTGTAGAAAAGTAATAAAAGATATAAAGGGATACGTAACTGCAAATTACTTCAACAATATTTCATTGAGACAAATTGCAAAGGAATTTTATATGAACGAATCCTACTTAAGTGATTTGTTTAAAAAAGAGACAGGGACTTCATTTTCAAGCTACCTGAGCAATGTTCGAATTGAACAGTCAAAGATCCTGCTGAACCAAGTAGATCTGTTGACCCAGGATATTGCAGAAATGGTTGGTTACAATGATTCCAGATATTTTATGAAGGTCTTTAAGAAGATCGTTGGAATGACCCCTTCTGAGTATAGAGAAAGGATACTAAATCATGATTAAAGGGAGAAAAACAAGATTTATTGCAGTTTTATTAATTATAATAGCAGTAGCTTCATTTACGGGCTGCACCTCAGGAAATGAGAAAGCCTCCTCCAAGACAGAACAGCCTGTTAAGTCTTTGACTATGTGGAAATTCAGGTCAAATAAGGAGGACTATGTAATAAGCCAATGGGTAAAGCAATGGAATGAAGAGAACCCTGCAATACAGGTGAATTTTGAATTGCTGCCCTACAACGATTATTTAACAAATAGATTACCTACCGCTTTTGCTACCAATAGTGCTCCCAATATTTACATGATATCGGCAGGTGGATTCTTAAAGTATGCAAAAGCAGGTTATATGATGCCTCTAGATGATTTTATAAGTCCGGAGCTAAAAAAGGATTTAAATAGGGAAAGCTTGAAAATTGCCACATATAATAATAAAATTCTTGGAATTCCCATAGAACGTGAGCCTGTGGCATTATTTTATAATAAGCAGGTTTTCAGTGAACATAAGCTTGAACCACCGGAAACCTGGGATGAACTCGTTAATTGTGCCAAACTTCTGCAGACGAAGGATATGTCAGGAATTTGTCTTCCTATGCAGGTCAATGACTACCAAAATTTTATTTTTTACACCTTTCTGATGCAAGCCGGAACTACTAATGATCAGCTTAATATAGCAGCAGAATTTGGCATAAGTGGTACAAAAGCATTAAAACTATGGAGGGAACTGGCCAAATATAACTACGCACAGGAAACAAGCGTAGAAATTCCTTCTGATATTTATCCATTTGGTACAGGAAAATCTGCTATGCAGGTTTGTGGCTTCTGGGCTGTCAATATGCTTAACAAATATTATCCAAAGCTTAAATATGGGGTAGTTCCAGTTCCCAGCCCTGAGGGAGGAAGGAAAGTAAGTGTACATGGCGGTTGGTATCAGGCAGTAAATCCCGGCAACGCACTGTCCGCAGAGGCTGCTGATTTCACCATCTGGATGTGGGGTGAAGATATATCCAGGCCTTTTGAATGGTGCACAGAGGCAAGTACAAAGATACCTGCCAGAAGCTCGGTTATAGAAAAAAACAAAGATATTTTTAACAGCGGTATTAATTCTCTCTTTACTACAGATATTTTGCCCATCTCTGTTCCTGAGCCCCGGTATCCTGTGGAAATTTCAAATGCTATCAGCAATGCCCTTCAGGACGCAATGCATTCCGAAAAGGATATACAGGAAATCGCCGGGCTTGCAGGTGATAATATTCTTAAGTATATTAATAGTAATAATGACCTGTTTAAATAAAATATCCTGTAACATAAAAGCACCCGTGATATCCTTGTGTGGTTGAGCGCAAAGATATTAATAGGTGCTTTATTGTGTATGTCTATTTGTGTATTACCGATGTTATTTGTATTCCCATTCAAATTCTTCGTCATCAAGCGGAAGGCGCTTGTCAGCCGGAGGCATAGGCGGCAGCTTCATGTGCGGCTCAGTTTGATACCAATAAGCTGTTGTTGACCAGTCATCACTTCGATGGTTATCATGTCCATGTTCAATCGTAACCTTTATTGATTTTTCAAACATAATGGGATCTTGAATATGATATCTGTAGTAGCTGATCTTTCCTTTCCAGTTATCCTTACCTCCTAGAATAAGGCCGTGGTATGGTGCATTGTATTCCTGCGTAGGGCACCATGCCATATTTACATAATCTTCAGTTCCTGTCCCGTGAAGATTGGGTGGCCATTTTTCACCGTCAATAAATATCATATCATCACCTTCTCCAGGCCAATCCCATTTTACTGTATCCCTCAGGTTATGAATATTAATGTTGCAGCCTACATAATGACCCTTTCCCTCTGCCTCAAGTAATACATAATTATTATCACCGGTTGTATTCCTTCCCTCAAACAGCCATTCCCTATTTGTCATTTTTCCCTGTTCGATACCTTTTGTAGGGAGTTCTCTCTTCCATGTGGCATGAAATCTCAGCATCCCCTCCGGTAATGTATCAAATTCTTCGTAATCAACATAAAAATAAAAAATAGTCTGTTTATCACATTCATTGAGAAGCTCTATTCTAGCATTCGATGCAAATGGCATAGGGAACCAGCAATTTAAGCTTTTGCCATCCTGAGGGCTCATCTGAAGTGGGGCTGATACAAAATTTTTGCACATACCGTGGCCCATTCCGAAGAAATCTCCTATAGGTACTTCTACACTTGGGTTTTCTTCATTGTCCCAATACATTTTTAGGATGATTTTTCTCAAATAATTCTTTTCTTCATTAAAATTTTCTCCAGCTATAGTGCACCATATGTGATTAATGCATCCTGCGCCATGAATATCGGCAATCGTTCTTGACTCACCGGCATTTATATATAATCTGTCATCATTTCCGCCTGTCCGGTCAAAGCTTGAGATACGTTTTCTTTTTGAGTCTCTTGAATAAGCTATTGTAGAAAGTGTGGCTGTTGGATAAATTGGCTTTCCCATAAAATCAGTCCTTTTCTTTATTAGTCAGAAAGCATCCCTCTGCAGTTCAAAAATATATTTTTCAGGCGCAATGCACAATGTATTATTCTTGGATTCCGTGCAATTTTTTTGGGTGGTTTTTTTCAGCAGTGTAATATCAAGTAAAAATATGCAGGTGCAGTACCAAAAAATTTTCACCTAATCCAAGAGGTGCTGCATTAACGATTCCTAACTTTAGAAATATAATTTGCTCATAAAACAACAAATATTTTTTAGGGAGGATTTAAAATGAAGCACAGTGTTAAAATCAGATTGGCAAGCATTTTTCTTGCAATCGGAATGGTAATCAGTATAACTGCTTGCGGCTCTAAGGAAGAAGCTGCTCCCGCTCCAAGTACTCAAAAGGAAGCTACCGAGGCCGTCAATGAACAAAAACCAGCTGCAGAAAAAGCTGAATTAAAATTCTGGACCTTCCATACAAATGCCGAGAGAGAGTTTATGGAAGCACTTCCGGAGAAATACAAGGCTGTTAACCCTGATGCAAATGTGATCTACGAAAACTTTCCGGAATCAGATTATATGGGCACAAAGCTTACAACAGCATTTGCGGCAAATGCCGGGCCGGATGTATTTGCAATGAGTGCAGGAGATTTTCTGAAGTATGCAAATAGTGGTGTTGCAATGGATCTTACATCATATTTCACAAGTGATATTATTAATGATTTTCTGCCAAGCTCAATTGACGCTGTAACTGTAAACAATAAAATTGTTGGTATTCCCTTTGAAGTTGAACTGCTTGGCTTGTATTACAACAAGGATATGTTTGCAGCAGCAGGCTTGGAAGCACCTAAGACCTGGGATGAGCTAATCAACGCAACTAAGGTTCTTAAGAAGGACGATGTTGCACCATTGATAATAGAGACAACAAAAGGTTATTACCAAAACTTCACATGGTACCCCTTCCTCTGGCAGACAGGCGCAAACATACTGGACGCTTCAACAAAAACAGGAACCTTTGAAGGAGAAGGTGTTGAAAAATCACTACAGCTCTGGGGTGATCTGATCAAGGCCGGAGCACCGTCAAAATTGTCAATACCTTTGACAAATGACACTTCACTTCTTGGAACAGGCAAAGCAGCTATGCAGGTTTGCGGCACATGGGCTGTTGCATCATTGGAAAGCGAATACAAAGATACAAATATCGGACTTGTTCCTCTGCCAATTCCAGAAGGCGGAAAAGCCGCAACCTGCGCAGGTGGTTGGAAGATGATGGTCAATTCCAAGAGTGCAAATCCTGATGCTGCTGCAAAATTTGCTATGTGGGCATTTGCTGAAGATGTGAATATACCTCTTGAATGGTGCACAAAGACTAAGTTCGCTTATTCTCCAAGAAAATCCGTTGTAGAAGCCGGTAAGGATATCTATACTAAGGGCTTAAGAGAAGTCTTCACAAACGAAATTTATGATACAGCAATCGGCGAACCGAGATATCAGGCTGAGATCGTTAATGCTGTAGGAGATGCACTACAGAATGTTATGTTTGGTAATGGAGATCCGAAGGAAGAAGCAAAAAAGGCAAATGAGAAGATTAACGCATTCCTTAAAGCCTTTGAAGGCGCAATGTAGTAAAATAAAATATATTTTTTAATGCCGCCCCGGCAGGTTCAAATCAACCGCCGGGGCAGTATTTAGAAGTATTTAGAGGGGATCACAATGAACAATCAGCCAAATTCTACAATGGTAGTATCCAATACGAATAGAAGAAAAAGAAAAATAAAAGAGAATTTATTTGCATATTGCATGCTTGCACCAGATGTTATTGGTCTTGCAGTATTCATTTTTCTCCCTGTTCTGATTGCACTTTATGTGAGCTTCCATAATTGGAATGTGCTTGAACCCATGACTTTTGCCGGAATAGAGAATTACAAGACTTTACTCACAGACAAGCAATGGTGGCATTCTGTCTGGACTACAATTCTTTATACACTGATGTTTGTACCAATAGTATTTTGTATATCATTGTTACTGGCTGTATTTGTAAATTCTATCCCAGGTAAGGCACAAGAATTTTTCAGAACAGTGTACTTTATCCCATATGCCATATCTACTGTTGTAGCATCACTTATATGGAGATTTATGATGGACCCTCAAAGGGGCTATATAAATAGTTTTTTACAGATATTTGGAATACCCGCTCAGGATTTCTTAGGCAGTACTCAGCAATCGCTTTTTTGTATAGCAATTATTTCCGCATGGATGCTTATAGGCTATTATACAATTATCTTTTTGGCTGCCCTTAAGGATATACCTGTCAGCTATTATGAGGCTGCTCACCTTGATGGTGCGAACTCCCTCCAGATATTTAAAAGAATCACCTTGCCATTAATAAAAGAAGTCAGTACCTTTGTTTTGATAGTTACAACAATTGCATCCTTCCAGGTATTTGACCAGATCAAAATCCTGACAAACGGCGGACCTGCTGATTCGACAACCGTATCTGTATATTATATTTATCAAAATGCTTTTGATTACTTAAAGGTAGGGTATTCATCCGCTTTGGCATTTGTATTGTTTCTTATCATATTTGTTCTTAGTTTATTACAGTTAAGATTAACAAAGGGGAATGCAGATGAATAAAACAATTGAAGTACGAAAAAAAGCAGAATTATACTATATAAAAATAGGTATTGCAGTCCTTATTGGAATCATGATGCTTTTCCCTATTTACATGATGTTTATATCCTCAGTAAAGCCCAAAGCAAATGTGTTTGACATGAGAATAATACCAAACATTGTTACATTGGATGGATACAAGACTGCATTGGATGAAAACTTCGGTAGATATTTTCTTAATTCATTATTTATTTCTACCGTTGTTACACTGGTCGCATTGGTTTTCCATGCAATGTCAGGGTATGCTCTTGCAAGATTAAAATTTGCAGGACGAGATGCAATCTTTTTATGGATCTTGAGTACACTTATGATACCGTTTTCCGTTATAATGATACCTCTGTTCATTTTAATGAAGCAGTTTGATTGGCTCAATTCCTTCAAAGGAATAATCATCCCGGCCATTCCCCATGCATATGGCATTTTCCTATTTAGACAATTCTTCAAGACAATGCCTAATGATTTACAGGAGGCTGCTACCATAGACGGCTGTTCCGCTTTCGGAGTATTTGTTAGAGTATTCCTGCCTCTGTCAAAATCAATAAGCATTACCTTAGGGGTTGCATTCTTTATTGCAAACTGGAATAATTATCTATGGCCTTTGATTGTTACACAGAATAAAAAAATGTGGGTACTTCAAGTAGCACTAGCAAACTTCATAGGCCGAAATGATACTCCTTGGAATGCGATTATGGCATCAGGTGTCCTAACTGTAATTCCAATTATAATAATATTCTTTGTATTACAGAAAAACCTCGTAGAAGGTATTAAAATGACTGGTATTAAATAGAGCACTGGAGAATTACAATAAAAGCGCTTTACCGGGCATGTAAGCTTGATTCAGGCTTACATGCCCCGGTAATTTTTTTATAGGAAGAAGTCAACAATAATGCTTCACACTTTCAAACAAATTAAGATACAGTATTGTTCAGACTATTTATTTCTCCTCTTTAATCCTGTCGATGAGGAATTTCTTAAATTCCGTTTCTCCATTGTTTGTGGGCTGTGCTCCTTCCATATTAAATACCATATTGCATGGACTCTCCTTAGTATAAGGATCCCAGCGAGGCAAGTCTGTTCCATCAGCATCTTTTCCGTTTGGATCGCCGTTCTTTATGAAATTACACCAGTAGTTGCACATTTGACGTGCAAGGTCATAATGTTTTCCTTTAAAGGGCCTCCAGCATTTTGCCAGGGTTTCAAAGAAGAACCACAGATCCACGGAATGGAAATTGCCCGGGTTGTCCCAGCCCGGAATTTCTGCATCAAAGCAGTAATAATAGCCACTGCAATTATTTTTATATTCTTCATTCAAAAGGAACAAGCTCTTGACAGTACATTCAATGCCGCTTACCGCTGCATAATTATTTCCATCCCTCTTCCGTGCTTCAGGAAGCTTAAGGAATTCCTCAGCATGCTCGCCGAATATCTCTTTTACTTTCTCCTCAAACTCCTCCTCTGAGCCTGCTTTGATCGAATTCAGGAATTCATCTGACGTGTTTCCGGACATTACCGGAACCATAGCATGCTTATTCTGCATATAGAGCAGAATAGGGTCCCCAATACAGAACTTACCGTCAATTACAGTTCCAACCCAGCCGTTGCTCTTCATAAATTTGGAATACATATCCCTTACATATAAGGCTTCAAGTTGTCGAGCCTCCTTTAAGCTCTTGACTCCAAGGAAGTCAAAAAACTTCACTCCAATTTTCTCTGACTCTGCCAGCGTTCGCGGTACCAAAAAATTTGGCTCCTTATAAGGGCTGCGAATCATTGCACTTTGTACTATAGCCTTTTGAAATAGTCCAAAATTATCCGGACAGGTCATCTGAGTCATAACGCTTCCGCCCCCGGCAGATTGACCGGCAATAGTGATATTCTTCGGATCACCGCCGAAAGCACTTATATTCCTTATTACCCACTTAAGACCGGCTTGTTGATCAAGATTTCCAAAATTCGCCGGAGCATCGGGCTGCTCTGCTGTTATCTCAGGATGAGTCATAAAGCCAAATGAGTTAATCCTATAATTTACGGAAACAACAATAACCCCTCTCCTTGCAATTCGTTCTCCATCAAACTCCATTTCCGCTGGATAGCCCCACTGCAGTCCGCCTCCGAAAAACCATACAAGAACAGGCTGCTTTTCATCTGTGTGCTTCGCGCTTGTCCATATGTTAAGGTACAGACAGTCTTCACTCATTGCAATGTCAGGATCAACATGCCATTCCCGAATATATATGTCATCACCGATTCCAGGTGTATCCTGCATTGAGATTGGAGCAAATCGGTAAGCCTCCAGAACACCCTCCCAATTTTTGCATGGCTGCGGAGCACGCCATCTGTTTTCTCCAACAGGCGGTGCCGCAAAGGGTATTCCTTTAAACGCTGTGATCCTTGGATCAGCAGCTTCAATCCCCTTTACCATTCCATTTTCCGTCATTGCTGTTCTTATCATATGATACCCCCCTATTTCTAATAATGCATCACTCGTTAACTTAACCCTGATCTACAGTATCCAATAATGTATCACTCACTAACTTACTCCTGGTCTACAGTATCCAAAACATATATATGTAAACCTGAACAATCAAGAACATGACTGTACGACACTTTGAATTTATGTGTAAGAATGGCTTATTACAAAATATTAGCTATAAAATACTTATACAATATATAATCTTCTATATATTGTATAAGTTCTATAAGTCTTACTTATTTCCTTTTTCTCGGGTCAATTTTGTAAATTTTGTCGGAATTTAACTCAGTAATCGGGCCTGGAATTCGTTTCTCCTTTACTGTTTCTCCATAAAAGTCCGATGACACCAGAGAAGCACTGCAAACCTTGAGAATATATTCAGGATCATATACAAAACTACGCTTTTTATCTTGCTTCCATATACCCGGTAATGCTTTTTCTGTTCTCTTCAACTGCATGGTATAATTCTTTGTATCTATCTCGATCTCAAACCAGCCTTCTTGCCCAGTCATATCAAAGCCATAAAATTCTTTCCATGCGGGCAGATCAAGACAAGCCTCCGGGGCCGGATACATCACCCGCAAATAGCCGCCTGTCTGTTTAACATAAAGATTTCCCTCTGCTTCATTTTTCTCTGTTGGCATTGTAACTGCAGCTTCACTGCACTGATAAAAAATATTGTTAAACAGGCGCGCATCTCTTGAAGTCCCGCCTCTAAGCATGCCATGCATACGGAAGGCAACCGGTTTTGCGTAATACCCAGAGCCTCTGCAATTGCAAATTAAATTATTGGCTATATAAAGATGGTCTGTTCCTTCTCCATAGATTGCATAACCATTAACAGTGTCTTCCTCAACCAGCTTATACCACCCTGACGAGCCACTCTCCTGCTTTATTTTATCTGCATCAAAACGGCCCTCAATATTCCAGAAAATATTATTATCGATCAAATTGACGCCGTCCCTGGTACACTCAATAAATATAGCTTCTCGCTGCTCTATCCCATCAAGAAACAGGTTCTGGGTAATTCTGTTGTTCTCATTGTTGCAGTCCAGCCATAAATGGTCTGCACGGTAGGTCCTAGTGAAAATGTTCCTGCGAATAAGGCAGTCCACACTATTATGAGCTTTCATTGCACCTGCTTCCCATGATAGCTCCATTTTCTGCCAACCGGTACCCTCAATAATATTATCCTCAACCAGATAATGCTCCGCAAAAAGCGCTGCGATACCACAAACACCTGCATCCTTGATCCTGCAGCCGCGAATTATACTATATCCGATCATCTGCTCAGGAGAAAACTCATGATGCCAGCACTCGTTGCCGATATCGATACCAACAGCATTTGACCAATCAATCTCACAATCCTCTATAATCCAATGATGTCCACGGTAGCAGGAGATCGAACCTCTCTGCGGAACAGGAGCACCCGTAGCAGCATGTGCACAGACCAAACCTTTCAACTTAATATATGACAGGAACGGATCTTCAGGAGCGAAGCATTGTTCACGGCTGGTAAGCTCAATCCTGTGATTGCATGGGTCATCATCCTTCTCCAAACGGAAATGCACTGTCTGACCATTTGCTTCTACCCAAAAAGAACCTTCCTGCTGTGACATTTGCTCATACAAAGAAACCTGCTTAAGGGGCTTACCATCGCAAAAGACCATTCCCCTTCGGTTTAAGTAGGTAGTCATATCAGTTTTATTATATTCAATATACAATCTGTCATGAAGTATGTTCATTAAACAGAAAGGATTGTACCCCTTAAATTCTTCCGGGTTCAGCTTGATCTGCCATATATGTATCCTTTCTTCGTCTTTTCTATCTTCAAAAAAAGGAGTGATCCTCCAACCCACACTTCTGTCAAATTTTTTAACCTCTATAGATGCCTTGATTATCACATCACCATCACCAAAGGCCTCATAACAAATCATGTGCTCAGGTCCGTCGCCGCCCTGTGCGGGATGAACACATTCCCGATATTCACCTTCATGTATCCAGACATGTGTTCCCGCTGTCGCAATCGCCGCAGCAGCATTTATCGTTTTAAAGGGGCTTTCCTTGCTTCCGTCATTTTCATCAGAAGCATCCGGATGATTGCAAGCTACATGCATTTCACGTTCATATTTTTGCTCAGTCTCCCAAAATACAAAACTGCTCCCATCAGGGAGGCACGCTGTCATATCCATAAAATATTTCCTCCACTAAAGAAAAGTCAAGTGCTTTCATACCTTCGGCCACACCATCATTGTCATATCCATAAAATATTTCCTTCACTAAAGAAAAGTCTCGGGGACATCGAGCCCTCATCAACTTTTTGCTGTAGGCCGTAGGTACAACGCCACATAGAAGAGGACCTGTCAGGAAGCTTTCTCTTCCCGAACAAGTCCCCCTCTCTGGTTAGTTATTTATCAGTAAATAAAACTTTCACACTGCAGTAACACAGTACTATTTACTTACTGCATTCTTAGCATCCAGCTCAATCTGATACTTTTCCTTATCAAACTTAACTACATCCTGGAATCCAAGACCGTCCATCTTCGTTGACATTTCATCCCACATTTTATCAAATTCAGCCTGGTTCTTAGCAAATATCATTTTCCATGAAGAATCACATAACAAATCTCCACACTGATTACGTATAACTGCTATATCATTTGTATCACTTGGAAGAGATACACTAACGTTAGGGCTGATAAGAAGAACATTATTTTTCTTCATGTATTCAGCAGGTTCTTCAGCACCAAATTTCTGCTGCCATTCCTTCTTCATATCGGTTAATGTAGCTGCCTTATAAGTGCTCCAGTACTGAGAGTTATATGGTTCACCGGTGTTAGGATTTGTGCTGATCGCATGGACCATCCACTGATTAATGGCATTGAAGCCATCCTTATAACCAGCTCCTCCCCATTCTGCAGGAACAGGAACATTATCCATCAAAGCATTATCATTTTGCAAAGTATATTTGCCATCTGCTCCAATAGTATAGTTAAAGCCTTCTATACCGCTGTGCTGGAATGTAAGGCTTTCAGGACTAGCATACCAATCAAGGAAATCCATGATTCTCTGATATTTCGCATCATCCACCTTGGATCCAACACCAAATACACGTCCGCTTCCGAAATATGTATCAGCATCCGCATAATACTTCTGATCCATTACCGGGGTAAAAATAAAACCTGTTCCTTCTTTGAGTCTTTCTTGTGTATTCCAGAAACCTACCTGCCAACTGTACCAAAGAAGGTAAATCTGACCTGCTGATATTTTTGCTGATATAGAATTCCAATCCTGAGTTCCTGAATCCGGATCAACAATTCCCTTCAGATATGCTTTATTCAAGAATTGAAGTATCTTGTAGTAGGAAGCATTCTTATCAGTTACCTGAGTAAATGTTCCATCCGGTTTAAGAATAGCGCCACCCTTAACCCTTTCGCCGTACCATGTTGTAAGCTGAACAACGTTTGCAATTCCCATCATGCCATCGCCGCCATCCCAGTCAGCCCACAGAGATAACGGATAAGCCGGGTCTCCATCCTTATTGGTTGGATGAGCCTTCATCATAGCAGCCAAAACATCAATAAGGCCATCAAGATCTTTTATTTCAGGTAATCCTACTTCTTTATAGAGGTCCCAGCGAAGAAGCGGACTTGAGTAAATAACATCCTGTGAATATGAAGTCGGTGATGTATTAGTCATCTCACAAGGTATACCATAAGTTTTTTCTGCATCGTTTCCGGGCAATCCCTTATTCAACACATCAATCTGAGTCTTATAGTCCATAAGGTTTTTACAGTTTGTAATCTCGGCAGTGATATCCTTTATCAGGCCATTATTAACACAATCCTTGAAATCAGTAGCTTCAAGAAGTACAATGTCGCCCAGATTGCCCGCACTAGCACGGGTCTGATAAATTGCAGCGCCTGCAACCTGCGGTGCGATGATATTGAGGTCAACATTGAACCTGTCCTTGACAACCTTCTGGAACCACCCGGTTTGCATTCCCTGATAGTTTGCAGCTACATCATAGATCTCGAAGGTCATCGGTTCATCGTAGTTCTTTTCGCCATCTGCAGCGGAAGCTGTGTCATCGGTTTTATTTGTCTGTTCAGCAGTTGTTGGATCCTTAACTGCACTGGGTTCAGACTTAGAACCGCATCCGACTAGTACAGATACTACCATTACAACAACCAGCAGCATTGCCATAGCTCTTTTAAACTTCATATTTGTTCCTCCCTTTCAAAATATAACTTATTATAATTAACAATAGATCTGCTCCATTGTTCATTATCCCTTAACGGCTCCTATCATGATTCCCTTTATAAAGAATCTCTGGAACATTGGGTATATAAGGATGATGGGCGTTACAACCACTATTGTAACTGTCATGCGTATCGAGGTTGCTGTTTGTGCACTGGCAAGGCTGGCAGCAAGATTAACTGAAGATGAGCTGCTGTTTACCAATGATTTTAGTGAGCTTGCCTGATTAATATACTGGTAGAGAGTAAACTGCAATGTATAAAGTTTATTATCAGTTACTAAAAGCAGCGTATCCTGAAAAGAATTCCATTGGGCAACAGCTGCAAAAATTGCAATTGTAGCCAGAATAGGTTTAATTACCGGAATCATTATCTGAAAAAATATTCTTAAGGTACCTGCCCCATCGATCTCAGCCGCAGACTGCAGCTCCTTAGGTACATTTTCAACAAAGGTCTTGCAGAGTATTATATAAAATGGCTGAATGGCAACAGGGAAAATATATGCCCAGAAGTTGTTTCTCAGTCCAAGGTTATCCATTGTAATAAACCACGGAATAATACCTGCATTAAAATACATTGTTGCAACAACAAACCTATACCAGAATTTTCGCTTCCACAAGGTCTCTCTTGTGAACATATATCCCAAGAAAGCGGCAATAATAACTGTCAAGACTGTTCCAATTACTGTTCTTGCCGTTGATACCTTCAAAGCCTGAAACAAATCCGGTATTTTCAGAACATTAACATAATTATGAAAATGCAGACCTAATGGCCAAAATATTACCTTTCCTCTTTCACTTAAGTTATTTGCACTAATTGAGTTGATGAATATGTAATAGAATGGATAAACGCAAACAAAAGCAAACATGGAGTATACAAGGTAAGTGACAACACTGATAATACTGTCGCCAATACTTATTTTTACTTTACGTTTATATTTTTTCCCTAATTCGAGCTTAACATCACTCATTGTAAATCCCCCTTCCACAATTTCTACAGATCAAATTTAGATAAAGCCTTCTCCTCTTACAAGTTTTGAAACTGCGTTTGTGCCGCACAGCAATAAAATACTGACTACGCTCTTGAAAATGCTTACTGCAGTGGAAAGCGAATAGCCGCCATTTCCCATGGCCAGATTGTATACATACAAATCCAGAACCTGAATTGTATCCTTATTGAAACCATTCTGGAATACATAGAATTGCTCCATACCATTGGAAAGGAAGTTTGCCAGGTTTAACATAACCAATACGAAATATGTAGGAAGCAAGCTAGGAATTGTAACATGCCATATTATCTGCATTCTCGATGCACCATCGACCCTTGCGGCCTCATTGAGCTGTTCATCAATCCCGCTGATTGCCGCTATATACATAATTGCAGCCCAGCCGGCATTTTTCCATGTTAGCCACAGCCACATTTTGAACCAGATATAACTTGAGGATTGCAGGAACAACTGAGGAGTGTCAATAAGTCCAAGGTTCATTAAAACTGAATTTACGACACCTGTACTGTTAAGGACACTGTAAGCTATAGAATAAACCAGAACCCAACTAATAAAATTAGGAAGAGTTGTTACGGTCTGAACAAATTTTTTAAAAGGTTTACATTTTATTTCATTTAAAAATATGGCAAAAACCATTGGAAACCATGAAAACAGAAGGCTAAGGCCGCTTACCGCAAATGTATTTCTAAGTACATTGAGCAGCTGTGTTAATTTAACCGAATTTTCAAACATTGAAATAAACCATTTGAAGCCTACAAATTTATCCATACTTAATGGGAAGGGAGGTTTGTAATCGAAAAACGCATATACCCAGCCATACAAAGGGTAATAGGAAAAAATCGCCACCAATACCAGGAAAGGAAGGATGTACAGAAATTCTTTGAAAGATCTTGCTTTTTTTCTATCTGTTATAAGTTTCATATCTAATGGCCCCCTTTCATTAAACACTCTTAGTAAGTATTATTACGCTTACGGACAACGGCGGCACCTTATGGACAAATTCCTTAGCCGCACCTTTAAGTACATATTCTGCATCATGGATATTTTCCGGATTCCTAAAGCTATTCTCTGCTTTCTTTTCACCCTTGAGGATAAAACATCTATATTCGTCAAACACATCACAATCCAAGCTGATCGATACCTCATCCTCCTGATCTGCCATGTTCACCATCTTGATTATGATCTCCCGTTCAGTATCGCTTACAACTGTATGTAATGCGCGGAAGGATGGGATCTCAATCTCATGTACAGTTTCTCCGTTTATATACAAGGTGAGCTTCTTACCATCTGTCGTATAACTAAACCGGTTGAATTCACCCTCATTCAAATCTATGTATTTATCATCATCTAAAATGACATTTTGGGGATATTCTTTTTCTTCCAGCTGGCTTTTCCCATTCTTTATTTTCCAGAGGAAGGGTTTAACATTTCCAATATTCCATTCCTTTGGAGGATTTGTCTCATCACTGATATATACCTCTTTAGGAATACGGGAGCTAAAGACTCCAATTACTATTTCCCTGCTCTGTTCTGCCTTGATATCGATCTCAAATGTACCTGCTGCAATGTCCTCTTCTCCAAAAATTATGAAGATTTCATCTAAATTAACCCCTTGAAATCTACTGATCTCTTCTATCTGCTGCTCATCAGAACGTTTCACTGTAAAGATTCCCTGTGCTTCCTCGACCCTGCCCATCAGTTCATGTGTTATTTCTGCTTTTCCACCATTCCAGAGCGCATTTCGATAGACCAATCCAGCCTCTCCGAGAAGAGAAGCCATACCCTTAACCGGCCGGTAGATCTTTCCTGTCTCTTCTGTTGTATTCACGATGTGGCTTCCCCTGTGGCTGCCAAAAAGCTTCCATACATAATAGCTTGGTATGCCATAACACTGAGTATTATTAAAACGGATCAGATTAGGATACCATGCGTTATAATTAACATTTTCTAAAAGAGGTGCATAAGAAACCATCGTGACAACATCCTGGTTTTTTTCTACTCCCGTAAAGAATGCCGCTTCACCCAGGGCACCGTAGAACTGGCCTACATATCCGCGTATAACAGACACTTCCCCAAGGAATATTTTCGGACCGCTTCTGTCGTATTTGTCAAACATTCTTGTATTCTCAGCGAAGAATTCTGTAGTATTGTAGTAATGCTCATCAACAATATCAACCGGGAGTCCATGTTCTTCAACATGTGTATTTGCGACAAATTTTATGTGGGGATAACGTTGTTTGATTTCCTTGTAGCATTTAGTATAACGTTCTTCATAAGAAGGTCCAAAGTTTTCATTTCCGATTTCAACCATGTTTAATTTAAATGGCTCCGGATGTCCCATTCTAACACGCACTGTGCCCCATTTTGTATCCTCGGAGCCGACAGCATACTCTATAGCATCCAGTGTATCCCGGATCATATCCTCCAGGTCTGCACCCTCCATCAATACTTCTTTTCTTGCCTGACAGGTCATACCACAATTAACTACATAGAGAGGTTCCATATCAAGATCTTCACACAGCTGTAAATACTCATGAAAACCTAAGCCATTATATGTACGATAGTGCCACATTAACAGATGTCCCGGACGTTCCCAGACAGGACCGACAGTATTTCGAAAGCGCATAGCTGTCGATGGGCTGAAGCCTTCTACGATACAGCCGCCCGGAAAACGGAAGAATTTGGGGTTCATATCTCTTAGTTTTTCCACTATATCTTTTCTTAAACCATGGCCAAGATAGGTATCAGTAGGCGTCAAGGATATAAAACCAAATTTTACTTTTCCACCAGTTGGACTATATATTTCAAAAACAGCATCACTGATATTGTCATTTGCTGATAATATTGCTTTGTAGGATGAATACTTACTGCCATTTACAGTAAATTCACAAGTAGAGTAGATTTTATCCTCTTTTCTTACGGATATAACCAATTGGGTCAGATCCTCCGCCTTAGCAAAGAATAAAAGGTTATACGACGAGCCTAACTTTTGAGGTATTCCACAGAAGCCTGAATTAAAGATCCTACCACGTTTATTGAATTGGACTGCAAGCGCAGCCTGTCTATTTGCATTTAATGTATCTTTTGTATCCAGCTTCATTTCTGCTTCATCACAATACCACGCAGGTATTGGTGTATATGGCACCTCATTCTGGCGGATCCATCTGCTTAGGCCTTCTCCATGATTGAATTCATCACGCCAGCCTGAATTGGATATTATTGCATAATCGTTATTCTCTGTTGTACAGTCTATCGGAGGGATGGAATCTTCGAAGGTTCTGTTTCTGATCATCTCAGGATACAGGCCTCCATCTACAGCTCTATTTATATCCTCCAAGAAAATACCATATAGACTTCCGGTTACGGGAATTTTTTTCTCAGTTGTCTTTATATTAATACTGCTCATACATTTCCCTCCAAACCTATCTATCATTATTTAGTTAAACGTTTTACGTCATATTTCCATTATATTCATATTTTTGCTATTTTGTCAACTCGATGCCCACAAATTTATTGTGCTATTTTACTATATATTTCAATTTTAAGAAAAGCTTTTTGTATAACTTCATACACTTATTTATCTTGCACATGTAATAAAAATACTGTTTATCGTTTTTGATGTAGAAGAGAAAGTCAACTATTATTTTTATCATAAGCTTTTAATTCCATAAAAAATCCCCGCAATAACTCCAGATATGATGTTATTATGAGGATTTTACAAGCTTTAATTGTTTATTATTTATATTTTGTGTGTAAAACGTTTTTTAAACAGACTGGATCCTTCTAACCGACTCTCGCTCAATCAAGCGACAGGGTATTTTTATTATATTCGAATCTATATTTGCTTCGGTTTCTTCCTCAATATGTTTTAATAGAATTTCAGCCGCTCTACTTCCGATTTCAGTAAGGCCGATATCATTTGTTGTAAGAAGAGGCCTCATGTATTCGGATATTTCTTTATTATCATATCCAACTACAGAAACATCCTGGCCAACCTTGATATTATGTTCATATAGATAGTCATAGCACCCTGCAGCCATGCTGTCATTCATGCAGAAAATTGCAGTTACACCTTCCTTTACCAAGCTTTCCGTCTCTGCATATCCGGATGAACGTTGCCAATCTCCATACTTAATCAAATACGGATTATACAGGATCTGCTCCTCAAAAAGAGCCTTCTGGTACCCCAGGCTGCGTTTTTTTGTATGAAGATTATCTGAAGTTCCGGCAATTACGCCTATTTTTCTATGCCCCATTGAGGTCAAATACTTTGTCATATCATATCCACCTTTTTCATCATCAATGACAACAGATGAAAACTTGGGGGATCCTGATATGGCATAGACTATTATAGCCGGTGTTTTAAAATCATCTGCAAAGCAATTGATCACTCTGCAATGACCGGCCACATACATAATGCCATCCACCTTTATTGAGAGCAACTCCTGTATTGATGGCTGCAAAACTGATTGGTATTTTTTTTCGTCATTGTACCAGGTATCCTGCCATTTGTCATAGAGACGCATATTAAGCAGTATTGTGCGATAATTATTATCCTCACAATAAGCCATAACGGTTTCTACTATAGGCGGCGTACTGAATTCTTTAAGGTCCTCAACAATAATTCCAATAATTCTGGTTTTTTGCTTACGCATTCCCTGTGCGAAATAATTCGGCTGGTAACCGGTCTGTTTTACTACCTCCATTACCCTCTGTCTGGTTTCGTCACTCACCTTAGGTTTTCCATTTAATATATTCGATACAGTTGAAATCGAAACACCACACATCTTAGCTAATTCTTTTAATGTAACCAAAATACTCAATCCTTCCATGGCATATTAATTCAGTAAAACGTTTCTCTTACTATTATTACAATAAAACATTCGTTTCTGCAATAAAAAAATAATTTTTTTACAGTATCATTTTTCCTATCAATGATAATGAAAAGACACAGACATATAACTTAAGTTTTATATCTGCGTCTTTTCTTGACTTAATTATAGTTCTATCAATTACTGACTTAATACATTAATCATTTGATTATTCCTAATTGCCGTGCTTTTTTTACTGCTTGAGTCCTCTTATTCACTCCCAATTTAGCATATATTTTATTAATATACCATTTAACAGTCCCTGTTGTAATGTAGAGCTTACTCGAAATTTCATTATTTGACATGCCTTCTGCAATCAGCTCTATGATCTCATGCTCTTTATCCTTAAGATTTTCAATAAGCTCACCGTCTTGTTCCATATTTTTATGCTTATTAAGCTGATCGACAAAATCCGGAGATATGTAACGTACTTTGCGTACTAAAGGCATAACATCCTGGCTTTCATCCAAAAAACTTCTTATATAACCTTCCGGTGCGGCTATTTGAAGTGCCTCACTAATATATTCAAGGGCCTTGTTCTCATCATTGCAACATTTTTTAATCAATGCTGACAATATTAGTATTGTTATTAATTGTTCATATCTGCCATCTTTTCTTGCTGTGCTCTCCTCCACCGTTAATTTATCTGCTGCTTCAGTGAATCTTTCTTGTGCTATCAGAGCTCTGACATAGGCTAATATAACGCTCCTGTAATATGGATACTGAGTATCATTGACTACACCTTCCACCGTCTTTATCCATTTTAATACACTAACATTGTTTTTTTCTCTAATGTTCAAATCATTTTCAATAGCCTCAAGCAATACCAATGTGCCTAGAAGTCCTGGGCCCCTTGATAAGCTTTTATATTTATAAACCTTTTTAAATGCGGTGTTTTTTTCGTTTAAAGCATAAAGCAGTTTTATGTAAACCCCCTCCGCATTACATATTGTACACATCAGCTTCATTTCTTCACATAGGTTAATACCTTCATGTATATAGCTTTTAGCTCTCTCCAGTTCATTTGCCATGTAGAGACATACCCCCATCGGAAGATATACCATTTTTGCCATTGGTAAGAGGTTTCCATATTCATCTGTATATTCGTCTATCAACTCCTCACATAAGTGCTGTGCCTCTTGCCTCCTCCCCATAGCAATTAAGCAATCTGCATAATTAGAAAATGCAGAAAGCTCTATCAATCCATATCTCTTGTGGCCTACTCCATCAATTATCTCTTTAAAAACTGCAGCTGCCTGAGTTATCTCACCTGCCGATTTTTTAACCAGTCCCAGAGTTCTCAGCGCAATATTATAAAAAACTCTGCTCCCATCTCTTAAAATGTTAACTGCATCCATGGCAAATAAATACGCCTTGCTCATATTTGTACTGGCATAAATAACTGCTTCAAGAGCCTTAATTTTTCCTAATATATTAGAATCAATGATTTCACTGTTGCTGTTCAATTCCTTCAGAGCTTTATATGCTTCAGCTGTTTCGCCTATAATAAACAGGCACCAGGCCCTGCATATACCAATATCGGCATCTGTTTTACCGCATATTTTTCTCATTGAATTAAGAAGCTCTAGAAGTTTCTTTATTGCACCATCATTTAAATACTTTAATGTTACTTGGCTCACCAAGCTTAATATCATCTCACTATCCTTTGCTTCTAGCGCATATTCAGCAGCTAATTCAATAAAGCCATTAGCTTTGCACCATTTGCTGGCTCTTACAAGCACCTCTGTCCTGAGTTTTTTATCAAGTCCTGCGCTCAGGAATTCTGAGAAAAGATGATTGTATCTGTACCAGTTACGATTACTGTCAAGCGGCGCTATAAAAAGATTTTCTCTTTCAAGCTGCTCAATTATCTGCCTGCTGCTGTCGATACCTGTAACAGTATTGCAAAGCTCTTCATTAAAGCTTTTCAAAATGCCGGTCATTTTTAAAAAGGTCCGTATTTGAACATTTTGTCTCTTAAAAACCTCTTCCATAAGATAGTCTGCAATTAATCTGTTGTTACCGTTAAGTCGTTCAATTAGGCTTTTTTCCTGCTGTTCTATGTTTTTATTCATTAATGACAGGCCAATAAGCTGCAAAGCAGCAACCCAGCCTTCTGTTCTTCCCTCCAGAATTTCAAGCGACTTATCTTCAAAGCAGAGAGCGAATTTTTTCTCAAAAAACTCTTGTATCTCCTCTGTCTGCAGTCTTAGATCATCAGGTCCCAGTTCTGTAAGTATATCCTTAGCTCTCCACATTGAAAGAGTAAATGGAGGATCCCGTCTGGTGATTATTACTGTAAATAAATTCTGTACATTCGAATCAATCAATCTCTGAATTAATTTATGTATATATGTATTAGTTATAATTTGGTAGTCATCAAAGATCAGAATGAAATTCTCCTTAAGCTTTGAAAGTTCCGCTATTAAATAGGAGCTTATTACATTCACTCCCGGAAGTCTCGGTGAACTCATTATGTTTTCCATCAGGCTGCCAAATGAAGCATCAATTTTTCTGATGGCAAAAATTAAGTAGTTGATGAATGTCACTGAATCGTTATCATATTTATCTAGTGATAGCCAGACATAGCTTTGATTTAGCTTACTTATCCATTCAGATACAAAAGTTGTCTTGCCATACCCTGCTTCAGCAGAAACTAGAATTACCTTATGTCCCCTATCTTTACCCTCATTTATTTTATTGATCAAAGCTTCCCTGCTTACATGACTATTTTTTATAGGCGGCATATACAGCTTTGTAGTCAAGTAATTACTGTAGTCCATTTATGTTGGCTCCATTTTATTCTATTATTACCTAAATTATATTATATTTATCAATTATTTTGTGAACAAATATGACAATATGTTACTTTTATATGAAATATTGTAGGAATTGATAAAAATAAACCGTATCTTAAAGGTACGGTTGTAAAATATTAATAATTTATTCAATATAGTCCTTCATCATAAATTAGCACCCCTGTGACAAATATTTTATGTGCAAATGATATTAATGACATTAGCACTATCTTAATATCCTGTCCAATATCAAAAGCATCTTTAAGCTGCAATTGACTTTAGCCCTTCACTGCACCAATCATAACACCATTCACGAAATATTTCTGGAGGAACGGATAAACAACCAGAATCGGGACAGATGCAACAACTGTAACAGCTGTACGGATAGAAACAGGAGTTACTGAGTCTACTACAACTTGCTTACCATAAATTGCATCGGCACTTTTGTTTGTTCCTGCACTCATAGTGGCAGAAATCATCTTCATCATTTCAAACTGCAGAGTTGTAAGATTATCGTCACTGGAACAGTAAATAAATGTATCAAACCATTGATTCCAGGCACCAACTGCACACCACAATGCTATAGTTGCAAGAACCGGCTTACAGATAGGAAGGATGATCTGCGCAAAGCATCTGAAATGACCTGCTCCATCTATCTGAGCTGCCTCAACAAGACTACTTGGCAACGATTCCATATAAGCCCGCACTACAATAATATTAAAAGCACTTATTAGTGTAGGGAAGATGTATACTGCAAAGTTATTTATCATATTCAGGTCTCTGATCAAAAAGTATGTCGGAATTAATCCGGCCGACACATACATGGTTACAAGGAAATACCTTGTAACAAATTTTCGCCAGAGGAATTCTCGACGCGATAAGACATATCCTACCAGTGCCGATGTAAAAACACCTAAAATCGTAGCGATTACAGTACGCAATACAGAGTTTCTGGATGCAATTACCAGAAGATCGTTTTTAAATACCGTTTCGTAATTATACAGAGAAAAATCACGTGGGAAAAAAGTAATACCGCCCTTTAATGTATCCTGCGAATCATTAAGAGATACCGCAATTGTATTCCAGAAAGGGTAAACCATAACTACAATTACAAGCAGCATGATAATAGTATTAACAGTATAAAAGATAATCGGTTCAAGCCTTATTTTATTTATTTTACGTACACCCTGAGTCATTGTCGTCTCCCTCCTTAGAATACACTTTCTCCATCCATTTTTTTAGAGAAGTAATTTGTTAAAGCTATCAGTGTAATGGAGATCACCGATTTAAAGATGCCGCTCGCAGTACCTAAGGAATAATTGCCTAGTGTGATACCATATTTCAGAACAAAAATATCAATTGTTTCTGAAACATCCATTACCAGACCTCTTCCTAGCAAATACTGAATTTCGAAACCGGCATTCATTATAAACCCGATATTCATAATCAAGAGCACTATGATTGTCTGACGAATTCCGGGAAGTGTAATATGCCAAATTTTATGGTAACGGTTTCCACCATCTATTTCACAAGATTCATAAAGCTGAGGATCAATTGCTGACATTGCTGCGATAATTCTAATTGCAGGAAACCAATAAATAAGCATTTACAGAGACCATCCCTAATAGGATGGTCTTTTTTTGAAGTAGATAGAAAGCTGTGGCCAGTTATTCCGTTCCAGGATGCAATAGAGTTAGGATATCTATCACTTTCTTCAAGTTTGTCCAGCAGATCCTTGGGCATTTCCTGGGCATTCTATGTCGTTTCGGGTTTGTAATGCTTTAAGCCGGTGGCTATGATTATGGTCCGGTACTCCATTATTACCATTCTTCCACCTTTATAAATCAATATTCACATTTTTATTTAAAAATTACTTTAGAGTTTTGTATTTTTATTACTTCTCTTCTAACTAATTGATTTAAATATTCCGAATAATTTTCACCATCAAATAAAGAATCTAGTTTATCGTAATTTAAATACCCATTTTCAACGATACCATTAATTACTACTATTTCAGGACTACGTATATCAGCAGTAAATCTTTTGTATATATAAACGTTATCGTTTTTTATACTCCATATGGTATAAATTGATGAAAGATACATACATAACTCTTCATTAAAAACATCGTGCTTTGTTATAATTTCATCATACCCATCCCCATTATAATCCTGTGATTCAACATCAGTAAGTCCAAATATTACTTTTCCATTGAAAAATTCGTTTAATGTTAAAGGTTCTACTCTCTCTTTTTGAGCTTCCATTGATTTAACAATATTACTTATGTCACCTTCAATTACTTTATTCGAATCGACAAAAGTTAATCTTATTTTTTTATCAATATATTCAAATTTATACTCTGGTAAATTACCATTCCAAAGGATTTCCATTGAATCTTTATTTGTGTATTTAATCAAATATAAATGATCTTCTTCGCCAGATGGACTTCCTATTAAAAAATACTTATATACGAGGATATATTTTTTATTATCTTCACCAACTAAAACTTTAACAACATACTTCTCGTCCATGTCAGCAGCAATATTGCCTAATGTTAAAATATTATTTTCTATTTTTATTTTCAAAATATTATTATCGTTTAGTAAATATATATTTTTATTTTCTCCTTTTTCATCAACATTAACGATCAAATTTTGAATAATGTTAAAAGTTGATTGCGAAGTTTTTGGTTGTAAAATTGACGACACATCATTTTCACTAACATTTGCTGCTATATTTGAGCATGAACATAGTAATAGTACTATAAAAGTTATTAATAATATTAAAAGTGTGTTTCGTTTAAAATTAAAAATATTAGTCAACCCTTTCAAGTCATTTCTATATGATCGATTCTTTAAGACAAGAATATACCATATTTTTAGATAATTTGTTAATAATAAGTTAAAGAAATCATTATTATATTACTTTTTGTATTTATATTGGTATAATACTCGTATATTCCAGCCCATTTCCTTCCATACATTAGAAAAAGCCCCACTGACCTTGTTTGTAGTATTGTCAAGCGAGCTTTTTATACTTAGCATCATCTCGGACTGTATGTTTTTTTCTGTATCTCTGTAGTAAAAGAAGTTTTGTATTATAAGAGGCAGGATCACAGATCCCAGAAATATAAGTACCATCTTTTGCGAAATTGTTAAATAGTTTAAGAAGCTGGATCCATTTGTCTTGAACACATGATTACCTCCAATCGCGTACAGATTAGAGCCGTATACTTTGGCAGCATATCCATTAAATTACTATGGACTGTGTTTTACCATTTATCCTGGTTAAAGCCCATTTAGTATTGTTTATGCAATGCAGCAACGGTAACAAATCACGATGTCGAACATATATAACATAAGTATGAGTATAATTATAGTTTTCCCATAATATTCCAAAATCAGTATATATTCACTTTTTCTTTTTGTCTATCAATTTCTAAGTATTAATTATGTTAATAAACCTAGCCGTATTATATTTGCTTAAAAAAAACATATCTGCTTACATTAAGATTATATATCTGCTTACATTAAGATTATATATCTGCTCCATGCTTATTATTCCTTCTCGGACTTATCCATCCGGGCAACAACAACTTTAAGCCGCCCTTTTTACTTGCACTGGCGAAAATGCTCTGAAGAACTATGAAGGCAAACAAAAATATTGAGGTGATGATCCTTGGCCATGAGGCATCAACAATACCAAGCAGCGGCACTACGCGCTCTATAAGAGCATTTATCATAACTCCGAATAGTGTACCGATGGGAAGGCCAATACCGCCAGTCAGCATAGCGCCGCCTATTACACTTGAGGAAATAGCATCGATTTCATAGCCGTAACCATTTCCGGGATTGCCCGAGGGAGCAAAAAGAGTGTAAAGAAATCCTCCAATACCGGCAAGCAAGCCGCAAAGCACATGCGCCATAAACCTGATTCTTTTAACATTGATACCCATCAGCAGCGCACTCTGCGTACTACCTCCTATTGCATAGAGTGAACGTCCAAACTTTGTTTTTTTGAGTACAATAATTATAACTACTAATACAATTATAGCAACTATTGCTGCAGGAGTAAGGTATGCCACGTCATGCGTACCGTTTCTGCGCTCATTGAACAAAAATGGGATATACACCTTGGCACTTGACCAGCTCATGAACAGTGGATCCGTTATCGGCACGGAATTAGTGTTTATCACACTTATCATACCGCGTGCAAAGAACATGCCTGAAAGTGTTACAATAAACGGCTGAATCTCCAAGTAGGAGATCAGATAGCCCTGGACAATACCAAACACCAACCCTATTCCAAGCGCGACCGGTATAGTCCACAAGGTGTTTACTTCATTTTCCATGAGCGTCGCAGCGATAACCATACTGACTAAGCCTGTAACACCGCCGACCGAGATGTCTATACTTCCCGTTACCATCACGACCGTCAGCCCCAAGGCAAGCATCAGCAGGTAGGCTTTGTTGTTGAATAAATTAAAAAATACAGAATATTTAGCAAAGTTACTATCTGAAAAAGAGATCAATGAGACAATATAAAGAAAAATAAAAAGAGATATAGTAATTATCAGCAGTACTCCTGTGTTGCTTACACCCTTTCGTTTTACTAAAAGCTCCGAGCCTGATATAGTATCATTCTTAATGTTCTTCATTGTTCTAACCTCCGATGGATACATTCTTGCCGAATACCTTACGAGTCAATTTCGCGATTTTCCCCTTGAATACGTCACTGTTGGCAACAATGATAACTATAATGATAAACGCTTTAAATACATTCAACTGGTCTGCACGTACATTCATGGCATATAGAGTCGTAGTAATAGCCTGGATGGTATACGCTCCTATAACAGAACCTGCTATGCTGAATTTACCGCCGCTCAGCAAATTTCCGCCTAAAGCTACCGCTAATATTGCGTCCATCTCGATGCCCCAGCCCAATTCCCCCGAATTTACACTTCCCAGACTGCTGGACCCGACAAGTCCGGCTACTGCCGCTAATACTCCGCAGATTATGAATACTATAAATTTCATGGTGCGGGAATTAAGCCCTACAAGACGCGAGGATGAACCATTTATCCCAACACTTTGGATATAAAGGCCCAAGCTTGTCAGCTTTATGAGCAGTACAACAAGTATGACGATCACAATTGAGACAATAATTGTTGTTCTTATCGGTATACCGGGTACTTGAACCCCTAACCATTTATACGCCGGATTCATATTATAAATAGTCTGTCCATGAGTGATCTGCTTTGCTATGGAACGTCCGGCAGTAAACAGAACTAGAGTGGCTATCATTGGTTGGATCTTTAAGCCTGCCACCAGAAAGCCATTAAAAGCACCGCACAGAGCTCCTCCAAGCAGCCCTACAACCAGCGCCAATAAATATGGACTATGAAATACATCAGTTCTGTATTCTGCACCATTTAGCAGCAAGCCACTGAAGCTGGCTGCAATGGCCATAATGGGACCTACACTGATATCAACGCCGCCTGTTGCCGCTATGACCAGAGTCATGCCCATTGTCACAATAACAAGCAGGCTGGCTTCATCCAGAATATCAGGTATATATCCTGAAAGTAGACCGTTGGTGATCGATATATGAAAAAATGTTGGTGTTGTAATAATGTTCTGAACCACAACGATAAGCAAAATCACCAGCGGGAAGGTTAAGCGGCTGCTCGCCAGGCTCTTCGAAAGCAGCTTTAAAGCAGACCTGATAGATCTATTTGAATTATTGTTACTACTCATTGCCATTCTCCCTCCCAGCTATTGTCCTCATAATCGTACTTTGATCAAGCTCACCCTGTGTCAGTTCACCAACCTTGCGCCTATCTCTCATAACAACCATTCTCGAACAGGTTCTGAGCATTTCATCCGTTTCTGAGGAAATGAAAGCTACGCTCTTTCCCTCACTGGCAAGCTTCAATATAAGCTTTTGTATTTCTGTCTTAGTACCCACATCAATTCCTCGGGTTGGTTCGTCCAATATCATAAGCTCCGGATCGATAAGCAACCAACGCGCTAGAATTACCTTTTGCTGGTTCCCGCCGGAGAGGCTCTTTATCGGTGTTTCAATGCTCGCAGTCTTAATATTGAGCAGCTTAATATATTCATCAGCATATTTTTCCATTTCCTTTCGGGTCAAACGCTTAAGGAGCCCTTGTTTTGCCTGCAGTGCAATAATAATATTTTCCCTTACCGAAAGGTCTGCAAAAATGCCGTCAGATTTTCTGTCTTCAGGCAAGTACGCCATTCCTTGCTTCATTGCCTCTAATGGTTTCTTTATCCTCACTCTTTTTCCTTTTATGAGAAGCTGTCCATAAACAGCCTTATCAGCACCGTATACTGTTCTCACCAGCTCGCTTCGGCCGGAGCCAAGCAGTCCGCTGAAGCCAACGACCTCACCCTTGTACATTTTCAGGCTGAAGGGCGCAACCCTGGAGGCGCCACTTGATAGATCAAGTGCTTCTATGACAGGCACCTCTCCTTCAAACCTTGATTCATCTTTATCTACATTGAGTTCAGAAAGATTTTCGATTTCCTTACCCATCATCTTTGTTACAAGTTCAAGCCGCGGTAGATTTTCTACCTCATATTCACCAACCAGCTCGCCGTTTCTCAGCACTGTTATGCGGTCACATATTTCGTAGACTTGCTCTAGAAAATGTGTGATAAATACAATCCCAACACCAGCATCCTTGAGTTGTCGCATAAGCGTAAAAAGCTTTTTTACCTCGTCAGCATCAAGAGACGAGGTTGGTTCATCAAGAATCAAATATTTACATTCCGTATTTACAGCACGTGCAATTGCAATCATCTGTTGGATCGCTATTGAGTAGCTATCCAACTGCGCCGTCGGATCGGCAGATATATTAAGCTTCTGCAATAGCTCAGCAGCCTTGCAATTCATCTTTCTCCAATTAATCAAGCCCATTGTGCGAGGCTCGCGTCCCAGAAAAAGATTTTCAGCAACTGTTAGATTCCAGCATAGATTTACCTCTTGGTAAACTGTGCTTATACCATGTTTTTGGGCGTCCTGCGTCGAACGTATCACTACAGGTCTCCCATCCAGTCTAATAGTGCCCTCATCCATGAGATAAACTCCTGTCAAGACCTTGACAAGCGTTGACTTACCGGCACCATTCTCTCCCATCAGTGCATGTATCTCGCCGCACCGCAGCTTAAAATCAACATTATGAAGTGCACGAACACCGGGGAACGACTTTCCTATGCCGCTCATCGAGAGAGTGTGAGTGCTTGTCTCAGATGAAGCCTGCTGCTCGTCCATACGTCCGGGGCCGGTCGTACCGCTCCCGCTGCACTGTTCGCCCATGCGTCCGGGGCTGGCCGTTCCGCTCCCGCTGCACTGCTCACCCATGCGTCCTGATATGTTTTTATTATTTTTGATTGTATTCATAAAGTAATGCCCACCTTATTTTTATGACTACCTGACATTATATCTTCAACGATGCAATAGACATCATGACCCCTATTGAAACATAAAATGGTTCGCATACCGGATAAGTTCAATCTGATAGATGCTAAAGTCTGGCGGGCATCGAGCCCTCCTCTACTTTTTGCTGTAGACCGTAGGTACAACGCCATTACTAAAAGATTTCGGCTCGGAGAAAAACCATAAGGCTCTCCGAACCGAACAACTAAAAGAACTAAGATAAACAATTAATTCTATTTATATAGTCATCGCCAATCAATACGGACGTGCGTCAATGATCTCCTGAGTTATAGTGTCATAATAGAACGCTGACTCCTCTACAGATTCCTTCTTATTCGGAGTTCCACCGTCTTCTATCTTTTTAATAATTGCAGCAACTCCAGGGCCGAGTAGAGGATTGCACTCAACATTACAGTTGATCTTGCCTTCCAGCGTCATTTGCAGGTATGCCCTATTGGCGTCGAAGGAAATAATAGCTATACCGTCTTTTCCGCCAACCTTTTTACCTGCCTCTGTGAGAGCCTGGATAGCTCCGTCTGCCATATTGTCGTTCTCAGCATAAACACAGTTGATATCGTCGCCATACTGCTTGATCCAGGAAGCCATGATTTCTTTTGCCTTATCAGTACTCCAGTCACCAGTCTGTCGAGCAAGCAGCTTCCAGTTGCTGTTTTTTGCAATTCCATCATCAAGAGCCTGGCTGCGGCCTACCTGAGCGGAAGCGCCCAACTGTCCCTGAAGGTTTACAATGTTGACCTTCTGATCCTTGGTGAATCTCGTTGAGATCCAATCGGTAGCCTTCACACCTTCGTTATAGAAACCGCCGCCGAGCCAACAGTTATAAAGATCTTCGTTTGCATTTATTGTGCGATCCATCAGAATAACAGGTATACCGGCTTTTTTAGCATTCCCAAGAACGGTATCCCAACCATCAGCATTAACAGCGGCAATAATTATGTAGTCAACCTCCTGGTCGATAAAGCCCTGAACGTCAGATACCTGCTTTGCTGCATCGTTGTTGGAGTCAGCAAGAATCAGTTTGAAGCCGTTTGCTTCACTAAGCGCATCCTGCACAGACTTAGTATTAGCCTTGCGCCAATCGGATTCATCAGCTTTACACTGTGCAAAGCCAACAGTGATAGGGCCGCTTCCTTTCTTATCGGAACCCGACTTCTGTAACTCACATGCACTTACACCAATTAATAGTATTACAGCAAGAAGAACAGCTAGAACCTTTTTCATTTTTATTACTTCCTTTCCATTATTATGTTGAGAATGTTCCTCTTTTTTTATATCATAATGGAAAAATGAAAAACAATATCTGCCCAAGAACTGCGTAAGGATTTCTACCTTCTCGATTAGATAACCAACTATGAGAAATTCTAATCAAAACAAGACCTTGATACACCGTAAATTTTTAGCTATTTATAGTAAAAAAACGCCTGTTTCTTTACTTCAATAACTCCTGTTATTAATAATTTCCCGAGTGATGGTGAAGCAGTCAAACAATTCCTCTTTGACCAGATGCACCCGCTCGATCGATTCTCCATGCTCCAATTGCCTGATCATAGCATCGACATACGGTCCCTGCAGCGGATTACATTCCACATCCAAGCTGATCTTTCCCTTTAGACAGTATTCGAGTCCAAGCTTTGTGGCATCAAACGAGATAACTATAACCCCATCGTCCGTATTGCATTTTAAACCTGCCTCTTCTATAGCGTCGATGGCTCCAAGCGCTTCACCGTCATTCTCACAATATACAATGTCTATATCTTTTGTCTGCTTTAAAATCGAACCCATTACTTCATAAGTCTTAGCTCTTGTGAAATCACCACATTCCTGTGCAACCATTTTCCAATTGGGATTGCGTTTGATTGCCTGCTCCAGCGCTGTGGTCCGCCCAATCTGTGCAGAGGAACCGATTGTTCCCTGAATATGTACGATGCGTATCGGTTCTTCAATTCTCCCCTGTTCTTCCAGCAGGTCTTCCATCCATCGGATTGCTCTTTCACCTTCCTCGCGGAAATCAGACCCGATATATGCAGTGTATAAGCTTCTATCCTCCACTTCGATATCACGGTCAATCATTATTACCGGTATACCGGCCTCCTTTGCCTCTTGCAAAATGGAGTCCCACCCCGTTTCTACCTTCGGGGAGAACACTATGTAATCAACATTCTGCTGTATAAAGGTACGAATAGCTCTGATCTGATTTTCCTGCTCCTGACGTGCGTCGTTATAAATCAACTCGTATCCGTTTTTTGTGCTAAGTGCTTCCCTCATGCTCTCAGTGTTGGCCACACGCCACTCAGATTCTGCACCGACCTGTGAAAAACCAACGACGATCATATTCTCTTTTGAAGCTTCATCAGCAAGCTGCATACTCTTTGTACAGCTGCAAAGCATTGCTAAAGAACAGGCGACCATCACAAGCAGCACTTTTTTCATGTATTCATCTCCTATCTATCCCGACTTTTATCTGGTCTTTCAAGTCTAGTCTTCCAACAAGTTACTTTTAAAGCTGTTTTACTCTATCCTTACTCGAATAATGCTCCTTACAGAATCAATAAATCAGCCTCTGGACTCCTCGTCGGTCTGCATGGGTATCGTTACAATAATATGAGTGCCGACATCCGGTGTACTTTCTACTGTCAAGCCATATTCCGCACCAAACAGTATTTGAATTCTTTGATGCACCGTCCTTAAGCCAAACCCTTCGGGCTTGCCGTCCTCTAAGGATGCCCGGACCGCACTTAGGCGTTCCTGAGTCATACCTATTCCGTCGTCAGCCACCTCCAGGATCAGACGTTCGTTCTGCAATCTTCCTGACACTCGGATCAAGCCTTGACGACGTTTAGTTTTTATACCGTGATACAGTGCGTTTTCCACCAACGGCTGCAGTGTTAGCTTTGGCAGAATATAATTTTTTAGCTGTTCAGCAATGTCGATCTTGTATTCCATTAAATCTCTGTAACGCATCTGCTGGATTTCCAGATAGCTTTGTATATGCTGCTCTTCCTCCGCCAGTGTTATTACATTTTTCCCACGGCTTAAGGAAAAACGAAAAAAATTCGAAAGGCTATTGATCATCTTAACTGCTTCGTCGATTGCTCCTGATTCGATCAGCCATATAATTGTATCAAGTGTATTATAAAGGAAATGAGGATTAATCTGTGCCTGAAGCAATGCCAATTCTGTACGTCTGCGTTGCTTTTCCTGATCAGTGTTCTTATCTATCTGCAGCTTCAGACGTCCAACCATGCTCTCTATACCATCAGACAGAAGCTGCACTTCCTCAACATCAGCCTGGATCGGTTCACAAACAAGCAGGCTGCCCTTGCCGATATCCTTTAAACGCTGACATATCTTATCTATAGGAGCAACGATCCTATGGCTCAGCTTTTTTGAATTAGATAGTAGAAAATACAGCAATACCAGTGACAAGACCAGTACCACGCCCACTAAGACTATCATGCTTGTAATCGTAGTTGTCTGCAGAGCGTTCAGATGGGCTGCCTCGTAGTAAAGATATATGTACATGTACTTTGCAATAAGATCCGTCAGTATGTAGACATTGTCTTCAAGCTGATCCATACGGGAATCATACTCATCTGTTTCGGCAATCAATTGGATCTTCTCCTCTAGATTGTGGCACAGATTCAGCACGCTGCTTATTGCGCGGAGGCTATCATTTTCTGTCGTAGTATTGATAAGATCTCGTGCGATTGTCTCGGCAGACTGTACCTCCTTTATTGGGAGACCTTCTGAGTATTGGCTGTCGATCACGTAATAGTACATCTTCAGATCGATATCATCCTTAAAGTTCTGATTGAAGTCAGAAGCCATCGTGACATTATTCAAAATAGCATAGTACTTCAGTGAATACCAGATCGCAATAAATGCAATTACAATTATGACTATCATCAGAGGCAGTGCTACAATAAGTATCATCTTCCAGAGCTTGCTCTGCATGGTTCTCTTGCCATTGCTGGCCTTTTGCAGGAAATTCATCACTGCCTGTCTCCTTTTCGATATTCATTAGGAGTACAACCTGTAGCTTTTTTGAACACAAAGCTGAAATAATGCGGATCCTTATACCCAACAGCATTAGCTATCTCGCTTGAGCGCAGGTTCCTTTTCCGGAGCATACGTTTGGCCTCATCGATTCGCTTACCTGTCAAGTATTCTATGAAGGTCTGTCCGACCTCCTGACTAAATACTGCTGAAAAATAATTAGGACTGACATTCACTGCTTTCGCCACTCTTTCAAGGGAAATAGAATCCTCAGAGAAATGCTTATCAATGAATGTTATAGCCTGTACCAGCAAGTTGTGCTGTTGCTTCTTGCTTTCATGATCCCTAATCCCGATTGCCTGTCCTATGACCCGCTGCATATATTGCTGTGCTTCCTCCGGTGTTGATACTCTGTCATTGGGCCGAAGCTCCAGCGACAAAAAGCTTTCAGTACGACAGCCGATCTGATCCAGGTAATTTACTGACGCGAAATAGACCGTCATAGCCAGATACCTGCAAAATAACGGCCGAGAAACTGCTTTTCCTTCGGCGCGTTGCAGCAGCTGATCAATGAACCGGCCGATTTCCTCTTTCACTCCATTGCTTAAAAAGCTACGAATATACTCCTGATCAATTTCTTTTTCTTCTGCATCTATATCTGAACCATGTTTTCTCGGGAAATTGACGTCTGCTTTGGAAGGAGTATTTTCCCCAGAGCTAAGATAGCGATATGACAGCTCCACGAAATATTCCTGCTGCTGTCGTTCCGCTTCCATTTTCTTTTGCAGTGAAATCAATATTTCAACAAGCTTTCCTTTAGAAATAGGTTTAAGCAGATACTGCTCTACACCTAGATGAATTGCCTGTTGTGCGTAAGAAAAATCGTCGTATCCGCTGATTATGACAACCTTTGTTTTCGGCAATTCCTTGCGGATCAATTCTATCAGCGCAAGCCCATCCATAAAAGGCATTCTGATATCTGTAATCAAAAGATCGGGCTGAATTTGGCGTATCAAAGGAAGAGCGAGTTCCCCGTCAGGGGCATCGCCGGAGTATTGAAAGCCATACTGCTCCCAAAAAACGTTATTTCGTATACCCTCACGTACCACGATCTCATCTTCTACAAGAAAGACCTTAAACATGTTGTCTCCCTTCTAATAGCCGTGACGTGCAGTTTTTCGTAACCATTACACCCAAATATTGTATATTATAATGTAATTATCTGCAATATGTTTTATTTATTCGTTTACCTACTTTCCCATAATTTATATTATTTATAAAATTAATAGAATAAAACCATTTTGGTACTTTGACAGTTTAACTACCATGTTTTTACCTTATCTGCTTTTTTATTCTACATTGTATATAAAAAATTCTTGCTCTCTGAAAAAGAAGTATTATAATAGGAATGAACAAAAACATATTTTTATTATTAACCATTAATTTAATTTGGGGGTGATTTATGGGAAATATCTATCTGTCCATAGATATGGGCGTACCACAAATAGGCTGTACTGACTGCTCAAAATGCAGCAGCCTGATGGGCAAAAGCCTTTGCGTCACAAAAAACAGGGGCTGCTGCCATTATTTTCCCGAATTTTCATTGTTAGAGCTTCAGCGAATGGCCATCCTTGAAGGTGGCAAAAAAGCTTTGGATACTATTCTGTCCAAGCCGGGTACTGTGGTAAATAACTACAGTATCTATGCTAAAGGTAGTTTTGATAGTGATTCATATAATGCCTATATTAGTTCGGGCCATTATTTGGAAACAGGCAATATAAAAGACCATACGATATTCTACAGAACATGTCCGATGGTTGAACCAGGAAAGGGCTGCACACTTCCTCCCCGTTTCAGGACGACCGTATGCAACTTTTTTATCTGCCAGGAGATCATCGGTAGACATGAGCATCTCTTTAAAGATCTTCTGGAGGAGCGTTCCAGGTATGCCAGATGGGTCTACAGAGAGAACGGAATTCTTCAGCATATACTCTCGGAGGAGGGCCTTGATTTTAAAACTGACTTTAACGCTTCTATTGAACTTTTGGCCCAGATGGAGCATAGCTATTATGATTTTCCTTCCTTTAGTCCAATAGAATATGGCCCTTCAGGATCATCAGAGCCTGATCCGTTTGATTTCTGGGAACCGTTTGGAACACACAATAAAACATCGGCATAATGATGTTTTCCGTCATCATACAGGCTTATATATTCCTGTTCTGACTGAACTTGATCAACAGTTATTTTAACCGGGCCGTTACATATATTGTGAGGATTATTTACAGTAATGTGATATACAGATCTGCCAAAATGGTATTCGACATCAAATCTGTTCCAGTTATCAGGAATACACGGGACTATAAAAAGCTTGTCACCTTTTTTCCTAAAGCCAATAATATTCTCGATGCCGATTCTATAAAGCCAGCCTGCAGCTCCTGTATACCATGTCCAGCCTCCCCTTCCAGAATGGGGAGGCTCACCGTATATATCGGCAGCTACCACATACGGTTCTGCCTTGTATATGCTGTATTCGATCTTTGATCTTGTGTGGTTTATAGGGTTAAGCATATGGAACAGCTCACCGGCCCTTTCTCCATTTCCAAGCTCACAAAATGCCAATACGACCCAAGCAGCTGCATGTGTGTACTGACCCCCGTTCTCCCTGACGCCCGGGACATAGGCCTTTATATAGCCCGGCTGCATATCTCCTTCGTTAAATGGCGGCGTGAGCAGCTTTATGATTCCTTTTTCTCTGTTAATAAGATATTTCTGCACTGCATCCATTGCTTCTATCATTCGGTTATACCTTGCTGCGCCGGAGATCACAGACCATGACTGTGCAATAGAATCAATTTTACATTCGGAATTTTGTGCAGAGCCCAAGGGAGTGCCATTATCAAAATATGCACGTCTGTACCAGCTGCCATCCCAAGCCTGATTTTCAATGCTCTCTATCAGCTTTTCAGCTGCCTGCTGATATTTTTCAGTTCTATTGATATCCTCCATTTGCCTGCATATAGGTATGAATTTTTTTAAGATAGTTAAAATAAACCACCCAAGCCAGACGCTTTCGCCCTTTCCCAAATTACCAACTGTGTTCATACCATCATTCCAGTCTCCGCCTCCCATTAATGGAAGTCCGTGGGGACCTGTACGCAGACCTCTTTCTATTGCCAGTATGCAGTGTTCATAAAGACTTCCGGATGCGTCGGACCTGATAGGGACCTCATAGCGTTCATCCTCATCCTCTTTAAGTATGCTTCCGTCCAGGAATGGTATCTGCTCCTGTATAATTGACATATCACCCGTTTTTTCTATATACTCCGCAGTTGCATAAACCATCCAGAGCAGATCATCTGAATATTTTGTACGGATGCCCTTACCTCCCTCTGCATGCCACCAGTGCTGCACATCGCCCTCCTTATATTGTCTTGAGGCGTGGAGAAGTATCTGTGCTTTTGTCAGCTCTGGCCAGGTGTTTACAACGGCAACGCTGTCTTGAAGCTGATCTCTGAAGCCAAATGCACCACCTGACTGATAATACGCTGATCTGGCCCATAGCCTGCATGCAACGACCTGATACATAAGCCATCCGTTCATAACCATATCAAAGGAATCATCAGGAGTATGGACCTTAATTGCCTCCAGCTTATCAATCCAATAATTCTTCACCCGTTCCAGCTCACCATGGACATTCGCAGGTTTAAGAAATTTATCAGCCAGCTCATAAGCATCATCTTCACACAAGGTGCTTCCAAGCAAGAACACGACCTCTACTTCTGCCTCGGGCTCCAATATCACCTTTGCGCATATAGAAGCACACGGGTCAAGGTATGACCCTGTAATATCCGGTCTTCCTGCATAATTAGTGTCTGAGACGTTAATGGAGCCGTCTACATCAAGGAGCGCTAATCTGTCACAAATAATTGAAGGATCACTCAGATTTGTACACATAAAGGACATTCTTCCTTTAAAGCTCTCTGTGTATTTATTTTCAATAAACAACAAACCCTTCTTACCCTTCCTTGTTTGTATATAAGGTGCGGTCAGACTGTCATCTGCTCCAAGTACTGGCCTTGTATAGTAAGTGATCGCCAGCTTCTTCTGTTTCTTGGTTGTATTTTTAAGACAGATCAGACAAATTTTAACCTGGGAATCAAGAGCTGTCAGCAATGTAAGCGATTGCTCCATTCCGTTTCCCTCATTCTCAAAAACGCTGTATCCATGCCCATGTCTTACAATATATTGCAGGTTACCCCCTGCAGGCATTGGTGTCAAGCTCCAGCAGTTATTATCCTCCATATCTCTGATGTAGAATATTTCTCCCTGCTTGTCGGACACAGGGTCATTTACCCAAGGAGTAAGCTTAAACTCCCTGCTATTCTCAGCCCAGGTATATCCTCCGCCACTTTCAGTAACAAGAAAACCAAAGCTTTTGTTTGCTATAATATTTGACCACGGCAATGGTGTCCGTTGACCGCTATGAATACTCATAATATACTCACGGCCATCTTCCGAGAAACCTCCTATGCCATTAAAAAATGCAAGTCTGCTCTGTTGGAGGTCTTTATACTGCACATAACCGTGCACCTGTGTTTGTTCAAAGCTTCTATACTCACTGTCCTGCCGCATTATGACTCTGGCCTTATCTGCAGCTCTCTTGAGGAGTTCAACACTATCTTTGACGATGATTCTGGCAGCAGCATACAACAGTGTCAGCTGCTCACTTGTCATCATTGCCGAATTTCTGATGTATACTCCGCCTTTCTTATCCAGTAGCTCTCTGGCGTGGCTTGCTGCAGCCAGGTTATTGATCTGGTCATTTAATGGTTGGGAATAGCCTTCGTTTTTATTTATAATAATCAGTAGATCAATAATAAGTCCTCTCATTCTCCAGTATTCGTGCCCCCTGAGAGCCCATGCAGCAAGCTCCAGTTCATCCTCTGCCTTTATCTCCACCAACATTATAGGAAGATCACCTGATATTCCAAATGGCCAAAGATCAGGCTGTGCACCTGTATTCTTCGCGAGCTGATCTCCGAATTCACGCTTTATAGAGGTAACATATATCAAAAATGGTACAAGTTCAAGATAGAATTCGACATCACGGGCGTCAATTCCAAGATACCTGGCTTCCACATGGCTTCTGGTCCAAGAAAGCTCAAAGGCTCTCTCTGCTGTTTTGTATGCAGAGTATTTCTCGGCCAGTTCAAGAGCTTGTTTTTTTGTCTGTGCAATAGCTATTGCATACGATACCCGTACTGTCTTTCCGGGATCTATCCTGATCCTTCTGCGCAGACTGACAACAGGGTCCAGAACTTCTCCGTCGCTGTTGGATAGCGGTTGATCTGTTTCAAGTGCCATTGGGTCATTTATATCCCTATTCCTGCCAATAAACTTCATTCTATCTGTTTCATACTGGATGTCTCCCTCAGCAGCATCACCTTCAACTGACATTGTATGCAAAAGCAACTGCTGTCTTTGGCCTTTTCTTCTCTGTCTGCGCGTTACAAGAATACACCCGAATTCCCTTATGAATTCAGTCTGTACAAAAAGCTTGCTGAACGCGGGATGTGACGCATAATCACTCATTGGTGCCATCACTGCCTCTGCATAGCTGGTGAGCTCAATTACCCTCGTGTGTGTGCTGTGATTCGTGATAGAAATTCTTCTGACCTCAGCATCATCTTCAGGAGATACAGTAACCTCCATACAGCTTTCGATATTACCATCCTTCCTGATAAATTCAGCTTTATCAGGGGAGAAGACGACCTTATATTTTTCCGGTTCTTCATGCAGCGGGTCATATGTTAAAGGCCAGACAGTATTGGAATTGATATTCTGCACAAAAACATAAAAGCCTTTATTCCTGATATAATCATTACTCCAGTCCGTAACGGCCATGCCGCCATACATGCTGTAACCCGAGCCTCCGGACGTTATCATTATTGAATAATTTCCATTAGATAAAATATGCACCTCCGGCGGATATGAAGAAGGAACTCCAAATGTCCTGATCGTTTCGCCTGTTCCCTGCTCCGGTTTCTTCAGGCTTACAACGCCTTCCTCTTTATGTTCCTTTGTGTATATGGCATTATTGGGAACTCTCTCCTGAAGCAGTAATTCTGCTGACTTAATTTCAGGATCAGCATGAAAGCGTTCCTGTAATATGTTCCTGTTGAAGTAATTATTCAGAGCAGCAAGACTCATACCTTGGTGATGTGCCATAAAGCTTTTCACAATCTTTGACCAGGAACCGCTATCCATTCTGGAAGGTGTAAAATCAATAGCCTCGTAGTAGCCCCAATCTCCCTCCATCCCCATATTACCAAGCCTTTTAATGTTTTCAGCTACTGCTGATGGATCTATAGTTATTGCAAGCAGTACAGCATACGGTGCGGTGACCATGTCATCAGCAAGTCCGCGCTTAAGTCCGAGCTCAGGTACGCCAAACGCCTTATATTGATAATTCAGGTTAAAATCAAGAGCACTATACCCTGATTCTGAAACTCCCCACGGGATATGACGCTGTTTACCATACCTTTTCTGAATTTTCGTAACAAAAGCATAGGTTTCATCAAATATGGTATTCTCGTAGTCCTTCATTATAAGCAAAGGCATTAAATATTCAAACATAGTACCGGTCCATGAAACAAGGCCCTTGCTGCCATCAGCTATTGTCATTTTTCTTCCGAGCCTTACCCAGTGCCTACGTTCCACTTCATTATGGGCAATTGCAATATAGCTGGCCTGTCTGGCCTCTGAAGCAAGCAGATCATAATACGATTTGCTTGGATGTCCATCGTCCACACTATAACCAATATAGAAAAGTTGTCTCTTGTTATCAAAAAGAGGCCCAAACTGCATCTGTCCAATAAATTCGGACAATTTGTCAATTAATACTATATATCTGTTTTCAAAATCGTATGCTACCCCCGCCGCACCTTCCAGTCTTTTTATAATCTCAGCTTTATTCTTATGCTTGTACGAATCCTCCCTAAGCCTGTCTGCGACCCTTCTATACCTTTGTACAAGCTCCTTCATAGAACCTGGTGCATTCAACTCATCTATCAACTGTGCATCGCTGTTTCTGTCTAAAAGACTGTCCTGATTTACAAACGGATAGAATGTTTCTATTTCCTTATGATATTGCTTGAGCATTTCTGAGAGCTTATAGGCCCAGCTTTTTTTATGAAATTTACCGGGTAAATTCTCTTTACACCATTCTTCAGCAAACTTCAGCGATGCAATCCACTTATTAATGTCAATATTCTCAGCAGATGCCAAAGTATCAAGAATGGTCAGGAAGGTCTCATCTATTTTAACACCGGCATCTTCAGCAGCAAGCAGCAGAGTATCCATAAGACCGGTTGCCATGGAGGGCTGCGGCATATTTCTGGCAATATACCCCTTTAAGCCTTCTCTTACAGTTATCATATAGCCCAGCAAATTACCGCTGTCTACTGTTGAAATATACAATGGTCTCATTATATCCAGGGTAATAGTGTTATACCAATTAAAAAAGTGACCCTTCCACTTATCCATCTTATCTAGTGTTTCGAAAATATCAGTATACCATTTCTCCATCCTTACAATTCCGATATATCCCATATCACATGCTGACAAAACGGACAGCAAAAGCATGCCTATGTTAGTTGGCGACGTTCTGTGAGCTACCCCTTTGGGCGGATCAGCCTGGTAGTTATCCGGAGGAAGAAAATTGTCCTCCTCAACGGCAAAATCTTCAAAATACCTCCAGGTCTTTCGCGCTATCCTTCTAAGTAAAATTTTGTCCTCTTTGGTAAGCTTTACATACTTCTTTACAGAAGGCTTGCTTATCTGGAATGCAGCGTATGGAGAAATCAGCCAAATTATTGCTGCCGGCAGTGCTGCATAAAAGCTTTTCTGATTACTGAGTACGGCAAGCAGCAGTGATAAAACTGCTGCCGGGACCGAAAACCACATTCTCCTGTAATAGCTTGCCGTATTGTTTTTTATACTGGACTCTACATCGGCGGCGGTGACCCATTCCAGCATATTTCTATGAGTAATTAACACCCTGCTTAATGTGATAAAAATCGCATTAAGCATCTGGTAAGCTTGATATGGCAAAAACATTATGATAAACAAGGTTTGGTAAAGCGCAGCCTTTATGCCGGTTACGGCAGTCGAATTTGATCTGCCTTGTATAAGACTTGTGCTGCCTGACAGGAATGAATTAAGCAGTCCCATTGTTAAAGGTGAGGCTGCAACAAGAAGTACAAATGCAGTCCATGCAAAATCACTGCCGGGCAATATTCCAAGTCCGAGAAAAAAAATAAGCATCAGGGATGGACTTAGGAGGCTTCGGCGCAGATTATCAACAATCTTCCACTTAGAAATAAACGATAATCTATTCTTTACCCTAACACCGTTTTTATCCTTGACCCACCTACTCAGCCATGGAAGAAGCTGCCAATCTCCCCTTACCCATCTGTGCTGTCTTGCAGCATAGGAGTTGTATCTGGCAGGGTATCCGTCCACCAGTTCTATATCGCTTACAAGTCCCGCTCTGAGAAAGCAGCCTTCAAGAAGGTCATGACTAAGTACAGTATTATTTGGAAATCTGTCTTCCAATACCTTTCTGAATATATCAACCTCATAAATTCCCTTACCGGTGAAGATCCCTTCATCAAACATATCCTGATATATATCTGATATAGCTGTAGTATACGGGTCTATACCACCCTGTCCGGCGAAAACCTTTGTGAAGAAGGATCTGTTTGCTGCGGTTATTTCTATTCCTATCCTTGGCTGCAATAGCCCATGGCCTTCACAGACCATCCCTGTATCCTCACATATTACCGCCTGGTTCAGCGGGTGCGACATAGCGCCTATCAGCATTTTTGCCCCGCCCATTGGAAGACATGTATCGGCATCAAGTGTAATAACATATCTTACAAATGGCAGCTTGGCAACATCGCATGTACATGTTATGAAGCCTGTATCCTCACACCCTCTGAGAGCTCTGTTAAACTCAACGATTGCTCCTCTTTTTCTTTCCCATCCGATCCATCTGTTCTGTCTTTTGTTATATTCTCTTTTACGGTGCATAAAGTAAAAGATATCCCTATTGTTACGCTGATACTTTTCATTCAGAGCTTTAACATTTTCAACTGCTGCAGAAATGATAGCCTGATCATTTGGTTTGATTTCAGCATCAGCATCCTTAAAATCTCCCACCAGTGCAAAGTATAAGTTGTCTTCTCTATTAGCCAGATAGTATACCTCCAGCTGCCTGAAAAGCTCATTTACTCTCACAGGGCTTGTAAGAAGAGTAGGGATTATTACAAAGGTAGAGCACTCCTGAGGTATGCCATTCTTAAGTTCAAGCTTGGGAAGCATTTTCGGCATAAAAATGTGACTTGCAATAGTATTAATAATATTTATCGAAAGCTCACTGCAGGGTATAAGTACAATAATTCCCGTTAATATGGAATAAACCACAGGATGGTCAATACTGTGAGTACTTGAATAATACATTAGAAATGTAACAAAAAAAAGTGTAAGGAATATGAGCAAGCTCATATAAAGTGCCGCCGACCGGCCATTCCGGGGATAATGAGCCCTTCTCCAGCCGCCCTTGCGTTCGTAAAGCTTATCAATAAGCTTTTTCCTTCCTCTGCCAACTAAGTAATAACCCACGTGATCCCGCGGAGAGCTTCCGGCGCCTTCAGCAGTACATTCAATAGCCTTGTCGGCAACATTAGTCTCAGAGCTTCCATAAAGCCTTGCCAATCTCTCTATCTCGTGCCTGTATTCATCTCTGGATTCAAAGTCCATTCCTCCGTAAACGCCGCAGGGATCCTGCCTTAGTATCTGTTCGACCTTACTCAGCGCTTCAAATATTACCGCCCAATCCATATCTGATACAAATCTCAGACCGATAATCGAATTTCCTATGGAAACCTGCATCTCAGCCTGAAGCTGATGTTCAAAAGCAGTTATTTCTTTTATTGATGTGCCCTCTTTTCTAAGCCTTTGCTCAACCAATACATTTACCGAAGATAAATCTATACTATATTTTCTTTGCTTACGTATCAGGTGTTCAACAAAGGATGGGGACAATTTGTCTATACCCTCCAGTTGTTTATCCATCAGATCACTGACCTGCCGCTCATCCATCTTGCAGGCTCTCAAGCTGTACACAAGCTCCTCTGCTCGGTGCCACTCATTCTGTGAGTCCTTTATATTTTCACACACATTTCGTATGCTCTCTATAAGCGCAACTCGCAGCATTAGCGGTATTGCCCACAATTCTCCCATTGAAAGCAGTGCTTGTGACTGATATGCTTCAATAAAGCCTGTAATTGACTTTTCATCGATCATTCCATCTGAATGTGCTACCATTTCAAGTGCAATAGCATAGACTCTTGGATAGCCTTTGAGATATCCCTTCAGTAATACGGGCAGTCTGGAATATTGTCCCCTTGAGAGGTTCCTTTTAATTATCTTGACCTGCTCCTCAATTATATAAAAGTTGTCAAGCAGCCATTCAGCAGCAGGAGCTGTTGGAAACAGTTCCTTGGCATCAGCACTTAAGGCTTTGTTAACCTTAAGAATTAGGGTGTAATCCTCATTCAGTCTTCGAATAAGCCAATGAAGACTCTTGGATGATTTACCAACAGGATGGTTCCTAGCAAGCTCAGATGCGTGCTTCCTTAATTCCTCCGGAGCCATTATCGAAGCTTTTACCCCGATTTCATGCTCAGTTTCCCTTTTTACAAGCGCTGACACCAGGAGTACTATTATAATGATAAGTAAAATATATGTCCCAATAATTAAGCCCATTATAAATTTCACCATTCCATGCTTTTTTTTGTGTTTTTATAGCATACCCTTAAATGGTGATTTTAATAATGAGCTCTAAAATATCCCTATATTATTTATTCGTATTTGAACAAGTCATCCATGTATTTCAACCGAATATTTCATCTGCGATACTATTGAGCATCCTTTCACGCATTGCTTTCGTAAGCAGTTCACTTCTTTTTACAGTAATCTGAAATTCCTTTTTTCCCTTACAAGCCTTGTATTTTGTAATAACAGCCTCAAAAAACTCGTCAAAGGTATAAAATCTGAACCTTTCAACATCAAGATTTTCTGCAAGTCTTTCCAAAAATGCAATAAATATATCTTCGTATGTTGCTGTTGCAGTAAGATTCATAGCCGCTGCAAGCTTAGGAACCGCCTCCTCAAAGAATGCTCTTCTGCCATCACTGCTTATTCCCAGCAGTCTTAATATTTTAAAAATTTTTAAGTCCTCCAGGCCCGACAGATAATTAATAAAAAATGTGTCATTATTGGTAGGTATAATATAATATTTTGAACCCTTCAGATTTTTGACAGCTTTGTACGCATCGTAATATCCCATCTGAAGATTCTTCCTTGATGCTGCATTGCTGAAGTCCATCGTAGAGTTAAGCTTATCAACAGGTGATATGCTTAGAATGTTAATACCACTTGTATCAGTACGCTTCATTATTCCCAAGCCATAGGTCCTGATCACGATAATATCCTTGTAACCCTTACCGCTTACCATGTCTATAGGTAAAACATTGTAAAGGCCGCCATCGATGTATGTCCTTCCGTCAATGACTGCTCTCTTAAAGGCAGGGAAGCTTGCACTTGCAATAACATAGTCCAGCAGTTGCCCGGACGGTATATCTTCCTTATATATCTCAACTGCCCTTCTTTTCGTCATATCAACGGTAACAACTCCAAACCCTATGGGTGATTTTCTAATTACATTCTCATCAAGTACGCCTTTTACTAGGTCAACAAGAGGTTCGACATTGAGGCCGCCTTCCGAAATAACTTTTCGCAGTCCACGCAAAAAGGGTTTAAGCATTTCAGGTCTAAACTCACTATTTATGAACCCTTCCAGCTCATTTCCCCTAAGCTGGATAACTCTGTCGGGATTCATTTCATTCCAGACATCATATGCCTTTTCAATATCGCCCTGTACAATCATAGCTCCATTAAGAGCGCCTACGGAGGTACCTGCTACTATACCAATTTCAAAGCCCATTTCCTTTATTGCCTTGCAGGCTCCAATCTGATATGAGCCTCTTGCTCCGCCACCTTCCAAAACTAAGCCATACATATGAATATTATTCCTCCCGTATTAGCCCATCTTCCTATAACGCACAGTTCCGGTAGAACCTTATCTGTTTTAGTTCTCCTATCTTTTAAGCATTTCAATAAAGTTAGTTAAAAATCTGTTCAAGTCAATTATAGCTAATTTTGATTTTACACTATTTTATCAATTATAATATTTCCCAACAGAATTGTCACATAACTAGTTTGATAATATCCAAGGCCTATCCCTTTAATCCTATGCCCCATTATTACCTTAGTTACCATAAATATTGCATGGAAATGCTCTTCATTTATTGTTAAAATGCAATGCGTGGCCGAATCTCACAAGAGTACGGGGGAAACAGTTTTATGCATGGCTTAAATAATTGAATTTGCCGTGCAAATGGGTGAATCTCTTTTTAGAGTAGGGCAGCTCCACCCGAATCCGTCAGATAACCTCGGAGGCCGAAAGGAGGAAAAATTATGAAATTATTAAAAAAGAGCATAACAATTTTTTCAGTAATGCTCATAGTTACCATGCTTTTTACTGCTTCAGCATACGCAGCAAGCTACAAGGTTAAGAGCGGCGACACATTGTATAAAATAGGACTTGCATTCAACACAACCGCAAGTAAGCTCATGTCGGACAATAATTTGTCTGGTACTATGATATATCCCGGACAAACATTAAGCGTACCGGCAACTGCACACACTGTAAAGTCCGGTGACACTTTGTATCTGATATCGAAGCAGTACGGCGTCACCATTAACACGATAAGACAGTGTAACAATAAGTGGGATGATATGCTTTATCCCGGTCAGGTGCTTTTGATACCCATAGCCGGTAATAGTTCTTCTTCATCAGTCCCAAACTCCAGTGTGTCCTACAGCTCAAGCGAGCTTGATCTGCTGGCAAGGCTTGTCCGTTCAGAGGCTGAAAACCAGCCATATGATGCACAGGTCGCAGTTGCGGCGGTTGTATTGAACAGGGTGAGAAGTGATTCATTCCCTAACACCATATCCTCGGTTATCTATGAAAAGAATTATGGATATTACCAGTTTACTCCTGTTGAAAACGGCTGGATAAACAATGCTGCAACAACAACGTCAAAAAATGCCGCTCTTGCAGCGCTAAATGGCAGCGATCCCAGCAAAGGATCACTATATTACTTTGATGACAGTGCAACTAACAAGTGGCTGTGGTCAAAAGAAATAAGGGCACGTATAGGCAATATGGTTTATGTTTACTGAGTAGGATAAAAGCTTAAGCGCAGAGATTACAACTTCTCTGCGCTTTTATTTTAATTAGATTAAGGTGAAGCAGTCTGTTTACATACACTCCCGGCTTGTCGTACCTGAAAACCAAAATATGCCTTGTATTTACTTAAATACGTTGAAGTCTTCAATCTCATTAAACAGTGATTGCTCTTGAAGCCTCACTATTCCCAAGCTCAGAAAGCAACCCTTCATATACCAACTCCAAGCATTCAATATTGTAGAAATCACCGGCTGTAACAAGCGACGGGTCCTTATCAAAAATGTTTATACCGCTGTTTTTTAGTGTCAATGCCACAAACTGCGTACAAAAATACTTGTTTTTCCTCTTCAGCGGTTTATTAAACATAACACCAACCAATCCTATTAGGTTATATCCGTACTTCTTTCGGTTTTGAATAAAATAATCAATATTTTTTCTTAGCTCGCGATATTTGTCGTTGCTTATCCTCAGCTTAAAAACGGCGCATCTGGTATTGACAAAAAGCTTGAACAGGCCACTGTCAACATGCTCTACAACAAAGCCTCCAATGAAGGGAAACCATATGATCTTTCTTCCGAAGCTATAAAATTCATTTATTTCTTTATCGATACAAATAGATACATGACTATACCTTTCCTTTGTATATAAGCCAATACACTTAGAAAACAAAGTCCCTGTGGCAGTCAGAACTATATAAACGTCTTTCATTGTGCCTCCGTATCTTCCACATTTATCCTAGAAACATTATAACACATTAAAGCATGAATATTAATTACAAAAATCTTACTTCTTGTCACTATGCTTCAACGGGGCATTTTGCATCGTTATAACGACTTCGTTCATAGAAAACTTTTCGATTGTAGAAAATTTTCTGTCCACTGCAAAGTTTCAACGAGGCATTATCGCCTCGTTATAACGACTTCGTTCATAGAAGATAGGGAGTTTCTGGTTGATAAAATCTTTTTACAGCTACGAAATTTCAATGAGATGTATTCGCCTAATCATGTTTAGGAAATTGTTTACGAGTCAAGCTTATAATACGGTCACCGGGGTTTGTTTCAAGTGCCTCATATCTCCTATGCAACGCCTATCAGGCTCTCTCTTAGAGAATTTCTTGCTCTGAATATCCTGTTTTTGACAATTGATATGGGCTTGTCAAGCTTCTCAGCTATTTCCTTGTACGACAACCCCTGCTGGTGATACAGTATGATCGGTACTCTGTATATCTCCGGAAGGCTGTCAATCGCTCTTTTCAATGTTATTGACTTTTCCTTGCGCAGGTAATGCTCTTCAGGTGAATTATTCTTTCCGGTAAAGTTCTCAATCTCATCAAGTGAGATTGTATTAAACTTTTTCCGTCTCATATAGTCAATACAAATATTTGTCGTAACCTTAACAGTCCATGTGGAGAACTTGTACTGGTTATTATATTTAGACAGAGATCTATACATTTTTATAAATGCATCCTGCGCCATATCATTAGCTTCATCGCTGTCCTTGGTGAATTTGTACGCGACTGAGTAAACAAGCCTCTTGTATCTTGTTACAAGCTCTGAAAAAGCTTCATTATTACCATTAAGGCAATCCAGAATGAGTTCATTATCTGTTCTTTCCATAGCAAAACCTCCGCTTATGAAAACACGGCTTAACTGTAATATTTTGTAGCCTGTGTTCTTCTTATGCTTACATTATAGAGTCTGATTTGTTTGTAAACATCAGTCATTGGAATGGATTTTTGCATACCTGAGGATCAGTTATTTACCTGGCCTGATGTCCAGTTCTTTTCCCCACCTCATGTATAGCTTCGATAAGTCTGTCTGAATTTTCACCCTTACTAATAAACATATCTGCTCCGTTTTTAAGAGCTGATGCTGCTGCCTCAAGGTGAACACTCATAGCAATGATTCCAAGCCCTGGCGATAGCTTACGCAGTTTTTTGATCATACTAATATTCATATTGCTCGTCAGCTCCCAATCCAAAAGCAATATATCATACCTTTCAGACCCTGCCTTTTTCATGAGTTCATCCAAACTTCCTGCTCCGTCAATCTCATAGGCATCGCCGTTATGCTCTAGAAGCAGCATTAATGCAGAACGCACCTCCTCCTGATCATCAGCAATCAGCACCTTCATTCCGTTCACCCCTTTCCACGTACATTTGAAAAATCAATCTATATAGATAAATCACCTAATTTTAATTAATATAAATATTATAAAAAAAATACTCTCCACATGCTTCAATCATGTGGAGAGACTTAATACATCCATATGGATAGTTTTTCACCTGTCCAGTTGGCCAGGTATGACCAGTATAAGTTTAGCAGTCCGAGAATATTTTTTCACACCAGTTTTTTTTGCAGGGCCATGGAAACAGCCTCGGTTCTGCTTGAGACTTCAAGCTTAGACAGAATACTGCTTACATGAAATTTTACAGTTGATCTGCTCACGACAAGCTTTTGTGCGATCTCAGGATTACTTAAGCCTTCGATCATCATACTGAGTACTTCCTTTTCTCTCACAGTAAGCTCACTTCCCGGCTCTTTTTTTCTCCTTCCTGTAGCCCTGATCAGCACCTGTGCAGCCTCCGGGGCCAGTGTAGGCCTCCCGGCAACAGCAGATCTGATTGCCGCAGCTATTTCATCTGCCGATACATTCTTTAGCAGGTACCCAATAGCTCCTGCCTGCAGAGCACTCTCAACCAGATTATCCTCCTTAAAGCTAGTTAATGCGATAACCTGGATATCAGGGTGCTTTTCACGTATAAGCTCAGTCGCCCGGGCTCCGTCCATTTCAGGCATAACCAGGTCCATCAGTACAACATCAGGCCTCTTTGCATCACACACCTCTACAGCTTCTCTTCCATTTGAGGCCTCGCCAACAAGCTCAAAGTCGTCAAACACCTCTAAAAAAGCGCTTATTCCGCTCCTGACCACATTATGGTCATCTGCAACTATGATCTTTATTTTCTCATTACCCAAATTACTATCCCCCTTAATTCTAAAGAGTGCACTGTATACGTCAGCCTACCCATTCAAGCCTGATAGTTGTTCCTGCAGCCTTATAAGATTCTATAAAAGCCTTTGCGCCTGCTGCTTCAGCTCGTTCACGCATTATTCCCAGTCCAAAATGCTCTGCAGTTACCTTCAAAGGGTCAAAACCGCAACCATCATCGGTTATTTCTAATTCTGCATAGATCTTTCCTTCCTGCTCGTCCTTTTTTATTGCAAGATCTATTGCAGCCTTTTTTGCACAAGCATGCTTTATTATATTGTTAAGCGCCTCCTGGGTAATACGATAAAATGCTATCTTGACATCAGGCGGCAATTTTTCCGAAACATCAGTACTTAATGTGACAGGTATTCGCGCCCTTCCCATCATTGCTTCAGAAAGCTGCCTTAGAAGTTCCTCCAAAGGTGCCTCTGTTAATGTGGCAGGCCGCAGCTCGAATAAAAGAGTCCTCATCTCTGCAAGTGCACCTCTTGTAAGCTGTTTAAGTTCATTTAGCCTTTTCAGCCCATCTTCCTGGCTTTTCTGCCATATCCTCGGCAGCACATCAGCAATCAAACTGGCTGAAAACAGTGTCTGTGTGACCGCATCATGCAGGTCGCGTGCTATCCTGCTTCTTTCTGCAGTAACAGCCATATCCTCCGCATGCCTTCTGAGACGAGTATTGTCAATGGCAAGCGCTGCCTGATCAGCAAACGTCATTGCCAGATCTATGGTTTCTTTTTTTATTATATATGAACTACCTGCATTCTTTTTTTTAATATACAACACTATGCCGCCGTAAACCTCATCCTTGCAAATAAGAGGAACTGCTATAAGTCCGGCGCAATTATTTTCGAGCCAATCTACATAATCCTCAAGTTCAGGTATATCGTCTATATCATAATCTATTACTGACATATCAGATACTACTACAGGTCTCCTGCTCATAAATGCTTTCCCGAGAATTCCCGTACCGAGCTCTGCTGAGGTAACTCCCGGCGTAAGATGCGGCATACCGCACGCTGCTTCAAGCACAAGAGCATTTTTTTCACTGTTTAGCCTGTATAGTGCTGCACAATCCATATTGAGAAGACTTACCGCTTCTTTTACAATGAAATTAAGTGCATCCTCAAGTGAGCTGTTTGAGTTGAGAATTGCCAAAATGTCTCTTAAGCCTTCTGCAACATGTCTTCTCTGCTGATCCTCAAGATGCCTCAGTTTTTCCTCCTGATAAAGGCGGGCATTTTCTATACCTATTACCGCTATAGGTGCAAACATATTGAATATTCGCTCATCCTCAAAATCAAATTCTCCAATAAGGCTGCTGAAATCAACAATAGCTCCTACCGGTCTCTTGCCTGCCAGAAGCGGCACGCAAAGACAGGTTCTCATTTTAGTGATTTCAACAAGCTCACTGTCCTTTCTATTCTCTATTTGTGCTCTGTCAAGTATCATGACCTCACCCTCAGAGAGGCACTCACCTATAGCTGTATCGTTTAACGGCAGGCGTAGGCCTATCAAGCCCTTTTCGTTGACGCCTGATATGACAGACAGCACCAACTCCTCACCGTCCACAAGGAAAACCGCTATGGAATCGGAATGTGTTAGTCTCCACGCTTCGTCTGCTATCAGCTTCAGCACAGCATCCAATTCAAGGCGGCTGGTTATCGCCTGTTGTATATTGAACATTGTTTTTATTTCATCGGCTTTTTTTACTGTTTCGTTATAAAGCTTGGCATTTTCAAATTCTATTGCTGCCTGGCTGGCAAATGCTGAGCCCATTTTAATATGATGCTGCTTGTAAAAGCCCGGCTTGCTGTAGTCCAGCGTCAAAACACCAACCACCTTGCTTTTGGCGACCATTGGGAGGCACATCCAGCACCGTGCATTTTTGAACACGTTATCCATGAAGGAGCTCATATTTTTTCTAAATTCCACAGCAAGCTCTTCATCAGAATGAATATCATCAATTACCAAAGGCCTTGTTTCTGTGAGCATCCTTATACCAAGAGGCAAGGGGTAAGAACCCTCCTGATCAGGAGGAAGCAGCGATCTGTGAGCTACTATTCTTGATTGATTACCTTCAAATGCAAATATTTTTGCATTGTCGTATTCTAAAATATCTCTCAGCTTATCTAGTATAGCTTCAAGCAGCGGCTTAAAGTCCATTGCAGAAGAAACGATATTTGACACATCCAAAAGCGTCGTTAATAGCTTTGCATTATGGCGATAAGATTCGTCCTTATCTATATTTTGCCCGTATGAATTATCCATAGCGAATTTACCTTTACCAAGCTTTTTATTAAATATTATCCTATACACTCCAGAATATCAAGCTGCTAACCCACATTTTCCCTTTAAATTGCTTAGTATGGGTACTTTAGTATATTGTATATCCTTCGCATTGCAGCAGCAAAATTTTTTCTGACACATAATGCTGCTTTAGTTCCGGCTTAGTATGTTTGATTGTATGTGCTAATAGTTATATTACTAAACACAATTGCCTTAGTTTATTAACATTTTCTTATAAATGCTAATAAACTATATAAGAAATTAATAAGACATTTGCGCTGTAGCCTTAAATTAGTTTACAAGATGATATATGGTGATTTGCTGACAGTTCATTCACAATATACCATGCTGGTGAGCTCTAAAAAACGGTACCTCGCAAATGCCCAAAATGGGTTAATGTGCAATTAATCCAGGAACAGGAGCATAGTATGCAAACTTTATCTCCAGGCTCAACGGGACCTTATGTCAGACTCATCCAAAGTCTGCTTAAAAGAATTGGCTATAACATAACAATGGTTGACGGTATTTTCGGAAATGAAACAAGCCAGGCGGTCATCAACTTTCAGCGCAATAATGGGCTTACGCCAGACGGCATTATAGGGCCGGCCACATGGGAGGTACTCAACAGGCTGATAATTGGATATGATACATATATAGTGCAACCGGGTGATTCTCTGTACAGTATCGCAAGGGCTTATTACACCACAATTAACGCAATTGAAACAGCAAATCCCGGCATAGATCCTAATAACCTTCAAATAGGACAGAGGCTGGTAGTTCCATACGGTATTGATATTGTTACCCTCGATGTAGCTCCCACCTACGAAATACTTGGGCTGCAGATAGAGGGGCTCAAAGCCAGATATCCGTTTCTTGAGATTGGCTCTATAGGTAATAGCGTTATGGGAAAGGAGCTCTATTATATAAGGCTTGGTATCGGCAGCCGAAGAGTATCCTATAATGCTTCTCATCATGCCAATGAATACATAACTACACCTGTGCTTACAAAATTCATTGAGGATTACTCAAAAGCCTTTTCTACAGGCAGCAATCTTCTGGGTTACAACATAACTGAGCTGTACAATCTAACCAGCATATACATAATTCCTATGGTTAATCCCGATGGAGTAGACCTTGTTCTTAATTGGCCAAACTACGAGGATCAGCAGTACATAAATGCAGCTAAACTTAATAAAACCGGTCTTCCTTTACCAAGCGTATGGAAAGCAAACATAAACGGTGTTGATCTGAATCTGAATTACCCTGCCGAATGGGAAAAGGAAAAGGAAGAAGAAATCGCAGCAGGTATTACAAGTCCGGGTCCAAGAGATTTCGGTGGTGAAGCACCACTGGACCAGCCGGAATCCAGGGCTATGGTAGAGTTCACAAGAGCTCTTGCCTTCCGACTTGTCATCGCTTACCATACTCAGGGCGAAGTGATTTACTGGCAGTTCATGAACTATGCGCCTGCACAGTCATTACCTATAGCCAACCAGTTTGCTGCAATAACAGGCTATGCGGTAGAGGCAGGCTCCGCTGAAGCGGCTTATGCAGGATACAAGGATTGGTTCCTGCAGGAATTTAGGAGACCCGGCTATACCATTGAGGTGGGGCTTGGGGTAAATCCTGTCCCCCTTGGCCAGCTTCCGGGAATATACAGTGAAAATCTGGGTGTGCTGCTGCTTGCCGCGGTTGTATAAATACATGATGAGAATCATCTGCAACAAGGCTTTCTTATCAGCATAACAGCATTGGGGGACAAGGAACGTGCCCACCTTGCCTCGTTTCATGTCCCCCTTTGTCCCCATCTCATGTCAGGCTTCTTTTCTGCAGATCACAGTAAAATCATTCTTAAGATATGCCTCAACTATTTCAATCTCTCTTAACTTATCCGAATAATCAGCAAGGATTTTTTTCAACTCATCGGGATGAAAATAAAAATATTTGTCTTCTCTGTCAGGAGAGTCAATATGCAGAAGATTAAAAACTACAGCTTCTTTTGAAAGCTTCAGAAAGAGACCCACAGCATCATGTAAAAAGATCCGGTTATTCCCCAGATTAAGGTTGAAAATTCCTGAGGAGTATATTATATCAAAGGTTTTTTTCTCAAATATGTTGTCCTTGAATATATCTGCATGATAGAATTCACCGTTTAGCCCCTTGGCATTAGCAATTTTGATCATTGGGTCAAGTATATCAACACCGGCATATTCCACTTTTAATCCTTTGCTATTTATGTATTCGAGCAGGTTTCCCGTACCGCAGCCTACATCCAGAAGGCTCTTTCCTTCAAGCTCTATCCCATTGAGCAGCATATCGAACCTGAGCTTTTGCGCCTCTTCACTCTCCCAGCCAAGAATTCCGTATTCTGCCAAGCCTTTTGACATGTTGTTCTCGTAATACTTCTGGATTATTTGTAATTTTTTCATAAATACTACTCCTACTCTATATAATTACTAAGGATAATTAATACTATCTCCCTTAGCACTTGGTTAACTAACCTGTAAACAATCATCAGTACAACAAGCAATTTATAAATGCGCTATTTGTCACTAAATTAATAATACAGCTTCATCGTTTTTCTTTTATTATGATATTCTACCACCGTATTACATTCTGTTACCAATGTATATTATAGTTGAGGATATTATAGTTGACATACACACATATAATAACTCTGCTTGATATTTATTATTGAATAATATATCATAGATAATAAAATTTTCATGATATATTTTGCCATATTCGTTTTCGGCATTGCCGAATTATTCGTATGGCAGCTTGAATCTCATACAACAACCGCCGTTACGGTATTCTACGGTTATTATATCATAGAAAAAACAATTTCGTGGTGTAATTATTCGGTTAACGTGTTGGCGAATATTCCTTACGCCAAATATTATAAAAGGAGGAGATATTATGGCAGACATGTTAGTTAAGCTTTACAACTTACCGGATATTGACAAGACAATTGATAAAATGAATGAAAAAGGAATAAAAATCAGAAGGGCATTGGCACCTGAGAAACATATAATAACAGATTGGGTATGCAAAAACTTTGGGCAGTTCTGGGCAAGCGAATGTGAGGTTGCATTTTCCAATCATCCTGTAAGCTGCTATTTAGCAATCGAAGGAGTAAAGCTTTTAGGCTTTTCATGTTACGATTCCACCTGCAAAGATTTTTTCGGTCCTATAGGCATTCATGAAGACGCCAGAAGCAAGGGTATAGGTAAAGCCTTGACGCTTAAGTGCCTTTATGATATGAAGGCACAAGGCTATGCCTATGCTATTATTGGAGGTGTAGGGCCTGTGGAATTTTATAAGACAATAGCTGATGCAGAGCTAATAGAAGGCTCTGAACCCGGCATATACAGCGGTATGCTAAACGGATGATTCAGCTAGCAAAATTTTAAAGGAGAGTGTATAAATGAACAAAACTATTTGCGTATACAGTTCTTCAAGCGATTCGATAGATTCTATATATTTTAAAATCGCAGGAGAGATAGGTAAAGCTATTGCTCTTAACAAAGATACTTTACTATTCGGCGGAGGCATGCGGGGACTTATGGGAGCAACAGCAACAGCCGCTCACGCTCATGGAGGATCGGTAATAGGTGTTATACCTGAAATGCTCAACCTGAAGGGTGTTGTGTACGAATCCTGCGATGAGCTGATCGTTACCGAGGATATGCGAAAGAGAAAATCAATCATGGACTCAAGATCCGACGCATTTATCGCTCTGCCCGGTGGCTTTGGCACCTATGAGGAGCTGTTGGAGATAATCACACTAAAGCAGCTGAAGTATCATAACAAACCCGTTGTTCTTCTGAATGTTAACGGGTACTATGATTCCTTGCTCAAGCAGTTTGATATAACCATAGATCAGCATTTTGCCAAGGCCGAAAGCTGCCTTCTGTACTATGTTACAGAAGATGTCAGCGATGCTCTGGACTATATAGAAAACTATAAACCAACTCAATTTAAAGATAAATGGTTGACTTGACGATTATTTAATATAAATGGCGGTATAAGACATTTTTGTAAATTGCTTTCCATGATAATTTTTGGGGGCTTGTAAGCCAGATTTTAGCTTACAAGCCCCTGTTAACAATATGTGAAGAACAAGAAAGCGATTTCAGGTTCAACTATTTGCTGAAAAATGAAAATGAACGAAATTGTAAAAGAGTACCGGTTACCTTCCCAGTACGACTTCCACCTTGTTAATATCCTTCATGATGTCAAACGGTATCAGATCACCTTCTATAACCGAGCCGTTTACCTTCATAGAGGCAACACCTTTGCACACCTTGTTTGGATTTTTAACAGCTATTTCAAAGCTTTTTCCTCTGAATATTCTGTTAACGCTGAAGCCATCCCAATTACTTGGTATGCATGGATCAACGATGAGTCCATCATATGATGCCCTTACTCCAAGAATATACTGTGAAGCTGCGACAAAGCTCCAGGATGCAGTGCCTGTAAGCCATGAATTCCTTGCACGTCCAAACTTATATGGGTGCTCCTTGCCGGTTATAAACTGCGAATATACATATGGTTCCATCGTGTACAGATCTGCAATATCATTTTTCGCAGCCGGAAGGAAGGATAAGTAATAATCAAATGCCCGTTCACCTCTGCCAAGCATACACTCTGCAATAATCGCCCACGTATTGGCATGACAGAAAATGCCGGCGTTTTCCTTAAGTCCTGGAGGGAATGACGTAATAGCACCTATTTCCGTATCAGGTTCCCTATATGCCGGGTAATTTTTGACAATACCGTGCTCCGTGGCAAGATACTTATTGAGGCTGTCCATTGCGCTGATACCCTTTTCTTTGTCAGCCGCACCTGAAACGACTGACCAGGTCTGGCTGTTTATAAAGATCTTACATTGATCACTTTCCTGCCCGCCAAGCTTTTTGCCGCTGTCAAGGTAGCCTCTCAGAAACCATTTGCCGTCCCAAGCATACTTATCAAGGTTGTTGGAAATTTCTTTAAGATACTTTCTGTATTTATCAGCTTCAATTGAATGTCCGGTTCTATCCGCTAGTTCAATGAATTCTGAAAGTCCGCGATAATAAAGTAAAGTAGTCCATATGCTCTCGCCCTTGCCCTTTAAATTAATGCAGTCGTTCCAGTCAGCAGCAAGTCCAAGAAGCAAGCCATGAGGACCGCGCTTTTCCCATGAAAATTCCAGCGCTTTGGCCAGATGTTCAAATACTGTTGCCTCATCCTTATCACAATAAGGGACTTTTATATAAAGGTATGACGTGTCTCCCGTTTCCTTAACATAAGCCGGTATAGATATCAGCAGCCATAAATGGTCATCTGAGAAAATCTGCGAATCCTTGGGAACATTATGTTGTCCCTGCTTCCATGTGAGCGGCTGCAGGCCATGCATAGCGGAGCCGTTGGAAAGCTGTCCCTTGAGCAAGTCCGTAAGCTTATCCCGGCAAAGTTCAGGTATGGAATGCATTACACCAAGTGTATCCTGATTTGTATCACGATACCCAAGTCCGTCACGTCCGCCTGCTTCATTGAAGGAAGCTGACCTGGACCAATTGAAGGTCGTATGACATTGATACTGGTTCCATATATTGACCATTGAATTAACCAAAGGAGACGGAGTGCTGCATGAGTACTTGCACAAGCGTTCACTCCAATAGGACTGAACCCTTTCAAACTCCTTTTCAACGTTTTCGCGCTGTGAATAAAGCTTTTTGCACTCTGCGCCGAAGCTCTTAGCATCGCCTACTCCGACAATATATACAGCATACTTTTTCTCGCCGGGCTTAAGTGTAATCTTGTTCTGGACGCTTGCACATGGATTGCCTCCCACAGCTATGGAATTTGTACATCTGCCCCTTTCCACAGCAATAGGGGTTCCCTCATGGCGATAACGCCCGATGAACTCATCACGATCAGTCTCAAAGCTTGCTACCGGCAGAGTTGATGCCATAAAGCCCTTTGGCTCATTTACCGGCCACAGACGTATGGAATAATCAACTATATCATTTTCAAAGCCCATGCGGCATGTGTAAAGTATATACTGGAAATTGGACATATCCTGATTCATATCCCAAAAGCACCACTCAGCGTATGTAAACAGCGAGAGCTCCCTGTCTCTGTCCGAAACGTTTTCAACCTCAAGCTCCCATATTTCTATCGGCTTGTCCACCGGCACGAACACCTTGTAGTTTGACCTTATTCCACTATACTCGCTTTTAAAGGAAGTATATCCCAGTCCATGACTACAGCTGGTCTTATAGCTGTCCAGCGGTTTCGCCACAGGCTGCCATGAGCAGGACCAGTAATCACCATCCTCATTATCTCTGATATAAATATAGCGACCCGGCCTGTCCATCGGTATACTATTGAAGCGAAAGCGCATCAATCTTGCCGATTTGGGAGATCTGTAAAAGCTGTAACCGCTTGCATTATTTGATATAATACCGCAATATTCCGACGTTCCAAGATAATTGACCCATGACATCGGTGTGTTTGGTTTTTCTATGACATATTCCTTCTTATTGTCATCAAAGCAGCCATAGTGCATTATAATATCCTCCTCTATGAATTAAAACCGGTAAATGGTATAAACAGATATCTAAATATTTTTGCATAAATACCCATACTCGGTCAATACACGTAATTATAATAAATTATGGTTTAATTTACAAATAGTTATTTGGGGGGCATGTCAAATTCTCAAGCCTTATACATTTTCTAGTTATTTAACAGGAGTTAATAAAAATATCGTCTCGATATTATTATTTTTCAGAAATAACATGATATGAGAATTGCTTAAGATTTAACTTTTTGTACATCGACAAAACCAAACATTATTAGTATAATGCAACATATATTACCAGTATTCCATGTTGGCAATGCTCCGGATATTATTTAGTAATGGCAACTTAAGGTGATCCCACTATTGGCCTGAATATAGGTAAGTACAGTTAAGCATTACGAGCCGATTGAAGGATATGGAGCGAATTGTGACACTACTTGGTATAATGTACAAAATAGTGTAAGCCTAAGTAGATACCGATTTCAGGAATAGCTACTAAATTTAAGGTGGTACTGTGTATGAAACGTAAATTCATAATTCCAATATTTATTTTTTTAGCTGTTGTTCTAGCAGCTTCTGTCACGATAATTAATTTGGGACAAAGAAGTGCAGAAAGAGTTGTTCGAGAATTCTTGAATTCATATTATACTGTAACAATTAATGAGATTATTGATAACCAGGATGACCTTAATGACACACTACAAAGAATCTATACTGAGGAATTTAGTACTACTATTACTAATGATGTTTTTCAAAGTCTGGCTGCTAATAGAAGAATCCCTGAGATAACCTTAAGCGGTTCATCATACACCATTACTCCTGAGAAAATAAAAATTAATAACACTGGCGATTACATTTTTAAATATACCATAAGCATCAATCTTAACGATGGCAATAAGATTAAGAGCATAAGCAATAACGGAATCATTTCTGCTCAAAAGCATAACAATACTTGGATAGTAACTAATTTTACACCGAATTATAAAGATTTTGTAGATGTTATATTCAAGTAGGTATATTTATTAACCGCAGTAGGATAAAGTTCTTCTTGTGAAGATATGTGAAAAATTCATGTTAAGGATGTTGGTAAAACTATTATAATTAAGACATAAGGAGCTTCCTGGAGAGGCACTGTCAACAAGAACCAATTTCATCAACGGTAATCAGTCAGATGCCGGAGATCATATGGTTTTTCAAGGCTCCCACCAAATGGGAGCCTTTCAACTAGAATTTCAAAATTTGAGTAGAAGGGGCAGCCTCATTCTTATCAAACAATTAGAGACTGTAGGATGCTTATATATCTAACTCTTGCATCGTGCTCATGTACCCAGCTCTTGTACCTAACTCGTGCATCCGGCTCGTGCATTTATTTTGTCAGGCTTTCTCAACCTCACCATAATCAACCCCAAATGTTTCAACAGTCACCTTTTTCATGCGCTGAGGCTCTCTTGGCTTATCATTGTAGTCACGCTTTACAGCTACGATTCTGTCTGCCTCCTCAATACCCTCAATTACCTTTCCAAAGGCTGCATACTGACCATCAAGATGCGGTGCCTTCTCTACCATTATGAAGAACTGGGAGCCGGCAGTATTCGGTCTGGCTGTCCTTGCCATGGATAATACACCTTTTTCATGTTTTAATGTGTTTTTAAAACCGTTTCCGGAAAATTCTCCTTTAATGCAATAACCAGGGCCACCCATACCTGTTCCTTCAGGGTCGCCGCCCTGTATCATGAAGCCGGGAATTACCCTATGAAAAATTACCCCGTCATAAAAGCCGCTGCTGACAAGTGATATAAAATTTCTTACAGTATTGGGTGCTATATCGGGATAAAGCTCTGCCTTCATAACATTTCCATTTTCCATTTCGAAAGTAACAACAGGATTTTGATTCATTGTAATTCTCCTTTACAAAATAAATAGCCCATCAAAATCGACGGATCATGAAATACTTTTATATTATAACACATCAATTCATAAAAAATTTTGGGTTATAGAAAAATTTTCACAGTACATCAGAACATATAAGCTGAACCTTTTCCCGCAATTGTTTCTGATATGATTACCGCAGCAGCTATAGCCGCTCTTATAACACAAGTGCAGCAGCTTTCATTTATAAACATAACGAAACAGCTGCTATCCACCCAATGATCCCAAGCATTGAAATCCACTCAAGCAGCGGCAACGCCCATACAACCGGCCTTTGTGCATCAAGTTCTTTATATGTCACAATGTCGATTGTAGTTTTTCGTGGTATCATTATATAAACAGCAAAAAACATTGCAACTATAAACGCATATAGAACAAACTCCATTGGCAGCCCGTGTCTTTTGTCAAGAAGAGAAATAATCCCAAACAAAAACACCGTTGATAATCCACCTGTAAAGAAGACCGCTGCACAACGATCATGTTTTTTTATCGTATCCATGGGGAAGGCTCCCACCATGCAGCAGCCAAAGGCTGCAATCACTCCCACAGCTCCGGCAATAAAGGCCCCAATTGTCCCCAGATACCTTGCCAGCTGTATCATAAACATTGAAAACAAAATACCGGCAAGTATCAAGCTCGAATTAAATATACTCGACAGAAGCGATATATTTCTATCTCCCAGCTCTGAAACAAAATGATTCAATAGGCTATACTTCTCCCCCAGTTTTCCTCTGTAAGCAATAGCAGGTACCAGGCTGCCAACAAGAACTACGATTGTGCCTGATAGCCCCCAAATGGCAAAAGACTCAGGCTGTATGACTCTTTGAATATATTCACTCATATAAGCTCCTCTCTATATTCTCCAAATCGCGTTTTCATAAGTTACTTTACACTATCTGTTCCCCACTAATATCTACCATCAGATCTTATTTTTATGTGCTACTTTACGCCATCACGACGTTAAACAACAATACATGACAGACCGTCGCTCGTCTATGTATTTATAAGCTTTTGCTTATGTCTTCATTATAAATGACCGGCGCACAGTTCATTATACCCACTACCAACCTTTTTATAGCCTGTACTGCCGATATACTAAAGTGCAAACCGATAATATTTACTACAATGTTCCCGACCAAGGGTAATATAAATTTAATTATGAATTTTACTTTTTCAATACTAAATATGAGAGTAATATAATTATGTAGAGCAGACGAAACATAACACAAATAATCGTTTATGACCTTTTAGGTATTGATATACTGTACTCAGCAGGAGGCGTTAATCATGAACTGGATCGATGGATTGAGCGAGGCTATAAACTATATTGAAGAAAATATTACGGAAAAGCTGTCAATTGAAGATATTGCAAAGAAAGCATTTGTCTCTCCGTTCTATTTCCAAAAGGGGTTTACATTGCTTTGCGGATTTACTGTCGGAGAATACATTCGGCAGCGGAGGCTGACACTTGCCGGCAGTGAGCTTGTCTCCACGAATGAAAAAATCATTGATATTGGACTTAAGTATGGCTATGATTCTCCAGACAGCTTCACAAAGGCCTTCTCTCGGTTTCATGGTGTTACACCTACTGCTGTCCGAAGGGATGGAGTTATGATCAAATCTTATGCTCCCCTTAAATTAAATTTCTATTTGGAAGGTGGTTATATTATGGATTACAAGATTATTGAAAAAGATTCATTTGAAGTTGTAGGCTCTTCAAGGTTGTTTAGTTATGACAATGCCAAAACTGAAATACCAAAGTTTTGGAATGAACATTTTCAGACCGGTAAAGGCAAGTTTATCTGTGGTATGTATGGCATAAATATTGATGAAAATATGGGTTCAAACGAGTTTGAATATATTATTGCAGACAACCGTGATACATCCAAAGAAATACCGGAGGGCTTCATAACAAAGGTTATCCCTTCATTTACCTGGGCCGTGTTTGCTTGCAAGGGCGCAATGCCGAATTCTCTGCAGGACGTAAATAGAAGAATTTTCTCAGAATGGCTTCCAAATTGCAGAGAATACGAAATCGCAGCCGGCTATTGTATTGAAATGTATAACGATGCTGCCACATATCCCAAAGGAACTCAGGATGAAAATTACTACAGCGAAATGTGGATCCCTGTGAAGAAAAAGTAGGGCATGATAAAAGGCAAATGTGTCACTAAAGCAGGATATAGGGTACAACGCCAATAAGCCCAAATATGCCGTAAAAAGCAAATGTTTCTCTGTAACAGGATACATTCACCAAGGAATTTTATTTAACATTAAAAAAACCGGAATACGGGTCTAAGTCCGTATTCCGGTTAAAAAATGTTACAGTTGCTTTGTCATTTATAGTTCACGCTTGGTAGAAATTACTATGTTACAATACTCGTCTTGCAGTCATATATTTTCTGCTGTAGTATCCCGATGTAATATCAGAAATAACTACCTTTTTATGACTGGAGGATGCGTGAATAAACTTTCCTCCGCCAATATAAATGCCTACATGTGTAATATTGTTCTTACCTCCGTTAGTATCAAAAAATACAAGATCACCAACAGCAAGATTTGCTTTTTTTACATATGTACCACATTTTGACTGGGCACTTGATGTACGGCTTAATGAAACATCGAAATGCGAATATACATACTTTACAAAGCCTGAGCAGTCAAAGCCTTTAGTTGTTGTGCCGCCCCATACATATTTAGTACCCAAAAATTTTTTGGCATAAGTAATTATGTCTGAGGTTATGCCGTTTGAAGAGCCTCTGGAGGCTACCTTCGTTGTTTGCCTTCCAAGAACTGAATCCAACTTACTGAAGGTCTGTTCTCCTGCTATGCCATCGACCGTAAGCCCATACTTATTTTGAAAATTCTTTACTGCATTTTTTGTAATACTTCCAAAATAACCGGTTGGGTCAATGTCCATATAGCCTAATTTTTCTAAGTCCTTCTGAAGCTGAGTAACCAATTCCCCTCTCATACCCTTCTTTGCAAGGTCATCAGATGAATAGGCAAAAGCTGACTGTGCAAATAGAAATGTAATAAGCATTAGAACTGAAAATGACAATAAAAACTTAATCTTTTGTGACATTAAATAGGTCCTCCTCTTTTTTTGGCCTACAGGGTTAGTTGACGGATTAGGTAAAAGAGTATACCCTGCCATATATATGGCTTCACCCCATTGTATTTCGTCCCCCGTTCTTCGGAGTTGAAGATTCGGCTTCCTATTTAGTTTACCATAATGGAAAAATGGAATAAAGCTTTAATACTTGACATGTAAAAGACACATTTGTATTGAAATTGTTTCACACCCATAAGAAACCAGCCATTGTAATGTATCAGCTTTAAACTCACCAGTACAATATTTCACAGATATTACTGATAACGGTCACAAACTGTCGTTTAAGTGCTGAAATTGATAGAGGGAAAGATACATTAACCTCAGAACAGATAAGTGAAATAAAAAACCAGGAAGCTTACAGCCTTAGTGCTTTTCTGTTGACCGAAAACACATTAGCATCATCGGCAGGCCAACCTCAACTACTGCATTGAGTTCGCAAAAAAGGATACTTCTTTTAGAAAGTACCCCTTTCAAATTCTTACGTTATTCTTACTGGTTTGTTCACATAATAAATCTATTTATGGTAAAGCTTTTTTGTCTGATACTGTGGCTCATATGTAATGTTAATGCCAAGCTTCTGGAATATATTTTCATCTACACGCGACAGTATAACAGTAGAATGTGCCTCGCAGCCTCTTAGCTTAGATAACTGCTGCATTGCAAGGGCTGCCGTCGGGTTTGTTGCCGCACATATTGATAAAGCTATAAGAATTTCATCAGTATGAAGCCTTGGATTGCGGTTTCCCATATGCTTAACCTTCAGTGCCTGTATCGGTTCAATTATTATAGGTGAAATAAGATGCATATCATGTTGTATGCCTCCCAGCTCCTTTAAAGCATTAAGCAGCAATGCAGCAGAAGCTCCAAGAAGCGAGGTGGTCTTTCCTGTTATGATCCTGCCGTCATCCAGCTCGATTGCTACTGCCGGTCCCCCGGTGGATTCTGAGCGATCTAGAGCAGCCTTTACTACAGGGCGTTCCTTAGATGATATTCCAAGCTGGTTCATCAGCAGTTCAAGCTTGTACACCTCTGTTTTATCAGCCATACCCTGTCTTTGTGCACATCTTGCAGCATAATATCTACGGATTATCTCCTGTTCAGATGCCTTACATACCACCTCATCATCTGTTATGCAGAAGCCGGCCATATTCACGCCCATATCTGTCGGGCTTTTATAAGGTGATTTACCTTCGATTTTCTCAAGCATAGCGTTGAGTACCGGGAATATCTCAATATCTCTGTTGTAATTGACAGTAGTAACACCATAGGCTTCCAGATGGAAGTGGTCTATCATGTTGACATCGTTAAGATCCGTTGTAGCTGCCTCGTATGCGAGGTTTACAGGATGTTTCAGAGGAAGGTTCCATATTGGGAAGGTCTCAAATTTTGCATATCCTGCCTGTATGCTGCGTTTATTATCATGGTAGAGCTGCGACAGACATGTTGCCATTTTTCCGCTTCCGGGACCGGGAGCTGTGATAACAACAAGTGACCTTGTAGTTTCTATGTAATCGTTTTTTCCGTAGCCTTCATCACTTACGATAAGTGGAATATTTGCCGGATAATCCGGAATGGGATAGTGCCTGTATACCTTTATGCCTAAAGTCTCAAGCCTCTTTTGGAAAAGGTCCGCTGTTATTTGTGAGCGGTAGTGCGTAATTACAACACTGCCCACATAAAGTCCAATCTCTCTGAATGCGTCTATTAAGCGAAAAACATCCTGATCATATGTAATACCCAGGTCACCGCGTCTCTTGTTTTTCTCTATGTCGTCTGCACTGATTGTGATAACTATCTCCGCCTGCTCCTTTAGTTCAAGCAGCATTCTTATTTTACTGTCGGGCTTGAAGCCCGGAAGTACACGCGAGGCATGGTAGTCATCAAACAGCTTTCCCCCAAACTCAAGGTAGAGCTTCCCTCCGAAGTAGGCTATCCTGTCAAGAATTTTCTGTGATTGCATGCGGACATATTTGTCGTTATCAAAACCAATCTTTTTCATTACTTTTCCCACTCCATATATACGATATGCAATAAACGTATGATGATTTATTGTTGATTAATTTCATCACCAACAATATCACATGAAATAGTAACCGTCAATCACAGAAATATTTAGGGAGTGTCAATCTGACCCAGTTATCACAATAGTAACCGTAATGACTCTCAACTATGCAGTTTTTAAGGTCAAAGGTACAGTCGCAGCCCTCTATTCTGACTTCCTTTCCATCTCTGCTCCTGGGATTATCATTATAGTAATCAGGAAACCTGCCGCATGGTGAAAGGAAGCCTGTAAGCTCTTTTGCGTCAGTAAAGCTTATGCTTCCGTTCATTTCAATTTTTTCTAGTATCATATCGTTTAAGGTATCATAACGCCATTGGATATCATTCAGACTTTTTTTGAGGATCTCCTGAACCCACTTGTGCATAGCAAAATAACGCATTTCCGGAATGATATAATGATTGGTTGCAATAAGTATTTCATCACTTTCCTCTCTCTGTGGGGCAAAGTAATAGGTGGAAGGACAGTTTTTATCCTTTCTGCTCTTGTTTATGTACCCTCTTTCTGAAAAAGCTTCCGGAGCTATGGTCATATTCGTTTGGTTCTTACTGTTATAAAAATCCCATATATTCTGATTAAACCGAAGGTATTCCTTTGGATATCCGTAATTATTCCAACGAGCCATGAGCCCGTTTCTGAAGGTCTCACTGCCATGCTCTGCAATAAAGCTCATATCAGGAAGAACCGGCCTGTACTCCTCAGGAACAAACTTTGTAAAATCAGGTGCATTTCCTGAAGCTCCCGCCTCAACTACACATGAGCGATCATTTTTCCCATCTGCAACTATATACGCCCAGGATACACCTCTTCTTATACTCTCCATCTTATCAACAACCGCCTCAGCACTGTCGCAAAGCTGTGTACAAAGTTTTGTAAGCAAAAGAGAATTAGTGCCTATGTTCTGGCTGTCGCAGTTTATGCCCGGAGACATATCAACACCCAGTGCTATCCCATCCAGATTCATTGAAGCAATGCTTCCAATCATTCCGGGAGCTGCAAGGCTTACCATTGGTATTGCCCTTTGATTTTCTTTGCCTACGGGATTGTAAATGATCATTGCCATAATGTCCTGCAGCACACCAGCCATTGGAAACATGAAATCTCTTCCAAAGAAATATCCATTTGCAGCACTTTTTCCTGACACAGTAAAAGCATTGCACATTAGCGGTATTCTGTAATCCTCGGGATCAAATTCTGGCTGAAGACCACGTTTCATAAATCCACCGGTATAGACTCTGGAGCATAGTATGTCAACTCCCAGATTCAAGACAATAAGATGCTCCATATTTACCTTGGTCTTGGGATTATATTTTTTACAGCCCTCAAATATACCGCGAACCTCGTCCTTAATTTCTTCAGGCTGTTTCTCCCAGGTACTCCTGGAAAACATGTATACCAGCTTAATAAAGGCCTCCTGTAATAGCTTTGCCTTCTCAAGCGTTGTGTTTCCAATAAAAGAAAACACCACCTTGTCGGCGAACTCACAGGTAATTCTTGAAACCTCATTCTCAGCAAGGCATCCCATCAGATAACCTGTTTCATACGGCGTACCTTCCAGGTAATAAACTCTTTTAGGCTTACCTGTATCGTAGTTGGATGCAAGCCTGCTTTCAGCAGTTATCCCAAGCCTTCCATTATATTTGGTGACCTGCACGATATCAAATCCATCATTGTTGAAGGCTTCTGTAAGCTGTATTAGGCGTCTTCCCCCAAATGCATTTCTGATCATTTAATGTCCCCTCATAAAAAAACATCACACATCATGTTATGTATGTGTAATGTTTTTTTACACATCAGTCCATAGAAAATTTGGGGGCTGTAGAAAAATTTTCTATGGACTGATGTGAACAAGGCGAGACATCACACGCCTTACTAAAATATGAAAACGAGATATCTCTGTTAAACACCATAATGTCAGATCTTCAGATTTTTATCGATAATATTATATATCTTCTGGTTAAGAGCTTTCTCATCGCCCTTATTAAAACCACTAATATCTATTGCAGGTGATATAATACAGCGCACTGACGCCGAGCTGATTTTTGTTCCTGCTCTATTCATAATACGCCATGTATCAACAACTGTAACAGGTACAACAGGCACCTTCGCTTTCATTGCAAGCCTTACATACCCATCCTTAAACTTAAGCAGGCATTTCCCTTCATCAAGTCTGCCCTCCGGGTATATTACCATAGAGTGTCCTGCTCTTAGTATTTCTATTGTTTCCTCCATACTTCGTATATTCTGCATGGAGTTTCCTCTGTCAATGGGAATACATTTCATATATTTGAGCCATGTCCTCAGTATGGGAATATTATTAGCATCCTTATCGACTATAAATCCCTTAGGCACATGTATAAATCCATGGATGACCGCACTGTCCATATGGCTTTGATGATTGCTTACAAAAAGTACAGGCTTGTCGGCAGGTATATTTTCCATCCCCGTGATCTCCAGTGATGAGCCCGTAAGGGAAAATAGTCCTTTTGCAAGTTTCATACTGAATTTATCAGCAAGCCTGTCTCGCTTATCCGTTTTACCTATTCTCTCCAAACGTCTTATTATAATAAGCACCGGAAAGGATATTGCTAAGTTTAGCCAGCCAAACAAGTACCATATAATAGTCCTGATCATACAACATACCCCTATATCAGTAAAGAAAGATCATTTAGAGTCCTTAAGGAAGCAGTCGATACACCTTATTTCGCCTTCCTCATCATTGCCGCAAAGCTGATTGAGTTCTTTGCCACAAACAGAGCAGTGTACGACGATTGAGGTGTTCGGTACGCCATCCTCATCATAATGGCTGCACTCAAGTTCACACTCTCCTGTTTCACAGATGTCACACGTCTCTGAAGGATATCCGTAAATACAATCAAAGGTAGTTACATCGCCATTTTCGCCAGTTATCTCCTTAAGATTTACACAACTATTGCATATACATTCTCTCATATTAGCCTCCAAATAATATAGTTATTAAACTCTTTACACTTAGGAGAACCTCGCACGGTATCCGCACCTCCTGCACAACTCTTCAACAGCCGTCCTTTTTGAAAAGCCCTCAAATATGGCCCTTGCACGCTCTCCATTAATTATATGCTCAAAATCGCTAAGATATATATTACCTAAATCAATAGTACCGTCACTATCCAGGCAGCATGGTACTACAGTTCCATCCGATAAAATTGCAGCCTGGTTTCTAAGTCCCATACAAAATCCGTTGCTGCTCGTTTCATCAGCATTCATCGATGGCCAACTAAACTTATCATCACCATTAAGGAATACCCTGTTTCCTATAGTCAGTCTTCTGTTCCGGCTAAGCTCCTCCATTATTGAAAAACCGGGAGAAAAGAATTCTTCAAGCCGCTTGACTATATGTTCGATATACACCTGTGAAGAACTGTCAGAAAGGTTCCAGAGCCTGTATGCAATGTTTATTTTGCTTTCCTTTAAGGCCTTTTGTGTAAAGTTCAAAATATCGTCAATATATTTATTCAGCGCTATTTTATCTGAGATATCTTCCTGGCTGTGCAATGAAAAATTGACCTGTCTCAGTGCGCTTAGCGGGAGCAGAGCAGTTCCATTCCTGCCTATAAGAACCCCGTTTGTAGTCAGATTGATCATGAAGCCATATCTGCCGCTCATAGCAATAAATTCTGAAAGCTGCGGATGCAGCAGCGGTTCCCCCATAACGTGCAGATAAAGATAATCAGTGCAGCCTCTCAACTTTTCCAGTATTATACTAAATTCCTCTGTATTCATATACCGCTGCTTCCTGACCGTACGCGGGCAAAAAGAACAAGAAAGATTACAAACATTTGTAATTTCAATATACACCCTCTTGAGCTTTTTCATTTAAACCTCTTAATAAATTAGTAATAATCGCTGTTGGTAAGGATAAACGATAACTGCACCTGATTATTCTAATAATTATATTTGTTTTTGTCAAATTAAACGTTTTGAATACAATTATATACAAATCCAGGCTTTAAATAACAATTTATATTTGGTAAAATAAAGATAATAAAGCAATTCAGAGGGGGATTCCAGTGAAAGCACCTCATCAAAATATACTACTGAACTCTGAAGCACCAATCAATGTTTTCTTTACCAATATAACAGAATTCCCACCCCACTGGCATGAGGCTGCAGAGGTTATCTGTTCACTCGGCGGAAGCCTCAGGGTTGGTGTAAACGGAGAAATATACACAATTAATCACAAAGACATCCTTATTGTAACAGGTGGAGATGTTCACTACTTTCTGCCTCAGCCAAATATGGTTGATAGGCTCATACTTCATTTTGAACTAACTTACTTTGAATCAATGTGTCCAAACATTAAAAACAAGCGTTTTGCAAAAAACCTATACAGGTCGCCCAAAGTGTATGATTCTCCCAGCTGCGATGATCAGGTATTCCGACTGCTGGAGAGGCAAATAGACAACATTATAAGAGAAAACAAAGAAAGAAAAGGAGCCTACAAAATAGCATTACGAGCACGACTTTATGACACCCTGGCTATTATTCTAAGTCTTGTCCCAATGCAGGATTATACCCCGCAGGAGCAGAACAGGCACCTTAACCGTCTCGGCAGGCTGGAGAACGTATTTATGTATGTTGAGAAGAATTACTGCTCTGAAATCACGCTTAAGGAAATATCAGCGATTGCAAATTTCAATGAATACTATTTTACACGTTTTTTTAAAGAGGCTACAGGCATGACCCTTGGCAAATATATCAAAAATTTCAGGGTAGAAAAAGCAGCACAGTTTCTGAAAAGCACAGACGATGCAATAACAGAGATATGCTTCAAATCAGGCTTTAACAGTACAAAAACCTTCAATAGAGTATTCAAGCAGCTTAAGGGATGCTCGCCAATGGAATACAAAAAGTCAATTTTTGAGGTATGATTGGCAATATATGACGTGCTTTCCATATTTACTTTTATTAAAATAAACATATAGGTTCAATATCAATTAATAAACAATTTAATATTCAGGAGGGTATCATATGGGATATAATAATTTTGATGTAGCCATCTACTGTACAGTCAATAATCTGAATTCCATAAATGATATGCATAAGTTCGAAAAAAGCTTTCGGCTTATTGAAAAAAATGTTCATGTCGATAAAGTATACCTTGAAACCTACCGCAGCGGCGAATATATAAAAAAAGACAAGCTCCTGGCATTAAAGGAGTTCTTTGAGAAAAGAAATATCAAGGTATCCGGCGGAATAACAGCAACCGATAGCAATAATGAGGATGAATACGGTTTTAGATCAATGTGTTATACAAATGAATTGCATAGGGATAGACTCAAATCCGTAGTTGAAATGACAGCCTCCGTTTTTGATGAGATAATTCTTGACGATTTCTTCTTTACTAACTGTAAATGTGAGCACTGCATAGCTGCAAAGGGCAGTATGAGCTGGATGCAATTCAGAACTGCTCTCATGAAGCAGGTGTCCGAATCACTTGTAGTAGGCCCTGCAAAGAAGATCAAACCTGATATAAATATGATTATCAAATATCCAAATTGGTATGAATGCTATCAGGAAACAGGCTATAATCTGGCAGATGAGTCAAGAATCTTCGATATGATCTATACAGGTACAGAAACAAGAGATCCTCAGTTTACACAACAGCATCTTCCAAAGTATTTAAGCTATTTTCTGATGCGTTATCTAGAAAATGTCAAGCCCGGTAAAAATGGCGGCGGGTGGTTCGACCAATTCGACTGCGACGGCAATCCAAACAACTACACAGAACAGGTATACTTAACGCTGTTCTCAAAGCCCATGGAGGTTACACTATTCTGCTTGGGCACATTGTTGAGCGTGAAAGGCCAAAAGTATGTTCAACTGGCAGGAGGTGCCTTTACTGCAGCCGACAATTTCCTTGGAGATTTGGGAAATCCTGTTGGCACAGCATGCTATATTCCATATCACTCCAACGGAGAGGATTACCTTCATAATTACATAGGAATGCTTGGGATACCTCTTGAGCCGTACCCACAATATCCAGAGGGAAGTAAAAAAATATTCCTGACTGAAAGTGCTGCTGCAGACTTCGATATTATTGAAAAAATACACAAGAGTCTATTAAATGGCAGTGACATCATAATTACCTCAGGTTTTGTTAAAGTTCTTGATGGGAAAGGCTTTGAGAGGCTTGCTAACATAAGGCATACCAATAGAAAAGCAATTGTTAACAAATATGGTCTATCAGCACAGGGCATATCCATTGATAGTTCGGAAATATTAGCAAAGCCCATCCTGCTGCCGTGGCTTACCTTTTCTACCAACGACGCCTGGCAGTTGGCACAGGGTTTCGGAGATGACATAAACCTTCCCGTTGTTCTTGCGATAAATTACGGAAAAGGCCATCTGTATATCATTACTATACCTGATGACCTTGGGGGGCTGTATAGCTATCCAAGAGAGCTACTAAAGCTTATAAGAACTGTATTTAATGATAATAGTCATGTAATGCTGGATGCAGCTTCAAAAGTATGCCTATTTACATATGACAATGATACTGTTATTGTAAAATCGTTTCTCTCATACAATGATACTGTAAGGATCATTGTTGACAGGCCGGGGGCAAGGCTAATGGACATGGAATACAATATTGAGGTCAGCGGAGTAAATGACGACAGACGGACTATATTTGAAGTAGCTCTTCATCAATCTGAGTATAAGGTATTTAAGCTGAAATAAAGACCTTATGCAATAGCTTCACAAAAGCATTTATAAAATTAAATTTAACAAAGCCTCAAAAAGGGACTTCCGTTAAAAACGGCCAGTCCCTTTACATTATATATACTGATTCACTTATTATACAGTCCGGCTCCGTATTAGCCTATTACGTTTTATGCTGTACTACTTCCAATTAGCTTATCAATAGCTCAAAATCCCCCCACATCATATGGCACGTTATGGTATAGGCCTTGCCTTCCCTTATGAATATGCTGTCCTTTTCTACAGTCTGAGGCTTCATGTCCAACTCAACTCCGTTGTTTGACATATTGACAAGGAAGATACCGTTATGAAGGTTAAGGAATTCACCAACCGAAGCCTTTGCCAATTCATCTACCTGAGACAATTCTTCCTGTGCAAACTTACTTGCCAGCTTAATAAATTCGGAAGTATTTGATGCTATTGCAGTATTTATGTTATAAATTCCGGTAATTTTCTGACATGCACACCATTCACTTTTGTCTATATGTTCGGACTGGTTAATTTCTACAGAAGGGTTATCATCTATGAAGCGAATAACATTCTTTACAAATAGTGTGACATAATCACTGTACACCTCACATAACTCTGTCTCACCCATTATTCTAAATGCTTGCTCTATCTCTTGTTTGTCGTTATTCATAATTACATTGAACTGCCTGTTTGAAAGCCCGCTCTCCCTTTTATATCCATCAAGTGCATTTTGAAGCTCTTCCATAGTAAAATAATTAAGGTCTATAAGCGCTTGTCCCAGCAGCAAATGTCCCTGCTTCTGGGTAGAAAGCAATTGCTTAAGCTGCTCCTCGTTTATGTACCCCAGCTCCATCGATATATCTCCAAACCTCTTATCAATCCTTTTCTGCATATTATGGACCTCTTCTACCTGCAAAGGCGTCATTATGCCTGCATTTACAGCGATAACGCCAAGCTTGAGGTGCGCAGAACGCTGGTATTCGAGTGCGTCAGACAGTTGTTCCGGTTGAATCAGGCCTTTATTCAAGAGATAATGTCCGAAATATTGGCTAAACATAGTACACACTCCTTATCAGAAAATGTTTTTAATAATATGTTCGATCTGAGATTTTTCCCATGGTTTTTGGATAAAATCTGACGCTCCTGCATCCATTGCAGATTTTAAATGCGTTTTGGTACCAGAAGACGATAACATTACTATTTTAGCATTGCTATCTAAAGCTTTCATTTCGTTTAGTGCTTCAATACCGTTCTTATCCGGCATAACAATGTCAAGAAATACTAGGTCAGGTTTAAACATATTAAATGCCGATACTGAGGTTTCTCCATCTGCTGCTTCCAGAATTTCATAATTTCCATATTCCAGGAGACAATCCTTAAGCTTTTTCCTGACAAGAAGTGAATCATCGCAAATAAGGATCGTTGGTTTCTTATAGCTCATAACAATACCCCCTGAATCAGTAATTTATCACAATAGATATAGTATACTATTTAGTTTAGAATGTAAAGATTGTAATAAATTGAAACATTTTATCGTAATTTTACATTCTTCTTATTTTTAACCTTTAAACAGCTTTTGCATAATATATAGGAGTAATAATGTGTAAAGGGGAAATGACTATGCAGATACCCAAAGGCTCCGGATTGGAGGCTTTAGATAGAATTACTCGCAATAGTCTTAAGTACTATTCTGATTTATACAAGGCAAGCGGACCTAATAAAAACACATGTCCTCCACTCATAACTCTCAAGCCACCATCCCTCAGCTCACTTAGAATGCCTTTAGAGTCTCTTGCACAAGGCCTGAACAAGGTTGTCTCTCAATTTACTGGAAAAACTGAAACAGTAGATTACAACGCAATTGTAAACAGCTTCCTGGAACCCGGTGCAAGTCTCGTTAAGCCTCAGAATCCGGCAAATTCCAACGAAATTCAATTTGCCGACATTGACTCAGATGGCCGCAGCGAACTTGTTACGTCATACAGAATCAACGGCGGGATCAAAACAATAGTATTAAAGAGAGACGATGTTCAATGGTACAAGATGGCCGAGATCTCTAATCCTGAGGCAGATGACATCCACTACAGAGACAACAGTGCTATTTCTACGGACGGCAGAAACTACCTTATCCTTGGGCTTACATCAAGCCTCCAGGATCGTACGCTTTATGCCTATTCCCTGGACAATGGAAACACAAGAAAAATTTTCAGCAAAAAATACGATAAGCTGGAATTGGTCCCTGTTCGCAGCCCTAATGGAACATCAAGGACAGCCATAGCATTCTGGAGGGAGCAGGCACCCGGTGTTTATGATATTGAACTACAGAACTGGAACGGCATAGAGCTAAGTCAGCTGGACAACACCAGATATATTTCCAACAGGGTCGCTCCATATTATTTACATATGATAAGACAGGATCCCGATAACGCGTCTAACTGGTACAATTTAGCCAATGCTTTATCTAAATCAGGCAGGCCGGATAACGCTGCATTGGCTATAAAAAACGGACTTGCACGAAACCCTGACATTCAACTCAAGGAGATGTTCACATCACTGGAAAGCAGGCTGTAAACAGCATGGTTTTATAGAAGGGCAGTATTTGACATGCACATGCTCAGTGTAATAATGCCATAATGCCCTTCTAGCTTGCCATATAAACAAATCACAACAATGTTCGGTTATAGTGATCTCCTATAACAACATGTCAAAGACTATCATCACATATATGGGAAGGAGGAGAAACCATGCCTGATGCTCAGATCTGTCTGCTGGATAATGTAAGACTCAGCAATGGCCAGGAATGCCTCAGAAATTATTATACTGATATTGTCAGCAGGGATCCTCAAAAAGCTTTTGAGTTGCTAAATGACCATAGGTTAAGCTTCAGTACACTTTACGTATTGAGGCATGACCTCGAGGATCTTACTTCAAGCCTATCACTTAATCCCTTGTATGGCTCAGCATTAAGGCTAACTATTCTGCTGTCCGGCAGCAGGGGTAACCAAACAGAAGCTGAGATCCGTTCCGGTGGCAGCAACACAGAAATGGTTTTAAACTGGATGCTTAAAACAGGGTACAGAGACGAGGCACTTGGACAAAGCTACGACACTTTAATGGACAACGTCGCAGCTTTACTTGTAAAAAGTTTTAAAAGCCATCTTGCCTTATATGAGACAGCAGATTTGATCTTTATGCGCCATCGGTCCGGCAAGGAGATACATGATCTTATATGGGCCTTTTTTGAAGCATGTTCACCTGAAAGCCTTTTTTTCATTGCAAAGCGTCTTAGTTCAAGCTACAGTACGGAGGTTACATTAGCTAAAAAGCTTCTACACTTTGTGCCGACAATCTCAAAAGATACGGATAGTGCATCTGCATACAGCAATACCTGGCGATGGCTGTCGGAAAACCTGCCCTTTCTTTATTATTCCGGTGAAAGCCTCAATCTGAGTCCATTGCCAGAATACTACATACTATCTTTAGCCTGCAAATATCTATGCCATAGAGTATCGCCCAAAACAGGCCATCCGCTTAAAGCTCTAACCTATATTGAGCAAAAGCTCTCCAATGCCTTTACCGATCTTCCCGACCATATACAGGTACGACTTGCAGACTTCTCATATACACTGTTCAGAGAAAACACTTATAAGTGGAGTATGTGGATCACGCTCCCCATTACACAGCAGGTATCAATTGCAGTGCCGGGATCGGGGGTGTTCAAATGATAAATTTTACAGCCAGCCAAGCCGATCCTCAGGCTATAGCGGACAGCTACCCTGCCGGAAGCAGAGAACGTAATATTATAGATTTGCTAATTTCCAGCCAATCTGTCAGCAATTTTAGTAATCCAGATGAACTTAGGTTTGAAGTCAGTATGAGAGTAAAAATATTGGATGCGTCCGTTTCTCTTTATAGAGGGCGGCTGAGATTCCGGACTTTCAAGGAATCCTTCTGTAATGAAGAATTCTGGATACGCATGGATAATGGCGGTTTCAGGCTTAAGGACGGTGTGCTTCCCTCCGATGCCATTAACGATATATTTAGTGATGCCAGAAAATATGGCACTGAATGTGCAACAGCAATAGTTATGATATATTATAAGGCAATTCTAGACCTTTATGCTCCTGAGCTCTTCAATTCAACATTCAGCGGGATAATTCTTATGAACTGGGCAGATATAAGCCCAAAGCTAGGCATAGCAACACACCGTTCACCTCCTGTTTATCTTCCCGGAGACTGCAGATATTTTAAGAATCCTGAGGTTAACCCGCTTACACCTGAATGGCAGGGTGAAAATGCCATTTTCTTTGATGGGGATAATTACTATGGTCACGGAATAGGTATGGTAACAGGCGATATTATTATTAAAGCACTTAACTCAAATAGAATAGAAGGAGCAACGCAGTCTGCATATTTACTTGAAACAGCAACTCGTCCGGATTTTAAAGGACTGTGGCAAATAAAAAGCACAACATAATTAACCCCGGCACTGAATAACCTTGTATTAACATGGTTAGATTCAGGGGTAAGCTTGTGCGTATAGATAAATTCTACAGAGATTCGTTTATATTGACACTGTCAAACATGGTGACAGGCATTATTGCTTTCACCTTTTCGATCCTTCTGTCAAGAGAGCTTGGCGCTGAGGGTCTGGGGCTCTATGGCCTAATTATGCCTGTATACGGTCTTTTGTTATGCTTAACAAGTGACGGTTTGATTACTGCCATATCAAAAATAAGCACTGTTCACTTTAACCGAAAAGACATAAAAAATATGAACAAGACGATTACAACAACATTGGTGTTTATTGCAGCATGGGCCAGCAGTGTAGCTCTGCTCGTGATGCTATGCAGCAGCGGTTTTGCAAAATATATCGTCATGGATGTGCGTGCAGCACAAGCACTAAAGATAATAAGTCCGGCATTGGTGTTTGTACCTTTGTCAGCGATAATAAAGGGGTATTTTTATGGGCTTGGCAAGTATAAGATAACTGCTTCTGTTGATATTGTAGAAAAGCTGCTGCGAGTTGTAATACTGCTTACTGCAATTTCTGTGCTAAAGCCGGAGAGAGTAGACAAGACTGTGGCTATAGCATATTTTGCGCTAGCTGTAGGTGAGTTTATCAGCCTGTTGCTGCTCTACACCTGTTACAGGCTTCAGCGCTCCTCCATTCCTATTGGGGCAGGCAGAACAAAATCACGTATCCAGCTGTTATTTGATGTATTTGTCATATCCTTGCCATTATGCATGAATGGAATTCTGTCATCTGTTCTGTCGACTATATCGACGTTGATTCTCCCAAGAAGATTGATGACATCCGGAATGTCATATCATAATGCTTTGGAACTGATAGGGCGATTTAGCGGCATGGCCCTCAATATAACAAACCTGCCCTATATTATTATAGGTTCAATGCTTACAGTACTTGTACCTGAGCTTTCATTACACATCAGTAAAAAGGATTATTGGTCGGCAGAATCAAGGATAGCCCAAGTGATGAGGCTTGCATGCGCTATCGGAGCCGCTACTGCAATTGTCTGTTTAATAATACCCTCCACTCTCGGCCAGGTCTTTTACAATCGTGGAGATCTTGGTGATATGATACGTTTTTCCTCAATAATATGCCTTATATCGTATATTGCCTCTCCGACCTTCGGTATACTAAACGCTTTAGGACAACAGACGATCCTTTTAAAAAACTCCATTATTATTTCTGTGGAGAGCCTGGTGCTTATAATAATGCTTGTAGGTATACCTTCACTGAACATATACGGATATGGCCTATCAATAATAATTATTTCGATTACTGCATTATTTATAAATATAAAAGAAATAAGAAAAATATGTGAAGTAAAGATCAGCATACCGGAAATAATAACACTCATTATGACATGCATAATTGCTTATCTACTATCTGGAATAGCCGCAAGGCTGGTGCCGGCCTCTTTAACGGTGTTGAAAACTGCCGTTGTGGTATTAATAAGCTTTAGCTCAATACTGGGCATTACACGCATGATAAAGGAGCTCAACAATACTTAAACCTGCGCTCATACCTTTGCCCTCAGCTGTAATATAAAGGTAGCACCCTTCCCTGCGCCCTGGCTTTCTACCCATATTTTACCATTCATTTCCCTCATATAATTTGCACAGCTGTGCAGTCCAAAACCATGACCCTTCTCCTTTGTTGTAAAACCGTAATTGAATATGCTTTCCAGGCTGCTTTCCTCAATTCCTGCTCCTGTATCACTGATCGTAATCAGGACATTATCATTGATGTTTTCGACACTAACTTTAAGTGTCTTGATGCCTTCACTTATACCCTCCATTGACTCAATGGCGTTTTTTACCAAATTTGCGAGTACGTCAAACAGTTTTGTGCTATATGCAATTGCCACAGTTTTCCCACGGTAATCAATTTCCACTTTAATGCTGTGCTTTTGAATACTTGACTCGTACAACTTCAGAGCATCACTGATTATTGCCGATAGATCAAGCGGTTCAAGGACCGGCTTTATAATGGTATACTTCTGCTGCGCAAAAATTATGTCATTTACTATGCTAATTTTTTCTGCGAGCTTGCTTATATTGTTCCTCAGTTTATCATAGTAGCTTTTAAAACAATCACCGAGTGCAGAATAAAATTGCATAAGCAGTTCTCCCTTGGGGTTATCTCTCATGAAGCCTTCAAGATCGTCCATGTGCTTTTCAAGCATCTCACAAGCGGCTGACAAATCGCGGGTAGGACTGGTCTCTATCAATTCTTTAAGCGTCTGTACCGTTACATTTATACTATTGAGCACATTTCCAATATTATGCAGAACTCCGGTGGATATATCAGCCATTCCTTTTTTTCTTGCCTGATCCATAAGCAGCTTATATCCAATCTCCAATTCATCAAATAGTGCAGTTCCATTCATGGCAGAGCATATGTGCTCAGCAAGAGTGTTGTATATCCTTACATCCATTACCGTTGGTTCAAATAGTACGATGCCCTTTATACCATATTCCATATAGAGCAGCTGTGCAGTAACAAAGTACGGCTGTTCCGACTGGGAGAGCGCTATATACTCAGATTTATTGTTTTTTATATCCGGCAGTGCTGTTCGTTTTCCATTGCTGTATTCGAATATCTTATTCAAACTTCCGGGAAACTCATTATTCTTTACATTCTCTGCCATATAGATAATGCAGCTTTTTACCATAATTCTTGGAAGATTCAGCTCAATAGAGTCTAAAAGATTATTCAAAGTAAAATTGGTTATCAGTATTTGTCCAATTTCCTTTAGTGTATTATGTATCTCCCTGTTATCGTTCTCTTCCCTGAACCAGACACTAACAATGCTATTGTGCAATGCTTTATGCATGTAATTGAATATATCCTCAGCCCATAAGAGCCGATTGATGTCCTTTTCAGCATAAGGAAGTAAATATGGCAGCAGACAACCCCTGAAAACAGGCACAAATTTATATACGTCGCTGTTTTTCCATTGCTTTGCAAAACTAATAAATTGGATATCGATGTCACTTGACAGGTTCGTTCTGCTGTAAAAATAATCTTTGAACAATTTTATCAGTAATTCAGTAGCTTCTTTGTTGATAAAGGTACGTTTTGAAATATCCCATGAAATTTCAGATAGCTCACTGTCGTTTAATTCTTCAAAGCATTTACCATCATATCTGATATCATGAAAATCTGAATTAGATCCTATATCCAGAGTACATCCGCAGGATTCTCTATAAAGCACTTTGCCCTGAACTTTTACACTCATGGGAATTGTTGAACCATTAAGCCATTTACACAATAGTTCGCAGGCACAGCTGCCAAGCTCATCCCATGGGAAGTAAACAGTAGTGCATGATGGCAGCATATTTCTTGCAATCTCGGAATCCTCATAGCTAGTGACGGCAATGTCTTCAGGCACTCGTATTCTTCTTGCATTAAGTTCAGCCATTATATCGTACGTCTCATCATTGTAAGAAGAAACAATAGCATCAACATGAGCCTTTCTTTCATCAAGCAGCAGCTCGACTACCCGCTTTCCTCTCAGATTGACCGATCGACCCTCTAAATCATCAGCACTTATAAATAACTCAGGATCATAGATACCATATTTCTGCATCACTTTTTTGTATATATCAGATCTGGTGTCCGACCTAATCGGTTCCACAAATGCAATATTTTTTCGTCCATGTTCACATATTAAGTGATTCATGATCTCTTCTATATACTCGTCTCCTGCAAAAAACACACTATGAATACTTTCACGTTCTTCTCCAATACATATTACAGGCATATTCCCCATAATACGCATAATAGCGCTTGAAGCGTATTGCGTCCAGCCTAGAAAAATTAGTCCATCAAGCTTAAAATGTCTTACAAAATTCAAAAGAGTACTGCTATACTCAGAATTTGGGTGCAGATCCATCCTCATATGTCCAAACCTGATAACATCAGCATTATATTCTTGAGCAGTTCTACGGATACTGTTAACCATAATGTTGTGATTCTCATTAATGGTGTCCTCATCAATGAATCCGATAGTAAGCCTTCTATATTTATTTTGACTGTTATCTGATGTATCTGGCATTTTATGAATTCTCGCCTTCTTCAAATTTCAGAATAAAGGTTGACCCCTTTCCCTCGCCTTCACTTTCAGCTATGATGATCCCACCCATATCATTCATATAGGCTTTACAGCTGTAGAGTCCATTACCGGATTTGTCCGCTTTTGTTGTAAAACCTCTGCCAAAAATCAAGCTTAAGTTCTCCTTTGGAATTCCCCTGCCTGTATCAGTTATCCGCAGGTATTTTCCGCTAATATCTTTATGCATCCGTACTATCAGCCTTTTATCAGCACAATTTTCAAGCATTGCTTCCTCTGCATTAGAGATTATGTTGGCAAATACAAAGAAAAGCCTTGCTCGATGGATCTTTGCTTTAAATCTTGCTTCATAATTCCTGACTATAGATATACCATGATAATCCAGATATGCCTTGTTCAGCTTAAGGGCATCCTCAATAATTTGTTCTATTGATAGCTCCTCAAGCTTATTATCTATACCCGCGTAGGTCTGCTGCGCTGATATTTCATCACTTATTGCACGAATTCTGTCCTGAAGCCTGTATATATTGTAGTGCAGCTGCTGATGGGTCTTCTTTGCCTGTTCTCCAAGCTTCAGGTAAAAATTCATCAGTATTTTTCCCTTCGGGTCATTACAAATAAAGCTTGTTATCTTGTCAATATTCTCCCGCAGAATACTTCCAGCCAGTGCCATATTATCCTCAAACGGGCTCATTGTTATCTCATCCATCAGTTGTACCGAAATCACCGCACTGTTCAGTATGTTGCCTATATTATGAAGAGTATTAGCTGCAATATCTGCCATACCTTCCCTGTATGCATGTTCAACAAACCTTTTATATGTAACATTAAGTGTGTTGATCAGCTGTATTCCTCTCAGAGCTGTACTTATCTGTACAGTAAGTGCCTGGTACAGGATTTCATCCATTGGGCCCGGTTCAAACAATACAAATCCTAAAACCTCGTCAGTTACATGCAGCAAATAGGAGAGATAAATATTTTTTCCTTCCGTCCTAAGCATGCTCGACATCTGTTGGGCAAGCTTCCCTGCCTTTCCAAAGGATTCTACCTTCTTGCCGGAGGCAAAACTAAAAATCTGTATGTTGTTGTCATATAGGTTTCCTTTTGTGGCTTCCCTGTCAAAGGTTGAATTGAAAATAAAGAGATGACATCCCGGAATACCCAATTCAGGCAAAACTATTTCAAGTGAGCCGATAAGGTTATCCATTTTAAACTGTGTAAGAAGCCTCCTCCTTAGTTCCTGAAGAATAGTCTCCACCTTTCTTGTGTCATTTTTCTTTGCTTCCTGCAATGATAAAACAGATTTATTTATAAGTGTCTGAGCCTGCATAAACAAATCTCCTGACCATATCAAGCCTTCGATATCATTACCAAGATAAGTACATATTTCTCTTCTGACTGCAAATAAAACATCTTCAATGTTATTGTCCTTACCAGCTCCTTTAACTAGCATTGAAAGCTTAGTTAGGAAACTACTCTTATCTTTGTCTTTAAACGACATAAAAAAGCTTCTGACAATATCTGTGGCTGTATCGGAGTTCACATATTTTAATGTATGTGTAAGTGAGCGGATAATCTGTCCTATTTCATTCTCGCTGATATTATGTAGGTTACACGCTTTAGCGTTCTTACCCATGTCGAAAAAAAGCAGCGGCCTGCACCCACAGGATCTTCGATAAATAACTTTCCCGTTACCATTAAGTGATGTAACCATAGGCACATGACCGGTATTCAAAAGCTCTGCCATACGAATACACGCGTTATACCCCAGTTCCCTCCACGGATAGTGTATAGTTGTCAAGCCGGGCGATGTGTAGCGTGCCATATTATCATTTTCATAACAAGTCACCGCTATGTCATCAGGAATCCTGATTCCTCTTTTGTCTAGCTCATAAGTCAGACATACTGTCTCTTCCACCTTCAATGAGATGATTGCTTCTATGTCAAGTCCTCTCTCATCCAATAGAATTTCAATAGCCCGTTTACTTCTGTCCTTCATGCTCAATCCCTCAAGCGCCTCAGAGCTTATATAAAGCATTGGGTCATATAAACCGAATTGCTTCATTACTTTTATATAAGCTTCTTTCCTGCTGTCCGGTCTGTTGTGCTCAACAAAAGCAATGCGCTTTAGATTATGTTCTTTTATCAGGTGTTCTGTAATACCACCTATATACTCTTCTCCGGCAAAATAAACGCATGGAATATCGTCAAAAGCCGTTCCTATGCTAAATAGCGGCAGTGAGCTGAAACGCTTTTGAAAATCACTATTGTACATTGCTCCCGCTTCTGTCCATCCTAGAAACATCAAGCCATCCAGATCATACTGTTGGATATGATCGAGCACCATATTTACCTGATGTGAAAATTTGTATGCAATATGCGATGAATAATAACTGAATCTTATTATATCTATATCAAGTTCCTTAGCCGCCTGAGCAATACCGCTCATGATCTTTATATGGAAATCGTTATTCTGATTATCATCAAGAAAGCCAATCGTGTACCTATCCTTCTTTAACGGACCTGATTTTAGTACATACTCCATTTTATTCTCCCTGCTTTGTAAACAATGGTATTATTCAGCGGTATAGAAGCGATATACTCCATGTATCTTTTTTGCCTCATAAAGTGCTGTATCGGCATATTTAAGAAGTATGTCAGCAGATAATCCATCATTAGGATAGGAACTGATGCCTATACAGCAGGATGTATTTATTTCATGCCCGCTGATATAAAATGGCTGTTTTATAGTTTCAAGAAACTCTTGTGCTATTATGCCTATCTGAGTCCTGTCTGTTTCTTTAGCAATTACAGTGAATTCATCACCGCCAAGCCTGTACAATGCACAAGTGGTCATCCTTTCGTCAACAAAGTCAGGAATCCTGCACGAATACTTGCTCAGCACACGTCGGATTCTTAATGCTACCTCTATAAGAAGCTTATCTCCAACATCATGTCCGAGCATATCGTTAACACTTTTAAAATCATCAACATCAATATAGAAAAAAGCAAATCCAGTGTAACCATATAAGCCCTCATTTGTAACCTTAGAGAGCGTTAAGTAAAAGGAATGTCTGTTAAGCAGCTTCGTAAGAGAGTCAAAATGTGCATTATAGGCCAGCTGTTTTTCTTTTTCTTTTCTAAGTGCTATTTCAGCTTCAAGCTTATTGATAACAACAGTTAGCTCCTGGGTACGAATTCTCACCTGGTTCTCAAGATCACCAATGTACTGGTGTATCTGTCTTCTCAGACTCCATTTAGTTGTCATTGCGAGTGTGATCTGCTTAAGTGATATACTGTCGAAAGGCTTCCTGATAAATAAAAGATTATCATTATGGCCAAGCTTGGATATTATCTGATCCCATGTATAGTCAGAATAAGCAGTGCAAATAACAATAGCCACATCCGGATCGATCGTCCATATGCTTTCAATTGTCTCTATCCCATCAATCCCAGGCGGCATCCTAATATCCATGAAAACAAGAGAATATGAATCTCCTGATTCCTTTGCTGCCTTAACCATATTTATGGCTTCGTCACCACGATATGCATCATCGATCCTATATTTAATATTTGAAATAACTCCTTTATTAATCGAGTCACTTTCTACACCGAACAATTCTTCTTTTAAAAGGCTGATCTCCAAATAGTTCTCAGCATTATCAGATGAAATACCAAGAATATATTTTATGTCCTCATGTATATCCTTATTATCATCTGCTATTAAGATCCTGCACTTTTTGTCATCCATTAACGATTCCCCAATTCAACTAAGCAAAACAATAGTCATCATTATTTACTATACATTGGTACATGATATTTGTTTTCATAATTATACCATTATTTATTGATGTATTCAATTAGACGCATCTACAATATGACCATATTACCAGATACATTTTATATCGGCATTTGGAAATAATAGAATAATACGAATCAAAACAAAAAAGGAGTATTTCTAATGAAAATGTCGACAATGGATGGGAACCATGCTGCTGCATATGCTTCATATGCTTTTACTGATGTTGCAGCAATATTCCCTATAACCCCGTCCTCGCCAATGGCTGAATTAATAGATGAATGGTCTGCACACATGAAAAAGAATATATTCGGTCAGACAGTAAAAGTGGTTGAGATGCAGTCAGAAGCAGGTGCTGCAGGTGCAATGCACGGATCGCTGCAGGGCGGCGCATTAACCACCACATATACAGCCTCTCAAGGCTTACTGCTAATGATACCAAACCTCTATAAAATGGCCGGTGAGCTGCTGCCGGGAGTTCTCCACATATCAGCACGCGCAATAGCAACACACGCGCTCTCAATTTTTGGTGACCATCAGGATGTTATGGCCTGCCGTCAGACAGGAGCAGCATTGCTTGCCTCCTCAAATGTACAGGAGGTAATGGATCTTGCATGTGTTTCACATTTGTCAGCAATTAAATCAAGAATACCGTTTATACATTTCTTCGACGGTTTCAGGACATCGCACGAGTATCAGAAGATATCAACAATTAACTACGAGGATCTGGCTCAGATCATTGATACGGAAGCAGTAAAAGCATTTAGAGACAGGTCTCTCAATCCCGAGCATCCGGTAGTCAGAGGAACAGCACAAAATCCTGATATATATTTTCAGGGCAAGGAGGCTTCTAACAGGTTTTATAATACGGTCCCTTCCATTGTGGAGGGGTATATGAAGGAGATTTACCGCATAACCGGCCGAAGTTATGGCTTATACGACTATTATGGAGCGCCGGATGCAGAAAATATTATAGTTGCGATGGGCTCTGTATGCGACACAATAAATGAAACTGTAGACTTTCTAAACTCAATGGGAAAGAAAACAGGTACAGTCAGAGTAAGACTTTACAGGCCATTTTCTGAAGCACATCTGCTTAATGCCATTCCAAAAAGTGTACAGAGAATCGCAGTGCTTGACCGTACAAAGGAGCCAGGGTCTGCCGGCGAACCCTTATATCTTGACATATGTAAGGCTTACAACAATATAAGCGGTAGAAAGCCCTTGATCATCGGTGGAAGATATGGCTTAGGATCAAAGGACACCCGTCCGGCAAATATAATATCAGTATTTACTAATCTTAGCAGTGAAGCTCCAAAGGATAGATTTACTATAGGCATAATAGACGACGTTACAGGCACTTCACTTCCGGAAGGCAAAAATATCGATACTACTCCTCCAGGCACAATTAGCTGCAAATTCTGGGGACTCGGTTCTGATGGCACCGTTGGCGCAAATAAATCTGCAATAAAGATAATAGGTGATAATACTGACCTATATGCACAGGCATATTTCTCCTATGACAGCAAAAAGTCAGGCGGAACGACTGTATCGCATCTGCGCTTCGGCAAAAAACCCATACGGAGCCCATATCTGGTAAACAGCGCCGACTATATAGCCTGTCATAACAAGTCCTTTCTTTACAATTATGATATAGTTAAAGGTCTTAAGGCCGGAGGTGTGTTCGTACTTAACTGTCCATGGGACCTTGAAGGCTTGAACCATAACCTTCCCGCCTTTATTAAACGTTATATTGCAGGTAATTCAATAAATTTCTATGTAATAGACGCTTTAAAAATCGCCGGTGATGTAGGATTGGGCAACAGGATCAATATGATAATGCAGACAGCCTTTTTTAAGCTTGCGAACGTACTGCCAGTAGATGAGGCAATAGGCTACCTTAAGGAATCCGTCGAAAAAGCCTATGGCAGAAAAGGCCAGAAGATTGTGGATATGAATAAGCTTGCAGTAGATAAGTCGCTTGACGCACTTCACAAGGTCAATGTTCCGCCAAATTGGTCCAATGCTGAGGACGAATATACAGCTCCTGAGAGCTTTCCGGAATTCGTACAGAAAATTCAACGCCCAATGGCACACCAAGACGGTGACGATCTGCCGGTCAGCGCATTTAACGGAATTGAAGACGGAACTCACCCACTCGGTACAACTGCATATGAAAAGCGAGGTATTGCAGTTATGCTTCCGCAATGGCAGCCTCAAAACTGCATACAGTGCGGCCGCTGCTCAATGATTTGTCCTCACGCTACAATAAGGCTGTTCCTTATTAATGGCGAAGAATTATCTAGAGCACCTGAGGGATATACTACAATAAAAGCTGCCGGGAAAGCACTGGAAGGCTATCAACTGCGAGTACAGGTCAGTCCATTGGACTGCACGGGCTGCGGCAACTGTGCAGATATCTGCCCGACATCAAATAAAGCCCTGGTGATGGTGCCTGCCGGTGAAGAGACACCACTTCAGAATAAGAACTGGGAGTTTTCAACAACGATCACTTACAAGGATAATCTTATGAATAAGAACACAGTAAAAGGCTCCCAGCTTGCAAAACCGCTGCTTGAGTTTAACGGAGCCTGTCCGGGCTGCGGAGAAACAGCATATATTAAGCTCATTACACAATTATTCGGCTCGCGGATGATAATTGCCAACGCAACAGGTTGCTCTTCCATATGGGGTGCAAGCTCACCATCTATTCCCTACACTATAGGCCAGGATGGGCGTGGCCCGGCATGGGCAAATTCTCTGTTTGAGGATAATGCAGAGTACGGTTATGGTATTTATCTTGCAGTAGATCAGTTGCGCAATAGAATTGCAAATATCATGGAGGAGTGCATTTCTAAAGGTGAGCTTTCAGAAAATCTGGAGACAGCCTTTAGACAATGGCTAGATGCCGGTAATGACAGCAAGCTTTCAGATGAAGCCTCCAAAGCGGTAACTGATGCACTTGCAGTCGATTCTATCCATGAAAACATACATTTAAATGAAATATGGACTCTGAAGGATTACCTGTCAAAAAAGTCAGTATGGATAATCGGAGGAGACGGCTGGGCATATGATATAGGTTATGGTGGTGTGGATCATGTACTGGCAACCGGCGATAACGTCAATATTTTCGTTTTGGACACAGAGATTTACTCAAATACAGGCGGCCAATCCTCCAAGGCAACTCCGACTGCTGCTGTTGCTAAATTCGCGTCGTCGGGTAAAAAGATAAGGAAAAAAGACCTTGGTATGATGGCAATGAGCTACGGTTATGTATATGTTGCCCAGATAAGCCTGGGCGCCGACATGAATCAAACAATCAAGGCGATCACAGAGGCCGAGAGCTATAATGGCCCTTCTCTAATAATAGCCTATGCACCATGTATATCACATGGAATAAAGGCAGGGATGGGGACGAGCATAGCCGAAGAAAAGAAAGCTGTAGATGCAGGCTATTGGCATCTTTACCGATATAACCCGATGCTTCGTGACGAAGGAAAAAATCCATTTATTCTGGACTCAAAGGAAGCCTCTGCTTCCTTCAGGGACTTCATAATGGGTGAAGTCAGATACACACAGCTTGCTACTATGTTCCCGGATGCAGCCGAGGAGCTCTTCAGTGCCGCCGAAAGGCACGCACAAGAAAGGTATAACACTTACAGACGTCTTGCACAGCAGGAATACTAGAATCGTATGCCCTCCGGACGCACAAAAAAGCCAGGATGTGATCAGCATTTGAAAAAAGAACTGCCTCAAAATAAACTTGAGGCAGTTCTTTTTTAGCTAAGGTCATGGTCATGCATGACTCAAAAGATTAATTATGATTTAATATACAAAATTTAGTTATAAGCTAAATAAAGTATAGCCCATAATAGTTCGTGCTGTTGCTAAGATAATAATTCATATAGTTTGAGTTTTCACCATTTGGTGTAGTATAATACAAGTGCCATAGTCCCTTATGAAATACCAAGAGGAGCGATGACCTAATGAATTTTGCAGGTAATATTATTATAAACTCGTACTCGATCATAATTTTAGTTATTATAAGCGTTTATTCCTCAAGGTACATAGACAAAAAGAATGTGAAAAACAGATTATATCAGCTTATGGTTTATATAACCATTATGCTGCTTATCGCTGATATTCTTTCGAGATTTGATGGAAGGCCGGAGACTATAATTTACCCAATTTTAAACCACACAGGCAACTTTATTATATTCCTGACTAATCCTCTGCTGCCATGTGTCTGGATTCTGTTTATATGTTATCAAATAAAGGGGGAAAGTAATTTTTCAACCTGGCTCAAGCCTCTTATTGCCGTAGATTTATTACTGAACACAATTTTTCTCCTGCTTTCGCAGAAATCCGACTTGTTGTACTATATTGATAAAGGCAATATATATCACAGAGGCCCATTATTTATTTGTCTTGTAATCAACTGCATATTTCTTACTGCATTCTCAATTTTTTTGGTGCTGGCAAACCGCAGAAAAATTGAAGAGAAGTACCTTTTTTTTCTTATTTTCTTTACCATACCCCCGATTATCGGTACTATTTTGCAAACTTTTTTTTACGGAATATCTTTGGTCATAAATTTCGTTGTTCTGTCTCTGCTTATAATATTTTTAAATATGCAAAATCGCAATCTTTATACTGATTATCTTACAGGTGTCGGCAACAGAAAAAAATTCGAGTCATACCTGAGCGCAAAAATCAACGCAAGCTATTACGATAAAACCTTTTCAGCCATAATGATCGATATGGATGATTTCAAGTCTATAAATGATAAGTATGGTCATGATATGGGCGATGATGCTCTGGAAGCAACAGCGAAAATTCTAACTAGCTGCATAAGGTCATCTAACGACCTCATATTCCGTTTTGGAGGAGATGAATTTTACATAATACTCGATGTTTCCAACAAAAAGGACCTTAAAGCTACTGTTAAAAGAATAGAAAACGCGGTTGCTAAATATAATAATGCATGCAAAAAGCCCTACAGAATAGACTTAAGCATGGGGTATGGGGTTTATGAAGCGGAATCAAAAATGAGCATGAATGAATTTCTTAAACATCTGGACAAATTGATGTACACTAATAAAAGAAATGCAAAAAAAATCAGCAAAGATAGCATGGACAATTAGGACAGGGACGTCTCGCATCCCTATCCTACTACGCCCCACTACTTTTGGTTCGCGTCGACGTATTCCTTAGCATTAACAACCTGTTTTTCAGATGGTATAGTAACGCGTGAGTTTTCCTTTACACATTCTATATCAGCCCATGCTGCAGTATCTTGCTTTTCTACCGGCACAGATTGATGAAAATCCTTTATTTTTTTCTCTGGCATGATATTTCTCCTTTCCTCAAAAACATTTAGTATCTTGTTATTGTTTTAGTTTTAGCAAACTTTTATCTAATTATGTTGCTGTGTATGTTGTATAAGGCTTTACAGTCAATAATGCTGCTATACTTATTTTTATAGACACTACTGACAAAGGTCATCTTCAGAAAAACAGTAACTGTGCTCAGACGGTATCAGGCTCATTTTCTATGAATTTAGACTTTTCATTGATTCGGATGGCTGTGCACTATACTATAAATTTATGTTTAAATATGCAACCTTTAGGGTAATTTAATTTTAATAAATAGTTCATTTGTTAAAAAATAAACGCGAAAAGGATGACACTGATTATGGATCTTAATGCTTTTTTCAAAATCACCTACGGAGTATACATAATAACAACAAGGCTTGACGAAAAGCTTAATGGTATGGTCGCAACAACTTTTTCACAAATTACAGCTGAGCCTGTCAGAGTCACTGTTGGAATAAGTAAGGAAAATCTTTCTCATGAGATTATACAAAAAACAGGTGTTTTTGGAGTAAATGCACTCAGCCGGGAGGCAACCTTTAAATTTATCGGGGGCTTTGGCTTCAAATCAGGCCGCGATGCTGATAAATTCAAGGATATACCATATGAAGTTGGGCAGACAGGCGTTCCTCTTCTTCATGATAATACAGTTGCGGTTTTCGAGGCTAAGGTTATTGATTCAATGGACGCAGGAACACACACTATTTTCCTGGCCGATGCTGTTGATGGAAGAATTCTCGCTGATACAGAACCCATGACCTACGAGTATTACCACAAGGTTATTAAGGGCAAATCCCCTAAATCAGCGCCTACCTTTGTTGTAAATAAAGCATAGACAAATAAACTTAGAAGCATTGGCCGCTGTACTCCTGTGTAGAGGGGTGCAGCGGTAAGCTGGAAATATTCATATACGTTCCTGTGCAGAAATTCAACTGGGGAACACTTTATTTAAAACACCTATATATTTTGTGCGAAATTTCAACTAGGGAACACTGTGACCAATAAATTTATGGATAAATCACATAAATAATGCCGAATTCATTGAACTAAATCAATGAATTCGGCATTATTTGTAAATTTTTTGTTCCATACCTGATTTTCTGCACATTTTTAGCCTAATTAAGCAAAAAGCTTGACAGGTGACAAGGGTACTGGTGAGACCACTGATAAAGTTTAGTTTATATTGAAAAAGGGCTCGAAATCCGCTTAGCTTCGTTGTTATTTTCTTGTAAATGGTACTTTATCAACAACCCCGTACCCTGTTACATAGCTATGGATCTACCACGGTTGGTGTCTGACCGATTGAGACAGCCTCTTCTGTCAGGCTCTCCCATGTATTACAGCCCACTATACCATCAGCAGCGAGACCTCGGTCATTTTGATATCTTGTAACCGCAGCTCTGGTTCCTCCTCCAAAATAGCCGTCTAATCCGGAACCTGTATATCCTAAGGCATTGAGCGCATCCTGTAGTACAAGCACATATACTCCCACGCTTCCTGTCATCACCATAGGATAGCCTCCAGCTGCACAAGCAGGCGGTGACTGTCTGGCATCAAAATGTACCCAGGTAGGCGTCAGATAGGCAGGCTCGACATACGACCAGACACCGGATTCTATTGCAGTATTTCTCAACTGATTTCTCGTTATATTGTCAAGATTCTGTCCCGTATCAAACGAAACCCCTGCATAATGCTGGGACATGGCCGCATGGCCTCCCTCCCATATACGTTTAAAAGCATAGCCCACATATATAGGTCTGCCCCATAAATTTCTCGTTACATTAAACGCTTCCATAGCGCGCCTTGTCGTCCAAAGGGTGTTGGATCTGGAGCTTCCCCTGAACTCTCTCAGCGTAAGTGTCCCTCCGATATTGTAAGGCATCGGATCGGATTCTGCCAGCACGTAATACTCCATTTCATTACTGTTATTATTGTAAACATAAACATTTGCCATATTACACATCCTCTCAAAAAGCAACAAGCCGAATTATTCGTCAGCCGCTGACTTTTTGTTTTATGTAATCCTATAACATTATATGCAGCCAAACCTTGTTCTGTTCGGAGAGCATGAGGCTCTCTGTTGTTCAGATTTCCCATATATTGAAGATTAGCCTCTGCAGTTGACAAACGCTGCGGCTATCTATTGTTTGGACTTTTATATACATAGTGGTACACTTTCAAAGAACACCTTACCCAAGCTTATATCTACACGAGAAACCGATAACAAGACTTTACTTTTTCATTTCACAATCTCAATATATTATCGTATAATCATGTTGAATAGTTATCGTTTGAAGGTTATAATTAAACACTGCACTACTTTAATTTTTGCATTACTCAATTCATAATAAACTCGTGTTTATGTAATTTTGTACGAAAGGAAGCATATGAACAAATTTGAAAACAATCTATCTAAGGGCAGCGTAGTAAAACAGCTAATAGTTTTCTCCTACCCCTTTTTGCTGTCAAACTTAATACAAACTCTTTATGGTGTAGTAGATATGATAATTGTAGGAAAGTACGCCGGTACAGCTAGTATGTCCGGTGTCAATATAGGAGGACAAATTTCATTTGTTATAACAAACGCGGTATTTGGTCTTTGTGTGGGTGCTACTGTGCTTATTGGACAATATCTTGGAGCCGGTAAAAAGGATGAGCTAAGAGAAACTATCGGAACGTTGTTTTCCTCACTTGCCCTACTCGCAGTTGTAATTACAGTGGGGTCACTGATATTTGACGACCCGCTTCTTAAACTGATAAGAACCCCGGCAGAATCATATTCCGAAGCAAAGAGCTATTTTATTGTTACTATGCTTGGTACGATATTCATATTTGGATACAACGCCTTAAGTGCTATTATGCGTGGTATGGGTGACAGTAAAAACCCGTTGATCTTTGTTACTATTGCGTGTGTTGTCAACATAGGACTTGACTTGCTTCTTGTTGCCGTATTTAAAACCGGAGCTATGGGTGCAGCTATCGCAACAATTGTTTCACAGGCAATAAGCATGATTCTTTGCATATTATATCTGGCAAGAAACAATTTCATATTTGATTTCAAGCTAAGCTCCTTCGGATTTCATAATGACAGGCTGAAGCTCCTTTTAAAGATAGGTATCCCAACATCTATACAGAACATAGCCATCAACACATCCTTTCTGTTTTTGACTGCGCTTGTCAACTCAATAGGGTTTGTGGCTTCTGCCGCTGTAGGTGCAGTAGGCAAGCTTACGGGCTTTGCCATATTGCCTGCAATTGCAATGAGCTCCTCGGTTTCAGCAATGTCTGCTCAGAATCTTGGGGCGGGTGAGGAAAAAAGAGCGTCGAAGACAATGAAGATTGGAATGCTTATAGCAGTGGCAATCAACACAACAATATTCATACTGGTCCGTCTGTTTCCCGAAGAACTTCTTTCAATTTTCAACGACGATCCTGACATGATAGCCCAGGGCGTTGTATATATGAGTTCCTTAAGCTATGATTATCTTACAGTTCCATTTATTTTCTGCCTTAATGGTTTGTTTATAGGCTCAGGCCATACTACCTTCTCACTCATTAATGGTATTATGTCATCTCTGCTTATCCGTATACCGGCAGCGTATATATTTGGAATGGTACTGGACATGGGAATTTGGGGAGTAGGGCTCGGCGCACCAATAGCCTCCTTGATTTCTCTTGTGCTGTGCGTATGGTTCTATTTCTCGGGTAAGTGGAAAAAAGCAGTAATTATACATAGGTAGTGTTCTATGATTACCTTGAGCTTAGAATAAAAGTACCACTAATTTAATAACATTCAATAAAAGTCTCGTGGGCATCGAACCCACTCGACTTTTTGCTGTAGTCCTTCGGCCAACGCCATAAATAATAAAAGAATCTGCTGTTAGATTCTTTTTTATTTGTATTGAGAATCAAGCCTTCTTTTGCTCACTCAGTATGAAGAAATATCTATAAGGCTGTATTATTACCAAAGTTAAACCTGCTTCAATAAATTCTGTATACCTTTACCTTTTTGTATATGGTTTCGTTTGCATTTTCTATCCTTTAGATGTTTATTAATAGAATACTTCCTTTATATATGACAATATTAGTTTTATATGCTATAATTAGTGCCGTCAATCAAGGGACACTTCCTGTTTCAGAGCATCAGGTCTGATAATTCCCTTTTTTTGAACTATAGAATATTTAGATAAGGATTTTTTTATTTATGATCAGTACTACAGGTATATCCCTGAGATTCGGGGAACGCGTGCTTTTTGAGGACGTAAGTATTAAATTTACTCCCGGTAACTGCTACGGCCTTATAGGCGCCAACGGTTCAGGCAAGTCAACTTTTTTGAAGATACTTTCAGGTGAGATGGAGGCCAACAGCGGAGATGTATTCATAGAACCCGGTAAAAGGCTTGCAGTTTTAAAGCAGAACCACTATGAATTTGATGAGTATGAAGTCCTAAGGACTGTAATGATGGGCCATAAACGGCTTTGTGACATCATGGATGAAAAGGAAAAGCTTTATAGTAAAAGTGATTTTACAGAAGAAGACGGCATCAGGATATCTGAGCTCGAAGCAGAGTTTGCGGAGCTTAACGGCTGGGAGGCTGAAGCTGAAGCTGCTACCCTGCTCAACGGCCTTGGAATAGGCGATGAACTTCAAAGTAAAAAGACCGGCGATCTTGACGGCACCCTCAAGGTAAGGGTACTTCTGGCGCAGGCACTTTTTGGTTCGCCTGATATCCTACTAATGGACGAGCCCACAAACAACCTGGATGTAGCTTCTATCTCTTGGCTTGAGAACTTTCTTTACAATTTTGAGAATACAGTAATAGTCGTATCACATGACAGACACTTTATGAACAAGGTTTGTACACAAATTGCTGATATCGACTATGGAAAAATACAACTTTACGCCGGCAACTACGATTTCTGGTATGAATCGAGCCAGCTTGCACTACAGCAGGCAAGGGATGCCAATCGTAAAACAGAGGCAAAGATCAAAGAACTGCAGGAATTCATACAGCGTTTCAGCGCCAACGCCTCAAAATCCAAGCAGGCAACCTCCCGAAAAAAGCAGCTTGATAAGCTGACCCTGGAGGATATAAAACCTTCCTCCCGTAAATATCCGTTCGTAGACTTTAAGCCCGAACGTGAGATAGGCAACGATATGCTCACTGTGAGCGGTATAAGTAAGACCATTGACGGTGTAAAGCTGCTGGATGATATCAGCTTCACACTTAATAAAGGCGATAAGGTAGCTTTTGTCGGGCCTAACGGGCTTGAAAAAACAACGCTGTTTAAAATATTGATGGAAGAAACAGAGCCTGACTGCGGAAGCTTCAAATGGGGAATTACTACCTCCAGAGCATATTTCCCTGCGGATAACACAGCCTTTTTTGAAAACGTTGATCTAACGCTTGTAGAATGGCTGAGACAGTTTTCGCCGGAACCGGCAGAGACCTTTCTGAGAGGGTGGCTTGGAAGAATGCTCTTCTCAGGCGAGGAAGCCATGAAAAAGGCAAAGGTAATCTCCGGCGGCGAGAAGGTCCGCTGTATGCTTGCAAAAATGATGCTCTCAGGCGCTAATACACTTATATTGGATGAGCCCACGAACCATTTGGATCTGGAATCCATAACAGCACTGAATAATGGCCTCATAAACTTTAAAGGCACTATTTTGTTTGCCTCCCATGACCATCAATTTGTGCAGACAATAGCAAACAGAGTCATGGAGCTGACGCCTAATGGTCTAATAAACAAGCAGATGACATATGACGAATATTTGGAAAGTGAAGAAATTCAAGCTTTGAGAAAGGAAATGTACAGCTAGGTGAACCTTTTATCAGCCGAGAAAATATCAAAAAGCTATAGTGAGAGGCTCCTTCTAAACCAGGTGTCCTTAGGCATTAACGAGGGTGAAAAAATTGGTGTTATAGGCGTCAACGGAACAGGTAAATCAACACTTCTTAAGATACTTGCGGGCATTGAAAGCACTGATGCGGGAAATATTATTCGCACAAATGGCCTTCGGATAGAGTATCTGCCTCAGAATCCTGTCTTTGAGGCAGGTACTGCTGTGCTTGAGTATATTTTTAAGGGCAACTCTCCTGTTATGCGCCTGCTCAGAGAATATGAAGCAGTACGCAGCAATATGGAGGCTTCTCCAGACACTAGTGTACTTGAAAAGAGGCTCATTTCTCTTACACAGCAAATGGACGCTCTACAGGCATGGACAGTTGAAAGTGATGCTAAGACAATACTGACAAAGCTCGGCATATCAGACTTTGATGCAGATGTCTCAACACTTTCAGGCGGTCAGAAGAAGCGAGTGGCGATGGCTGCTGCCCTGATTAATCCGGCTGATCTGCTGATACTTGACGAACCTACAAACCATATAGACAACATAACCGTGGACTGGCTGGAAAAATACCTGAACAACCGCAGGGGGGCTCTTATCATGGTAACCCATGACAGGTACTTCCTTGACAGGGTTACAAACAGGACAATTGAGCTTGATAACGGCCGTCTTTTCAGCTACCAGTCCAACTATAGCAAGTTCCTTGAATTAAAAGCTGAACGCGAGGAGCTTGAACAGGCTAACGAGAGGAAACGCCGTAATTTATACAGACGAGAGCTGGAATGGATAAGGCAGGGCGCACAGGCCCGTTCCACCAAGCAGAAGGCCAGAATAGAGCGTTTTGAGGACCTTAAGGCTTCTCATGGTCCTTCGGCATATGAAAGTGTGGAAATAAAGGCCGGTTCCTCACGCCTTGGCAGAAAGACAATAGAGCTGGAAAACATAAGCAAGGCTTATGATAAAAAAGTACTGATAAAGGATTTCAGCTATATTCTTGGCAGAGATGACAGAATAGGCATAATAGGTGAAAACGGCAGCGGTAAAACAACGCTGCTCAGGATAATGGCAGGCAGGCTTCAGCCCGACAATGGGACTGTTGTAATTGGCGATACAATAAAAGTAGGCTTCTTTGGTCAGGAAAATGACGAAATGGACGAAGGTATGAGAGTCATAGAATATATCCGTGATGAAGCAGAATATATTGTTACCTCCGATGGAAATATCACAGCATCACAGATGCTGGAGAACTTTCTGTTCCCTCTTTCGGAGCAGTGGAAGCCCATTTCAAAGCTTTCAGGCGGCGAAAAAAGAAGACTTTATTTACTTAGAGTACTGATGTCCGCGCCAAACGTGCTTATGCTCGATGAGCCCACAAATGACCTGGACATTCAGACGCTTACCATATTGGAAAGCTATCTCGATGACTTTGCTGGAGCTGTAATCGCAGTTTCCCATGACAGGTACTTCCTTGACAGAATTGCCGAAAAGATATTCCTGCTTGGCGACAGTGGCACGGTTGAAAGATTTGAGGGCAACTATTCATACTATGCCCAAGAAGCTGCTAAAAGAGCCGCAGCTGACGATGATTCAGCTTCAAAGACTGTAGCCTCTAAAGGTGGAAGCAAGCAGGCAGAAAGCTCCTCCGATAATGACGGCAGAAGAAAAGACAAGCCTCTTAAATTCAGCTATAAGGAGCAGCGGGAATATGAGCAGATCGACGGTATAATAGCTGAGCTGGAAAGTAAAATAGAAGAAACCAACAAAAATATTGAAACTGCATCCACAGATTTCACAAAGCTTCAGGAGCTTTTGTCAAAGAAGGAGCAACTGGAGGGCGAGCTTGAGAAAGCAATGGAACGCTGGGTATACCTCAATGAGCTTGCAGAGGCTATAAGCAAATCAAAGGAATAAGCTGCCGGATAACTATTGCAATAAGAATGCTCAGGGACCATATTATAGATTTGGTACAACCAGCCAGACGAACCACTTCCAGTTCATCATCTGCTTAGTTTATGCCGGAAATTATCTATCCATCATGCACCACAGTTTTTTTGATAATATAGGCAACATCGTCAACCTTAAATTTCTGCGATATGAATGCATCAAGAAAATCCTTAAAACACAAGCGCACATTTTTTGCCTTTTTTATATAACTATAGACATCGTTTTCAAACAAATGATAATCTCCATCATCCCAATAAAAGAATAAAACCACTTCACCATAATATGTGCAATCCTCCAACAAGTCAGTTAGTATTGTACCAATACCGGCTTTGTCCTGGAGAAACCCACACGCACAGTGATTTGCAGTTGTTATTGAATAGTAATGCTTATTAATTTCTGCATCTGCCATTACAGAGGTTTTTTCATGAATTTTTATACTGTATTTTTCAAAATATTGTTTGGTTTCCTGCTTTGAGTATTAATGATATTTGATGGGAAGAACTATCATGAAATATTATAATAGTAAGGTAATTTGGCACTGTTAATAACCGCAGTTGTTTTTGCAGGCTACAGTAATAGAAGTAATTCGGACATAAGCAGGGACGATTCCTCCGCAAACGAAAAACTAACCACATTTACCGATAAAACATTCGGTTTCAGTGCAGATTTCCCCGAAAAATGGGAACATTCCATCAGTTCCAGTGCAGTAGCAACTAATGAAATTGAAGCCACGCCGGATTCAGGTATTGAGATATATGTAAATGAAAATAAAGAAAACAGGATCTATGTATTTCGGCAGCATGGACATATAAGCATGCCTGACCCAGATGATTATGAGGCTGAAGATATTACAACATTAAGTGGTTTGAAAGGAGAGCCATCTCACCTAGCAAATCGCTTTCTCAGCATGAACAGCACAAAGAATATCACGGCCGCTATCAGCACGATAGTAGCACCTGTAGCTGTATTCAGGTAGTAGGAGGCAATGAGTCCCGATATTCCCGCAAGCATTGATGCTCCTACCGAAACTGCATGATAAGCCCTTGCATTGTTCGTTACATTTCTTGAAGCTGCTGCCGGAAGCACAAGCAGTGAGTTGATCAGAAGCATTCCCACCCACTGTATCGTTATAGTAACAACAACTGCAATTGCAGCCGTAAACAGCATTTCAACCACAAGCGTGTTGACACCGCGGCTTGCGGCAAGGGATTGATTGATGCTTACCAAAAGTACCTTATTGAATATAACCACCCAAAGCATAATAACAATAAAAAATACTGCCAGAAGAAGCGTTAGCTCAAAGGGTGAAATACTTAGAATGTCACCTACAAGATAGGACGAATATGTACTGTAATTACCTCCAAAGGACAGAATTACCAGGCCCGCGGCTATTGCCACCGATGAAAACACCCCTATTATTGTATCTGTTGAGGAGGTGCTCTTATTCTTTATGATAGTTATTGTTATCGCAAAGATTACTGAGAATACTATGGCACCCCATACAGGCCTCACTCCTCCCAAAAGAGCGCCTATTGCTATACCGGTAAAAGCCCCATGGCCTATTGAGTCTGAGAAAAATGCCATTCTATTGCTTACGACCATCGTTCCGAGAAGCCCGAACAACGGTGTAATAAGAAGCACCGCCAATAGCGCATTTTTCATAAAATCATAATTTGTCCATTCAAACGGGAGAACAAAATCAACAATTCTGTACCAAAGCTCCAGCATTATTCCTTCCCCCCGTCATTTGTTCTGCTGTCATAAAATTTACTGTCAGTTGTTTTACTATCGTTTAGCTTTCTGTCATTTAATTTGCCGTAATTTGATCTGTTATCAATCAACTTGCTGTCATTTGTTTTACCGTCATTTTTCTTTCTGTTATTTAATGAATTGTCATTTGATCTGCTATCATTTAGCTTGTCGTCATTTGTTGTAGCGTCAAGGCTTTGAAAGAAGCAGGATATGCCAAATGCCTCTCTGGCACTTTCACTGTTGAATACCATCTGTGGAGTACCGCTTGCGATGACAGTCCTATTAAGCAAGATTACACGGTCTGCGTATTTTGCAACAAACTCAAGATCGTGTGACACCAGAATTATTGACAGATCATAATTTTTCCTTACCTCGGAGACAGTTTTGTAAAACAGCTCAAGACCGCCCTGATCCATTCCGGAAACAGGTTCATCCAGCAGGAGCAGATTTGGCACAGGCTCTAAGGCAAGGGCTAAAAGCACCCTCTGAAGCTCACCGCCTGACAAAGCGCCCAGCCTCCTATCGATGAGATGCTCAGCCTTTACTCTCGCAAGACCTTCTATTGCCCTACGCTTTACACCTGCAGGCTTGAAAAGCCAAGCGGGCTTTCCGGACAGGCATGCGGTAAACAGATCTAAAACACTCGTAGGTGTTCCCGTATCAAAGCTAAGCTGCTGCGGCACATAACCGATTATCGGATGACCGCTTCTTGTTCCCTTTGAGTCAAGATACTTAAGCTCGCCTGTATGCTGTACTTCACCGAGCAGCGCTTTAAGAAGTGTGCTTTTACCGGCACCGTTAGGCCCGATAACAGCGGTAAGCTCTCCGCAATGTATGTGCATATTCACGTTCTCAAGTATGCGCATATTGCCCTTCGCAACACCGAAATTTTCAATTTTAGTACAGCATAGGCCACAACACTGGCCTTCACATTTTGCTTGCCTGTTATTGTCCATACCTGCCTCTCTACCCAAGCGCTTCAACCAGCGCATTCTTATTCTCACGCATTCTTTCTATATAAGCATCATACGCATTTTTGCCTTTCGTACAGCATAGGCCACAACACTGGCCTTCACATTTTGCTTGCCTATTATTATCCATACCTGCCTCTTTATCCTAACGCTTCAACCAGCGCATTCTTATTCTCACGCATTCTTTCTATATAGGCGTCATATGCATTTTCATCAGCTTCTCCGGTAACTACCGGATCTAGGGTGTATACCTTTGCACCTGTCTCTCTTGCAATAGTGTCAGCACTCTTAGGGGAATACTGTGGTTCCGCAAACAATGCCTTTATACCTGTATTGTTCACCAAATCAATTATTCCTTCCAGTTCCTTCGCTGTTGGCTCAGTATTTGGCTCTCTTTCAACGACAGCCGCTATATTCAGGCTAAACTCCTGTGCAAAATACGGAAATGCCTCATGGAATGTTATTATATTCCTATTTGAGAGAGAGTCAACCGCTGCATGCATTTCTTTACTCAAAGCCTCCAGCTTTTCAGTATAATCTTCTGCATTAGCCTTGTACTTTTGCGAATTGCCGGGGTCAATAGCTGAAAGCTGCTCAGCGATATTATTGACATATTCTATTGCGTTTGAAACACTAACCCATACATGAGGATTTTCCTCACCGCTCTCATCCTTCAGAAGCTCGATATTTTTGCTTGCCTCAACAAGCTTCAGATCCTTCTGCTGCTTTATTACATCGTCTATAAACGCTTCCATGCCTGCTCCGTTTATTACAAATACATCTGCCTTCTCCAGCGTTTTCAGATCCTGAGGCTTTAGAGAATAATCATGAAGGCAGCCCGTCTGAGGCGCTGTCATATTCTTTACTGTAACATTTCCTATATCCCTTGTCACATTTATTGTAGCCACATAAACCGGGTAAAAAGACGTAACGATCGCCAGCTTATCGGTGTCATCCGTCTCAGAAATACCTGCCTCTTTATTGCCGCAGGCAGAGAGCAGCAGCGTGCTGATCAATAATAAAACTAACAGCTTTGCCGGCCTTCCGGCATTTTTAATAAACATACAAAACCTCCTGATTGATATCCATATAATACTATCATATATTTGTGCCCAAATGCAAATAATTCTTATTTGCGTTTGCCAATATCTACATCGTACTATGGATAATTAATAGTCAGTAACATCTTCAACTTGTGTATGAAGGCCACAATAATCAGAGAAGTGTCTTTGTAGCACTTTGAATGTATATACAGGAACGAAGTGTTACAAAACACTGGATAACCTGTAGGTTGTCCAAAAATTACAATATTTCTTCATGTGTAAGCTTACAAATAATAAAGGCCTTGAGAACATCGAGCCCATCTTGCCTTTTTCCTGTAGCCTTAGGGCAACATCAAAAATAAGAAAACCACAGAGTCTTAGCCACAATCTGATAATGAAGTTTATTCTTGTGAATTCATACCGCATAAATTCCCCTGCTTGCTAAAGGTTTAGATATATATTATCCTGTTAATATGGATTATTTTTCCGGGTAGCAGATAAATTGAGCTTGCATAAGAAAGGATAGTTATGGGAAATAAAAGCGTAATCGGCGGTAATGCAGGAGTTAATACAACTACAATAAATTTGAATGTT
>JAEYRB010000006.1 GCA_023409735.1 Bacillota bacterium | reverse complement strand
TAATATTTATACAAAACATTCATATAAAATAATGAAGCCTACTGTGTTGCACAATGTAAAGATGCATAAAAACGCTGAAAAGCCTCGAAATCAAGGCTTTTCAGACAAATTGTGGTGGAGGCGAGGGGAGTCGAACCCCTGTCCGAAACCATATCCTCCAGCGCTTCTACGGGTGTAGATTGTGCTTTGTGCCCGGCTTAGTATCCTTACGCGGCCTACATTAAGCTTGCGCCTGATGTCGGCGGTGCGTTTGGACTTAAGTCTTGCGATTCCCTACAACGGCCCTTCACAATCAAAGTACCGCTTTCGGTAGCCTTTTAGTTCGGGCTCAGCTCAAGGCTACAGCTGGGCCAGTTCAGAAATTTAACCTTCCTATTTCTAAGGCCTGACTTAATGACGCCAGCTACCCAAGGTGCAGAAACCCTGGACTGACGGGCTGCTTAATTAAGCAGCAGCTAAAGCGAAATTATCGTTTTTAGCGTTTAATTTTAGTTTCTCGTTTTTTAAGAGGCCAACGAGAATCCTCTACCCGCTACCCTGGTCTCAACAATCCCGTCGAAACCAATACGCCCCCAAATTAAAATTTTTCAAAGTTCGCGCCTGCTGTGGCAGGCCTTCAAGCAAATACTACTGTCGAAGCTGTTCCTTTAGCTTGCGTTCGATATCACGCTTGGCATCTCGTTCAGCAATGTCCTCACGCTTGTCATACAGCTTCTTGCCCTTGCCTAACCCAAGCTCCAACTTGACCTTACCTCGTTTGAAGTATAACTGCAGCGGTACAAGTGACATGCCCTTCTGCTGTGTATACCCTATGAGCTTGTTTATTTCGCTCTTGTGAAGCAAAAGCTTCCTGTCTCGCAAAGGATCCTTGTTAAATATATTTCCCTGCTCGTATGGACTTATGTGCATACCGTTAAGTATTACCTCGCCGCCCTCAATAGTGGCATAGCTGTCCTTCAGGTTTACCTTGCCCTGCCTGATAGACTTTACCTCTGTGCCCGACAGCACGATACCCGTCTCCATTGACTGTTCAATAAAGTAATCGTGTCTGGCCTTTTTATTTTGAGCAACTACCTTTATACCTTCGTTTGCCATAACATAAGCCTTCCGCAAATAGTATCCCGAAGCGATAAAAATAACCCTTTGCAAAAAGGGCCTTAATTGCTATCTCTATCATCATCGGTTAGTTTCAATTATAATGATACAGCAGTCTCATGTCAAGTTGTTTGACTTGCCAAATTCGCCCGTCTGATGGTTAACGCTAAGTTGTTCCGTTGATATCAGTCTGTTGTATGCATATGGTTTTTTATCCCTGTAGTTGCTTATGCTTGTGGTTCCTTATACTTGAAGCAGCCACCATTTCTATTGCAGGCCTATTGTAGTAAAGTCCTCATGCGTTGCTGGATTATTCAACTGCCACCTTTTTAAGCTCTGCAAGCAGTCGATACGGTACCTTAAGCTCTCCTAGCCCGCTTCCGATCTCAATGTCCGGTTTATAGCTCCCATGAAAGTCTGTTCCGCCTGTTATTGCCAGCCCATGCTTTTCTGCAAGCTTAAGGAGTATGTCTGTCTGTTCAGGTGTATTGTATGTGTAATACGCCTCTATTCCCTTTAAACCAGCTCCGGCAAGCCGTTCCAGCAGGTTATCCAGTCCTACGTGATCCAGCTCCAGATATATTGGGTGCGCAAGCACAGGAATCCCACCGGCTTTTGTAATCTCTTGTATACCTTCCTCGGGAGTAAGCTTCTCCTTTTTAAAATATGCTAAGCCTCTGAAGGAAAGGTATTTATCAAAAACCTCTTTAACACTTCCTGCATAACCCTTATTGACCATAGCTTGAGCAATATGCGGTCTGCCGACCATTCCTTCCTGAGCCAGACTTTCAGCATCGCTTAAGGCTATATCGATTCCAAGCTCATTAAGTCTTTCAATGATCCTTCTATTACGTTGATCTCTCTTTATTCTCAGTTCCTCAAGTACCGTCTCCAGCAAGCTGTAATTATCACTAAAAAAGTATCCCAGCATATGCATTTCGGTCGCATAGGAAACACTTATTTCAACTCCGGCGATAACTTCTATGCCCAGGCTTCTGCCCTGTTCTATTGCTGTTCGTACTCCTCTCATCGAGTCGTGATCAGTTAATGCAATTGCTTGAATTCCTGCTTCAAAGGCATGCCTCACAAGCTCATCAGGGCTCATACTCCCATCTGACTGGGTAGAATGTGTATGCAGATCAATATAGCTATCTTTTCTATCCTTCATTTAACTCTCCTGATAATTTCCCTGACTTCTCAGTATTTATAACCTTCGCATTGCTTAGGAGGAAACTCACCACTATATATTATATTTAAAAGCTCATTGAGAGTTCTTAAAGCTTTGCATGCCTGCTCACTGCTTATCAGGCCCTCTTCAATGGCCTGTGCAAGTTCGTCCGTGTCTAAAATTTTTGTTGTGCCATCAGGCATGATTTTAATGTCAATTAGTAAATCATTTAATGTGAATGTATCTGTACTCTTATCATAAAGGACTTCTATAATATCACAATACCAATAAAGGAAGCGCCCGTTGGCATCATAGAAACGACCAAGCTTATATCCCCTTTGGAGGAAGGTAAATGATATGCCTCCATAAAAATCAGGTCTGGGCTTAATGGAGATCCACTTTGTAACAAGCAGCTCATCGTTTCTGAATATTAGCTCATCACCGGATATATCTACTATCTCATAAGGAATATATCTTCGTCTCAATATAGTTGGCTTGCCCATATATCATTTTTCCTCCAAATTCCTTACATAGCTCGTTTTTATTATACCCAATGATGCGGATAAATCAAATGTCATTTTCTATTTTGTCAAATGCCGCTATTTCCCATTATTTGCCACATTTTAGCCATGTATGATATTATAATTTAGAGCTTATAAAGTGTGAAGGCAGGCTATTTAAACATTCACAGAGTATACTGAAGATATTAGGGGGATGTACGGATGAAACAGGCAAGATGCTGCGGCAACTGTGCCAGAGGTATAAAAATGGGTATAAACAAAGACATCCTTTGCAGAGCAAAAGGCGTTGTTTCAAAGGATTTCGTATGCTCCAGATACAAAATGCCTCCTGCAGCATGGACAGCTTCAGAGCGCAAGCCAAAATGTATTGAATGTGAATTCTTCATCTCCTCTGAAAGTGGAGAATCATCAGGGCCAATGGGTTGCTGTCAGCTTTTCACGGTACGTTACTACAACGGAGAGGAAAAAAGCGCCTGCTCCAAGTTTTCTAAGAAAACAATGAAAATAATCTCATGACAGACTAATGGCTATGCCTTGCCCATAGGTTTACACCTTTTATTTAGCTACCTTTATCATCCCTCACAATTCTCCGATTTTTAAATATCAATAATTAATTTTGTGCTCTAATAATTCTTACTCCTTATTAAAAGTAAGCAGGCAAGTGAAAGCTGCAATCAAATGTCTTAATTAAATAAACACATTGACCGATATATATGGTGAGTATACAATATAAATGTAATTATGTTAAAAATCTAAATTATATTATGAGGCCATGTGTGGAGGCTATACAAATGATACCGAAAATTTCTGATCTGATGCAGCAAAAGCTTAATGAAATACAAAGTCGGATACCTGTAAAAATAAAAGGCGCTTCACAAGCAAACAACACCGCAGAATTTGACCAATATCTCAATAAAGCCCTTGATTCAGCATCTCAAACAGATAAAACCTCATATACAGCCTCGCTTTCTAATACATCACTGGTAAACTCTTTACTGTCATCTAATTCAACAAACGGATTGTCTTCCTTAGGTCTATCAGATTATGGCACTGACAGCCTTTCCGGCAGCAGCAGTCTTCAGCTTGCTCTCCTTTCACTTGCTTCTCAGAAAGATAACACCGGACTCCCAAGTAAGGTGGAGACGAATGCGATTATTGAAAAAAGCATAGAAGCTTGTTCGGAGAAGTATGGAGTAGACGCTGACTTACTGCGTGCAGTAATAAAGCAGGAATCCAATTATAATCCCTATGCAGTATCAAGCGCAGGTGCTCAAGGACTAATGCAGCTTATGCCCAGCACAGCCGAATCACTTGGTGTCGAAAACCCATGGAGCATTAGTGAAAATATAGATGGCGGTACAAGATATCTAAAAGATCAGCTTTTAGCTTTCGACGGCAATGTCGAATTGGCACTTGCCGCTTATAATGCAGGTCCCGGAGCTGTTTATAAATATAACGGTGTCCCTCCGTATTCTGAAACCAAAAATTATATCAAAAAGGTCCTCGGTTATTATGCAAATTACTTAAATAATAAGTAGTTTACCTTTTCTACGTTAGCTTATCTATTAATTTACGACACCCTTAATCCACACTTTCCACATTCTTATCCACAGCGCTAATCTGCTTATTTACAGCACTTTTTACTCAATTTCCACAATATTCACAGGTGAGTTTTCAACATTTTGTGCACAACATATTATTTTATTGTTAAGTTACAATTCCTTGAAACCCTATGATTGTGTGTACTTTTAGAAATACATAAACATAATTGGAATAATTATTAAGATTCGACAGTTCTGTACCATATTCCATATATTTACATATTTCTCAATGCGTTAAAATGCGGCAAATTTCATCCTCCGACTGTGGAAAACACAAGTTATCCACAGTTTCTTCTATAACACCGCCCGTCTGGCGCACGCATAAAAATAACGCCAACCATAATTGGGTGATTGACGTCATTTGATTTAATTTTTTCTCTGCCTACTTGACAGAAGGCAGTTCAAGATGCTCTTGAAACTTTTATTCTCCTAGTTTAAGTCCCGGAACTGCATTTAAATCCAGGTTAGATATGTTGCCTCTTTTATATTCATAATATGCGGCCGAACCAATCATTGCAGCATTATCAGTGCATAATATGGGCCTTGGATAATACATCTTCATTCCTGCTTGCTCTACAGCTGCCTTCATACTGCTTCGAAGATGCGAATTTGCAGCTACTCCACCGGCTAGAGCAACCTTGCGCACACCCTTTTCAAGTGCAGCAGCTACTGTATTTTTAACAAGCACGTCCACAACTGCCTGTTGAAAGCTTGCGCAAACATCAGGCAAATTAATTTCATTGCTCTTCAGTGCCATTGAGTTAAGATAGTTCAAAACTGCTGTTTTCAATCCACTAAAACTAAAATCGAAGCTGCCATCATTAAAATGAACCCTGGGAAATTCTACAGCCCTACAATTTCCATGCTTAGCCTGAGCATCGACCAACGGTCCTCCAGGATATCCCAAGCCCAGCGCCCTGGCTATTTTGTCAAAAGCTTCACCTGCGGCATCGTCTCTGGTCCTGCCCATTATCTCGAACTTATTATAGTCAGCTACATTGACAATGTGACTGTGTCCTCCTGATGCGACAAGACACACGAACGGCGGCTCCAGTGTCTCATTTTCAAGGTAATTTGCTGCTATGTGTCCTTCTATATGGTGAACTCCTATTAATGGCTTACCTGTGGAGAAAGCTAGTCCCTTGGCTGCCGATAAGCCAACAAGCAGGGCACCTACAAGTCCGGGTCCGTATGTCACGCCAATAGCATCTACCCGCTCCAATGTTGTGTCTGCCTCCTCCAATGCCTGATCAATAACCGGCACGACCAGCTCCACATGCTTTCTGGAAGCTATCTCCGGTACGACCCCTCCAAACTTTTTATGAATATCTATTTGTGAAGATATTACGTTTGACAGAATTTTTCTGCCGTTAATAACAACTGCCGCGGATGTTTCATCACAGCTGCTCTCGATTGCGAGTATAGCAATATCCTTATCAATCATCAAAACACCTTCTTTAGCTGAATCTCGTGTAGTGTCCCTAAAACCATATTACATATGATAGACTAAATATTTACGTTTTACAAGGCTGCAAGTTCACCGCTGGAAAAAAGCAAAAAAAAATGGGGCTATGCCCCACCCTCCGTATTGGAGAAATGCTAATGTTCATTTATATTATAGTCTAAACGACAATTAGTTCATATAGTTCACGTATACCTATTTTAATAGGTATACAGTACTAATTAGGTATGCTTTACCTTAACAGCGCAGTTATAATAACAAAGGCTCCAAGTATGATACGATATACGAAAAATATCCCAAAACCCTTATTTTTAAGATAATTCAGAATAAACTTAATGCTGAGTGCCCCAACTATAGCCGCAGTCACTATTGCCACAATAAACGGCACCAGCTCCACCTGTACGCTTACCAGATCCTTTGCCTTGTAAACACCGCTGGCAAATATGAACGGTGTAGAAAGCAGAAATGTAAATCTTGCCGCATCCTCCCTGTTTAATTCCAGCAGTCTTCCCGTTGCCATGGTGATACCTGAACGCGACACACCGGGAATCATAGCTATTGCCTGTGAAACTCCTATTAGCAAGCTCCTCTTGAGGCCTATATTCTTAAGCTCTACTGTAGATTTGGACCATTTGTCCGCCAAATAAAGCACAAATCCCATAAGAATAAGCATTATACCGATAATCAGAGGACTTCTGAATACTGTCTCGATCTGTTCCTCAAAAAGCACACCTAGTATTCCCCCTGGTATGCATGCAAGTACAAGATACCAAAAGAGCTTTCCGTCTGTTGATTTTGTATCCGTAAGGCCGGCCTTTATCAGCTTGATCCAATCTTTCCAGAAAAACGCTACAACAGCCACAAGTGTTCCGAGATGGAGAGCTATGTCAAATGACAGTCCGAAATACTCCCAGCCAAACAGCCATGGCAGCAGTATAATATGCGCTGTACTCGATATAGGCAGAAATTCACCTAAGCCCTGAACAATTCCATAAATGATCGCCTGTAAAATACTCATGTTAACCCCCATAGAAATATTATTACCTAAGTACAGCATTTATTATAGCAAAGCATCTTTTAAGTTACTATTAAATAACATTACATTTTTAAATTAAACCTTACAGAAACGAAAGGTAAGAAGTGCTCCTTTTATGCAGCATCCTTTTCAATATACCTTGCTTTATAATAACCCTTTTCGTTAAGTACAAATGGACATTCATCCTCCGGCAACGACCATAGCCCCCGTTTATTATCAATTGCCTCCTGCATAAGTCCATTAAGGTAATCCTTGTAGGTTTTATTTGGACTTACTATTGTTACGACTCCATAGCCCTGCGCTATCATAAGAGCGTTTACACATGTTCCGTCATCGAGCATTACATATGCCAAAAGCCTATCATAATTATCATCCGTGTCCTTCTCGAACACTAATGTTACCTTTTTGCCTTCAACAAGCTCCTTGAGCTTATTTGATGCTTTTTTACCATATGGCTGCTCGGATACTCCCGACTTAACCGTCTCAGGAGTGTCAATGCACAAGAGCCTGACTCTATAATCCTTACCCTTATATTCAACCTTTACCGTATCTCCGTCCACTACCCTGCTAACAGTAGCTTCCATATAGCTGTCTGGTGCGATACCTTCAGTATCAGGTATCTTTATCGGGCAATTTTCCCTATAAGCTGACTCATCAGTTTCTTCATCTGAGATACCTTGCTCTGCCGTACCACTTTGCCCTGCACCATTCTGTTCTGTACCATTTTGCTCTGACGCCTCACTTTGTACATCTGCGCCATTCTGTCCTGCACCATTTTGTTCTGATACCTCACTTTGTACATCTGCGCCATTTTGCAAATCTGCAGCACTTGCTGACTGTTCTGTAGTGACAGAATGCAATTCATTATTAGGATCCTCATTTATGTCCGGTGCAAGTACTGTTGTAATAAACACTATTACTGCAATTATTACTGTAGATAATAAACCAAGTCGTTTCTTCATAATATCTTCATTCCTAAGTTAATATGTATTAATACAATATATTTAATTAGTGAGGCAATTATCCCAAATCGCCTATTACATCGCCATATTCAAATGTATGCTGCACAATCCATCACCTATATTACCACAGAGCGCAGCTTATTTCTATAATCTATAAAAAAACGCAGCACACTATATACACTGCATTTTTCTATATGTTTTTATAATATATTGCTGCTCAGTCATTACTCTGCCACTGGTGTATAGACACGAAAGGCGATTCGCCTATACCCCCATTTGCGCCATGCCGACACACCAGAAAAAGTTTCAGGAGCTCGATGCCCCTGAAACTTTTATTTAGCTAGTCTTACTCCTAAAACCTGTCTTGTGGCGCAACCCAGCTGCAGTACTATGCTCGGTCCCTGCCTTAATTAAACCGCCAATCACCTATACTTCTTTAGCATAATCCTTATCATAGGATTCCTTCTCCCATGAAATAATGACCTCTAATTCCCATTGATACTGTGGAAAAATGGCTTTCCTCTCATAACCGATCTTCTGATAAAAGGTTTGATCCCCGCCTAACATTCCCGTACATTTGGAGAACATCGACTGAACCCGGTTGGCAGCTTCGTGCAGAATTGCCGTTGCAATTCCCTTTCTTCTTTCCCACCAGACGACACCCAGAGGCTCAAGCTCACAATATGGCATTTTTTCATCATACCATATGATAGCCATTGCAACCGGTCTCTTCTGTTCATCAAGAACGCACAAGTCCAGGTCCTTTCTATAATGCTTCATTCTCCTCAAGTCATGGAATGCCTGCTCCCCATACTCACAGGCACGGCTTTCTCCACCATAGCCGAAAGACAGGCGATGAGTATTTGAAAGATAAAAGTCCGGAATTGCATTACCGTCAGCAAAGATATAACCTTCAGGCAGCTTTACGTCAAAGGGCTTCCCCTCAAAAGGCAGAATATATAATTCTTGTCCCCATTGTGTATCCTCAAAGCCGGACTTTATGGCCATCTCCTTTAATGTAGTATTCCATTCGGGAATATATATTTTTACAGACTTAGTTCTTCCGTCCTCTTTTACTCTAGCAGCATGCGTCTTTGCAAATTTTATCATATCTCTAAGAAGCTCCCTGTCTTCTCCTCGTTCCTTAGAGTCAAACAAGAAAAACGCTTCACCATCATAATTACCTTCATTGATTAAACATGCGGCTATTTTGCCGTTTTCTCTGTATACACCAACGGTATGATACCATGCTTGGTAATGTCCGGTAAAAGCCGGATGAAGTCCTCTTACAAATTCATGCCTGCTAAGCCCCCAGATCGGATACTCCCATTGATATGATGCAAGGACAAGCTGCTCAATTTCTTCAAAATCCTCATCCTTATAAAAACTAAATTCATAACGCATATACATCTTCCTTTCGGCACTTTTAACTCATGCTATTTGTTTATGTCAGTGTAAATTAAAGTATATTCCATATATAATGGAATCAATTTGCCTATTTTATGTAAATATCAAAAACAATTATACTTATTTTTTACCTAAAATAAAAATCCCTTGAAAATCAAGAGATTTTTATCATAGACATGATTTAGCTATGCTTTTATCTGTAGATTACTTTTCTTCTTCCTCTAAAAGCTCTTTTCAATCGCGGGCTTAGCAGCCAGAACTGTTACATTTGGCAGCTGCACAGGAATTTCCTCCTGTCTTCCTATATCAGAATCAAAGGTAAGGTTAATCACCTGCTCAATATCATCAACAGGAATGACCTCAATTCCTATATCCTCAAACATCTCCTGCCAATTCTCCCGTGGTATTAGCACCTTATTTATACCTGCGAGTTTTGCAGCTTCAACCTTTGCTGCCACTCCACCTACAGGCTTTACCTTTCCTCTGATTGATATCTCGCCTGTCATTGCCACATCATTACATACAGGAATATTCATTATAGCAGAATATATTGCTGTAGCTATGGCGATGCCTGCCGATGGCCCATCTATTGGAATTCCTCCCGGGAAGTTAAGATGTATGTCATAATCCTTTGGTTCAATATTGAGAAACCTTTTCATTACAGTTAATACATTCTCCACGGAGGCTTTGGCAGAGCTGCTCCTTCTGAGCTTCTGCCCTCTTCCCTCCATTTCTTCCTCTTCAACAATACCTGTTATCTTTATGATGCCCTTACCATCAAGGACCTTTGTTGCCGACACCTCAATATCTATAACTATGCCCGTGGCATTACCGAAAACAGCCAGACCGTTCATGCAGCCGACCTGCCTTTCCTGGGCAGCCACCTTCTTTTCGATTCTTGGACTGTAATGGCCAAATTCCACTACCCATTCTATGTCCTTACGTGTAATTAAACCGCGGCCTTCCACCTGAACAACCCCGCCAGCTATTTGTATTATGTTAACGGCATCTCTTCCATTCTGAGCATACTTTGAAATAAGATCCTCGACTCCGTCCTCTACATGGAAGCCTCCCCTGACAGCTGCATTACGTGCTATTACAGCTACCTCGTCAGGAAGAAGCGGTCTGAAATATATTTCAACACACCTTGAGCGAAGTGCCGGGGGCAGTTCCTCAGCCGATCTGGTTGTTGCTCCCACCAGCCTGAAATCTGCCGGCAGACCCTTCTGGAATATTTCGTGTATGTGCAGCGGTATATTAGAATCCTCCGAGCTGTAATATGCACTCTCAAGGAATACCTTTCTATCCTCAAGTACCTTAAGCAGCTTGTTCATTTGCACAGGATGAAGCTCTCCAATTTCATCAATAAAAAGGACACCTCCATGAGCCTTTGTCACTGCTCCCGGCTTTGGCTGCGGAATTCCTGCAACTCCATATGCGCCTGCACCCTGATATATAGGATCATGTACAGAGCCTATCAGCGGGTCTGCAATACCACGTTCATCAAAGCGCAGTATAGTTGCGTCTACCTCGACAAACTTAGCCTCTCTTTTGAAGGGCGATATGGGTATCTGCTTTGCCTCCTCCAAAATTACCCTTGCCGCTGCTGTTTTTCCTATTCCGGGAGGTCCGTATATGATCACATGCTGCGGGTTCGGGCCGCACAATGCTGCCCTGAGAGCCTTAATTCCCTGCTCCTGTCCTATTATATCCTGTAAGGAAGTTGGTCTTGTCTTTTCCGACAAAGGCTCAGTTAGCTTGATTTCCTTCAGCTTGCGCAGCTTATCCAATTCCTTACGTGATTCCTTGTCTATTGCACTTTTGTTACCTTGCTGTGATTTCAAAAGGTTTAGAAAATAAATGCCTATAATTATTGAAAAGAAGAATTGTATAATTAAAAAAGTGTTGGTCAGCATTATGTCTCCTCCTTATGCCTTTATTACCAGTGTAAGTAATTTTTTATTCTGCTATTCTGCTTGGTATTTATCTAACAGCATATATTATTTACTATGACTGTATTTTTATCCGATTAAATTGTAAAAAGAGACAATACTTGAGATATTTAAAGCTGGTATTTATATCCTAAAATATGCCTTTTATGCGAACTTTAATGAGGCTGTAAAAAATGAGCTTAACATAGAAAGAGAACCGCAAAGAAACGAGGTTCACGAAAAAGGAGCAGACTATTGTCTGCCCCCATTACTTACAATTTTTCTTATAGATCTCAGAAAATACTGTTCTATTAACTTTGTTTAAGACGCTGTTTCCTTTTTTACTCTGGATTTCTTGCCCGTGCTTTTCTTAATGGACTTCTTACTGTCATTAATGATCAGCTGCGGAGCTACACCTTTTTCCACTGTATCCTTAGAAATAATGCACTTTTCAACATTAGTCTCAGATGGAATGTCATACATAACATCCAGCATGATTTCTTCTATAATAGCTCTTAATCCTCTTGCACCGGTATTGCGTGCCAATGCCTTATCTGCTATAGCTTCAAGAGCATCAGGTTCAAACTCCAACAGTGCATCATCAAATTCAAAGAGCTTCTGATACTGCTTAACAAGCGCATTCTTAGGTTCTGATAATATTTTTACCAGCGCTTCCCTGTCAAGGGAGTTCAGTGTAACTATTATAGGAAGTCTGCCGACGAATTCCGGAATAAGCCCGAACTTGAGCAGATCCTGCGGAAGTATATTGGATAGGATCTCACCTATGTCCTTTTCCTTCTTGCTTTCTATTTTTGCGCCAAATCCAATGGCTCTTGTTCCGATCCTGTTTTGTATGATCTTGTCGATACCGTCAAACGCTCCGCCACATATAAACAGGATATTAGTGGTGTCTATCTGTATAAACTCCTGATGTGGATGCTTTCTTCCACCCTGGGGAGGAACGGAAGCTGTGGTGCCTTCAAGTATCTTTAAAAGTGCCTGCTGAACGCCTTCGCCGCTAACATCCCTTGTAATTGAGGGATTTTCAGATTTTCTGGCAATCTTATCTATCTCATCGATATATATAATACCCTTCTCAGCACGCTCAATGTCATAATCCGCAGCTTGTATAAGCTTCAAAAGGATATTTTCAACATCCTCTCCTACATACCCTGCTTCTGTCAGCGATGTTGCATCTGCAATTGCAAAAGGAACATTCAATACCTTTGCCAAAGTCTGGGCAAGCATAGTCTTGCCACAACCTGTGGGTCCCAGCATAACGATATTGCTTTTCTGTATCTCCACATCGCTGTTTTTAGTCTCGCTGTTGATCCTTTTGTAATGGTTGTACACCGCTACAGAAAGCGACTTTTTAGCCATTTCCTGACCAATTATATACTGGTCAAGTATGGCCTTTATATCCTTTGGCTTAGGTATATCATTGATCTCTGTCTCAGCTTTTGTCTCCTCGAACTCTTCCTCTATAATCTCAGAACACAGCTCTATACATTCATCACATATATATACACCGGGGCCTGCGACAAGCCTTTTTACCTGTTCCTGCGTCTTGCCGCAGAAGGAGCATTTTAATTGCTTCTTCTCATCATATTTTGCCATTATTACACCCCATCTACTTCTTTCTGATCATTATCTCGTCTACAAGTCCGTATGCTTTGGCTTCCTCTGCTGACATGAAGAAGTCTCTTTCAACATCCCTTTCTATTTTATCAAGGGGCTGTCCGGTTCTCTCGCTTAAGATCAAGTTTAGTTTATTCTTGATTTTCAACAGCCATTCAGTGCGAATCTTAATATCCGTAGCCTGTCCCTGAGTTCCTCCAAGCGGCTGATGAATCATAACCTCGCTGTTTGGCAGTGCAAATCTCTTACCCTTTGTACCTGCCGCCAGCAAAAATGCGCCCATACTTGCAGCCATGCCAACACATATTGTCTGAACATCTGCCTTAACGTGCTGCATAGTGTCATATATGGCAAAGCCTGATGTTATTGCTCCTCCCGGGCTGTTGATATACAGCTGTATATCCTTGTCCGGATCCACTGAATCCAAGTAAAGCATCTGCGCAACCACCAAGCTTGCAGTCACATCATTGACTTCATCGCTCAGCATTATAATTCTTTCCTTGAGCAGCATGGAGAAAATATCATAAGAACGTTCTCCCCGATTAGACTGTTCAACTACTATAGGTACTAAGCTCATAATATTCCTCCTATTATTTCGATATATACTGCAAAATATTGCCTGTACCAACTAAGTATTTTGCAGTATGGACATTAATAAAAGTCTCGGGGGCTTCGAGCCCCTCTCGCCTTTTTGCCGTAGCCCTTCGGGCAACGCCTTTAATGCAATATAATGCAAAAATTCTAACTACATAATTAATTTTTGCATTATATAATGTATATACGATACAAGTTCTGCATTTGTTTTAGCTTACTTATTGTTTCCCGCAAAAATCACAATAATAACTTAAATTTTAAACAAGTTTTGCATTTTCTACGAGGAAGTCAACAGTTTTTCTGGCGACCAAGTTACTTCTGATATATTCTATATCATCCGGCCTTAAATGTTGCCTGAATTCTTCTTCGCTCTGCCTGTAATTTTCAGCCAGCTTCTTTATCTCCTCATTAGTATCCTCATCAGATGGAACTATTGCTTCAACAATACCTATCTTCTCTATAACAAGCTGAGTCTTAGCTTCCTGTTCAGCTCTCGTTTCAAAGGATTTCCTGAAGGTATTCATGTCCATACCCATTATTTCAAGGTACTTTTCTAACTCAAGTCCCTGATACTGCAATCTCATCGCAAAATCATAAACTATGTTGTCTATCTGCTTTTCGATCATTACCTGAGGCAAATCAATCTTAGCATTTTCTACTACCTTCCCGATAACATTGTCCTCGTCCTCATGATGAGCCTTATGTTCTGCTCTTTCAACAAGCTTCTGTCTCAGGTCTGCCTTATATTGCTCAAGAGTATCAAATTCGCTTACATCCTTAGCAAATTCATCATCAAGAGTAGGAAGCTCCTTAACCTTAATTTCCTTAACCTTTACCTTAAATACAGCCGGCTTGCCTGCCAGATCGGATTTTCCATAATCCTCAGGGAAGGACACATTAACATCCTTTTCCTCTCCTGAAGCTACTCCGATAAGCTGATCCTCGAAGCCCGGAATGAAAGAGCCTGAACCGATCTCCAGATTGTAATCGTTTCCCTTTCCGCCTTCAAATGGTACACCGTCAATAAATCCCTCGAAATCAATTACTGCAGTATCGCCACTAGCTATCGGCCTGTCGTCTACACTTATCATTCTGGCATTTTTATCAACAATGCCTTTCAATTCCTTTTCAAGGTCCTCATCAGTAACCTCAGCAGATGCCTTTTTGACTTCTACTCCCTTGTATTCTCCAAGTTCAACTTCCGGCTTAACTGTAACCTTTGCCGTAAAAATCAACTTTTGACCTTTTCCAATTTGCTTTATATCGATCTCAGGCCTGTCAACCGGATGCAGATTATTTTCTTCTACTGCCTTGTCATAAGCTTCAGGGCAAATAGCATTAATAGCGTCCTCGTATAATACCTGCTCACCGTAGAATTTTTCTACCATATACCTTGGAGCCTTACCTTTTCTGAAGCCAGGTATACTAAACTTGTTTGAATTCTTTTTGAACGCCGTCTGGAGCCCCTCTTCGAATTTTTCTTCGTCAACCTCTATTTCGAGTTGAACCACGTTTTTGTCCACATTCTCTACTTTTACTTGCATCTGATTTCCAATCCTCCCATATTATCGATTCCGTCTTACCTCAAGCCGCTATTTAATACGGCTGTCAGTCATCCTCCTGCCGGTAACGAGCTACTTTGCGCATACTATATCATGCAGCCTTTGATTTACGTGATATAACGAGACATAAATATTATATATCTCCTACCTCATTAAAACACAGCAGTAATGAGAAAATTTTTCAACAACTAAAAAATTTTCTATGAACTGATGTGTTATGTGCATTTTCGGCATTGCCAAAATTATTGCACGGCGGCTTAAGTCACGTATAATATCCGCATGGCAAGTTATTCTGCGTGCTATTATATCATGCTGCTTTTTGTTTTGCATGATATAATTAGCCATGTGCATTTTCGGCATTGCCGAAATTATTGCACGGCGGCTTAAGTCACGTATAATATCCGCATGGCAAGTTATTCTGCGGATATTATACCATAATAGTTTTGTAAAGCAAATATAAAGTACCTAATTTTGCCCAAATACAGGTCTATACTATTCTCACCGGACAGAAGGCAAGCTTATCAGCCGCAACAAGCTTAAATTCTATACCCTTGATCAGCCCCTCCAAAGCATATTTGTGAGCCTCACCATGAAGATGTCCATAAATACACATCTGTACGTTATATTTCTGCATTATATCCAATAATCCCGAAAAAACACCATTTGAGTTAAAAGCCGGGAAATGAATTGCTGCTATAAGTCTGCCGTTTTCAGGAACCTTGGCGCTTTTAAGCGAAAGCTCCATACGCTTCAGCTCCCTCTGGTATATTCGCGCATCCTCGCTGTCAAAATCGTCCTCTCCCGGCATATTCCAGCCCCTTGTTCCGCAAATAACAGTATCTCCTATTGTATAGCTGTTATTATGCATAAAGCTTATAGTTGAAAAGCCGTTTACTTCTAAAAACTTATTCAGCTTGCTTATGGTAGTCCACCAATAATCATGGTTTCCCTTTGAAATAATCTTCCTTCCCGGCAGCTTATTAATAAAATCAAAGTCATCATATGCCCGTTCCAGATAAGTTGCCCATGATATGTCCCCTGGTATTATTACATAATCATCAGCCTTAACAACGTTATTCCAGTTCTCGTAGAGCCTATCCATATAATTAGCCCATCGTGCTCCGAATACATCCATTGGTTTGTCCTCACTCAGAGCAAGATGCAGGTCCGATATTGCATATATAGCCATATTTCTGCTTCCTTTCAGCATTAGCAGCAGTCTAACCGATCATGTGCTACATTTTGGTAAAGTATTTGCGGCTATCTTCAGGCTCCGCTGTAAATATACAAGTGTTAATGGAAGAGTCATAATGAAGCTTCGATTTCGTCATTGTGCAACAGCTCCGTAAATTTCTTACCTGAAGAGTCATAATATTTCAAGTATCATTGACAATAAGCTAGTTATGGAAGAATTCATATATTCTTTCGGCAATAGGCACACTTATCCCTTCAACTGCTGATAGGTCATCGACCCCTGCCTGCTTTATATTGCTCACAGAGCCGAAGTGCTTCAAAAGTGCCTTCTTGCGTTTCTGTCCGATTCCGTCAATATCGTCCAGTACAGATCTTGCATATCTCTTTGTCCTGAGCTTTTTATTATACTCGAGAGCAAATCTGTGAGCCTCATCCTGTATAGCTGTTACAAGCCTAAGTACTGTAAGATTTTTTGTAATATCAATCACATCATCCTGCACAACAAGTCCCCTGGTACGGTGCTTGTCGTCCTTTACCATACCGAAAAGCGGTATGCTGACATTAAGCTGATCAAGCACCTTGCTAACTGCGTTAACGTGTCCCGCGCCACCATCAAGGAGGATTATGTCAGGCAGCTTGCTGAAGCCTGTCTTTACCGGTTTCACAGCCTTTCTGACAATTTCATTGTCCTTCTGCTGTTCAATCAGTCCTAACTGCAGTTCATCCTGGTTATCCTGGCTCAGCTCAGTCTGGCAATCTTTAAACTGCAATGTTTGAGCATCTGCCGGCTGCTCAACCTGACCATCCTCCGTCTGCATCATAATTATATCCTCAGGCTGTTCACTCCGTCCTCCGGCTTCTGGTTTACTCAGCTGTTCCTGCTGTATGCCTACACCCCTGACTGATTGTTCAATCTGCTCCTTTTCAGCCAGTCCATGGCATAATCTTCTGTACAATGTCTCCTGCATACTGGCATAATCGTCCTGCCCGCCTGTTGAGCGGACCTTGAAGTGCCTATATTCCTTCTTTGCAGGGACTCCATGTTCAAACACTACCATTGAGGCTACGATTTCCGTGGAACCTGTATTTGATATATCATATGCCTCTATTCTCTCAGGTATATTGGGCAGTCCTAAAAGCTCTGTCATTTCCATCAGCCCTGCCTGTACTGACTCGTCGCCTGTAATCTTCTCTGTAAAACGGGTAAGCTCAATCTCGGCATTTTGTGATACCATTTCTACCATATGCAGCTTTTCGCCTCTTTTTGGTACCTTTATGCGAACTCTTCCGCCTCTTTTTGAACTCAGCCATTCTTCTATAACTTCAATGTCGTCAAAATCTGTTGCTACAACTATTTCCGGAGGTATCAGCGAGGCAGATGCATAAAACTGTTTGAGGAACGATGACGCCAGCTCACCAAGCTCACCCTCTCCGCTTCCCTCAATTATAAAATGCTCTCTTCCGAGAAGTTTTCCTCCCCTTACAAAAAACACCTGCACACATGTATCTGTCTTATTTGAAGCAAAGCCTACCACGTCCTGATCAACTCCGGCAATAGACAGTACCTTCTGCTCCTCTGTAATACTTCTAAGGCTTGCAAGCTTATCCCTCAATGCTGCAGCTTCCTCAAAATCTAGTCGTTCAGCTGCATCCTGCATTTTTTTCTCAAGCTTTGTTATAATTATATCCTGTTTCCCATCAAGGAATGAGCATATATCCTGCATAACAGCCCTGTATTCTTCCTTGTCCACATTTCCCGTACATGGTCCAAGGCACTGCTTAATATGATAGTTAAGACAAGGTCTTCCCTTTCCTATATCTCTAGGTAACTCACGCTTACATGATTTTATGGGAAATATCTTTCTTATGAGGTTTAGTGTCTCCTTTACAGAAAACACGTTAGAGTATGGACCGAAATATTTTGCTCCGTTTTTCTCTATCCGCCTTGTCATAAAAATACGAGGATAATCCTCGTTCATTGTAACCTTTATATAAGGATATGTTTTGTCATCCTTAAGCAGAATATTAAATTTTGGTCTGAATTTTTTTATTAGGTTACACTCTAATATGAGTGCTTCAAGCTCTGTATCAGTAACTATATACTCGAATTCGCTTATTTTAGCCACCATTGCTAAAACCTTGGGCGTGTGGTTAGAGGATGCATGAAAATATTGCCGTACTCTGTTTTTCAGAACAACGGCCTTACCAATGTAAATAATATTGCCCTTTTCGTCCTTCATAATATAAACGCCCGACTTGTCGGGCAGTTTTTTTAGTTCTTCTTGTATGTCGAACATTATTTAAGCAATCTCTCCCGAATCAGATACCAAATACTTTTCAAGCTCCTCAGCGGCTTCTACCTCGTCATCACCTTCAAATGAAAGTGACAGCTTTGTATCAGGTCCGATATTCAATGATAGCACTCCCAGAAGACTTTTTGCGTTGGCTCTTCTGTCCTCCTTCGTTATCCAGATACTTGACTTATAATTTGATGCCTTCTGAATAAATATAGCAGCAGATTTTGATTGAAGACCGGATAAATTTTTTATTGTTACTTCTCGAACTATCATTTTCTTCCTCCGCTTTGTAAATCAACTAATTACAATCATAAACATTAAATTAATTATATCAGAAAGTATTACACTTGACTATAATTAACTTTCACATACTATTTGATCTTCACCTGCATATTTTTGATCAAACTGGCATGAAAATCGCTGGCATATTGCCGGTTGCTGCATATTTTTACTTACATAAGTTTAGGTGGAGCAGTTTACTCTTCAGAGGCCTGTGTTTTCAAGGAACCGTACCGTCACATACTTTTTTCCGACTATTACCTTGATCATTACAGGATGATCCCTGTTATTCATAAACTTCAGATCAACCCCACCATACATAACAGTAGCATCCATTCCATCCTTTACATACGGAACCTCATCAGAATGCTCATGCCTCTCAGTAATTTTAAGATTTGCCCTCAATGCGGCATTATACACTGTAGTAGAAAGCTGGCAGACTCCTCCTGCCGGCCCTTTAACATGCTTTACGCCTTCGGGTGTTTTTTTAATTATTGTAGCCAACCTATATCCATCAGAAAGAGTTCTGCCTCCTGTTACCCTGTTAAATGAAAACTCTCTTCCCGGCATTATGATCCTGTTGTTCATACTATTTCCCGCACGCTTTATGTTATATATTCTTGACCTGCTTCTATCAATAAGCTTTGTGGAAAATTCAGAAATTACCCCTACCGTTATGAACTGTTCTTTTGTAACCTCGGGATATATGCTGATATATTCATATTTGAACCTTTCGCCCGGACCTGCTGATAGTATAGCTTTCATCAGTTTTTCGGCATCAAGCCTTCTGCCGACCTGCTCCTTGGTGACTTCCCAGGTCTTTTGATTATATACGGCATTCCTGGCGCTAACATTTTTTTGATCTGCAATTTTTTGTAACCTGGCTGCAAGCTGCTTTTCAGATAATCCACCTACATTCTGCCCTTCTAAATATACGTTCTTTGCCACATAGGTTCCACCCTTTTTGGCGCCCACCGCCGGCAAACCGTTGCCGCTTGCCGCTATCTGTGTGCCGGGTTTACCACCTGGAATTGAGTCATCACTGCCGGCCACTATCTGTGTGCCGGGCTTGCCGCCTGGCATTGAGGCATCACTGCCGGCCCCTATCTGTGTGCCGGGTTTACCGCCTGCTGCTGAATATCCATTGTCAACATCTGCCTGTGTCTCTGGTCTACCACCTACATCAGGCATATTCTCGTCTGCTGTCCTTTTATTGGCCGCATTGCCATTTGAATTATTATCAAGCTGCCCCGTTGCGCTGCCACTGTTTACATCTAGCCTTTGCTCAGAGTGATCCTTCAGCTCATTGCCGGCTTGAGTACAGCTGCAGAGCAGTAATATTATCATCATTACCGGAATTATACGTAAAAATAATAGCTTCATGTAATCACCCTAAAAATAAAAAAGTATATTTATTATCAGTGATGTACCTGAAGCTAATACATTGGTTTTTTTTCTATATCAGAGAATATTTAATTCTTATTTTCTTTCATTTTCAACAAAACGTTTCTCCACCAGTACTCCAAGTCCGGCAGAATAAATTAACATGTCAATTATGCCAACCAACGCCAGCCCTAGAATTACATTACTCTGTGGCACAGCAAAAATCACCAGAAGCTTAACAAGTGATATTGTTATCAATCCGGTAATAAATTCCATATATACGCTGTTGGACTGACTAAAGGAATTGAGAATTAGCTTTCCGGCTAACATACTTGCTGCAACTGTGGACAATATCAGTATTATTATGTACACAAATGGTGCAATTAATGTAACAACTAGAAGGATAAGCATAATGCTAACTGCAAGGAATGACAAGACGCCCATCAGCAGCTTTTTGCTGAGATTTTTATCTATGTTTCCGGAGATTTCTTTATATTTCTTTTTCTGCAATGTTATAAGTACCAAGCCTACAGCTAATACAGAAAATGTCATTAGCATCATTATTGCGAGCCTGAGATACAGTATAGAGCTAATATCCAGATTCATTGCTTCTCCAAAGATCCGGACCTCCTGTCCGCCTATATTGGATCCTTTAGCCCTATGCAGCGAGCCAATGGTGATAACATCGCCTGTTACATTTGCTTTTTCGTTCATATGCGTATTTCCAAAAATAGTAACGACCTGTCCTGATACCAGAGAATTTACATATACATCGCCAAAAACAGCAATAACCTGCCCATTTACTACTTCGTTCACTGTTACATCTCCGAGAACAGATATAACATTTCCATTAATGCTTTCACCTATTGTAATATTATCCATTAAGCTTATCTTGTCACTGCCCTGTGAAGAAATGTACACTCCTGCCGCATAAACAGGGATCACACAGAACAAAGTTACCATAATTAAGGCAATCAATGCTGTAAGCTTTTTCATTTTGTTTCCTCCCTGCCCAGTTTGCATACATAGCTAAACAGTTTCTCTATAGCAAACAGCATTACAATGAGAGCCAGGAATACATAATAATATGATCTAACAACAGTAAATGCGGCTTTTGCAACAGTTACAATTGCATTTCCCAGAAGTCTTGATATATCCCCTACAACCCCAAAAACAGCTTCTGTAGCACTTGAAAAAGAGCCAATATACTCTTTTATCTGTTCAAATGCAGTTAAAACGCTGAACTGCTTTATATCTGCGACAAAAATCAGCAGCAGTACAATTGATAATAACGTTGCTGCGTTGTAGGTAAGTACTATGAGTGTTGAATTTCTCTTGCTTCGCTGCTTCTCATAAAGGTTAACCTTTTCCATGACCATCGCCTCAAAATTTTCCGGAGGCTCAACAGCAGCTTGCTCCTCTATTGATTCAAATATGGTTTCCATGCTGCTGAATTCATCCCTGCAGTCCGGGCAGCTATCTAAATGCTTTTTAAATTGCTCATCTTGAGCAATAGATTTTTCCCCATCAAAATATTTCATTATATATTCCTTGCTTGTATTACAGTTCATAGCACCTCCTCCTTTCTATCAGGCATGAGCGATTCTCTAAGCATTAGTCTTGCTCTATAGAGCCTGTTTTTTATTATAGTCATCGGTTCTCCCAGCACCTTGGTCATCTCTTCATAGGACAGACCATTTTGATGGAAGAGTATTATCGTAACCCTATATTTCTCAGGTAAAGCATCAATTGCTTTTTTAATTCTCTCAGAACGTTCCTTTTGAAGATAACTTTCCTCAGGTGTATCTATATCATCCGACATTCCCTCTATTTCCTCAATCGGCATAGAGTCAACCTTTTTCTTGCGGTGTATATCAAGGCAGAGATTTGTGGCAATTCTAGCTGCCCAGGTAGAGAACTTGTACTCAGGATTGTATCTGGCAAGTGATTTGTAGATTCTTAAAAACACCTCCTGAGATATGTCGCTGACCTCTTCTTTATCGCTTATCATGTTATACACTACACTGTAGATCAATCTTTTATATCTGGTTACCAGTTCTTCAAAATATTCCTGCCGTCCTGATAAACACTCCTGTATGAGTTCATAGTCGGTCAGCTCCAATTCGGTTCTCACCACCTTACCTATATGAATTATACGATAAAGTGAAAACCATGTCTGAAATAACTTATGCACTCTAACCGGCTGCAAATAATTATAACATGTAGATATTACTATCAAAAGTAGAAAATTAATTTCAAAAAATTAACTTCAGGCAAAGTTCTCCATTTATTGTTACCTTGTGCTTTAAGCCATCTATCATTATTACCTCACTACAGCATATGCTTCCACATAATTATGGCATCCTCCTTGTTGTCAGCATAATATGCTTTACGGCCTCCACATTCTTTGAATCCATACTTTTTATATAATGATTGTGCAATTATATTACTTTGTCTAACCTCCAGGGTGAGATCATTAATACCGTTCTCTTTTGCAATAGACAGCAGTGCCTCAACGAGAATACTGCCTATCCCACCGCCTCTGAATTCGGGATGTACTGCAATATTTGTAATATGCCCCTCATCACACACATGCCACATACCTGCATAACCAATTGCTTTACCATCAATAACAGCACATATATAAACAGCCATGTCGTTTTCGATGATTTCCTCGGTTATGGACTTTCTTGACCATGGTACCTTAAAGCTGAGGTTCTCTATAACCATTATATCGTCAATATTTTCGCTTTTGGCAATAATGATCTTTGCATTATCCATTGTTATTCTTCCTGGCAAATTCCCTTTCCGCCTGAGACTGTCTAAGGTAAAAAGGCTCAAGCTCAACGCTGCTCAGAGTCTCTCCCTTCAAAACACGGCTGACCGCAATCGAGGCCGCTGAGGCTGCCATCTGCCGAAGTGCTGTGACAGGCATAAAGCTGCATTTATCGTTTAATTGTATTTTAAGAAAGTCTTCGTGCAGCAGTACCCCATCACCGGTAAATATAATATTGGCATTTTTTTCTTCCAGTTGTTTAGCAAGCTCAGATATATGTATTCCCATATAGCCGGACAAATTTGTCATAACACCGTTCTTGCACTTATAAATTGCAGTGTAGACCTGGTTGTTCCTGGCATCAAGCATGGGACAAACCAATGTGTCCCCGAAAGCAGGAACAGCTTCAGCTAGTGCATCAAGAGAGGTGATCCCTACTGTCGGTTTCTGCCCGGCATACGCCATCGCTTTAATTGTCGTAACGCCTATTCTGATTCCGGTAAACGAGCCAGGCCCTGTTATTGCCGCAAAAACATCTATATCTTCTGTACATAACTGTAAGCTTTTAAGGAGCTCGTCAAGCATAGGTACAAGCTTTTGGGAATGTGTCTTTTTATCGTTAATCGAATACTCTCCTAATAGTCCGTTCTCATCAGCTACAGCAACACCTGCCATAGATGTTGAAGTATCAATTGCCAGCGCTTTCATTAGTCAGCTTCCTTTCATATTCTTTGAGACGTGCTCCGTTGAATTCTATTGTAATAAGCCTGCTATCGACCATATCGGTGCGATCCTTTTCGATAGTAACATTAATACGTTCTTCCGGAAGTATGTCCATAATAAGTTCAGCCCATTCTATAACGACAACACCGTTTCCTGAGATATACTCATCAAAGCCAATATCAAACATTTCATCAGAGCTGCCTATTCTATATACATCAAAATGGTATAGCGGAATTTTTCCCTCATACTCATTGACAATTATAAATGTCGGACTGGTGATATAGTCATCGACCCCTAAGGCTTTTGCAATACCTCCTGTGAAGGCAGTCTTACCGGTGCCGAGATCTCCTGTCAGGCATACAATATCACCTTTTTGCAAAATATTGCCCAGTCTATGTCCCAATTTTTCTGTTTCAATGGGAGAACCTGCATGATATTTCATCATACTCTTTTTACCACCTGACCATTTATTATAGCATAAAGCACCTTTGATTTAAGCTCCAGAGGTGCACCGTCCATAATTATTATATCTGCATCCTTGCCAACATCAAGGCTTCCCACCCTGTCATCTATACCTGTAATCTCAGCCGCATTTATAGTGATCGCCTTAAGAGCTTCCTTCTCATCCATCCCCTCTTTAACAGCTACTGCAGCGCAAAGAGGCAAATACTGTACAGGTGTACATGGATGATCTGTCATAATAGCAACCTTTATCCCTGCCTTTGACAATATACCCGGAGTTTTAGTACTTTGATTACGCAATTCTATTTTAGACCTGTCAGTAAGGAACGGCCCCGAAATCACAGATACGTTTTCTTCCTTCAATATATCAGCTATAAGGTGCCCCTCCGTACAATGCTCTATCGTCATCTTCAGTCCGAATTCCTTCGCTATACGCAGTGCTGTAAGTATGTCATCCGCTCTGTGAGCATGCGCCTTTACCATAAGCTCGCCATTTAGCACCTTCATCAAAGCATCCAGCTTAATATCATAGTCGGGCTTATCATTATTTTCACTGTCGCGTTCATAATCATCAAGCATCTGCTTGTATTCCCGTGCCTTCATAAGGCTTTCTCTCAGTATTGCCGCCGTAGCCATTCTTGTTGTGGGGGACTGTCTTTTCTCATGGTAAACTGTTTTAGGATTTTCTCCAAAGGCAACCTTCATTGCTACAGGCGACTTTAGGAGCATATCATCAACGCTGCGGCCGTATGTCTTGAGAGCTGCGAACTGCCCACCTATAACATTTGCGCTTCCCGGCCCGGTGACAACTGTAGTTATACCAGCCTCCCTTGCTTCTTCAAATGACCTGTCGGCATGGTATATGGCATCAATGGCTCTTAACTGCGGAGTCACAGGATCGGTCATTTCATTTCCATCATCGCCTTCAAACCCGACCGAATCCTCCCACATTCCAATGTGGCAATGAGCATCAATAAATCCGGGCAGCACATAGCAGCCTTCAGCATCAATTACCTCGCCTCTGCATTCCCTTTCCAAGCTTTGAGCCTCTGCGGCATCGCTGCCCAGCGCTGTTATTTTCCCCTCATCTATTGCAACATACCCTTTATCATAATTAATGCCTGACATTGTCAGCAATTTTGCATTCTTAATAAATAACATATTTGTAATTACCTCTTGTCTATTATAGTTTTATATTTATATTTTAAATATTCCGACCACTTTATAGTATAATATGCGTTTAGCCTTGTCAAACCGTCTTTATCTGCAAAGCTACAGTGTTTAAAGCAGTAGATTTATCCTAAGTTATCTATTACATCAAGCCTACCTAATAAAGGTTAAGCGGATATCAGTTGAAGCGTCTGAATCAGCTGCACATAAGAGTAATTGGCAACGCAAAAGCTGCAATAACTTTTATGTACTCAATAGCACAATTTTTATTGCTGTTAACTACACATAATACTGATAATTTCTTTGTTTATCTCCTCAGGGATCTCATGGTTAATACCATGTCCTACTCCCTTATAGAATTTTGCATTCATTTTCATGTCGCGAAGTGCAGCTTCCCCTCCAAGCTTCTCAAAGGGATCCTCTAGGCCCACAAGGAAATGCGCTCTGTTTCTGATTATGTCAACTTCATCCACTGTAAGAGTCTCCAGCTTGTGATAACCCATAGCCATATTATTAAAACCCTTTAATAGCCATGTGAAGTGTTCCAGCAGCAAAGCATTTTCAGTGAATGCCTGAGGATTATCACCTGATAGCTTAGTCAAAAGCTTCTTAATATTATTGGTTGTTGGGAAAAGCGCCTCGGGTAAAAATATCTTCATCATTGCCTTAAGTGGGTTACTTTTCTTCCCGTCCTTTCTTGCTGCAACACTGCTGGCAAGAATTATTGGCTTATCAACTCTTTCCGGCCGCCTTACGGTATAAAGCTGTACAAGATACCCTCCATGTGAAACGCCTGCCACTGATGTCTTTCTGAGCTTGAGTCCATCAAGAATATCATCTATCCATAGAACATCATCAAATTCCTTATTATAAGCTTCTCCCATTACGCTTTTACCCGGACCGCCTATTGTATCAATTGCATAAAGGCGAAGCCTTTCTCCCAGTGCTTTGGCGTTATACACCCACATCAGTGCTGTATCATCGCCTACTCCATGAAACAGCACAAGCGGAGCTCCGTCTACTTTCCCCCAGACAGTGACATGGGTTTGCCCATATCTTGTATTGATCATTTTCTCCTCGTATTCAACGCCCCATTGCGTCAGGAGCTCATTGTAGGTCCGGATTATTTCCTTCCCGGCTTTCTTGCTTCTATACTGTTTCATGACGCTTCTCCCCCTTAAGAACTCCGGTCTTTATTAATTCTTTGATTTCTTCTTCCGCTTCACATTTATCGTAATCACCTACAAGCTGGCCCTCATAATGATAAATAATGCCTTTTGCCTGGTTCCGGAATAAGCATTTTGTCAGCTCGTCTGTACCATATTCCTTAGCAAAGCCGGCAAAGGCACGGATACGCGGTTTGTCAAGCATACTGCCCTTGCATGGAAAATCGTCGCACTCCCAGCAGCCATTCAGACCTTTTTCACGTAGGACAGCTTTGATACATATTATTCACCTGATATCATCTCCGTTTCATTTATTACGATTCGGCATTTAAGCAGGCTTTGTTTGTATCTATTATACATTCCTGCAATTGCAGCACTGGCATATTCATTTTTACTCAGAGTCGCACACATACCTTTGCCCTTCTACATTGTACTAGTTTTTTACATAATTATAAAGGATTCATATATGTTTAATTTAAAATGTTTAATTATCTCATCACTGTTTTACTGCGTATAATTTTATAGTAACAGGCAATATGACAGCAATTTCTACATTTTTTTACACTTACTGGTATATGATAGATGTCAGATCAAAGTAACTAAGGAGGTATTGAATTAGTAAAGCTTAACTTCACAGGAAAAGGAGAAAAAATATAATGAAAAAAATCAAACTGATAATAGCCTGTATAGCCGCGATATTGTTAGTCACAGGAGTACTGGTTCTTTCCCTTATTAATTCTAAAGCTTCTAACAGGGCAAATACAGAAGATGTACTTTTCGGTCTGACGCCCGAGCTTAATTCATTTACCGAGAAAACAGCTGAAGCTGAGGGAAATAACGATGACGATAACAAAGCCGTTGCAAAAATAGAAGATACAATAATAACAAAAGAGTCGTTTGATAGCTATAAAGCTCTATGGAAGGCTGCCGATAAGGTTCCCTCGGATTCAGAGCTCCTGGATAAAATCATAAGGAATGAGGCTGTATATATCAATGCTTTAAAGGAAGGCATCACAGTAAGTGACGAGGACTTGGAAAAGGCATTGCAGGAGCAGAAGAACAGCTATTCAAGTGACGAGGAAATTAAGAATACCATAGATGCATTATCTGAAAGCCTTAATATAACAGTCGATCAATATTGGGAAAGGCTAAAGCCCGCTGTTAAGAAGGTTATGATCAGAGGAAAATATAAGGATAAAATAAAAAAGAACTTTATGTCAGAAAATATTGATTATGCTCCAGGCAACGATTTCCGGGACAAATTCAATAAGTACTATGAAGATAAAATATCAGACCTAATGAAGAACATGAAAATTGAAAAGTATATTGATTAACTTACTATATGTATTAATAAAAGTTTCGGGGCATAGAGCCCTCCTCAACTTTTTGCTATAACCCTTAGGGCGCACCCATAAAAAACCCCTTCCGGCTTTAAGCTGAAAGAGGTTTTTGTAATGCGCGCTTATAGCAGCATTATAGTATAGATATGAAATAGTATTATGTTATATTTTATCTGCTGCCATGTAATTAGTATTATTTTTAGGTTACTTACCTGCTGGCTTCGTTATTAATTAAATTCTCAGCTTTACTTACCTGCTGCTGTGCTGTTAATATTAGCTTTTGCCTTTCTTTCCTTTTCTCTGTAGAAAGCAAGCAGCAGCAAGGCTATAAGGGATGCCACAATAACTGTAGTGTAAACCTGACGGAAGCCGACATTAAGAGTGTCTTTAAATGTCGCTCTTATATCAGCGTCAAGTCCGTCGATCTGTGAGAGGTAATTGGCCTTTGCCTTTTCAAAAGCACTAGGCATTTCGTCGCGTATAGACTTCATCTGCTCAAGCATGGTATTTATGTCTGGCATATTGCCCATCTTGCTCATGTCTATACCCGGCATACCCTCGGGCATTGCGGCTTTTCCGTCTGCCATAGCGCCAGCATCCTTACCCGGCATACCTTCAGGCATTACGCCTTTGTCGCCAGCCATAGCGCCAGCATCCATACCTGGCATACCTTCAGGCATTGCGGCTTTCCCATCTGCCATAGCGCCAGCATCTATACCTGGCATACCTTCAGGCATTGCGCCTTTTCCGTCTGCCATAGCGCCAGCATCCATACTTGGCATACCAGCTCCCTGTCCGCCCTTCATTGAGCCCATCATACTGCTCATTGAAGCTGAAACCTTTTCAAGTGAGCTTATTCCCTCTTGTATTCCACCAACAGCCTTAGGAAGAATATTATCAAACATGTATGATGCCATAGTCTTTGCATTATCGGTAATGGTGGTAACATCAGAGCTCTGCATAAGTGTAGTTAGCTCTTGAGGCATTGTAAAATCTCCTGATGTATTACTCATATCAATTTTCATATCAAGCATTTTTTTGATATCCATTTTACTCAGGTCTACATCACCCATCATAGCCATAATAGCTTTGTTTTCCTGTATAACAGAGATCTCCTCGCTAAGCTCATCAACATATTTGATTTCCGGCATATTAACATCTTCAGGCATAATATTCATTACCTGTGTTCCGACATTCATGCCTGCATGAGATATAAAGCCGATCATTATTGCAGGCGCAATAGCTGTGCCTATAGAACGCACAAGAGAAACAGTTGCCAGAGCAGAGTTAGACTCTTCCTCTTTTGTATTAGACAGCATCATATAATTAAGCGGTGTCCCCATAGTAAAGCCAATACCTATGCCCATCAGAATCAGGCCTGCAAAAACTGTAATGTAGTTCGAGTGCGGAATTGTCACAAAATTCAGGAAAAGCGCACCAGCGATAGAAGAAATAAAACCTATGGCAAGGACAAGCCTAACTCCGTATTTATCAATAAGCTTTCCTGACACGGGAGCTCCAAGGCCGGCAAACACGCCAAGTGCAATAACAAAATAGCCTCCGCTTCCGGATACCATGTTCATACAGTTTTCACAGAATTGTGGTACGAATATTATACCCATCATCGCAACTCCTGTGATAAAGGATATTATGAGCGTAATATTTATACGAAGGTTTTTAAAGAAGGCTAAATTCATAACAGGGTCCTCAGCCTTCTTTTCAGCCAGAATAAACAGCGGCATTATAATAACAAAAATAATCAGGAACGGGTATACATCTGTGCCTGAGATGCTATTTGCAAAATCGAAGAAATCAATATTCTTAAGTCCATAAAGTATGGACAACACCATAATTGTCAGGGACATAATACCAAGAATGTCTATTTTCTTAACATTCTCTGTCTTGGTATTAGGTAGGCAAACAATTCCTGCAATTATAATAAATACCGAAATCGGCAGGTTGACAAAGAATATGTACTTCCAATTATCCGAACCAAATATGTCGAGTATCAGGCTTCCCGCAGAAGAACCGAATATATTTGCAATACCATATACGCCTCCTACAAGGCCAAGTGCCATACCCCGCTTTTCCTTCGGGAAGGTTGTTCCGAATTCGGCAGTAGCAACAGGAATGATTCCGCCACCGCCAATAGCCTGTATAACACGGGCTGTCAGCATTACTGAAAAGCTGCCAAACATCTGTGATAATCCGCAGAACAGCGAGCCTGCACCAAAAAGTAATATACTAATGAGATAAATGACCTTACGCCCATATTTATCAGCAAGCTTACCCATAACAGGTATGCTTGCCGCATATGCAAGCGTATAAATTGTAATCATCCAGATACCGGTATTTCCATCAACTCCAAGACTGCTTTGTATAATAGTTCTTACAGGAGATACTATGCCAGTATCGATCGCTCCCATGAAAATACCGAGCAGATACACCGCCATTATTAATCCATAACTCTTTTTTCTTGCTACTCCCATAAATTACACAATTCCTTTCATTTTATTACGCTTAATTAAGCATTAACATCCAATTATTAATTAATCACTTTACTTCTATTATTAAGTATTTTTAACTAAGTATTTTTTTACTAAGTATTTCATTCTAAATTGAGCATCCACCTTAAATCAGAGAATTTTCTTATAATGCCTTTGCTGCACAAGAACAATATGAGCATGCTAGCTATAAGGCTTATCAGCAATATAATATACTATGGCGTATAAAGTGTGACACATTATAATTTCCCCAGATATGTGCTCACATTTGTTGCAGCCTTTGTAAGCATCTCGCGCAGTTCCTGCTTCTGTTCTTCAGTAAAACCTTTCATCACCTGCTTTTCCCATTCCTTTGCTACAGTCTCCAGTTCATTTATAAGTGATCGTCCTTTATCTGTTATAGCTATTACATTTTCTCTTAAATTGTCCTTGTTCCTATCTCTCGTAATCATGCCCTTCAGCGCCAGTTTTGCAGTTATTTTTGCTACTGCTCCCTTGTCCAGCCTGAAATATTGCGCAATTCCATCCTGATTCTCTTTATCTACCGCAGCAAGGTGCATTAGTATCATTTGCTCTGACATGCCAATTTCATAATGCTTCATGCGGCGCGCAAAGTACATATGGCTTCCACGGGCAATCAGCGACAGATTGCTTATCATAGAACAGCCCTCCTTCATTCTAATTCAATAATAGTCTTTTTCTTCCATAATAGTTGACTTGTCAACTATATAACTAAAAATCAGGCGGTGTTAAAAACACACGCCTGATAATTTATAACATACAACAATTTGTCTTGTCAATATTTAATTTCATTTTTTTAAAACTATCCACCAAATACCTGATAGCAACTAAATATGGACTATTTAAGCAGAGATTCAATCCAGCCCCACAGGTTGTAATGGCTGAATACTGAAACTGTAACCAGAGATACTGTAGCCATGATCTTTATAAATATATCCATGCATGGACCTACTGTATCCTTAAGCGGATCACCTACTGTATCGCCAACAACAGCTGCATCATGCGCAGGTGTACCCTTACCAAGGCCTTTTATACCGCCTGCTTCAATATACTTCTTGCCATTGTCCCAGGCACCACCGGCATTACCGGTAAACAAAGCTATCATTATTCCTGAAATTGTTGAACCAATAAGAACTCCTCCGACAAATTCAGGTCCAAATATCAATCCGCATAATACAGGTACAATAATTGCTAATAACGCCGGGACCTTCATCTCTTTAAGTGAGCCCTGAGCAGATATTCCTATACAGGTCTTGTAATCAGGATCAGCTTTACCCTCAAGTATAGCCGGAACTTCTTTGAACTGACGCCTTACTTCATCAACCATCTTACGTGCCGTCTTTGCAACAGCATCGATCAGCATTCCTGAGAAGAAGAACGGCAATGCCCCTCCGACAATAGCGCCTGCCAGTGTCATAGGATTTATTATGTTTAATTCAGGAAGGAAATTCTCTCCAACAGTACCTCCATATGAGTACATATAGCTTATCATCAATGATAATGCAGCAAGTGCACCGGAGCCTATTGCAAAGCCCTTTCCTATAGCTGCTGTTGTATTTCCGACAGAATCAAGTGTATCTGTTATTTTACGAACGCCCTCATCAAGCTTGGACATTTCAGCAATTCCGCCTGCATTATCGGATATTGGTCCATAAGTATCAACGGATACTGTAGCACTGACAAATGAAAGCATACCCATTGCAGCCATAGCAACACCATATAATCCGGAAACATAGTATGCAATAATTATACCTATACCAAGAACGATGCATGGGAGCATACATGAACGCATACCAAGTGCTAAGCCACTGGTTATTGTAAGTGCAGAGCCTTCCTCAGAAGAGTTGGCCACAACCTGTGTCGGTTTGTAATCTGCACTTGTATAGTATTCAGCAATTACGCCTATTACTATACCTGAGATAACGCCAACTGCAGCACCTATCCATGGCGAAATAAAGCCAAGCTTAAAGGATGCAGCTGTAAGATCCATTCCCTTGAACATAACAAGTGCCGCAATAAATCCTCCGACAAGAGTAACTCCTGCTGCTATCCAAGTAGCAGCGTTAAGGATTGTATGAGGATCTTTAGACTTTGAAAGGTCTTTTATCAGCAGCCAGGCTATTCCGATGCAGCAGCCGATCAATCCGATTGCAGCAAAGGCCAGAGGGAACGTATACATTTTTTCTAGCAGCTCCCCGCTTATTGAGCTTCCTGCAAGAACAAGATTGTACGCAAGCACAATAGCCGCAACAATTGATGCAACATAGCTTTCCAAAAGATCGCTTCCCAGACCGGCAACGTCTCCAACGTTATCACCTACGTTATCTGCTATAGTTGCAGGATTACGAGGATCATCCTCCGGAATGTGTGCCTCTGTCTTTCCAACAAGGTCAGCACCCATATCAGCTGCCTTTGTGTATATACCGCCGCCAACACGGTTGAACATAGCAACAATAGAGCAGCCAAGAGCATAACCAGAAAGTGCGTTAGGGAAGGGAACAATAGGAATACCTGTAAGCCAGCATGTATTTGTAGTAGTTTTTGTGAGCCAGCCAAAGCCCACACCAAATACCATATACACAATAAATATTCCCAAAAGCGCGAAGCCACCTACACAGATTCCCATTACAGACCCACCACGAAACGCTACTTTCAGGGTCTTACCAAGATTCAATGTCTTTCTGGCTTCATTTGAAACACGTACATTTGCATATGTGGCTATCTTCATTCCGATAAAGCCCGCACATGCGCTCATGACAGCACCCAGTATAAATGCTGCGGCAACATACCATTCAAGGGCCAGCCACTCACAGACTGCAACGATCAACACGACTACTGCAAGCGCTTTATATTCATAACTAATAAAGGTGTTTGCACCGAGGCGTATTGCAGCAGCAATTTTCTGCATAAGCTGACTTCCCTCATCAAGTTTTTTCACTGCGAAATAGTTAACAGCTGCAAAGCCGAGAGCTAATACCACAGCAAAAGCTAGTAGAACTACGATTGACATTATACTTCACCCACTCATTTTATATGATATACGGATTTACTTGATTCAATACATTTTCCAAGTTCACCGCCATTATATCATAAACCCCAATCTGCAACCCGTCAACTCTTTATGTGAACATTTTGTCGTAATTTTTTTCTTTTTATATCTTTGTCTGCTTGCTTATTAACAAGAATACAATTGTGACAAATTATACCACAAATACTTATAATTACTTAATACTGGTCAATGACAAAAATATTAAATATGGGGGATTTGCATAAGCACCAAAAAAGGACCGGCATCATATATAAATGATGACAGTCCTCTTACTGCTAATTAAATCTATTACTAAATATAAAACTAATCAACCTATATTCTATTTACTCCGGTCTTGCGTGCTGCTTCTGCAACTGCCTCTGCAACTGCCTTACCAACACGTGTGTCAAAAGCATTTGGAATAATATAATCCTTTGACAGCTCCTCATCAGAAACAAGACCAGCAATAGCATATGCGGCTGCAATCTTCATTTCATCATTGATATCACTTGCACGAACATCAAGTGCTCCTCGGAAGATTCCCGGGAATGCAAGAACATTGTTTATCTGGTTCGGGAAATCGCTTCTGCCTGTACCAACAACGGCAGCTCCTGCTTCAAGAGCAAGGTCTGGCATAATTTCCGGAGTTGGATTTGCCATAGGGAAAAGGATCGGATTTGGATTCATAGTCTTTACCATTTCCGGTGTAACTGTTCCCGGAGCGGACACACCTATGAATACATCTGCACCCTTAAGCATATCGGCAAGTGAACCGGCTTTCTTCTCATGATTAGTGATCTTAGCCATCTCAATTTTTTCTGAATTAAGGCCATCACGTCCTTCATATATCGCGCCTGTTCTGTCACACATAATAACATTCTTAAGGCCCAGGCTAATAAGCAGTTTAATTATTGCAATACCAGCTGCACCTGCACCTGAAGTAACGACCTTTATTTCATCAAGCTTGCGACCTGTCAGCTTAAGTGCATTAAGCATAGCTGCAAGTGTTACAACTGCTGTGCCATGCTGATCATCATGGAATATTGGTATATCACAGCACTCCTTTAACTTTCTCTCTATCTCAAAGCAGCGAGGTGCTGAAATGTCTTCCAGATTAACTCCGCCGAAGCTACCGGCAAGGAGCTTAACAGTGTTTACAATATCATCTACATTTTTGCTTCTGATACAAAGAGGGAATGCGTCAACATCTCCAAAGCTTTTGAAAAGAACACATTTACCTTCCATAACAGGCATACCGGCTTCCGGGCCTATATCTCCAAGTCCGAGCACAGCTGTTCCATCTGTAACAACAGCAACCATGTTATGTCTTCTTGTATAGACATATGAGAGATCAACATCCTTTTCGATCTCAAGGCAAGGCTCTGCAACGCCCGGAGTGTACGCTAGTGAAAGTGCTTCCTTGTTATCAACTGCTGCTCTGCAGGTAACCTCGATTTTTCCATTCCATTCTTTATGCTTTTTTAATGCAAGTTCTTTTCTGTCCATATTCAATTCTCCTTATATTAAAATATTTTTTACGCTGTTTTCTTTCCGTCTGAGTCTACATCAGAAATTGCAGCTGAGGTTAAATCTCTTATTACTTGTGCTGATTGCTTCATTGCCTGTGTTTCCTCTTCATTCATAGGCAGGTTTATAACACGTGCAATACCATTAAAGTTTAACACACAAGGCATGCTTATGGCAATTCCTTCATAATCTGCATAGTCTTCGTTAACAAATACATGTGAAACCGGGAACACAGCGTTTTCATCATCAATAATCGCGCCTATAATTTCACAGGCTGCCATTGCTACGCCATAGAAGGTTGCTCCTTTTCTTGCGATTATTCTAGCTCCTGACGTTTTAGTGTTCTCTCCAATTTCCTTGATGTCGATAGAGCAGTTATTGTTCTTTATAAAGCTTTCCAATGGCTCATCTGCTATAGTTATATTACTATAAATAGGCACCATGCCATCGCCATGCTCGCCGAGAATGTATGCATCAACATCACAAACATTTATACCTGTTTCCTTGCTTATTGTATGGCGGAAACGCGCAGTGTCAAGTGCTGTTCCTGTACCAATCACCCGATTAGTTGGAAGACCGGATTCTTTCCAGACAGTATATGTTAGAACATCCAATGGGTTTGATACTACAATAATAATAGGGTTTTGAGCATATTGCATAATTGACTTTGTCACAGCTCTAATAATCTTAATATTCGTTGCAGCAAGCTCTCTTCTGGATTGTCCTGGCTTCCTGCCAATTCCTGCACTAATAACTATAATTTCTGCATCTTTACAGTCAGAATAGTCTCCCTTTCTTACTCTGATTGCTTTGAAAAATGCCGTACCGTGAGATATATCGGAAGCACTTCCCTGTGCACGTTCTTCATTAATATCAACCAGAACGATTTCATTGGCCTGCTGGCGCACCATCAGTGTATAGGCGATTGCCTCTCCAACATTGCCTGATCCAATAACTACAATTTTACTTTTTGAAATCATAACCTACTCCCTCCAAAACCATTATATCGATAACATTGTTAAAATTTTATCGAGCAAGTCCTTACAACAAGTTCAGATAAAATAATCTTATGGCTTTTATACTATATATTTTGTCATTAAACACCATCGTTGTTTATTTAAAGCACATGCTGACTATCCTAGCATAAATAACATTTGTTTACCATTTTTAAAACATAAAAATTTTAATGCTTCTTTTGTGTTTTTTTTGTACAGTTTGTATAAATTAATTCTACAAACTTTTACATTTTTTGATATACTGTATACAATATTCAAAAGACTGCATATATGAACAAAGAAAGCCCTGGTAAATCAAGGCTTCGCGGAGTATTATCAATAGAAAAGTGTCTTCCTCAGTGATCACGGTAAAAATGTGTCTTTTTAGTTATCTTTATGGATATTTTTTATTAGGTTTTTCCTTATTCCGCTAGTTTTTATTCTGTTTCTTGGTAATATTCTTATTCAGGTTAGTACACCTTGTAAACAGTATGTACATAAAAGTTGGCGAGTTATAGATGCCCTAATGCTTTTAGTTGACTTTTCACTTTCTCTGATGAAATTGCTGCTTCATAATAGCTGCTGCAGAGCTGTAGCCTATCATTTACAGTCAATGCTCCAACTGTTTGGATGGCAGCAGGTGATGCTGGCGGAATAAATACTGCTTCGGTAATATTGTCATTTTGAAGACTGCCTAAATTCGTAAGGCTTATCCCATCCCTCTTTTGGAACCCGAACATACCACCCGCAATACCGGCAGCTTTGCTTTTAAAGCCCCCAAGTGTCGTTATAGCCGCTGCATCAAGCAGATCCTGATCCATATTCAAGTAGCAGGACAGTACCAGCATTAATTTTTGATTACTGCCAAGATGCCTTTGTACCTGCTTATGTGTCTCTTTTGCTCTGCTTATAATATCCTTGTTCTTATCCTTACATACGATCCCCATTGCAGTGGCGTAATTTCCACATGCTCCCTTGTTATAGCATTTGAGCTTAGCTCGTATATCTGCTGCAATAATTACTTTATCTGTATTCATACCAACATACATTTTAGCCATTAATAAATCATTTACTGTAATGCCATGCTTTTTACAATATGCTCTCAGTGCATTACATTCCTGCTCTTCTATTGTCATTACTTCGTGTGCTACAGGATTATTTTTAGCAAAATCATCAGAGAACCTTTCATATTCCTCATAGCTAACAAGCGTTTGTTCTTTCTTCCATTTCTTATTTAAATATTTTACCAAGTACTTGCTAACCCCGGCCAGGTCGCTCTTTGCCGGTAGATCCTCTATTCCTTTGATCAAATTTTCCTCAATATAAACAGGTTTCTTACCCTGAACATAAAGATCAGCAAACTCATTTACCAACTCAAGCAGGCATCTGCCATCGCCAAGTAAATGATGCGAAACAAAAAGCATGGTCGTCTCTTCTTGCTTAGTATAGACAAATACCTTGAGCAGGCCGTTTTCCAGCATGTTCCACTCTTTTTCTCCAATTTTTCGGTAATCCTCCCATCTTGTATGGGTGAATCCTCTCTCCTGTATATCAACAGTTGACCTGTCGCCAATATCATAATATAAATTGGTACTGCCACTCTCATACTTTATAGTACTTCTAAGAAAGGGGTGTGCTTTAGACATGACATCGAAGCTAGCTATAATCTTATTTATATCCGGCTTGTCCTTTATAGTAACCATAATTCCGAAGTGCATATTAGGGCACATAAAATGTGCTCGCTCTGAACGAATATATTGTCTCTCCATGCAAACAACGCCTTCTATCGATGAGATTTTTCATTAAAACCATAATTTCATGATAGTATACTTCTTTTGTTGACAAAACCACTAAAATGCTTTGTCAAACAAGATTTTTTCGCATTCACTTTTTAGCTCCCATATATTACATTCCACATTACCTAAAATAGTAAATGTAATATCCTCCTGAGGATAAAATATTGTGATATTACATACACCATTATTATGTCCATCCTTATGTACCCTAAGAATTTTTCCATCCTTCTCTATCAGTTCAAATCCAAAGCCAACCGTATAATAGGCGTCATTTCTTTCATATCTTATGCTTGTTTGAGGGCACATCATTTTCTGATAAACATCACTATTCTTTATATTTCTAATAAATATATCCAGATCACCTACTGTTGTATATGCACCGCTATCTGCTGTTCCAATTGGAGGAAATGAGTAAATATTTTTCCTTAGATTCCGACTTTCATCATAATAATACCCCTCAGCATACCTTCTGTCACAATCATCTTTTCCGGTAAAAAAAGTATTTTTCAACTGAAAAGTTGGAAAAATCTCTTCTGTAATAAATTGTCGATAACCCTTATTTGTTATTTTTTCTATTGCCAACCCTAGAAGAATAAATGCACAGTTATTATAGCAAATTCGTTCTCCTGCTTTGAAATTAGGTACCTTATTCGCAAAATTAGGCATGAAATCTATATTTTCCCTTAATGCATAATTTGCAGAATTAGCAAACAGCGCAGAATAATCCTCCCCTTTTTCCTCCTCAACATCGTCTGCAATTCCTGATGTATGGGTAAGTAAGTGTTTTATTTTTACATCCTTTGGAATTCTAGTATTCTGTAAATCCAAGATCGAATGTATGTCATCCTCAAGACTGATCAGTCCTTTACTTTCCAAAAGGATGATTCCAGCTACCGTAAAAAGCTTTGTAATTGATGCTGTATCAAAAGCTGTGCTTAATTTGTTTTCTATTTTGTATGCTCGGTTTTCGTACCCAGCACAAAAATGAAATAATTCTTCTTGCTCCGTTTTCATCAATGCTACTCCTGAAAAGCCTTTGGTATCTCTGTAGCTTTCAAAAAGCTTTTCTACCTGATTTAATTTGTCAATTTGCATCATATAATTTGCCTCCTATGCTCGATTACACCACAACCTTTATAGATGGTATCAGACTATTTCATCAACATATTCCGGTTATTCCCGTCTTAAGATTACAGTGGTCTCGTCATCATGTCAACAATTTGATATGAGCGTCAAATGCAATCATGTTCCCCTTGCCAGTCTAGATAAAAGTGCATTGTATAAAATAAATAATTATAGGTTCCACTTTTGATATTGCTTGATTTTGCTGTCTCCTACTATCTTCGCATGTTTTAGTGCAAGGCTCTTTTTGACTTGTAAATCATAACAAAAGCCAGTATTCCTGATATAGCAAACATGAATATATAGGCCTGTATCATAGGCACAAAATTATAGGCCTTGCCAATCCAAGCTTTATAAAAATCCTTTGTGAAATATGTAGTAGGAAGTAAGTTTGATACAACCTGCATACCCCTTGGCAATTTATCAACAGTAACTCCCATCATGCCGCTGAAAATCATTATTCCAAAGTATATCGACATTGTGATCATATAAGTTAAGCCGAATTTCTTTACAAGGTTTGCAATGGCATGTGCCATAATAAAAAGCGACACCGCTAAAGCATATAAACAGGCACTATAAATGATTAATCCCAAGGCTGAAGGCGCAGAGATCTTAATCACAACTAACCCTACGGCAATATAAATCGGATAAACAACAGTCATATAGATAAACTCAGCGATTAACCTATTTATAATCGTGTATTTTTCATTGAAGCCAAATAGCTTCATCCTTAGCGGAATACCCTTCTCAATATCCATTGAGCAAGTACTGGCATAGCCAATAAGAATAGTAGCCATGGGAATTATAGTGCCCATACCAAGGAAAATAGAAGTAACAACCTCACCCATATAGGAATTATCAGTAATATCACCAGATATAGATTTAGTAAAAATAATGGACATCATAATTGGAAAAGCAAAGCCGAAAATATGTACGAACGGGTTCCCTAATACATTTCTGAGCTCATACTGTATCATCTTAAGAGAAATTCTGTTCTTATTCATTGATCACACCTCCCAGAGCAGCCTGCTTTCTTGCATTAATAAAAATCATTTCTATATCATTATTACTGCGCTTATAATTAACATTGTTTTTAATTAATAATGTGGATATTTCCATTTCAAGCTCCTGTGTATTGCACGAAATAGCAATTAGGTGATTCGGAGCTTCCAGCTTTGCATATTTGTTTGTTATCAGCTGATTTGCCTCCGTATTATCTATTAGAATAATTGCACGCCCGCAATACTTCATGAACAGCTCATCCTTATCGCCAAAGTCAACTACCCTTCCCTGTTCTAAAATCATGAGCTTATTTGTTAAATGCTCCAATTCATCGTAGTAATGAGAAACAATGCATAGGGTAGTCTCCTTATCCTTATACCAGGAGACTAATTTTTCAACGAGCCTTTGCCTCGTCTCAAAATCCAATCCGGATGTAACCTCATCGTAAAAGGTGAGAGGCGCATCCTGCATCATTACCAGTATAATTGTAAAGCGCTGTTTTTGACCGCCGGAAAGATTTTTATACTTTTTATTAAGGCACTTTTCGAACTCAAAATATGAAATAAGCTCCTGAAGCCTCCGGTTGTTTTTAAGCTTCGTCTGCAAAATGGCTTCCATAACATATTTCACTGCCATACTGTCTGTGTATTCATTAAATTGCATATGTACAGCCATATCAAGCGGCGCAATGGTACTGTCAATAGACCCGGTATACCTCACAATGCCTAAAAGACTTTTTATCAATGTGCTTTTTCCGGCTCCATTCGAGCCTATAACTCCTATACGATCGCCCTTCTCAAAGGTAATTGGAGATAAAATATTAAGCGCTGTTGTTTTCCCATATTGGACATTTAAGCTGTTTATTTTTAATAGCATAATTACTCCTCCTCGTTATTACAGGATTAATGTTAGCAAACCGGTATGAATATCGTGTGAAGATTTTGTGCAGGTAATTTTGAATAGTAACAAATCCGCTATTCTTTATTAAACGTTACCTTTGCAAGAACCCCATCCTGTACATTACTTATATTGACTTCAGCTCTCAGAATTTTTGCATAATATTTAACAATATAAAGTCCAAGTCCGTGACCTTTACTATTGCCGCTTACAAACGGCTCGAAAATATCGGGCAATAATTTTTCGTCAATATGAGCGTTACTATTATGAATCTCCAGCTGTTCCTTTTTTGTTGAAATTGTTATCACAGCGCCTTCTTTGCTGTGCATAATTGCATTTGAAATGAGGTTATCAATAATTTTTGACAATAGATTCTGATCTGTGTTTATGTAACAAGCTTCAGAATAATCGGTGATCAAAGTATAGCCGCCTTCTGCCAGTGTAATTTGATAATCGGATAATTGCCTTGCTACGAGAATATTTAGGTTCACAGCCTCAAACGTTACATTTTCTTCACAGCGATTAAGATATAATATGTCTTCTACAATTTTGCGCATTGACAAAAGCCGTTTTTTTACCTTAGGCAGATACTCTTTTACATCCCGGTATTTGCCCACTTGGTTTATCATACCTTCAACCAACAAAAGTGCTGCAGCAATGGGGGTCTTTAATTGATGGGAGGATGAGCGCAGAAAGACCTCCTGCCTTTTATTTCTTTCCTTAAGTTCCGCGTTTTTATCCTCAAGAGCCTTATAATTATTATTCAATTCCTCGTACATCTCATTTAGCGTCTGTATCAGGGTAGAAACCTCATCCTTTCCTTTTGACTTAAGCGGAATACTTGTGATGTTGCCGCTTTGCTTCACTGCCTGTGTGTGCTTTACCAGGCTTACAATAGGGTCAACAATGCCCTTGGAATACAGGTACGAAACAACTAATGCAAATAGTATAATAACAGCTATAAGCATAGGTAATGAGCTTATTACAACCGGGGCTATTTCATTAATTTGCGGAGTCATTGTAGGAAGATAAGTAATTGCAATGCGGTCATTGTTAAATGTAAAACATACATAATTTGTGTATTGATTTTTGTCATCTGCAACAAGGCTTTCAATAACAATTGTATCGGATGAGAGATAATGTATACTCGATGATTCACCGCTAAAGCTATCAAAATATGTCGTATCTGTTTGCGCTTCTAAAGTGAATGGCAGCTTATCTAAAAAATCTGCCTGCTTTTCAAAAGCTTTCTTCCATTGTGCAGCTTTTTTTTGGAATTCAGCGGAAATTTGTTTTTTATCCGGGCTCTTCTCTGTGCCATTAAAGAAATTTATATTAGCTTTTACATAATCTTTTATATCTGAAAGAAGCATTCTCATATCATCTGTCGCCGGTGTTATTGTAATCTTGAAGGTCTTTCCCATGACAACAATGGCTTCTTCAGAAAAAGGGATATCAAGCGTCATACAAGCGGGATTATTGACCCTGACATTCTCGTATGAGCCTTCTTTAAGATAGCTCTCATGCTGTTTTACTATAGAATTAAAGTCTCTGTTTGATATATGCTCCACATAGAGAGAGGGCAGCATAAATACAAAATACCCAAGCACCAAAATGGTAAGGATACCTGCCACAATTGCAGTATACAGGAAATTCTTATGGATGAGCTTCATATGCTGCTCCTTCCTTATCAAATTGGTACCCAACACCAATAACTGTTTTAATACACGAAACAGGCAGCTTTTTTCTTAAGTTTTTAACATGAGCATCAATAATGCGGTCATTTCCGATATAATCCTCATTAAAAATACGAAGTATAAGCTGTTCACGATTAAAAACGCGATTTGGCTCTTTGTATAGCGTTTGCAATAGTAAATACTCACTGAGTGTAAGCGGCAGGGCATTACCGTTATAATACACGCTATAAGCCTCCTCCTCAAAGGTCAGGCCATGTTGTTTTTCTTGCAGGTCCAGAAGGTTGCGTCTCACACGCCGAAGGATCGTCTCCATTCTTTTCAATAGAATAATAGGCGAAACAGGCTTGATTATGTAGTCATCAGCATAACGATTAAAAGCATCCACCTGTGTTCTCTCATCCTCTAATGCGGTAAGCATTATAGTAGCTGTTTGCGGATGGCATTCTTTGATATGACTTAACACATCAAGGCCGCTGGCTCCCGGTACCATTATATCAAGTACCGCAATATCAAAGCTCTGCTTATCCAATAATGCAACTGCAGCATCTCCATTTTCTGTTTCCACAACATTGTAATGGGATATATTCATATATTCCTTCAAAACATCTCGAATTGTTGGCTCGTCTTCAAGAAATAATACACTGTATTTCTTGTTTTGCATTATAACTTATCCCTTCCAAAACAATTAGGCTTTCATATACTTTTAGCCGTATACCGATAACAACGGCAAATAAACCCGGTTACATTACAAAATTATACTATAAATCAATAGCTTTGTATTGCAACTTGCTATGCGATTTTTCAGCTTTGCCGAAATTGCCGCACGACTGTTCAAATCATATAACTACCGACAATTCCAGTATTCATGAGGATATTTTAGCATGACCATATGAATTTTTGATGAAGATCTATTTATTTAGTTCTCCCGTATCATTACACAAGGAACAATCTTTCTTATCTTCATTGACTTAGCTACGATAATTATCTGAGACCATACGATAATTAAAACTGATATAACCGCCATATAATTAATTTCAAGCTTCATACTGCACTTTTTGATTCCAAATATTGAAAGACAGGCTACAAAAAACGGTTCAATAAAAAGAAATGAAAGGAGGCATCCAAGTAATGTCCCCTTGTCACCTCGTCAATTTGTCAGTATGTATGTTTTTATGCTTTCTATAGGTCTTTGTATGTAAAATAGTCAAAGTCAGCCCATTTACTCTTTGTATGAAGGTCTGCTGCAAATATTCCAACAAAGGATCCGGTAAACATCTGATGTGCATATTCGTCGGCAAGCATGGTCATATCAAGCTCCATACTTATGGGAGTGAATGTTTCCCCGTCTTCACTGAAGCTTAACCCGAGAGAAGGTCCGTCGATATCGGCACGGAACCATACATCTGAATTGCCTGACAGCTTAATAGGTTTGCATAGCTCTGTCACTCTTTCCTGCGAATATACATATGCACAGATACATTCACCTAATACTTCATCGTAGGTCTTATATACTGCATAATGATTTTTATTGTTATAATATACCGAGAGCCCGGCCATATGGTGGTAGCGCTCAGGAGTGAAGTCCAGCTTTGTTTCAGCCATAGCCCTGAAGGATGAAACACGCCTTGCAACAAGGCTTACATTATAGCGGCTGGTAAGTGATTCCTGACCTCTCAGGCGGAGATATCCACTTCTGGATGTCAGGTCAGCCCATTCCCCAGTTATCGGATTATGGGGAGAGCATAAATCCTGACTCATGCATCCGTTGTCAAAATCACATTTTGGCTCCTCACCGGGAAAAGGGTGCTCGGGAAGTCCGGGAGCCAGTACCTGAGCTTTTGCTATGTTGCTGCCGTCAGCCATTCTAAGCCATCCATCATTGGTCCACATTAACTTCTGTATTGCGGTCTCACGCCCAAGATAGCATCTGCGCTGAGGAAGTATTGGCCTTGCACAAAGATGCGCCATATAAAGCTGACCATCCTGTGTTTCAACAAGAGAGCCGTGACCTGCCTTTTGAACACCGGCCAGAGGATTGCAAAGCTCCGGCATCATATATGGAGAGGCCTCACTGGCAGAAAAGTTCCATGCCGCACTTGTCAGTACAGGATTTAGAGGATCCGGCTCATATGGTCCTGTAATGGAGGTTGAACGCATGACAGTCACACAGTGTCCATAACCCGTCCCACCTTCAGCTGCTACAAGGTAATAAAATTTGTTATGCTTATATATATGTGCACCCTCTACAAAGCCTCTTTTTGTGGCTCCACGGCTAATTTCGACAGGTTCTCCTATGAGCTGGCATTTCTTCATATCAAATTCCTGAACAATTATGGCACGGCTGTCCATCTTTCCCGGACGGAAGTCACGATCTTTATTAACCAGCCACTTTCTTCCATCATTATCGTGAAATAGCGATGGGTCAAAGCCGCTTGAATTGAGATATACAGGCTTACTCCAATCACCGTTTATATCATCTGTCCATATCATATAATTATCCACATCAAAAAACCATGGATTACTGCCGTGTACATTTGAATAAATAAGATAAAAACGCTTATCCTCCTCGCAATAGCTAAGGCATGGCGCCCATGCTCCCTTTGAGGCCTCTTCGCCTGTAAGGTCGAGATATTCCTTAGTTTTCAGCGCATAAGATGACAACTCCCAGTTTATTAGGTCGCGGGAATGATAAATGGGTATGCCAGGAAACCATTCAAATGTCGATGTGGCAATATAATAATCATCATCTTTGCGGATTATTGCCGGATCAGGGTTAAAACCGGGTAGTATCGGATTCTGGATGTATTTCATATGTGCCCTCCTATAGTTTACTTTGTATACATAACATTCCGTTGTAACTTTATTATAATGTTTTTTACCAATAATATCAATTAGAGTTATCATTACCCGAAGAAGAATATCATACTCTATCAGATTATAACCATTGATTTAAACAAATTATTATGATATCTTATGTATACATTTAAATTTTAGTAGTATTTAGTTTTCTAGGGTTCCGTAGTCTGAGTACAGATTAGTCTGGTCCGAGAGAAAACGCACAGTTTCTACTGTGCTCACGGAGGGACAAAAGCCTAGGAGATATTTTGATATCTCTGTAGGCTTTTTTTATTAGTGCGTTGCCCGAAGGGCTAAAGCAAAAAGGCGAGAGGGACAGTTGCCCCCGAGGCTTTTATTAATGGCATTGACCGAGGTGCTACAAAAGAGGCAAGAGGGCTCGATGCCCCCGAGACCTTTATAAAATCCATATGAAAGGATTGCGATAGGATGTTATCATTATTAATTGCAACGATTACTACAAGTGCTATAGATAGTCTAAATCCTGTAGGAATTACACAACAATTTGTACTTCAAGGACTTGTCAAGAAAAGGCATCATATCTGGTATTTTATTGTTGCAACAGCAACAGTGAATTTTATTGGTGGTATGTTAGTGTATTATGGTCTGGCAGCAGTTGTCAAAAACTATATGAATATGATCCTGGATAGGTATTCTCAATTAGTCTATACAGCTGGACTAATTTTAGGAATATTAGTTTTAGTTGCTGTAAGTTATTCAATTATGAAAAAAAAAGACAAGTCTCCTGAAAATAAAACCTCTAGCTTAAAAGGAGATTTTGCAGAGCACTTGGTAGAGAGTAATACATTATTAAAGTTCAAAAGCCTCAATCCAGTATCACTATTCTTTTTAGGTTCTGTAGCAACAATTTGTGAGATTCCCACAGCATTGCCATACTTCGCTTTTATATCAATTATACTCAACTATGAACTGCCAGTTTTAACTGTAGTTTTAATAATGCTATTATATAACCTCATTTATTCTTCACCATTAATTATATTATATGTTTTATATGTTAAATTTCAAAATAAAGTAGATAAATTATATAGCATAATAAAAGAAAAAATGAGTAAGTATTCAAGTATACTTACTCCATTAGTTGTTGTGAGTATAGGCATTTTCCTTATTTATAAATCAATGACTAATCTTTTAGGATAATCACGAAGCTTGTTGGCCAGCAAAAAAAATCTCAGGGAAGAATCACACCTCTTCATATTTATACTTTTGCAAAATTCGTCCAAAGATCAAACAGATAGCTGTGCCTGCAACGCCAAGAATAAACATCATCATTGCGGCACCTGAGCCTTTTCCGACACCAAAAAGCTGTGTTAAAAGTCCAGGAGAAGCCGGCGATGCCATAAAAGGCTCACATACACGATCAACCATTAGTCCTCCTAAAAAGAACCCTATTGGAATGGTAAAGAATTGCAGTGTGTTTCTGCAGGAATATACACGTCCCTGCATATCCGCGGGAATCGTCGAGCGAAGTATAACATCCAGATTCGCACTCATCACAGGTACCGGCATCCATCCTATGATCTGTGCAAGACACCACAGAAGCGGCTGCCTGCTAAACGAGAGCAGGAAATTTTCTATACTAAGCGAAAGCAGCATTGTAAGGCATATTACACGAATGCGGTTCCTGGGAGCAGGCAGAACTGTTACTATCAAGCTGCCTATAAGTGTCGCAATTCCCGCGCAAGAGGTGACAATACCAAGCACTACTGTCCCTCCATTCTCTCTCGGAAGCACAAATGCCGGAAGCACCGCATCAAATGCAGATGCAACTAAATTCACACCTGCAAGGAAAAGTATTAAAACAAGAATCAGGCCATTTTTCTGCAGATATTTTAAAGCAACACTTACTGACTCTAAAAGAGGTTCTTTCTGTATTGCTGCTTCTTTTGTAATAGAAGATATCCGGACAAAGAAAAAAAGTGTAAAAAACGCCACAGCAAAGGTTGCAATATCCGTATATATTACAGCCTCCAGCCCGGCAAACGAAAATAATGCCGTCGCAAAAACGGGGTGTAAAATCGTTACAAGAGACTGGGAAAAAGACCTCATACCACTTGTTTTCTGATAAAATCTCTTAGGCGTGATCAATGTCATTGCCACATCGCTTGCCGGACTCTGGACAGTGTTCATCAGACCGTTCAAAGCATTTAGAAGATACATATATACGGGACTGAGTAAACCTGTTTTCAGCAAGATTAAAACTGTAACAGTAGAACATGCCGCAAGAGTATCACAAATCAGCATTACCTTTTTCTTATCCCATCGATCGCTAAGCGCTCCTGCAAAAATACTCATCAACACATAAGGTGCATAGGAGCATATCGATAGAAGTGCCGTTTGAAGTGCAGAACCCGTCTTTTCATATAGCCACAGCGTCAGTGCAAAATTCGTCATTGTGCTTCCAAGCTGCGACAGAGACTGTGTACTCCAGAGAATAAAAAATGTTCTTAACTCTTTTAATGTAGTTTTCATATTAACTTTGCTCCTTTGATTTTCTATTTATCTCTAAACCAAATCGCAAAGCTTGAGGACGATAACCTATTTATGTATATCAGGCTCCATGCAGCATCCTCAAACCATGCATGGAGCTTTTGCTATTACTAGGATCATATATACTCTCTCCTTATAACATCTAAGCGCGTTTTTCATAAGTTACTTTACATTATCTTTCTAATTCTGCTATTTACACAAGAAACAATTTTATCATATCTGCCACATGTTCACAATATGTGAGCGTAGTCTTATATATACATCATTTTCTTCTAGCTGCACGGCAATCGGCGCATACTACCCACTTTCCTTCATCGTTTAGCATAACATTCTGCCAATGAAAACTGTTTTCTTCTATCTCCGAAAAAATCCACTTCATTGTGCCATGTTCTTTTTCTGTCAGTACAATTCTATCTTCTTCCTTTACTGCTTCAAGTCTTGTGCTTTCTCCATAGCAGCAATAGTATATTTCCCAATTGCCAGTTGTCGGATTATATGTTCTAATCGTCGTACCGTATTCTGCATCTGGCACCTTTAGTTTCTCTCTTTCTTGCCTAGATGGACAGATAAATAGATCCTGTATTCCCATACCATCTATAATTCTTGAAAATATCCATTCACCCTTTACAAGTCTTTCATTTTTTGTTCCTATTGCATCTCTCCAATCAAAATCCCATTCGCCAATCAAACAACCAAAATAGTCCTTTTCAACAGGAATCATATTATGTCTTTGTTCGCTTACTAATGCTCTCATAAATTCATCCATTTCCTTATCTCCTTTTATTGCTTGTTATGTAATAATATGATAGCATCAAATTTATAATCAGTACAATTAATCATTATCATTGTTATAATAACATTTCATTATAGTAAGGAGCTTAACATGGATTTCAGACAACTACAGTCATTTTATGTCTTAAGCAATGAGCTTAATTTCACTAGAGCAGCAAACAAGCTGGGATATACTCAATCCTGTATCACCCTACATATTAAAAAATTAGAGGAGGAATTAGGCATACCTCTTTTTGATAGAATCGGAAAGAGGGTTACTATGACTGAAGCAGGCTGCAGGCTTTTACCCTCTGTTTGTCAACTATTAAAAATATCACAGAATTTGCAGGAATTTTCAAAAGAAGCAACCAGCAAAACTGGAACCATTCGAATCGGCATCTGTGATTCTCTTTGCATCGAAAAAATGCCAGCTATTATTAAATCCTTTAGTCTAATATATCCAGAAGTAGATATTTATTTAAAGATACTTAAATGTTCTGAATTTTTAAATGAATTACGTGATAACAAAATTGACCTTGCTTATACTATCGGGTATTTAAATAAAATCCCAGAAATCAAGTACACTGCAGAAGCATTGGAACCAATCCTTGTTCTTGCTTCTCCTTATCATCGGCTTGCATCTAAGGAGAATCTCAGCCCAATAGATTTTGACGGTATCCCCTTAATTTTGACTGAACCGGCTGCTTATTACCGTAGAAACTTCATAAATGATTTGGAGAGAAGCGGTATAAATCCAAAAATTATACTAGAAACTGAAAGTTTACAGGCCATAAAAAATCTTACCGAAAGCGGCCTCGGGGTATGTATCCTCCCACAAACCGCTGCAGGTGCAGAAATAAATGCCGGAAAGTTAGCTCCACTTAATTATAAATGCGATTACGAAATCAAATCTCAGATCATTTGGCACCGCGATAAGTGGCTGTCTTTTATTTTAAAAGAATTTATTCGTATTGCACAAGAGGTTATTGAAAGATTAACATAATATTACATACGCCGCCGGTCCATTTGGGCCAGCGGCATAATCTGCTCAAAACTCAATCAGTCAGCTTTTATAAACTTTATTTTTGCGTGTTCCGGTGCCGACCCTGTTTTTTTCCATACAATGACTTTTGTACCATTAGCACTCTTTTCACCGCTTGCGTTAACAATCAGCTGTTGGTTACCATAATCCCGGATAGTGCAGAAGTTAGAATATTTATTGATTCTCCACACATGGGTAAGTGCCGCTGTTTGCAACTGAACCCCATTCTGTGAGGATGGCTGGCCGATATTTGTCCCGTCATAAGATATCGTATACGCAGGCCCACGGTCTTCGCTATAGTTTATCAGTTTTACAGTAAACGGCTTATCAGGTTTTTTGTCCGAAAGCTCTAACCATAAAGTACCATTTCCATTTACCGGATAAATGTACTTACCAAAGATTTGCATATAATAATCACCATCCCGCAGAATATTACCTGCTTCTTTTGGTATAACATTAACATCGAATGTATCAACCTTTTTGCCGTCATACTGAACTTCAACCGTTTTTATTCCGCCGGCTGTAAATGCTCTGCCCTGCGTCAGTTCAACAGTACCAGATGTGTAAAGCTTAAGCTTTGAATTATCTACAATACTGCGAACTCCATTCTCATCTGAATAATGTACAATAAGACCTGTTATATCGAAGCCATCCCCTATCATATAAACCCGATTTTCCGGATACGCAACAATATAGCCTCTAGGCGTTATTGTCTCAGGCACAGGTTTGGCATAGGTTGCAGTGGGCAGCTTGCCGCCTATTTTTAGTCTTGATACGTTGATAGAACCGACTTTTCCGTCTTTTACTACAAGCGTATAGTTTATTGAGTCTTCAGCTCTGTTAAATACACTTCGCCCATCTGGTCCAAAGTAATTATTATAGGTGTTATAAAACAATCCACGGCTTGATGGTTTCATTACTAAATAAGTGGAAGTGACTTGTTTTCCGGTGTCCATATCAAATAGAGCGTTCAGGCTATTTCCAACATTAATAGGCACTGTACCACCAATACTTCCCCACCCATTCTCCAAAAAGATTGAGCCGTTAATTACACCTTCCATAATGCATGGAGTTGTGATTTTAAAAGTATTATAGTTATATATTCCATATTTTCCTGTGCTAGAATCCTTGATATTGAAATAATCATCATCGCCCCATCCTATGGAGCTATATTTGCACTCTAAAAGCACTTTGCCTGTTGTGTCAACCATGCCCCACTTCCCGCTTTTCTTTACAAGAGCATAGGGTTTTGATTTATCTTGCCAAGCAGAGATATTTATATCCTCGTACTCAAATGGAAGTATTATTTTACCACTTACATTGATAAACCCCCACTTGTTGTTTTTTTTCACCCAAAGGGTGTCCTTGGCACTTACCATAGAACAGACAGAACCCTTTATATTTACGATGGAATAGGTTTTACCAGTCTTTACTGATATAACTTTCTTGGGAGATAATGCGAAATTGTCCGTATCATCTCCTTCTTCTCCTAATATAGCATAACCATTCACAATAAGATAGTCTGACCGTTTTTCTGTTCCGGAAATCTTGGTCCCATCGGGCTTATATACAGGTTTACCCATTTCTGCAACAAACACCTTGCTCTCGGAATCATAGTATAAATAATTATTACTTCCAAAAGGAATAATAACCTTGTTGCTGAAATTAATAACACCGATTTTAGCGGCAGATTCTTTGATACCTTCGTAACCACAATTCAGCGTTAAAGCCAATGACAGTTCAGGAATGATCTTCATCTGGGCACCAGGTGCATACCATCCTACTGCTGAGTTACCCCAAATACCACCATGATATTGCGCTTTTATAAGAATGCCTTTCGGCCCGACAATACCGGACTCAAGATGGGACTTAAAGGTTACCTCATCCCCGGCATCCGTTTTCATACGAATCCTTTTTGTGGAGAGCTGGTCGTAAACCATATACTGTCCTGCCTGCGGATAATCTTTAGAAATTGCCGGATTTATATTAAAAGGGTACGGTCCACCTTTTAGTATTTCCTTACCGTTTTTATCAATAATTTGAGCATAGACCAATGTTCTTGAACAGTTGTTACTGCTATTGGTTACACACTCTTCAGTAACCTTAACCTCTTTCCCTGTAGTAACCAGCGCATATCCGTCATAGAAGTCAAATGCCACGGCAATCCTATCTTCACCGATATCGGGCATACAGAACCCTTGTATTTCACCTCCCTGTGGATTTCCTAAATCTTCGTAACCATAGGGGAGAACATACTTATTTGGCGCAACAATCTCCTTACCTTGTGTCAGGCTCCAATAGCCAATGTAAGTCTTTCCTTTTGTATTTTTACTGATACGGCATATGCCCTCCGATGGTAGTCCCACCGCATCATAGTTACAGGGAATGACTTCTTTGCCCTTGTTATCAAGCAATCCCATTTTCCCATTTCGTTTTGCCTGAACATATCCATCAACGAATATTTTTTCTGCTCTTAAATTTTGGTCTATTGAAGCAGTTTTACCTCTTTCTTTGTGCATGTAGTAGGCTTGGATCTCATCATAGATTGGCTGCACAATGAAGGCTCCGTTCCTGTCAACTAGTCCGTATTTGTCGTTCACCTCTACCTTGCGCAATCCTGAATCAAAGAAAACATTGAGGGTCTTTTGATACTCGGATGTGGTGCCGAGCCATGTAACATCACTGTCATAGTAGTTTTGAGTCCCGCTTGTATTGCTCGACTCAGTAGCGGGTGTACTACCTTCCGCCGCCATTATCGATAACGGCAGCACGGTCATAACAATGCACAGGATAAGCAAAATACTCATAAGTCGTTTTTTCATCATATCAGTCCTCCTATACAGATTCTGCTGGTTAATCGATGAAAACACATATTTCATGTTCAATATATCAAAAATCTCTCGCAAAAACCATCCACTGTATGTAACATGATTTTTTCGACATAAAATATGGTTCCGGTTATAAAAAGTCGGGAAAAAATATTATTATTTATTTTGCTAGAGGCCCGCCCCGATTATTGACACTGAGCCCATAAAAAACCGCAAGCACAATGCTTGCGGTTTTTTGACGTTTATCTCTTTGAGTACCGAGGTACGGAATCACACAATCCAAAACACACTATACATAATACTGTTTCAACATTTCCTATTGAATCGCCGGGCTTCCCGCGTTGCGATAGAGATAAGTGACAATGTCGGCGCGTGGAGAATTGCTGTTGGGCGCAAAGGCTGTACCTGTGCCTGCTAGCAGTCCTGTGCTGTCCACCCAAGCCACGGCGTCGGAGTAGTATTGACCGCTGTATTGTGCCGCAAGGCTACTTGTGCCGGTGGCTTTGGGACTACCGTTTGAGCGCCATAGGAACGTCACCACTTGACCGCTGGTGCAGGTAGAGTTCGGGCTAAATGTAGTGGCGCTTGTGCCGCTAGTGATGCCCTTCTCAACCGCCCATAGCACCGCCTTGTAAAAATAATCGGAAGCTTTAACATCGGAGAAAGGGTTAACGGTCGAAGCAGGCTCGGGACTGCCCTTGGCTCTCCACAGGAAAGTTACGACCTGTCCTCTTGTGCAGGTTTCACCTGGTGCGAAGTTCGTGGCGGAGGTTCCGCTGGTGACGCCGTTGTTCAGAGCCCAAATGACCGGATTTTCATAGTACGTGCCCTTTGGAACATCGTTAAAGGGATGCTTTGCAGTCCCTGCTCCGGGCGCTTGCGTGGTAATAAACCTAATTTCGGCGTGGTTAGGAGCATCCAGGTTCTCATGCGTCCACAAAATGATCTGCGTTCCGTCCTCGCTATTCTGTCCCGAGGCATTGACGACCATTTTGACTTTGTCAGGCGGGCGCAGGCTAAAGATATCGGTCTTTTTTTCGGAGTAGATGTTCCAAATATACGGGCTGTCTACTTCCTTTAACTGTACGCCATCCTTCACAGTGCCGGACACTCCCAGATATTTTCCATCCACCGTTTTCAGGGTTACTTGCATGCCTCCCTTATTATCTACATAAAAGGCCTGGTTTTTCGTATTGCTGCGCAGCTCCGCGTTCCCTGCGGCACTGATATTGATGTAGTTGTTCATAACACGAAGATTGTACCAGCCACCCGCAATCGTTGTCTCGAGTGCCGCCGTTACAGTAATTTTACAGGTAGTAGACAAAGTTCCCACCTTGGCTGTGATGGTGGTGGTACCAGCCTTCTTGCCAGTGACAAGCCCGGCGGCGCTCACAGTAGCTACCCCCGTATCAGATGAGGAATAGGTCACTGTGCCCCCGGCCCCAGCTGGGGTTAGTGCAGCGGTAAGCTGAATGGACTTACCCGCCTCCACCGTGGCGGTCGCTTTGCCCAGTGTTATGCCGGTGGGCGCGATGCTGGTTACAGTAATTTTACAGGTGGTCGATAAAGCTCCCACCTTGGCTGTGATGGTAGTGGTACCAGCCTTCTTGCCGGTGACAAGCCCGGCGGCGCTCACGGTAGCCACCCCCGTGTCAGAGGAGGAATAGGTCACTGTGCCCCCGGCCCCAACTGGGGTTAGGGCGGCGGTAAGCTGAATTGTCTTACCCGCCTCCAACGTGGCGGTCGTTTTGCCCAGGGTTATGCCAGTGGGCGCAATGCTTGTTACAGTAATTTTACAGGTGGTCGACAAAGCTCCCACCTTGGCTGTGATGGTGGTGGTACCAGCCTTCTTGCCGGTGACAAGCCCGGCGGCGCTCACAGTAGCTACCCCCGTATCAGATGAGGAATAGGTCACTGTGCCCCCGGCCCCAGCTGGGGTTAGGGCGGCGGTAAGCTGAATCGTCTTACCCGCCTCCACCGTAGCATTGGCTCTGCTCATGGTGATGCCGGTAGGCGCGATGCTGGTTACAGTAATTTTACAGGTGGTGGACAAAGTTCCCACCTTGGCTGTTATGGTGGCGGTACCCGCCTTCTTGCCGGTGACAAGCCCGGCGGCGCTCACGGTAGCCACACCCGTGTCAGAGGAGGAATAGGTCACTGTACCCCCGGCCCCAGCTGGGGTCAGGGCGGCGGTAAGCTGAATCGACTTACCCGCCTCCACCGTGGCGGTCGCTTTGCCCAGGGTTATGCCGGTGGGATCGGTGTTGGATACGGTAATTTTACTGGTGGCAAAAAAGTTACCCGACTTGACAATGATTGTAGCCGTACCCGTCTTCTTGCCGGTGACCAGGCCTGTGCCGCTAACAGCAGCCACAGACGCGTCAGAGGTAGTATAGTTCACTGTGCCCACAGCCCCGGCAGGTATGAAGGTATGCTCTAACTGGACGGTATGTCCCACCTTGATTCCCGCTTGAGCAGGGGCTAGACTGATGCCGGCAACGGCAGCCGGTGTAACAGTAACCGTGCAAGTGGCAGTAAGAGTTCCCACCTTGGCCGTGATGGTGGCGGTACCCGCCTTTTTGGTGGTGACAAGACCATTGGTATTGACAGTGGCCACACTCTCGTCAGAGGAGGAATAGGTCACTGCTCCATTAGAACCGGCAGGTTCCAGAGTTGGCTTTAGCTGTATTGTGCTGCCGGCTGTCTTTGTAACTGAGGTCTCATTCAAGGTTATGCCGGTAACCGTGGCAGCCTCCACGGTAATCTCTACCGGGACTTTCAGATCCATATGGTCCAGCAAACAGGTGAGGGTGGATTTGCCAGGCCTCTGGGCGATCAACTCGCCATCCTTAAAGGTGATTACTTGGTTGGTCGAGTAGGACCACCGTGGCTCTGCTGGGGCGATTGAGCCCTCAGGAAGAAGAGTGATGGTGGGTTTGAATTTATCACCAACTTTTAAGGTTGTGGGGAAGTCGAATCGAACATCCGTGGGTAGGACGGACCCTGTTACTGTAATAGTGAAACCTATGTTGCTGGTCTGAGTTGCTGTCTTAAAGCCATAACTCACTAACGTAGATCCCTCAGATAAGGCGGTTATAATACCAGTGTTTTGGTCTACCTTGATAATTTTGGGGTCCATTGACCTTATGCTTGTAATCTCAAAGCGCTCGGTGGCTGTGATAGGGTAGCTGCCAATTATCTCGAGCTTGAAGGTTTCTCCAGCATTCATTTTGGTGGTAATGAGATTGAAGTATGTACCCATAGCCTCAGTGGAATGATTGGTAGAAGGCCCCAGAATATTGTCTATCAAGGGACATGGTATGCTTCCACCTGTCAGATACTTCTCATAGTAATTGCGAAAGGCCTGAAGTTTTTTTGTGATGACCGGCATTTCGCCATTTTTCACCTTCTCTGCCCATTTTGAGTCTGTGGTATTGGGCATAATGGTGGCAATGTCCTCATCGGGAGAATATTTGCCATAGCTCCAAGCATAGAATGACTCATCGACTCCCGGCTTCCAGGCAGATTTATAATCGCCGCTTACACTGATGGCGTCACTGTTTGCCGCCTTGATGAGTTCAGAAAACTTACCGTAACAGTTAACGCTACTGGCGCTTTCACAAGCGTGCTTCACCATATGGGCGAACTCGTGATGGAAGGTCACGTCATCCCAAATATCGCCGTATAAGTAGAGCTTTTCACCTGAGGCTTTACCATATAAACCGGCCTCTGCGTCCCCGCTTAGATTGCTAATAATAATCTTCATGCGTGTTGAACTGAGTGTTTCCGTACTTCCGAAATACTTGCTTGACGCAAAGGCTCCTGAGATCGTACGGACATACTCCTTGCCCCATGCACTGAGAGCTGTTTCAATATAGCCCTGCTCCTTGGCTGTGAGTGGGATACTGCGATCACAAGAGATAATCACGTCGTACTCGCTACGCATCCGGTCCACAAAGTTATTGAAGCTCTCTCCTGCACTTGCCGTAGCCGGTAACAGCGTCAATACCATGCATACGATGAGAAGTATGCTCGCAAATCGTTTCTTCATAATATTGTTCCTCCTTTAAACATTGTTGTTTGGCCAAAATAAGATCCTTTGTCCTCATGTTCAATATATCAAAAATCTCTCTTAGGAACCGTCCACTGCATGAAACATGATTTTTTCGACATAAAACATAGTTTCGGTTACAAAAAGTCCGACATGGCCCCATCACGCCCATACGCTTTTATGAAAACGAAACCGTCGATCTTGATTTTATCCGCCTTCGCTGACAGACCAAACTGAGGAGTGAACAACAAAATCAAGATAAATAAGAGAAATGCCTTCAGAGTTAGAATTTCAAGAGGTATTTGTCAGATAAATATAGCTATTTTTTTACTAGAGTACCAGCCTTAATTATTGACATAGAACCATATTGTACAATAACCCATCACTGGCCACCGTTGACACCAGCCCCGTCCCCTCGTCAATGCTGCCATACACAAAACTGGTCGCAAAAAAGCTGCAAACGTAATGTCTGCAGCTTTTCGACGTATATAATATACAATTTATCTCTTGGCGTATTGTGATTTGTTTATTTTACTTGTATTTCAGTCCAAGTGTGGCTACAATGTGGCTATATTTCATTGATTGCTTTTAACAGTTCTTCAAAGTCTACATAGGTGTATGTCTTTTCCGTCAAATCCAACGCACCCTCATGACCGACAATCAATCTAATGTATGTAGGTCTTACACCTGCTTTTGTCAATTTTGAAATGCAAGTCTTTCTGCAATTATGTGGTGTCAACTTCTTATCCCAACCAAGCAAGTCAATCATTCTATCCCAGTAACTATCTCTAAAATTAGCATATGTAAACTTTCTCTTATTATTCGGGTTAATAAGGAAATAACCCTTTTCTCTTTCGTTTACAATGCTTTCATAGATATTGATAACCTTGTCACTAATAGGAACTTGTCTTATACCTGCGTCTGTCTTGCTATCGGTAACATTGAAATACCGGTCTTTCAAATTCATATCTTCTATTTTAAGACATAAGAACTCACTTATTCGGCAACCATTATACATCAACATAAGCATAATCTCGATAGTCAGCCTTGTATCTTTGTTCTGTTCGTAATACAACTTCCATAAGCGTTCTATCTGTTCATCAGTAAATATTAACGCTTGCCCTTTGCGTGGGATCTTACCTATATCAAGCAACTCGCCATAATTCTTACTGACAATATCACATTTAATAGCATAATCATACAACTGCTTAATGCAATTCTTAACTTTTCTTACCGATTGATAACCTTTTCTGTTGCCCAATAATTCATTTATCATATTCTGCAAGTCATTAAACTTAATGTCTATAAACTTCATTTTTTTGATTTTATCGGTAATCAATTTATAAGAGAATTCATAACCCTTTATGGTATCTGGCTTTAATGCTTGAACCTTTTCGCTTTCCTGCCATTCTTCCCATAAATCAGTAAAAGTGATGTTCATAAATAAAATGTTTACTTCGTCTTTATTCATATTGTAATTTGTCAAGGCATTTAAGGCTTCTTCCTTTGTTTCAAAATAGCCTATTGTCTTTTTGTGCTGATGTTTCTTGCCCTGCTCATCAATTTCAATATCCGTAGTAATCCTTGCTATGTACTTCTTTCGTAAGTTCTTTCTATTAACCTTGCTAACACTTCCATATCCGTTAGGTAGTTTCATAATGTCCTCTTTTCGCTGAATAATAAGAAGTAAATTGATATAAATATTATAACTCCGTAGCCACACTTTGCAAAGTGGGATTTATATAATATTTCTTCTAAATATTTCGGTGTTTTGGGGATTAAAAAAGATACTGGCACAATGTCCAGTATCAAAACTATCTTATATTTTTTTGCAGAACTCAATAATTTCAGCCTTTCTTGGTTCTACTGCTTCTTTATACTCTATCGAACATAAGCCCATACTATCACAACATTCAATTTCCATATGCCCATAAAAATGCTCAATACTCTCAATAATACGATTACATTCTTTCATACTTGGACCTGTTCTTAATGCAATTGAATAACCTTTCTTTCCAGTGCTTATCGTAGCATGTGGTTCATGGGTATTACACCAAGGTGTACACCTATCAATGAATGCTTTAAATTGTCCTGGAATATCTGCCCAATAAGAAGGTGCTACCGATATTATCACATCTGCATATTCATATTGTTCAATTATCTTATCAACATCATCATGTTGAATGCATTTTGCAGTATTATGACACGAACGACATCCTTTACAAAAGTTAAAGTTATAATCGTCAATACAAACACTATTAACCTCATACTTCTCTTTTAAACAATCTGTTATTATATTTACTATTTCAGTAGTTGCTCCGTTCCTAACTGGACTACAATTCATTACCAAAGCATTCATCATATCTTCCTCCACAAGTTCAATTTAATTGTGCCAATTATATCAAATTCTCTAAATTATGCAAGAACTTTATCGGTTTCGTTCCTGCTGCTTTATGACTTCATAAGCCTTATCTCTGTTCTTGCGCTCCAATGCTTCCTTATCTTCAACTAACTTGTTATACTTATCAGCCAAGTTATTATATTCCTTAACCATTTCATCAAGTTTCTTGTTTAGTTCCCTGCTTTCCTCTTCCATTTTCTTCTTGTATTCCTTAGCACTTAAACCTCCAGTTCTACGGGCTTCAGTTTCTTCGTAGCTTTCTACATTAAAGCCATGATTTTGTAACACCATAGGCATTAGTCTATGGATTGATGTAATAAAATCCCTTGTTATCAAAGTCTTACCCGATAATTTCCCATTGTCTATCGGTATTATATCTAAATGTAGGTGGGGAACACCTGCCTCATCTTGCACATGACAACAAGCCATTACTATATTATCAGCCCCAATCCTTGCACCCATATACTTAATAACTAAATCGTTATATTCATCAAGCCTTTCTATCGGTAATTCCTCAGGATATGAAAATATACATTCACATATCCAGTTTGAAGCCTTTGTAACCCTGCCACCATTAGCAAATACCTTTTTATTTATAATGTCCTTACAATCTTGATAAAGTGATTGCTTCGGTGCAATATAAATACGATTTTCTTTGCTTCGTTCCAAGTTTATATCTGGATTGCTGATATAATTCTTGTTTAATCGTCTGTTGTGTTTGTCAATTCCCCCAAGTTGCCCTGCCTTATAGCATTGACAATGAAAACTGAACTTCGCCATAAAATCCCTCCTCTCAACCACCAGTAGCAAGACCGCCTATGCTTCTAAATCTTGCTCCAAGGTGTAAAGCCCCTATACCTTGACAAGCAAGGTGGGGCTCTTCTTATCTTTCCTCTGTTGTCTTTCTTTCGTATGGTTCTACTTTCGCATAATCATCATCGGTATCTACTGAAATTTGCTTATGACATTCTTCAATGCCATTTTGTGCCAATGCTTCAATTAAAAAATCAATGGACGCATTGTAAAAAGTATCATCATCACATTCTTTTAATTTTCCCATTTCATTCCACCTCCTTATAAAAAGTGTGATTTTTGACCTCACCCCATAAAATCAATTTTCGATAAAATTCCGATGTTTTTTAAAAAATCTTCATTTTGGAAATTTTTTAAATGAAAAGGCTATACAGAAAAAACATAACCGATTTCTATCTTGCATGCTACTTATGAAACAACAATGTAGTACGTAGTAAAACCATTGAAAAGCTTGAAAAATAGCCGAACAGTGGGCTTGTCTGTTCGGCGTAGTTTTACTGTCGTATGTAGTAAAATTATAGGAGGTATGTATATGCAAGTTAGATTATGTGAAATCGTATCAGATGTAGAACACATCAACATTGAAGAAATTGTAAAGGTATTAGACAATCAAAAACCGTTCAAAGATTATGCTTATATCTTGCACGACAAAGATACTTATAATGAAGCTGATGAAACTAAAAATCCCGACCATAAAGCAGGAACACCAAAAAAGGCTCATTACCATATTGCAATTAGACTGGAATATGGTATAGATACCAAGTATATTGCTAACTGGTTAGGTATCAAAGAAAACTTTATAAATAAGGTAAAAGGAAAATGGGTTGATATGTTAAAATATCTTACTCACGAAAACGCACCAACTAAATACCAATACACAGAAGATGAAGTAACCAGTAATTACAACTGGAAAGTAGAAAAGACCAAAGCAATCAACAAATCTAATAGTGAAACAAGAAAAATCCAAATTATAAATGACATTGTAAGTGGTGTTATTCGTGAATTTAACTATCACAAACACATAACTATTGACGAATACGACAGATATAAGAAATCTATCGACAATGCATTTAAATACAGAACCGATATTATAAAGGGGGCAAAAAGAAATATGGAATGCGTTTATATTACTGGAAAAAGTGGAACTGGCAAAAGTACATATGCACAAATGATGTGCGAAGATAAAGGTTATAGTGTATTCGTATCAAGTGGCTCTAATGATGTACTTGACGGATATGCAGGACAAGATTGTATTATTCTTGATGATTTAAGACCAAGTTGCATGGGATTAAGTGATTTATTAAAGATGTTGGATAATAATACTGCTTCTACTGTAAAAAGCAGATACAAAAACAAGGTTTTAGAATGCAAACTAATCATAGTAACATCAGTATTAAAGATTGATGAATTTTTCAATGGTGTATTTAAGGAACAGAAAGAACCAATCGTTCAGTTAAAGCGAAGATGTAAATTGCATTTGCGTTTTGAACAAGACCATTTCTATGCAAGCCTCTTTGATGACAAAAAAGGCGATTATTCCGAAGAATACAAATATGAATCCAGTTGCAACAATGTACCCAAAGATAGAACTTACAGACGAACAAAAACTTAATTACATCAACACTTTATTAGTTACTGGGGCTGAACTAACTGGCAAGGCTGAAGCCCCTGCCGAAGAAAACAGAGACCCACTAACAGCTAAAGAACGCACATTACAAAACAAGGTTGATATGTTGCATAGACACAATGATTTACTTATGAATGAATTAGATAGAAAGGGGTAATATGATGACGTTTATTGTATCAAAGGTTAAATATGATGAAAATGGGTTATGGTATGCAGATTTTGATGACGAAGAAACAACTTTTATTGTTGAAGCAAATGATATTGACGAAGTAGAAGAACAATATAAAGATGAATATCTTATTATGGAACATTCTCAGTTGTGGCTATAATACGGCTATGGTGTGGCTATGACTTTGTTTTAGTTACTAAACTCGCAATTTTTCAAACTTTTAAGACATAAGAAAAAGCCCCAAAAATCGGGGCTTTTTCGGTATTCTTCAAAAAAATCAATTTTCTTCTTGATTATCTCTTTGAGAACTGTGGTGCTCTTCTTGCTTTCTTGAGACCGTATTTCTTTCTTTCCTTCATTCTCGGGTCTCTTGTAAGGAATCCGGCCTTCTTAAGTGTAAGTCTGAACTCCTCATCTGCCTTAAGCAATGCTCTTGAAATACCATGCCTTATTGCACCGGCCTGACCTGTTAATCCACCACCGGCAACCTTGCACAATACATCAAACTTAGCTGAAGTATCAGTCAGCACTAAAGGCTGCTTTACTATAGTCTTAAGAGTTTCAAGTCCGAAATAATCATCAAGGCTTCTATCGTTTATTACTACCTTTCCATCTCCTGGAACAAGCCTGACTCTTGCAACAGACTTTTTCCTTCTTCCAGTTCCATAATATTGAATCTTTGTAGCCATCTTTTATGCTCCTCCCTTCACATTAAACATTGATTTCCAAAATTTCAGGTTTCTGTGCCTGGTGTTCGTGTTCAGCTCCCTTGTATACATTGAGCTTTCTGAACATTTGACGCCCCAGACTGTTATGCGGGAGCATTCCCTTGATGGCTAACTCAACTACCTTTTCAGGCTGCTTTTCCATCATCTGCCTGTACTTAATTTCCTTCATTCCGCCGATCCAGCCGGAATAATGTCTATAAATCTTCTGATCAAGCTTATTTCCGGTCAGTACTACCTTCTCAGCGTTTATAACTATTACATGGTCACCTGTATCTACATGAGGTGTATAAGTTGGCTTATTTTTGCCTCTTAAAATCTTGGCGACCTCGCTTGCAAGCCTTCCCAACGGCTTACCGTCGGCATCGACTACGTACCATTTTCTGTTAACTTCTTCGGCTTTTGCCATGAAAGTTTTCATGTGTTACCTGTCCTCCTCAACTACTTACATATATGTCATCACCATGCCTTTAAAATAACAGCATGACAATTGCCAATCATTTAGGCACCTAATTATAATAATACAGGTCATATCCCGTGTCAAGTATATAAATCGATAAATTTAATTTATCTCCTGTTATCTCTTTATTCTTGCTCAAATATGCTCCATTCTCTTCTATAATCGCCCGTCATTTCACTTTTTATGTATTACCTGCTCAAAGGTTACATACTCAACGCTTCACAGCACTGTTCGAGCCTATATTTTTTGGCGTTGACCAAAGGTCCACAAAAGACAAATGGGGGCTCGAAGCTCTTAAAAGCTTTTATTTTACAGAATATATATCTTCGTAATAAATCTCCACAAGATAAAGTCCGTGCGGCGGGGCAGTCCTTCCGGCCTTTTTTCTGTCCAAAGCGGCAACTATCTCAGGTATGGCCTTCGGCTCCAATCTGCCGATACCCACATCCACAAGCGTGCCTGCTATAATACGAACCATATTATATAAAAAGCCATTGCCTGTCACAGTAAATTCAACAATATCATTATCTCTTTTAATACTGCAATCGGTTATTGTCCTTACAGTAGTTTTTACACTGCTGCCGGCCGCGCTGAAGGCTGCGAAATCATGTGTTCCCTTAAAGCATTCAGCCGCTTCCTTCATAGCATTAACATCAAGGGGATAAAATACATGATACGCTCTGCTTCTCATAAGTGCCGAAGGGAATACGGAATTATAGAAGAGGTAGCGATATTTCTTCCCAATTGTGCTAAAGCGAGCGTGAAAATCCTCAGTAACCTCTTCAGATTTTCTGATCACAATATCCTCGGGAAGAATGGCATTAAGAGCAAATGCAAATTTATCAGCCGGTATTGATGAACCGGTAAAAAAATTACACACCTGCCCGAGAGCATGAACACCTGTATCGGTTCTGCTGGAGCCTGTTATGATTATATCCTCGCCTGTCAATTTTTGGAGAGCAGCGGTGACAACATCCTGAACCGCCACTGCATTGACCTGGCTTTGCCAGCCATGATATGCTGTGCCGTCATATTCTATTGTAAGCTTAATATTCCTCATTATTAATTTAAAAGTCCTGCAATTGCAGTTCCTACAAGTGATCCGTTGTCTACCTTTACAAATTCACAGTATATGCCCTTAATATCATTTGTATATGATTTTATATAATAGTCAAGCTTTGCCCTGAAAAGCTTTGATTTATAGAAGGTCGATCCATCAGCCGTAATACATATAGGTGAACAAGGGTTAGTTCCCTTGCCTGTCTTCTGCATTGTTGCAGTCAAGCTAAATACAACAAACCTTGCTATTCTTTCAAAAATAGCATCGATTAAATAATATAGAGCCAGCCTGTCGCTTTCATCACCGGATTTTGAACAACACTCAGCAAGAACATTGTTGCCATAGGGATAGTAAAGGAAGTCGTCTATTTCCTTCGATTCGAGATCTTTTATGCATTTAAGTGCCACGGCCGCTTCCTTTGAGAATTCTCCTTCATCAGCTGCTTTATTAATCAAAGCAAGCAGCATTGGACCCTGATATGCTCCTGATATTGTCTTCTCAAAGACATGATCCCCCGGATTTACAGTAGCACTATCCAATTCCAGGTCTATGACGCTTCTTTGCAGCTTATCATATATACCTGATTCTGTGTTTATGATCATCAATTCATCTGGAGAACAAGGACTGTTTATCTTCTTTACCTCAGATAATTTTTCTGTATAGCAGATATTGGTTCCTGTTCCCAGTATAAAGCCAATGTAACTATCGAATACTCTTTCCGGATAAGCTGCCCTTCCTGCAAGAAGGGTTGAAACAGCATCATTTAGCACGATAATGCTCTTATCATCAGTATAGCCACGTTTTTTAAGTGCTGCCATTAGATTTTCACCCAGAAGTTCCCCTTCAATACCTCTTACCGTTACCTCCTTGCAGAGCCTGATCACTCTTCCATCCTTATTAGGCAGGATATCGGCAGGATAGGAGAAGCAAAAGCTAATTTTATCACTTCTGCTGAGCAATGGTTCTATATAGCCTGCAATCGTATCAAAGAATTCTTCTTTAGATATTTCACCCTTTGTGCCGGGCATAGGATACAGCTTGAAATCCTCCACTATTAGCTTCTTACTTTGATCAAAATGAATAAGTGCCACCCTGAGGTTGGTTCCTCCTGCATCTATAGCAATAACCGGCTTATTCAGCGGCAACTCATTTCCCATACCTATATAGGTAGGTATCATCATTAGTGAGCTTTCATTACCCTCAAGCCCCTTTTCCATCTCCTCAAGAAAATCTAAGCAATTCTTTTCAAGATCGATATCAGGAGCATACATACCATACTTCTTGAGAAAATCCACGGTCTTTTCTTTAACACTTATCATGATAACCTCCAAAAATTCTTAACACATAATTTCAAAGCTACTACGCTTCAATAAAAGGTAGGCTGCTGCAAATCGGCAGGTATGACCCACCCCGATATTTCATACATATTGTACCAGCAGCAGAGCTGCAAAGAATACAGCCGCTACCAGTGATATCCTTATATCAATATTAGTAAACCTTATTTCTCTCATTCTTGTACGGCCCTCGCCGCCCCGGTAGCATCTTGCCTCCATAGCAGTAGCTAGTTCATCAGCTCTGCGAAATGCGCTTACAAACAGCGGTACCAGTACAGGTACAAAGCTTTTAGCCTTCTGAATTACATTTCCCGTATCGAAATCAGCACCTCTTGATGCTTGCGCCTTCATTATTTTATCAGTTTCCTCAAGCAGTGTAGGTATAAACCTGAGCGCTATGGACATCATCATTGCCAGCTCATGTGCCGGAACACCTATTTTTTTCAACGGACTGAGTAGCTTCTCAATACCGTCAGTAAGAAGAATCGGCGTAGTTGTAAACGTCAGCAGCGAACCGCTTATTATTATCAGGGCTAGTCTTACAGCAAGCTTTGCAGCTAGTATAAGCCCTTCATATGTTATATATTTAAGTGGTACGACATCAGAAATTGGTGTACCCTTTGCTGTAAAAATATTTATTACTGCAGTAAATATGATAACTACAAGTAGTGGCTTCAATCCTCTTAGTGTAAATTTTATAGGCACCCCGGATATAGCCACTGCCATAAAAATAAAGGCAGTCATTACAGTAATAGTCCAGAACGAATTTAACATAAAAATTATGATCATAAGCGCTAATGACACTATTATCTTCGTTCTGGGGTCAGCCCTATGTATGATCGAATTGCCCGGAATATACTGGCCTATGGTAATGCTGTTTATATTCATTATTGGGACACCTCTGCTTTCAGGTGTCTGATGATCTCATCACGGGCATCGGTGACTGTATATTTGTGGTCATCCAGTTCAGGAAACTCATTCTTCAAAGCTTTCATAAGATACGCAATTTGCGGAGCAGAGAGACCGATTTGTTCAAGGCGGGCAAAATCAGCAAATACATCTGAAACCGAGCCATCTATCTCAACCCTTCCTTTATTCATTACTATAACTCTCTCCACTAGCCTTGCAACATCCTCCATGCTATGAGATACAAGTACTACTGTCATCCCCTGCTTTTTATGTATTTGTGTGATAACTGAGAACAACTCGTCACGTCCTTTAGGATCAAGTCCTGCTGTAGGCTCGTCAAGCACAAGAATCCTGGGGTTCATAACAAGTACTCCGGCAATTGCAACTCTTCGTTTCTGCCCTCCTGATAGCTCAAAAGGTGATTTTTCAAGGATCTCCGGAGAGAGGCCTACTGATTGTATCACCTCTGATATCATTTCTTTTACTTGCTCATCTGCAATGTTATTTTTTTTAAGCCCAAATGCTATATCCTTGTAAACAGTCTCCTCAAAAAGCTGATGTTCGGGATACTGAAATACTATGCCCACATGTCTTCTCAATTCCTTAAGATTTTTCGAGGCAGTATCTAGTCCGTCTATCAGCACTCTGCCTGATGTTGGCCTTAGCAGACCGTTAAGATGCTGAATCAATGTAGACTTTCCTGAGCCGGTGTGTCCTATTACTCCCAGAAATTCTCCATCCGATATATTCAGATTTATATTATCAAGCGCTGCCTTTTCAAAAGGCGTACCCTGCATATATATATATGAGAGCTTCTCAATTACAATCGACATTTAATCTCCCTGCTTTTGAACATGTTGCCCTTTGTCTCATATTATTCTGTTATGTTAGAATATCCATACCCGTTAAATAATAACTATACGAATATTATCATATTATAGTGACGAATAAAATAGTTAAAACCTTTTTTGTTAAATTCTAAACGCTGTCTGTCATGCTCGAATAAGTAAATCAAACTAAATTTAATTAACAATACCCATATTACCCGGCAATGATCCCATTAACTGCATCACCTCTATCCGAATAATATGGGCAGATATTTAAATACTTAAGACCTTGTAATCTTCAAACTTAATATTCATATCAGTATAATCATCTATATGGTTAACAGGACACTACATTATTAATGCTTCTTATTTAAACTTGAACCCAACTTTAAAGTCTCCATATTTACCGGATGCATAATCAAATGCTTTTTCCCAATCTTTCAGTTCAAATAATTTACTTACAACACCATTTGTTTTTAATTTGCCATTACCTATATTTTCAATAACAAACGGGAAGCAATATGGACTTAAGTGAGAACCAAGTACATCAAGCTCTTTTCTGTCTCCGATAATTGACCAATCCAGTGTCGTAGGAGCTCCGAATACAGAAAATTCCACAAATCTTCCAAGCTTTCGTATCATCTGCATGCCTTGTGTTACTGAAGATGGATGCCCTGTCGCCTCAATATAGATATCACATCCATAACCGTCCGTCAGCTTTAATATTTCTTCCGCTACATTCATCTTTGACGGGTTCCAAACCAGATCAGCCCCGAACTCCTTTGCCTTTTCCAATCGTCCATCCAACATATCCAGGACAATAAGAAGCTTTGGGTTTCGCAGCCTTGCATATGTTACCATTCCAAGTCCCAGTGTTCCCGCACCTGAAAGTACAACTATATCTTCACAGGAAATTTGTGCTCTATCCACACAATGCTTGGCACAAGCGTATGGTTCAATTAACAACGCATCTTCAAGAGCCATATCTTTTGATACCTTGTGTATAACGGAATTCTTAACCGGGATACGAACATATTCAGCCATACCACCGCAGAATTCCTCGAAGAACCCATACATTTTGTGAGGCTGGCACATCCAATAATGTCCATCCTTACAAAAGCGACATTCACCACATGGTGCAATTTGGTCAACAACAATTCGGTCATCAACACAATACCCTTTAATATTTTCCCCAATATAAACTATTTTGCCGACAAATTCATGTCCGGGAATAAAAGGTGGCTTTACCCATACAGGCTGAACTTCATCTCCCCAGAACATCGCAGAGCCATGCTGACACTTCAGATCACCCGCACAAATTCCACATCCCTCAGTTTTAATTAGAATATCATCCTTACCACACTCAGGAACAGGATATTCCGGTTCATAACAATATTTGCTAGCACCATACGCAACTAAAGCCTTCATTGTCTTTGGCAAGCTCATATAACCACTTTCCTTTCATTATAATTTACTGGTTTACATAATTTAATTCACTTCAGAAACATTTTAACACCTCTGCAGCATTGCAACAAGCCCCGAGATATACCCGCTTGATGCTTGAAAGTAAATTATGTGCCTGCCAAGAGCCTTCTTGATTTATTACTATTGATTTATAACTATTGATTTATAACTATTGATTTACATTATCAATCGTACCTTTACAGAAAGAAGCCCCTACTGTTAAATATTTATTGTAGGAGCTTCTTATGTTACTTCTTGTGTTATCTCTTGTATTACTTCTTGTGTTACTTCTTGTATTATCTCTTGTATTATCTCTTGTATTACTTCTTGTATTACTTCTTGTATTACCTCTTGTATTACTTCTCTCTTAACCTTGTGTTGCTTTACTTAAGAGACTTTTTACTATATGCATCTTCTCTATGCACTCTAAATAAATCTATTTGTGCTTCTGCATTCTTCCACCTGTTGCTTTACTTCAGAAGCTTGTACTTTATGTCTACTATGCTTTCAAAAACAATTCTTCCTTCAATTATTACTTAAACAAATTCCTATATTGTCTGTTCACCAAGTGTAACCTTAAGTGTAACGCTCCCTTTTTCTCTGTATACTTCTATTTCCACAGTATCACCAGGCTTATGTGCATCCTTCAGCTTATTGAGCTCATCAAATGTTGTTACTTCTTTTCCATCAAATTTTGTTATTATATCACCGATCTTTATTCCTGCGTTTTCTGCCGGGCCTCCCTCAGTGACGCTGCCTACAAGAAGTCCTTTGGGCATATTGTAACGCTGCGCCATCTCATCTGTATATCTATTATCTATTGAAACACCCAGAAGAGGTCTGCCTTTTACATACTTAAACTCTATCAGATCGTCCGCAATTGCCTTTGCATCATTAATTGGAATTGCAAATCCGATTCCTTCATATCCTGATGCTGCAATCTTAACAGTATTAATGCCGATAACCTCGCCTGTTGAATTACATAGCGGTCCTCCACTGTTACCTGGATTAATAGCTGCATCAGTCTGAATCAGCGTCATCTGGGTACCATCAGATATGGTCAGAGTTCTGTTAAGTCCACTTATAATACCTGTTGTAACTGAGTTTTGATACTGCAGTCCGCCAGGATTTCCAATTGCTACAGCAAGCTCTCCTATTTTCAGATTACTCGAGTCGCCTATCTCAGCTGCCTGGAGATTATTAGCGTTGATTTTCAAGACTGCCAGATCGCTCTCAGAGTCTCTGCCTATCAATGTTGCCGGATACGTGGTATTACTATCGTCAGGAAGAACTACCTCGATTTTTGAGCCGTTACTTAAATTATTCGTACCGGATACTAATGCTCCTTCAACCACATGGTTGTTAGTTAGTATATATCCATCCTTACTAAGTATTATGCCTGAGCCTTCGCTTGCCGATGCTTCGGATGAAAAGAAAAAGCTGTTCTGCTGCTGACCAACTGTTGCTACGATTCCTACAACCGATGGACTGACCTTTTCTGCTATTGCTTCCGCAGGAGAGCTGGTGGACTCATTTATCGTAACCTTTTTGACCTCTGTAGTCTTAAGGCCACTGTCTTGAGCTATTGATGCTATACTGTCTGTTGCAGAAGGTATCATCATCATCGCTGCAAATACTGAACCGCCCCCAATCATTGAGCTTACAACTGCAATAAGTACAAGCTGGAAAATATTCTGTCTGGGTTTCTTTTCTCTGCTTTTTCTCTTGTGTTGTTTAGCCTCATTCCTAAAGTTAGCACTGCTGCTTACAAAATTAAAGCTTTGATTACCATTGCCATTATTAACTTTTCTGTCTACATAACTTAAGCTCTGATTTTCATCGTAATTACTATAATAACATTGGTCGTTGCTATTGTTGCTATTAATATTATTACTGTTATTGATAGCACTTCTGTTGTTTACAATATTGCTATTATCGTTATTATTGATGCAATTGGCGTTTTCCGTATTATTGCTTATATCTGTGTTATTAGTGTTTTCATAGTAATTCTGATTATCTGACATTTTTAACACTCCTTTCAAGATTATCCTCCGTTTCTTTTACTATAATCATTCTAATATCCTATCTTGAACAAATAATTAAGAAAGTGTTAAGTTTTAGTAGGTAAATAAAAATAGTTTTATAAAAATGTCATAGTTGAGATAATAACAATATATCTGATACAATGTACTTGGCTTTAATTTATTGATTTTCGCTCGAAAGGAAATGGCTATGACTGAGCATTATTATACGGAGAATCCGACCTCAGAGATAAAAGAAAGGACCTTTACACAGGTTATAAAGAATCAAGAGCTTACACTAACCTCAGTAAGTGGCGTTTTTTCTTTTGAAAATAGAGTAGATAAGGCTTCAGAGCTTTTGATAAAAACCTTTTATCCGCAGGGCCGCTCAGTTCTGGATCTGGGTTGTGGTTACGGCGCTATAGGACTGTTTATTAAGGCCATATACCAAAATCAAGCATTATGCATGTCAGACATAAATGAAAGAGCAATTGAATACACTATGCTAAATGCTTCAAAAAACCGTCTTAATGTAAAGGCTGTTAAAAGTGATTTATATTCTTCATTTGATGGAATAATGTTCAATGACATTGTAACAAACCCACCGCTAGCGGCAGGTAAGAAGCTGCTTACAATGCTTATTGATCAGGCATATGATCATCTGAGCCTAAATGGAGCGTTATGGCTGGTCGCATTTCATAACAAGGGTGGCTCTACATTGAAGGACATAATGAAAGAGCGTTTTAGTAACGTTGAAGATGTGGAAAAAAGTGGTGGTATACGAGTTTACAGGTCTTTACGCCTATAGCCTAATATCTTCCATTTTTTGCTTCTCTTAAAGCTTTAGAAATACACTCCTTTGCTTCCTCAACGGTCAGTATATCCATTGGAAGTTTAAATCCGGCTTTATTAAGCTCATATAAAAGCTCTGTAACCTGAGGTACATCAAGTCCTATTTTCTTCATATCCTCCACATTTCTGAATACCTCTCTGGGTACTCCATACATAATGCACTCACCGGAGTCAATAACCATCACCTTATCAGCTTGCGCGGCCTCATCCATGTGATGTGTTATATGAATTATTGTAATACCTTCTTCCGTATTGAGCTTTTTTAGGATGTTCATTACTTCTCTTCTTCCCACTGGGTCTAGCATAGCGGTAGCTTCATCAAGAACAATACACTTAGGCTTCATAGCAAGTATACCCGCAATGGCAACTCTTTGCTTCTGACCGCCGGACAGAAGGTGCGGAGCATGCTTCTTCATTTCCGAAAGACCGATTATATCAAGAGCCTCATCCACACGCTTTCTGATTTCCTCGGGAGGTACGCCTAAGTTTTCCGGCCCGAATGCCACATCTTCTTCCACAACTGTACCAACTATCTGATTGTCCGGATTCTGAAAAACCATTCCCGTCATACTTCGTATATCCCAAAGCATCTCTTCATTCATTGTATTAATACTATTGACTATGACTGTACCGCTTGTCGGCAGGATCAATGCATTAAATAGTTTAGCAAGAGTTGATTTTCCTGAGCCGTTCCTTCCTAGCACCGCCAGAAACTCTCCTTCGCTTATTGTAATGCTTACATCACTTAATGCCTGTACATCAGTGTTCTCTTCACTATGTGCCCTGTAAACATAGCTGACATTATTTACTGATATTAATTCATTGCTATACAAAGTACAACCTCCCGCAGGTATGTTAAACTAGAAACAAAACAAGGGATTACACCGCATAAACGGCAAATCCCTTTGCATGCTTTGATTAGCTTCCATTACTATTTAGTAAGTTCGAGAATTACAGTTTCAGCTGCATCTCCTCTTCTTGGTCCAAGCTTGTATATCCTGGTGTAACCGCCGTTTACTTCCTTGAACTTAGGTGCTATTTCATCAAAGAGCTTATCAACAACATTAATATATTTTCCATTCTCATCCTTAACCCTATATATCCAGTTCATAGCTCTTCTTCTTGCACTAAGCCTTGATGGATTGTCAACAGTTACCATATCTGTTTTAATTTCTCTGTCAACTACTTCATACTTCTTTCCATTCTTTGAAGTCGCAGACTTTGTTATCTTGTTGCCCTTGCTGTCAAGCTTAGCAGCACTGACCTTGATCTGCTTTGATGTAATATTACCATCTTCCTTTGCTGCCATTGAAATCAGCTTTTCAGCAATAGCCTTGATTTCCTTTGCTCTTGCTTCAGTAGTCTCTATTTTTCCATTCTGGAATAACGCAGTAACCTGACTTTTGAGTAAAGCCTTTCTCTGGTCAGTTGCACGTCCTAACTTTCTCGTTGGCATTGTATTTTACCTCCTTATCTAATTTCAATCCTCGCTCGGAGCGAGTGACAATCCAAGGGCATGCAGCTTCTGGAGTACTTCCTCAAGTGATTTCCTACCCAGATTTCTTACCTTCATCATGTCCTCTTCTGACTTGTTTGTTAAATCTTCGACAGTATTTATACCTGCTCTCTTAAGACAGTTATATGATCTAACTGATAGGTCAAGCTCCTCAATAGTCATTTCGAGGACCTTTTCCTTCTTAGTCTCTTCCTTTTCAACCATTATCTCAGTATGCTTAGCATGGTCGGAAAGATCTATAAATAAATTAAGATGCTCATTAAGTATCTTAGCCCCAAGGCTAATAGCCTCATCCGGTTTAATACTGCCATTAGTCCAGACCTCTAGTGTGAGCCTGTCATAGTCAGTAACCTGCCCAACACGCGTATTGTCTACAGTATAGTTGACCTTTTTTACAGGAGTGTATATTGAATCAACCGGAATTATTCCTATAGGCTGACCAGGCTGCTTATTCTTCTCTGCTGGTATGTATCCTCTATTTTTATTGAGAACCATTTCCATATAGAATCTTTTCTCGCCATTCAATGTACATATATGAAGATCCGGATTAAGTATTTCTACATCAGCATCCGTCTTAATATCTCCTGCAGTAATGGGGCCTTCCCCATCAGCATCAATATACACAATCTTTGGACCATCGCTGAACAGCTTCATAGAAAGATTTTTTATATTGAGGATAATTTCTGTAACATCCTCAACAACTCCAGGTACTGCTGAAAACTCATGTAATACTCCATCTATTTTAATGGAGGTTACAGCCACACCTGGAAGAGATGACAACAGTATCCTTCTGAGAGAATTTCCCAAAGTTACACCGTAACCTCTTTCTAAAGGCTCAACAACAAACTTTCCAAAGGTGTTGTCTTCTGTGGACTCTACACATTCAATTTTTGGTTTTTCTATTTCAATCAACAAAAACCCTCCCTTAACTGGCAATTTTGTTTCTATGAGGGCAACTGATTCGCAATCCTTATATCATATTCAGTACTTTTTCTATTATCCTGCTACGTACATCTACGGAATAGTCAGCTGCTTGCCCGGCTTTAGGAGCGGCTACATTTTACCGCTCCACGCCACCAAATTAACTGGTTATTTCCAATATTTCAGGTTTTAATAGCAATGTACTATCCTACTACTTCGAGTACAACTCGACGATGAGACGTTCTTGTATCGGCAGATCGATTTCTTCCCTGGTCGGAAGAGCAATAACCTTACCTGTAAGATTTTCAGCGTCGAACTCAAGCCATTTTGGAACTACTTTGCCGCCTGCGATATCTATTATGGATTTTAACTTCTCCGAGCCCTTGAAATTCTCTCTTACTGCAATAACATCTCCGGGCTTCAGAAGTATGGATGGAATATCAACTTTCTTACCATTTACAGTGAAATGCCCGTGTCTTACAAGCTGTCTTGCCTCAGGTCTTGATGTGCCAAGACCAAGTCTATAAATTACATTGTCCAGCCTGCTTTCAAGTATTTGCAGAAGATTCTCACCTGTAATACCTTTTCTCTTAACAGCCATTGCAAAGTAGCCTCTGAACTGGCTTTCAAGAATACCATAAAATCTTCTTGCTTTTTGTTTCTCACGGAGCTGTAGTCCATACTCCGATATTTTCTTCTTCTGCTGCCCGTGTTGTCCCGGAGCATATGCTCTCTTTGATATTGAGCATTTGTTGGTATAGCACCTCTCACCTTTAAGGAAAAGCTTCTCACCTTCCCTACGGCAAAGCCTGCAAGATGCATCTGTATATCTTGCCATCTATTCTAACACCTCCACATTACACTCTTCTTCTCTTGGGTGGCCTACATCCGTTATGAGGAATAGGCGTAACATCTTTAATAAGGCTTACATCAAGTCCTGCTGCTTGTAAAGCTCTGATAGCTGCTTCTCTGCCTGCTCCAGGTCCCTTTACATACACTTCAACGGTTTTAAGTCCATGTTCCATGGCAGCCTTTGAAGCAGTCTCTGCAGCCATTTGTGCAGCAAACGGTGTGCTCTTTCTTGAGCCTCTGAAGCCTAATCCACCTGCGCTTGCCCATGAAAGTGCGTTTCCGGCTGTATCAGTAATAGTTACTATAGTATTGTTAAAAGTCGAACGGATATGTGCCGCACCGCGTTCAATATTTTTACGCTCTCTCTTTTTCCTGGTGACTCTCTTACCACCAGCAGTTTTTGTTGCCATTTAGTAGCCAACCTCCTTTTATACCGTCTTCTTTCTTGCAGCGCCAACAGTCTTTGACGGACCTTTTCTTGTCCTTGCATTGGTTTTTGTTCTCTGTCCTCTGACAGGCAGACCCATCCTGTGTCTTCTACCCCTGTAGCAGCCGATTTCTATCAATCTCTTAATATTAAGGGATACCTCTCTTCTGAGATCACCTTCTACATGATATTCCTTATCTATGATCTCTCTAAGCTTGCTGACTTCATCATCAGTCAGGTCCCTTACCCTTGTATTTGGGTTTATACCGGTTTTTTTGATAATTTCATTTGACTTACTTCTTCCTATACCAAAGATGTAAGTTAATCCGATTTCTACCCGTTTTTCTCTAGGTAGATCCACTCCGGCAATACGTGCCATCTTGTTAAACACCTCCAAATTAAATCCTTACCATCAAATGTCTTAATGCTTCAACATTTCCCGTTTTTGTGTATTATTTCCGAAATAATTTACTAAAATTATATGGATAAATGCACAAAAATCACAATTCGTTCCCTAATACCTACTGGAACGTACAAATATATAATTAACTTCTGGATCATGCTTGGAGTTACCGCGCATGCAGCCGCACCAGAATCGTCAATTCAATGCAAAGTAGGACAATTGATAATTGACCACTTAATCCAAAATAATCAAAACCAAGCTAGAATTATATCACATTCTTGTTATCAAAACAAGACTATTAATAAATTCTCAATTATCAATCGTCCAATTAAATTATCCCTGTTTTTGTTTATGCTTAGGATTTTCACAGATTACCATAACTCTTCCTTTTCTTCTTATAACCTTGCATTTTTCACACATAGGCTTTACTGATGGTTTTACTTTCATTTTAAACCCTCCTGTTTATTATTTCGCTCTCCAAGTTATTCTTCCGCGTGTTAAATCATATGGTGACAGTTCCAATGTCACTTTATCACCAGGTAATATTCTTATAAAATTCATTCTGAGCTTGCCGGAAATATGAGCTAGTACTTTATGCCCATTTTCCAACTCTACTTGAAACATTGCATTTGGCAATGCTTCTACGATTTTACCTTCGACCTCAATTACATCTTCCTTTGACAAAACTCAAAACCTCCTTGTTAGCCAATTTCCTATTACTATTTATATGTTTTGCTGCATCTTCAGGTTTGCCAGAGCCTTCCTTATATCAGCGTTAGTGACCTTACTGCAATTACTGAATTTAAGCGCTATCTCTTCCGCTGTAATATCAGTTATATTTAAATGCTTAATTTTTTTCTTTTTAGGTTTCTCAAGCCTGCGTAGATCACCATCAGCTATCTCCACAAACTGTTTGTCAACAACATTGACTACAACAAAGCTCTTTCCGGCATCTCTACCAGCACGAGATATGACCATCCGCCCTAAAGTTACACTCAAAAACTCTCACCTCTGAGTTTTGTCATAATTATCGGATCACCTTCAGTTATTACTATTGTATTTTCATAATGAGCTGATAGCTTTCCATCTGCTGTAACCACTGTCCACTTGTTATCAAGCGCTTTGACTTCAAATGTACCCTCGTTAACCATTGGTTCAACAGCAATTGTCATACCGGGGGTAATTCTCGGACCCCTCTCTCTTGTTACATAGTTCGGTATCTGCGGAGCTTCCCACAGTTCCGTGCCTATTCCGTGTCCTACAAAATCACGCACCACAGAATATCCATTCCTCTCGGCACAATTTTGTACCCCACGTGAAATATCAACTATTCTATTTCCTTCTACGGCAAATTTTATTCCCTCAAAAAAGCTCTGTCTTGTAACATCAATTAATCGTTGCGCTTCCTTTGTTATATTGCCTACAGGGAAGGTTCTGGCTGCATCGCCATGAAATCCATTGTAACAAGCTCCGATGTCAATACTAATAATATCTCCATCTTTTAATTCTCTTAAACCAGGTATCCCATGAATTACCTCATTATTGACCGACGCGCATATTGCTGAGGGAAAATCGATACCGCCTCTGTATATGCATGGTACACCTTTAAAAGTAGCAGTGGCATTTTGACTTAAAATATACTTCTCTGCTATATCGCTAAGCTCCTTCGTCGTAATACCTGGTTTTATGGATTCCTCAATTAGTTTTAGCGTTTCTGCAACTATTTCACATGCTCTGTTCATTATTTCTAATTCTTTTTTCGATTTTATTGATATCATAATATGCCTAACGCCTTATTTACACTTTTTGTAGTTTCTTCTATGCTATTTTTCCCTTCAACCACAACAAGCTTGCCCTGATCCTTATAGTAACTGATTAAAGGCTCTGTCTGATTATGATATGTCTTTAATCTATTGTTAACTGTTTCCTCTTTGTCGTCATCTCTTTGAACAAGTCTGGCTCCACAGTTTTCACACTGCCCTTGCCGTGCCTTTTCGCTGAAATCAATATGATAGCTCATGTTGCATTCAGGACATACTCTTCTTCCTGAAAGTCTCTTGACAATTATCTCATCTTCGACTTCAAGATTCAATACTTTATCAAGTGTAGTTCCCATTTCTTGTAGTACCGCATCCAAACTCTCTGCTTGAGGTATGGTTCTTGGGAAGCCGTCCAGAATAAATCCTGCTTTACAATCATCCTGCTTTATTCTGTCCTTAACAATTTCAATAGTAACTTCATCCGGTACAAGTTCGCCCTTGTCTATATAAGACTTAGCCAATTTACCAAGCTGAGTACTGTTCTTTATATTACTTCGGAATATATCACCGGTCGATATATGAGGAATACTTAGTCTATCTGCAATAACAACAGCCTGTGTTCCTTTCCCAGCTCCCGGTGCGCCTAAAATAACAAGTTTCATAACTCTCTCCTGCTACATCAAATCTACTTCTAATATCATATAATTATTAGATTTTGCAGGCATAAACCTCTGCAGAAGCTTCTAAATGTCTTTAACCTGCATATTCCCTGCTAAAGCCGGTTCCGGCACAGCAAATCTTACTTTGCTATGCCAAATACCGGCCTCATTGTTTATTCAAGGAATCCTTTATAATGTCTCATCAGCATCTGTGATTCTACTTGTCTTACTGTATCCAGTGCAACACCAACAAGAATCAAAACTGATGTACCGCTCATCCACAATCCGGATATTCCTGTGATATTTCCCATTATAATAGGTGCTATAGTAACTACTGCAAGGAAGAAGCCACCAAACCATGTTACTCTGTTAAGAACCTTTGTAATATAATCTGATGTAGCTTTTCCAGGCCTATACCCCGGAATAAAGCCGCCATTCTTCTTCATGTTATTAGCAACCTCTATAGGATTAAACTGAATAACTGAGTAGAAGAAGGTAAAGAATAATATAAGCAAGGAATAAATTATAATATACAAAATGCTTTTCTCAGGATTTCTGAATGTATTTACGAACCAGTTATTCTTATTAGCAAAGAACATTTCAATTATTGTAGACGGGAACATCATTATAGACATTGCAAATATTATTGGAATAACACCTGCAAGGTTTACTTTAATAGGAAGATGTGTGCTTTGTCCGCCGTACATCTTTCTGCCTACAACTTTCTTAGCATATTGAATAGGTATTCTTCTCTCAGCTTCCTGAACATAGATGACTGCTGCGATTACTGCTACGAAAATAGCTAATATGAGAACAATAACGATTATTCCTATAATGCCCTCTCCGAAGTTGCCTAAATTATAGTTGTCAATTATTCCCTTAGCAGCCTGTGGACCTCTTGAAACGATACCTGCAAAGATTATAAGTGAAATTCCGTTGCCTATACCCTTTTCAGTTATCTGTTCACCAAGCCACATAAGGAATGCAGTACCGGCTGTAAATGTGAGAACTATTGTCAAAAAGCTCCACACACTTCCTCCATCGACAATTCCGCCACGGCTTTGCATCGTCATGTACAATGCAATTGCCTGAACGAGTCCAAGTACGACTGCACCATATCTTACATACTGCTGTATAACCTTTCTGCCTTCTTCGCCTTCCTTCTGAAGACGTTCAAGCGCAGGTATCGCAACAGTCAACAGCTGCATTATAATGGACGAGTTGATGTATGGTGTTATACTCATTGCAAATATTGTTGCGAGCTTAAATGCTCCACCTGATACAATATCCAAAAAGCCGCCCAAGGATCCTGCCTGTGACAGCAACTCGGAGAATTTTCTTGCATCAAGTCCGGGATTTGGTATGTGTGCGCCAATCCTGTACACAATCAGCATTGCGATAGTAAATAGGATCTTCTTGCGTAAATCAGGTATTTTCCATGCATTACGCACTGTCTCCATCATTCCGCCCATACTATACCACCTCTACCTTTCCTCCTGCAGCCTCGATTTTAGCAGAAGCTGACTTGGTAAATCTTGCAGCTTGGACAGTAAGCTTCTTTGTGATCTCGCCATTTCCAAGCACGGATACACCATCGTACAATTTCTTTGTAAGTCCTTTTTCAATAAGAAGCTGACCGTTTACAACAGTTCCATCTTCAAATATGTTAAGGGCTGCTACATTTATTTCAGTATAAACCTTTGCATAATCTTTATTGTTAAATCCTCTCTTAGGCATTCTCCTTGAGAGAGGCATCTGACCACCTTCAAAGCCTGGCCTTACACCGCCGCCGGCACGAGCATTCTGACCCTTATGTCCACGTCCTCCGGTCTTACCATTACCTGAACCCGGTCCTCTGCCTTTTCTTGTCGGAGCCTTTTTGGCGCCAGCTACAGGCTGTAATTCATGTAGTTTCACCTTTCACACCTCCTTTATATTTCTTCTACTGATACTAAGTGTGATACTGTTTTAATCATTCCCCTGATCTGTGGATTATCTTCCTGTTCTACAACAGTTCCGATCTTTCCTAAACCAAGAGCCTTTACAGTAGCTTTTTGTTTTTGCACTGCTTTATTTGTACTTCTAACCAGTTTAATTTTAAGTTTTGCCACCGTAGTATCCTCCTAACCCAGTATTTCTTCTGCGGCCTTACCGCGAAGCTTTGCAACATCATCAACAGTTTTGAGTTGCGATAGTGCCTGGATAGTTGCATTAACCATATTTATTGGGTTGTTGGAACCCAGGGACTTAGTCCTTATATCATGAATTCCTGCAAGCTCAAGAACCGCTCTAACCGGTCCGCCGGCAATAACACCGGTACCAGGTCCAGCAGGCTTCAGGAGAACCTTTCCTGCGCCATACTCACCTACTGCTTCATGTGGTATAGTTGTCTGTGCAAGAGGTACCTTTATAAGGTTCTTCTTGGCATCATCTATTCCCTTTCTGATAGCATCCGGTATTTCAGTAGCTTTTCCAATTCCACTTCCGATGTAGCCGTCTTCATTACCGACTACTACGAGAGCACTAAAACGGAAGTTCCTACCACCCTTAACAACCTTGGTTACACGTCCTATTTTAACGACCTTCTCTTTAAGATCCAATGCTCCAGCATCAATACGCTGCAAATCTCATCCCTCCTCTTCCTAATCTTGTAGTACTAGAATTCAAGTCCGGCTTCTCTGGCACCCTCTGCAAGTTCCTTTACTCTACCGTGGTACAGATAACCGCCTCTGTCAAATACAACCTGCTTGATTCCCTTTTCAATTGCTTTCTGGCCAATAAGTTTGCCTACTTCTTTAGCAGCATCCTTATTACCGCCATGAGCTATTTTCCCCTTTATAGCTTCATCAAGTGTTGAAGCTGCTACAAGAGTAGTGCCGGTCGTGTCATCGATAACCTGCACATATATATTCTGTAAACTTCTGAAAACATTAAGTCTTGGACGCTCAGTAGTGCCCTTGATCTTTTTACGAACCCTATCATGTTTTCTCAGCCTGATTTCGTTTTTGTTGGGCTTATTAATCATTTATTTTCAGCTCCCTCCTACTTCTTGGCCTTAGCGCCGGCTTTGCCTTCCTTGCGCCTGATTACCTCAGTTTCATACTTGATGCCCTTGCCCTTATAAACTTCAGGTTTCCTCTTGATCCTGATCTTAGCGGCGTACTCACCAACCTCTTGCTTATCGCAGCCTTTGACGATGATCTTGTTGGGAGTAGGTACATCAAATGTTATTCCTGCAGGTTCTTCCATTTCTACCGGATGGGAATAACCAAGTGTAAGCACCAGCTTCTTACCCTGCTTCTGAGCCCTGTAACCTACACCATTAATCTCGAGCGATTTCTCAAAGCCCTTTGTTACCCCTTCCACCATATTGCTTATCAATGTTCTTGTCAAACCATGAAGGGATTTGTGTTCTTTATCGTCGGATGGTCTCTCAACAATTATTTGAGTGCCTTCCATCTTAATAATCATATCCTTGTGTAATTCTTTTGTCAAAGTCCCTTTTGGTCCTTTGACTACTACTTTATTCCCGTTAATATCAACATTGACACCAGCGGGTATATCAATAGGCCTTCTACCTATTCGTGACATATACAGTACCTCCTGTTCTTTATATTATGAGCCTCATTGGCCCTTTTCAGAAACAATATACTATGCAATAAATGTGACGGCATGGCGACAAATTTAAAACTATTTAGCACCAACCACTTTGCAACTATATTGAACCAATTACCAAATAAACGCAAGAACCTCTCCGCCTACACCCTCAGCTCTGGCACTTTTGTCTGTCATTATTCCCCTAGATGTGGAAATTACAGCTACACCAAGTCCTCCAAGAACCTTTGGCAATTCATCCTTGTTAGCGTATACTCTGAGTCCGGGCTTGCTTATTCTTTTAATACCGGTAATTACGCTCTGCTTGTTTCCAGTATATTTAAGTGCTATCCTTATAAGTCCCTGTTTTCCGTCTTCTATAAGTTCAACATTCTTTACATATCCCTCATCGAGCAAAATACGAGCGATATCTTTCTTAATATTGGACGCCGGTATGTCAACGGATTCATGTTTTGCTGAACTGGCATTTCTAACTCTTGTCAACATGTCAGCTATAGCGTCTGTGATTTGCATATGATTAACCTCCTTCCAAAGATTGATTACCAGCTGGCTTTCTTAACGCCAGGTATCTGTCCCTTGTATGCTAAAGCCCTGAAGCACAAACGGCATATTCCGAATTTCCTCATATAAGAATGAGGCCTGCCGCAAAGCTTACATCTGTTATAAGCTCTCGTGCTGTATTTTGGACTTCTCTGCTGCTTAATCTTCATTGATTTCTTTGCCACGTTTATCCTCCTTTCAGTTACCATCGGGGATACTCAATTACGCCCATATATTAGAACTCTTCAACATTAGACCTTAATATCTGTCCCCGTACCTATGCACCCTGATTGAACGGCATTCCCATAAGCTTCAGAAGCTCTTTTGCTTCTTCATCAGTCTTAGCTGTGGTAACAAAAACGATATCCATACCTCTTGCTTTGTCTACCTTATCATACTCGATCTCAGGGAATATAAGCTGATCCTTTACACCCATGGTGTAATTACCTCTGCCATCAAATGAATTACCTGATACCCCCCTGAAGTCTCTAACTCTTGGTAGAGCTGCATTAAACAGTTTATCAACAAAATTGTACATCATTTCGCCTCTAAGCGTAACCTTGCAGCCAATATTCATACCTTGTCTCAGCTTAAAGTTAGCAATTGACTTCTTAGCCTTTGTTATAATAGGCTTCTGACCTGTTATAATTGTCATATCGTTAACTGCTGCATCCATAGCCTTTGGGTTTTCCTTAACATCTCCAACACCCATATTCAGAACAACCTTCTCAAGCTTTGGCATCTGCATTGGGCTGCTATATTTAAACTTAGCTTGCAATGCCGGAACTACTTCTTCAACATATTTATCCTTAAGCCTAGCCATTAGACCTTAACCTCCTTTCAAGAAGACAGCTTACTCTTCTTTTGATTCTTTTTGTGTGTCAATAACTTCTCCGCACTTTTTACATACACGATCCTTCTGACCGCCTTCATGTAATGTATGCTTAACTTTAGTCGGTGTCTTGCATCTATTGCATATCAGCATGACCTTTGAACTGTTTATTGGGGATTCCTGGTGAATTATTCCACCTTCCTGCATTCTTCCCCTTGGTTTTTTATGCTTTGTTGACATGTTCACGCCCTCTACTAGAACCATCATGTCATCAGGATTAACTGCCAGTACTTTTCCCTTTTTTCCTTTATCCTTGCCTGAGAGAACATAAACTGTGTCTCCCTTTTTTACATGAACACTATTTGCCAATTTAGCCGCCTCCTCTCATCCATTGCGCTAAACACATTCTACCTTGGATGTTTTAAAGGTAATTCACGCTTTCAGCGTTAACCATCCTACCTACAGAACTTCCGGTGCGAGTGAAAGTATCTTCATGTAATCCTTGTCTCTCAATTCTCTTGCGACAGGGCCAAAAATACGTGTTCCTCTTGGATTCTTATCATCCTTTATTATAACCGCAGCGTTTTCATCAAACTTGATGTACGATCCGTCAGGCCTTCTTACGCCTTTTTTGGAGCGAACTATGACACATTTGACAACCTCGCCTTTTTTTACAACTCCGCCGGGTGTTGCGCTCTTGACTGAAGCAACAACTACATCGCCTATGTTGGCATATTTTCTCCAGGAACCGCCCAAAACCTTTATGCACATCATTTCCTTGGCTCCTGTGTTATCTGCTGATTTCAGCATTGACTGGACTTGTATCATGCCAGTACCTCCTTCCAATTTCGCTTAACTTTGAAAACAGACTTTCTTAGCGAGCCTTTTCGACAATTTCGACTAGTCTCCATCTCTTATCCTTGCTAAGCGGACGGGTCTCCATTACCCTTACCTTATCTCCAATGCCACACTCGTTATTCTCGTCATGAGCCTTAAGCTTATAAGTCCTCTTAATAATTTTCTTGTATAACGGATGCTTAACACTGGTCTCTATTGCAACGACAATGGTCTTATCCATCTTATCGCTAACTACTTTTCCAACTCTTGTCTTTCTTAAATTTCTCTGTTCCAAGCAGGATGCCTCCTTTCATTAAATCCAACTGTTTTAAGCCTGCACACCCTTAATTTCTCTTTCTCTTATAACAGTCTTGATTTGTGCTATTTCTTTTTTAACGTCCTTCAGCTTCATTGGGTTTTCCAGTTGGTTGGTAACAAGCTGGAAACGAAGTTTGAATAGTTCGGATTTGAGTTCGCTCAATTCCTTCAGAAGCTCTTCCTGCGTCATATCTCTCATTTCACTAACTTTCATTCGTTTCACCACCCACTTCATTATTACGGGCTATGAATTTACATTTTAATGGGAGCTTATGCATAGCAAGTCTCATGGCTTCTCTTGCAGTCTCCTCAGGTATACCCGCAATTTCAAATAATACTCTTCCTGGCTTAACTACTGCTACCCAGTATTCCGGTGAACCTTTACCACTACCCATACGAGTCTCAGCAGGCTTTTTAGTAACTGGCTTGTCAGGGAATATTTTTATCCAAACCTGTCCGCCTCTTTTTGTAAAACGTGTCATTGCTATTCTGGCAGCCTCGATCTGATTGCTAGTAATCCAGCCCGGCTCCATAGCTTGAAGTCCGAATTCTCCATTTGATATAAAGTTACCCCTGGAGGCAACACCGGTCATCCTGCCCCTGTGTACTCTCCTACGTTTAACTCTCTTAGGCATTAACATTAGCGTTCTCCTCCTTCCGCTTTCTTTTCCTTCTTAACAGCGGGAAGAACCTCACCCTTATATATCCAAACCTTGACACCGATCTTTCCATATGTTGTATCAGCTTCAGCAAAACCATAATCAATATCGGCTCTCAATGTCTGAAGTGGTATGGTACCTTCGTGATAATGTTCTCTCCTTGCTATTTCTGCTCCTCCGAGTCTTCCTGAAACAGATGTCTTAATTCCCTTTGCGCCAAGTTTTCTTACTCTTAACATTGACTGCTTCATGGCTCTTCTGAAAGATATTCTCTTCTCAAGCTGAGAAGCGATATTTTCTGCAACAAGCTGAGCATCAAGATCTGGTGACTTTATTTCAGTAATATTGATCAATACACTCTTTCCTGTAAGCCCTTCAACTTCCTTACGAAGTTCCTCAATACCTGCGCCGCCTTTGCCTATTACAAGACCCGGTTTAGCTGTATGAATGTTGACCTTGATTTTGTTTGTTGCTCTTTCGATCTCAATTCTGGATATACCAGAAATGTATAATTTCTTCTTTATAAAATTTCTTATTTTGACGTCTTCTACCAACTGATCGCCAAAATTCTTATCATTAGCATACCATTTGGTATCCCAATCTTTGATAATTCCGATTCTCAATCCATGTGGATTTACCTTCTGGCCCATCATCCAACCTCCTTCTGGCTCATTATCTTTCCTTCAAAACTACTGTTATATGACTGGTCCTTTTTCTAATTCTGTTTGCACTGCCTTTTGCTCTGGGCATTATCCTCTTTAAGGTTGGCCCTGCTTCAGCATAAGCTTCTGCAACATACAACTCGTCTCTGTTAAGGCTGTTATTGTTTGTGGCATTTGCTTCCGCTGATTTAAGCAGCTTAAGCAGCAGCTCTGATGCGGCCTTCGGCGTATATCTTACGATACCGTATGCCTCATCTATACCTTTATTTTTTATGAGATCCAGGACAATTTTTACCTTCCTGGGTGATATCCTAGCATGTCTAAGTATTGCTCTTCCTTCATCCTTACCTATTCCCAGTGCCTTTTTCTCTTTCTTAGTTAGTAGAGCCGGCTTCTGGAACTGTCTATGGGTCTTATTATATGCAGCCAAGATGCTGTCTTTTTCTTTAAGAAGTTCTTCTTTTGACTTTACCTTCTTTTCCAACTGGAATTCCTCCTTTCGGCATTAAGCTTATTACCCTGTATTTTACTGATTCTTATTTCAAGGCAGTGGACTTTTCCGTATGATGGCCATGTCCTCTGAATGTCCTTGTCGGTGCGAATTCCCCAAGCTTGTGACCCACCATGTCTTCAGTTATATATACCGGTACATGCTTTCTGCCGTCATGTACTGCAATAGTATGTCCAACCATCTGAGGGTAAATCGTTGATGCTCTGGACCAGGTTTTCAATACCTTTTTCTCATTGACCTTATTCATTTCCTCAACTCTTTTTAGGAGTCTCAAATCGACAAATGGTCCCTTCTTTAAAGATCTGCTCATTTGGTGTTAGTCCTCCTTTCCACTTTGGAAACAGCCAAGTGCTTCTCGTGCTATGCACATTAGTACATTCAAGCACTTTCGCATATTTCCGTAACATTAATTATTTCTGATTCCTTCTCTTCACTATATACTTATCAGACTTTTTGTTCTTCTTCCTGGTCTTGTAACCAAGTGTGGGTTTGCCCCAAGGTGTGACCGGACTCGGTCTGCCTATAGGTGACTTTCCTTCACCACCGCCATGAGGATGATCTACAGGGTTCATAACGACACCACGTACTGTAGGCCTTATTCCCATCCATCTTTTTCTTCCGGCTTTACCTATCTTGATATTTTCATTTTCAATATTGCTGAGCTGTCCTATAGTAGCCTTGCACAGCATGCTTATCATTCTTACTTCACCTGACGGAAGCCTTACCTGTGCATATTGGCCTTCCTTTGCCATAAGCTGAGCTGCATTACCGGCTGCTCTTACAAGCTGCCCGCCCTTGCCTGGCTTCAACTCGATATTGTGGATCATAGTACCTACAGGTATACTGCTGAGCGACAACGCATTACCGGGTTTGATATCTGCACTGTCTCCCGATTCAACTGTATCACCTACGCTCAAACCTATAGGTGCCAGTATATATCTCTTTTCTCCATCTACATAGTAGAGAAGCGCAATATTTGCAGTCCTGTTTGGATCATACTCGATGGAATTGACTGTTGCCTTTATTCCATCCTTGTCTCTTTTGAAATCTATAATTCTGTACTTCTGCTTAGCTCCGCCACCATGGTGACGCACGGTGATCCTACCGTAAGCATTTCTTCCGCCGCTCTTCTTTAAAGTTTCTACAAGAGATTTTTCCGGCTCCTTCTTTGTTACATCTTCGAAGCTTGAAACCGTCATAAATCTTCTAGCGGGAGAAGTAGGACTATACTTTTTTACTGCCATTTCTTCTCACTCCTTATTCTAAATGCGTGGTAAGCCTTGTATATTTTCTTACTTACACATTCTGTTACAAATTTTATTGTGTTACTCCAAATTCCTCAATGCTTGTCTTATACTTCTTGGCACTTGCTGTTTCCTTGCCGCCTTTAGTCAGATAGGTTTCTGCCTCCGGCTCAAGATCTATTGTTACTATGGCTTTCTTCCAATCCGGTTTTGGTCCTACATGAACACCCATTCTCTTGATCTTTCCATCATAATTCTGAGTGTTTACCTTAAGAACTTTAACCTGGAACAGCTTCTCTGCCGCATGCCTTATTTCTGTCTTTGTAGCATTCACATCTACCATAAAGGTGTACTTTCCGCTTGCTACCTCAGCATTGCTCTTTTCTGTAATGATCGGCCTTAAGATAATATCTTCAGGAGTTCTCATTATGCATACACCTCCTCAACCTTTTCAACTGCATTCTTGGTGATAATGAATTTGTCATACTTTAAGATGTCAAATACGTTAATTGTATTGACAAATGCTGTTTTTACACCAGGTATATTCCTTGCTGATTTTTCAACTGACTCGTTCTTTCCATCAATAACGATAAGAGCGCTGGTGTCTACTTTAAGTGAATTAAGCACATTTGCCATCTGCTTAGTTTTGATTGCATCAAAATTAAGTTCGTCAAGAACAACAATATCCTTTTCGTTTACCTTTGACGTAAGAGCAGATTTAAGTGCCAACTTCTTCAGTTTCTTAGGAATGGTATATGAATAGCTTCTCGGCTTAGGTCCAAGAACTATGCCACCTTTTATCCATTGAGCTGACCTGGTGCTACCTTGCCTTGCTCTACCTGTTCCTTTTTGTCTATATGGCTTGATACCGCCACCGCTTACCTCACTCTTCGTTTTGGTAGACTGTGTACCCTGCCTTTTGTTTGCTAATTGGTTCTGCACTGCGAGATGAACTGCATTTTTATTGACTTCTATTCCAAATATGTTGTCATTCAGTTCGATTTCCCCAACAGTCTCGCCTTTCATGTTATATAAATCAACCTTTGGCATAATCGCTTCCTCCTCCCATCCGTATTACTTGCAAGCTTTAACAGTTTCTTTTACAATAACGAGACCACCTTTTGGTCCTGGTACTGCACCTTTAACCAGCAGAAGGTTTCTCTCATTATCGACCCTGACAACATCAAGGTTCTGAACTGTTACCTTATCGACTCCCATATGACCGGGCTCTCTCTTACCTTTTATAACTCTTCCGGGGGTAGTACCTGAACCCATTGAACCAGGTCTTCTATGATACATTGAACCATGGGTATCTGGTCCTCCTTTTTGACCATATCTTCTAATGGTACTCTGGAAGCCTTTACCTCTTGAAATTCCGCTTACATCAATTCTATCGCCATCGCTGAACATGTCAGACACATTTATTTCCTGACCGACTTCGTATTTATCAACATCATCAGTCCTGAATTCTCTGATATATTTTCTGCATGATACCTTGACCTTTGTAAATAATCCTTTTTCCGGCTTGCTGAGCTTTCTCTCGGGAATCTCACTAAAGCCAAGCCTAAGTGCTGTATAACCGTCATTATCAACAGTTTTTTTCTGCACTACGGCACATGGACCAGCCTGTATTACAGTAACAGGGATTATAAGTCCATTTTCATCAAATATTTGCGTCATTCCAACCTTTTTTCCAAGTATAAACTTGTTCATTCTCTTACCTCCTATTATCATTGGTTCGCAAGCACTTGCGAACTTGATCCAGCTGCAATCATTTCTGCATTTTGCTGCCTCATTAACTTAGCTGCATTATACTGATAGCTCTGCATCTTTGATTGCTCTACTTAAAACCTACTGCAGCTTTATTTCAATTTCTACACCAGCCGGAAGATCCAGTCTCATAAGTGCATCGACTGTTTTTGGTGTAGGAAGCAGTATGTCTATCAGTCTCTTGTGTGTTCTCATTTCAAACTGCTCACGTGAATCCTTATACTTATGTGGTGCTCTAAGTATTGTCACGATCTCTTTTTGAGTAGGCAGCGGTACTGGTCCTGAAACCTGTGCTCCTGTCCTCTTTGCAGTGTCCACAATTTTTTCAGCAGACTGATCGAGAACCTGATAATCAAATGCCTTCAGTCTGATCCTGATTTTTTGATTGTTTGCCATACAATAACCTCCTGTCTATTGATTGGGTATTTGGAACTGGCAATATCTGCAACTATTATCCTCATGTCAGCTATCCTTTATACCCTTTGTGATTACGTACAACAAGCATTATTCTGTACACTATGCCGGGTGTTTCCTGTTTATCTAATTAAAAACCCAGATGCTTACAAAACAACTGTTTTGTAAAACCTGGGCTGTACTTTACAAACAGACACACTTAATGCGTGCTCGCAAAATGTACAGTGACTTGTCGCCCGGTTTCTTGAATCGGACATTCTCCGTGAAAGTTACCTATTTCTACGAATAGCAATCTCCCACTTCATCGTATGCCATGTCACAGCAAAAAATATTTTACTACATAACGCAACATAATGCAAGAGTTTTTATTATATTTTCGTATTCTTTTCGTATAATTCTAAAAGTATTAAGCTTTCACATTTAATGCGGCCTAAACTACAGGAAGTAACTGTCTTTTGCTGATAAAACAATACAATCTACACCTGTAAGCTGTATCTTTATTTTTCACATACACCTATTTCTATTGCAACCTTTTTAGTTGCATCAAGAGCCAAATATTTCAGCTCATCTCTTCCTTTTGTAAGTTTTCTCTTCTCGTTTACATAGCAACTGCAAGTTGGATGCTATAATGCGTCATTTTAAATTAGAAAAATTTTTGAAGACATTTAAGGCTCATTTTTTGCTCAAGCTTGTGTAAACAAAACAAAGCCCTATGTTGTTTACACAGGGCTCTGATATAAATCTGGCGGAGACCTATTTTCCCGGGCCGTTACCAGCCAAGTATCTTGGGCACTGAGAAGCTTAACTGCCGTGTTCGGTATGGGAACGGGTGTGACCTTC
>JAEYRB010000036.1 GCA_023409735.1 Bacillota bacterium | reverse complement strand
CATCATTGACAATATTCTTTGTTTCATTTGAAAGCCCATATAGCTTTTGGGAAATATTTGCTGCGCTTACTGCCATATCATCAACATTGTTGACCATATTGCTGATGTTTGACTGGTTCGCTGCCTGTTCGGCAACTCCCTTTGTAACCTCCTGTATAGTTTCTGCAATACCATTACTGCCTTCACTGATACCCTGCAGGCTATTATCGCAGCCTGCTATATCTTCATTAAGGCGCTCTACATTAAGCTTAGTCACATTTAAAATGTTTTTAATATTTTCGAGAAGAGCTTCCGCTTCCTTTTCTTTTTCCTGAGACTTGTTCATTATATCTCTTCCCCACCTGTTAACAAGGTAAAGGAATACAGCACACAAATTAATTACAATCAAAAACACATAGAATATTTTTGTATCCATGTTATTATTTGTTAATGCAAAGCCACCTGCATAGAGTCCATCAATTATTAGCATAAATATGAAAAACAGACGTCTGTCATAATACAGTGATATTGTACACATTGGAATAAATAAACTAAGCAGCATAACAAAAGATGTATCACTATTGCTCATGACAAATATATTATATAAATTATTAATTGCCATAAGTATACAGACGAGCGCGCCTACTTGCTTTTCGAATTTTTTTAAAATGAAAAAAACAGTGGCGGCAATAAATAATGGAAGAATTATAAACTGTACAATTGACTTGGTTTGAAGCGTACTAAAAATAAGTATTGGCCAGAAGGCTATAAGTATTACCAATGTTACCTTTCTGTTATAGTTACCGGCCATATTAAACATATTGCGCATGATCTCCTCCTATGAGATAAAAGTAATTCTTTGTATTCTTATATTTTGTTCTTCTACTAATTCTACATGATATACCAAATTCCTTCATAATTTTTACATTCCTTAAAAATAGATAAATTTATCTATAGATGAAAATAGTTCCAAAATGGCAAGCGATTTATTTGATATACAGGTAACGTATACTTCTCGCAATAATCACGCTTGACTTCAACTATATCCTTCCCACTGCCGGGTGGATTAGGGACTTTCACCCATTGGAACGTTCACCCATCGGGCGCACCCATAAAAATTGGAAGGATATTAACCATATCCCTCCAATTTTCTAGTAAGTTTCAGACTAAGCATACATTTTGTTTTTATATAAGATTCTCCGGATTCATACACTTAAGCTCATCTGTAACAAATACGCCATCTTTTCTCACAAGCACATCATCAAACCATATCTCGCCACCGCCGAATTCAGGTCTTTGAATGTAGACCAAATCCCAGTGTATAGCTGACTTATTGCCATTATTACAGGAATCATAGCAGCTTCCCGGAGTAAAGTGGATGCTTCCCTTGATCTTCTCATCAAAAAGAGTATCCATCATTGGTTTATCTATATATGGATTTACACCAAGAGAAAACTCTCCTACATATCTTGCTCCCTCGTCTGTATCAAAGACCTTGTTGATTTTTTCCGCATCGTTCGCAGTTGCTTTGACAATTTTGCCATCCTTGAATTCCAGCTTAATATTCTCATATGTAAAGCCCTGGTACTTTGCCGGAGTATTGTAGCTTATTACGCCGTTGACCGATGTCCTGAGCGGTGCTGAATAAACCTCCCCATCGGGTATATTTCTCCCGCCATCACACTTTATTGCAGGCATACCCTTTATTGAAAATGAAAGATCAGTACCCTCTCCTATTATTCTGACGCGGTCCGTTCTCTCCATAACCTTGACGAGGTTATCCATTGCTTTTGACATCTTCGAATAATCAAGATTGCAGACATTAAAATAGAAATCTTCAAAGGCCTCTGTTGACATATTTGCCATCTGTGCCATAGCAGCGTTGGGATATCGAAGTATTACCCATTTTGTGTGCTCCACTCTTTGGTCGCTATGGACGGGCATACTAAACAGCCTGCCATACATGCTCATTTTGTCTGCAGGAACATCTCCCAATTCATTTGAGTTATCCGTTCCTCTGATGCCGATATATGCGTCCATCTTTTTCATGCGGGCCAGTTCAAATTCAGCCATAAGCTTTATTTGCTCCTCATTGCACTCTTTGAGCAGAGCACGCGTTATCTCATCATTCTTTACAGTAACAAAGGGATTTCCTCCTGCCTTGTATACCTCTCTGACAAGCGCTTTCGTCAGCATGGTTTCGAAGCCTTTTATCTCAATTAATAAGTTCTCTCCCGGCTTAAGCTTACAAGAGTAATTTACAAGGTTTTTTGCAAGTGTATCAATTCTAGGATCTGTCATATGTTTTTCTCCAATTCATCTAATATTGATTCAAATACTTTTATTGCATCCTCTATTGGTTTAGGCTCAGTTAGGTCCACGCCTGCCTTCTTAAGAAGTTCCAGAGGATAGTCCGAGCTTCCGCTGCCAAGGAAGTTAAGGTATCGCTCCACAGCCGGAGTACCATCCTTTAGTATCTGCTGCGATAATGACACTGCTGCCGATATTCCTGTGGCATATTTATACACATAGAAGCTGGAATAAAAATGTGGTATTCTGGCCCATTCCATATCTATTTCCTTATCTACAACAACCTCAGGCATAAAATACTTCTCATTTAGTTTTCTATATATATTGCAGAATTCATCAGCCGTAAGTGCCTGGCCATTTTGCAGCATGTCGTGAGTAATTTTTTCAAACTCGGCGAACATCGTCTGCCTGAAGAGAGTACCTCTGAACTCATCCAGATAATGGTTCAGAAGATACGCCTTTTCCCTTTTGCTCGAAGCATTTTTGAGCATATAATCATTAAGGAGAGCTTCGTTGACAGTTGAAGCCACTTCCGCTACAAATATCTTATACTCCGAATAGATATACGGCTGCTTGAGATTTGTGTAATAGGAATGCATTGAGTGACCCATTTCATGTGCCAGCGTAAATACATCATTAATCGTGCCTTGATAATTAAGAAGCACATATGGATGGGTAAGATGCGAGCCCCATGAGTATGCGCCGCTTGTCTTTCCCTGACTCTCATATACATCGACCCATCCGGATTCAAAGCCCTTTTTCAGATCCTCTATATACTTGCCTCCCAGAGGAGAAAGCGCATCAACAACTTTTTTGACGGCATCCTCATAAGGTATGTGTTTTTTAGGCTCATCCACTATTGGAACATACAAATCATACATGTGAAGCTCATCAAGCTTAAGCGCCCTTTTACGAAGCTCGAGATATCTGTGGAGAACGGGCAAGCCCCTATCAACAGTTGCAATAAGGTTGTCGTATACAGCAGTAGGTACATTATCAGCATCAAGTGATGAATTAAGACTTGAGTCATATTTTCTGACAGTAGCGTAGAATTTACTGACCTTCAGTTCATTGCTGAGAGCAGATGCTAAAGTATTCTTCATTTCACTGTAGGATTTATAAAGTGCATGGAAAGCGTCTTCTCTGACTCTTCTGTCATGAGATTCCATGAATTTGCTGTAACGCCCCTTTGTAACTTCTACCTCATTACCGCTTTCATCCTTAATAAATCCGAATTTTATATCGGCATTGTTAAACATAGTAAAGATGTCTGAGGGGGCATTGGCCATTTCAGCTGAAAGAGCCAGCAACTGTTCCTCTCTGTCTGACAGTATATGTTTTTTCTGTCTTATAAGCTCGGATATATATTGACGATATATTGAAAATTCATCATTATTGTTGATACTGTTTTTTAACAGCTCTTCGTCTATGGAAATAATTTCAGGAACAATGAACGAAACCGCTGCATAGACCTCTGTACTCAAAGTCATTGCTCTGTCTGTAAGCGCCTGGTATCTTGATTCCGCATTATTTTCATCACGTCTCATCCTTGCATAAGCAAAAAGCTTATCGTTTAGTGAAAGCACTTCATCGCTGAACTCAAGGCATTGAATGAGTCTGCTTATATTATCGGCGAGAGTTCCCTTATATTTTGCGATCTCTCCTGTCATCCTGCGAACCTTATCAAAATCCTGCTCCCATTGCGAATCACTTGAATATATATCTTCCAGCTTCCATTTGTATTTCTCTTCGATTTCGTTTCTCTGCGGCAATGCGTTGTTATCCGCCATATAATCACCTCTTAATCAACATATTATAACACACCGAATATTCATGTTTTATACTTTATGTAAACAATAACCTCTAATTAAAATCTCATTGTAGTCTTCTGATAATTTTAAAGGCTTTTATGCTATCTTTACCGTTTTTATTAATATTATTTCATACCGGTATTCTTCATCGCTATTGCATAATAGCACCTCTCTTCAACTTCTATCTGTTTTTAAGCCTCTCATTGCGCCTTTTTTCTGCAGCCTCATACTCTATTCGTTCTTCATCTGTTTCAGGCTGCAGTCTGCATACCTCTACAGGCTTGCTATCCTTATCCACTGCAACAAAAGTAAGATAGGCCTTGTTAGTAAACTTTTTTTCTCCGGTTAAGTAATTTTCCGAAAAGACATCTACTCTAACCTCCATAGAGGTTCTCCCTACCCATGTGATCTTTGCCTTGAGCGTAATTATTTCACCGGCTTTTACAGGCTGTTTAAATACAACACTATCTATTGATGCTGTTACAACAATACTGTTACTATGCCTCTGAGCCGCCATAGCACCCGCAATATCAACCAGATGCATCAGCTTTCCGCCAAGAAGATTACCAAGCATGTTTGTATCGTTAGGCAGCACCAGCTCGGTCATTTCAACCACAGATTCACGCGGCGATTTTACCTGCATCATAATATCTTCTCCTGTTCATAGATAATATATTTACAATATATCACATATACCATTGTAACTAAATAATAAAACAATTATATGTGCGCAACTATGCTTTCCTTCTCTATAACAGCTTATGTGATTCATGTAGTAAATATGGTTTATGATTTAATATGATTTATGTAGCCGATATGGTTTATGTAGTCAATACAGTTTATATAATCTACATAAACCATACAATTAAATGTCTCGATATGGAATTGATAAGCTAGAATTTCTGCAGCGCTCTATACAGAAGTACAGCAGCTTGAGCCCTGGTAGCTGTGGCGCCGGGAGCAATTGAATGTTCAGATAGACCGTCGATTATACCCTCGCCGACTAATGTTGCCATACTTGCTGTAGCGTTAGGAGATATTTTATTTTTATCGTAAAATATCTCAAGAGTTGTATTGTCATGTACCGTAAAAGTTTTGCCTGAGGCCTCAAGAGCCTTAAAAAGCATAACGGCAATTTCTTCTCTTTTTATCGCAGCCTCAGGATAAAATCTTTTACTGCTATCCACAAATATTATTCCAAGATTCTCGGCGATCATGATTTGACGGTAATACCATTTATCTGATCGTACATCTGCTAAGCTTCCTACCGGTACGATATCCAGTCCGAATGCCCTGACGATCATTACGGTAAATTCTGCCTTGGATATAGTGTTATTTGGCATATACAATGTACCTGTCGCGCCTTTTACTACATCCATACCTGCCAAGTTTTCAATGGCTTCCTTTGCCCAGGATACACTTCCAAGATCACTGAAGCCAACTTTTTTTATTGTCCTTGTTGCAACTGATGCACTCTCAGCCATTCCCGCAGCATTGTATGCAGCGACTTTATAGCTTAGGGCAATATCGTCTCTAATCCTTGTATCTGTGTATTCTGTCGTATTGGCATCTACTTTGGCAATTTCTGTATAACTGTCAGAAAATTGGGTCTTTCTCATTATAATGAAGCCATTTTCGTCATCAGAATTGTCCTTCCACTTGAGTTTTACCGTTGATGAAGAAAATGATGCGGCACTTAACTCCGTAGGTGCAAAAGGTAACGATGTTGAAACAAGTAATTCATCGCTTAGCGCGTCAGCATTATCTACATAGCTGTACGCTCTGACTCTGAAGAAGTATCTAGTATGCTTATTTAAATCAGAAATCGTATACGCTTTAACATTGGAAGAAACCCATGTAAGCACGCGCCATTCACCTTCGTCACCCTTCTTCCACTCAATCTTAAAGCCGCTCTCATTGTCAGAATTATCAGTCCATTCAAGTGTAATTTTAGAACTTGATACATAGGTATACTTTAAATCCGTAGGTGGAGCTACAATACCAATTCCAGCCGCTGCACTATTAGAATAAGCCGAATACAATCCGCTTAATGGTACAAAAGCTCTTACCATGTAGTTATACCGGCTCCCCTTGTGTACATTAGTATCTATATATGATGTAGCATTTCTGCCAACTGTTGCATATAGTTTGTATGTCTGGCCGCTGTCAGATTCATACCTCCATATCTCAAAGCCCTCTTCATAATCCGAATTGTCTGTCCATTTCAGTTCAACAGAGAAATCCTTGTTTACTGTGGCACTCAGGCCCATGGGCGTCTCGAGAAATTGATTCCTTATGGTGACCTCATTTGAATAGGCTGATTCATTTGATGAAGTCTTTCCTTTTATCCTATATGTATAAGAGGCTCCCGGAACAAGTCCTGTGTCGTCCTGCCATCCTGATGCAGAGGAACTTAATGTAGTAAGTGCAGTAAATTCCCCCGTAGAGATTCTTCTCTCGATTACCATGTCTGCTCCGGCGCTATTTCCAGACCACAATAGGTATATGCTGTTATTTGACGCTGCATATCCGCTTAGATACGGCATGCCAAGACGGGTATATGCACCTATCCCAACAATACTGTTGGGATATGCGGCTGAGTATGCATTTGTCCCTAAAGACTTTCTGATTCTGTAAAAATATTGTGTATTAGCCGAAAGTCCGGTATCGCTATAGCTAAGAACACCTTGGGCTGTCGTATAGATAACTGACCATTTGCCTGAGATACCGTCCTTCCTTTCAATAATTGTTTTGTAGCTGCCAGTTCCAGAGTAGCTCCATGACAAATTAAGCCTTGACTCTGTGACGGGAGTTACTGTCAGTGAAGCTGGTGAAACAGTATCAAGCTCATATATTACAGCTTCATTTGAATAAGAAGATCTTCCGGTATCGTTTTTTGCATATACTCTGTATATGTATGTGTGTCCTGCAGATATATTAATATCTGTATATGTAGTTGTATTGGCACCCAGTGGGATTTCTGTAACATTTCCCGAATCAATCGTTTTTTCTATAATAAAGGTGTTTTCATTATCTGACCTGTCCGTCCAGCTAAGCTCAACTCCTGAGCTATCCGTCATTATTGCCTTTAAATCTGTCGGTGCTGTAGGTAAAGGTGCAGCGGCAATAATAATTCCTCCGGATAAATCGATCCCTGTATGTGACTGTTCGGCAAATGCCCCTATTGAAAAGGATGAAAGAATCGCTGCAATAAAGAGCATTGATAAAGCAAGTCTACTAAAATACTTACCAATATGCCATCTGCTCGCACCGAGAACTCTTGAACATATCTTGATTTCTTGCCCAATTCCAGTTTCTTCACGTTGATTATCCATTTCTACATCATCTATAAATTTAATATCATAAACATCATAAATATCCATAACAGACCTCCAAAAAGCATTATCCGTTATAAATATCGGCAAACTGCAATTTTAAGTTAACACACAGCCCATTTCTTAATATAAAATGTAAGTTGTGCGAATGTAATCTAAACACATATGGACTGAAGTACCATTAACAGCCCGGAACATGAAGGATATGAGCCAAAAATTGCCTAGTCCTTATCTTTTCAAACTGTACTGCTGATTACGTTCAATGGCACTTAACTGGGAAGTTATGACCGCTATAAGCGTTTAATATCAGGGTTGACAAACAGGAGCATACAATGTAGAATATTACTTTGTTAATACATGCGCTCGTAGCTCAGCAGGATAGAGCGTCGGTTTCCTAAACCGCAGGCCGGGGGTTCGAATCCCTTCGGGCGCACCACAGACTGTCCGAAAACCCGCTATTTTAGCGGGTTTTTTGGCGCATTTGAAGTTATTTTGATTGTGTTTTGACCTGACCTGAAGAAAACCAGAACTAAAATACAGAAATATCGAAAGGCAGTAATATCAAGCGTCAGT
>JAEYRB010000016.1 GCA_023409735.1 Bacillota bacterium | reverse complement strand
GCAGACCACTCAAGGCGGGCAGCAGCAGACCACTCAAGGCGGGCAGCAGCAGACCACTCAGCAGGGTGGGCAGCAGCAAACCACTCAGCAGGGCAGCCAGCAGCAGACCACTCAAGGCGGGCAGCAGCAAACCACTCAGCAGGGTGGGCAAAACGTCGATTGGACAAATATTAGTAAGCTTATAGATGAACTTCATTATCAATGGAATGAATATACGCCTGAAATAGCAGAAAGCAGTTCAAATTTAATAAACCGCTTTTCTACGGGTTTAAACTCTCTTACAACCACTGCAAGCGAAAGGAGCATGTCTAAGGCACTATATTCAGCAAATGAACTATATTCAAACATTCCGGATTTCTATTCCTTATACAATTCTGAGGTATCGCCAGAAGTCAAGAGGATAACCTACTATGTCAGAAAAATTGTAATTGAGTCAGGCAAGGATTGGGATCAGGCTTCCAGAGATAATGAAAATCTGGAAAATTCCTGGTCACTGCTAAAGAAGACCTTGAAGAAAGAACAAAACGATGCTGAGAAAAAACTTGACTTTTCAATTTATGAGCTGAAAACGGTTATTTCACAAAAAAGTAAACAGCTCACTGATATAAAAGGCAAAATAGTATTATCAAATATACAGGAGCTTGAAGAATCATATAAAAAGCAATGAAATTGACCGTGAGCTAATCGCTAAAGCTCCTACTATAAACATCAGAAGTAGCCTGAAGCTAATAGGAAGATAAATAAAGAGAATATTGGACCTGATCGTCCTTTATTCTCTTTATTTGCATCAGCTATTGAATAGTAGTGTTACTAGACATAAGCGAAAGCATAGCTTTCAAATGATCATGGTCACAAGACAGGACATCATGTATTATACTCATACTGGTATCATCCAGGTCTTCCTTAATAACCTTTTCTGCTGCAGCAATACCTTTGTCTTCTCCATCATATGCCTGTTTTAATATCTCATCAGAGCTTTTTCCGCTCATTTCCATACCAAGCTTCATATCGGCAAAAAATCCCGGCAGACCTGTGCTGTACTCAGCTTGAGCACCAAGTTCCTGTATTCTTTCTGCAATCTTATCCGCATTAAGCTTGTGGTTTTTTTGTATCTGCTGTAAGCCTTCTCTGATTTTTTCATCATCTGCTCCTGCGATGAATTTCTCATAAGCCTGAACAGCCATTTCCTCACCTTTAAGAAGCTTATTTAACTCATTGGCTATTTCTTTATTTTCCATCTAGATAAACCTCCATTTCGCGATATTATATTTCAATTTATAGTTTGCCCATTTAATATTTTGATAAACAAAAGTATCGAGACATCGAGCACTCCTCGGCTTTTTGCTGTAGGTATTTGTTCAATGCCATAAATAAAACTGGCAGCAACCCATATACTAACTAGATTATCTGCCAGAAAAATACATCAATATTTTATTTTGCCAGAGACTCACCCCAATTATTGACAAAGAGCCAAAAAAACTGATGGTGTATTAAGCCATCAGTTTTATGTTCTTATTATCCGTTTTATATTCTTATTATTAGAAATATTTATTCAGCAAACTTGCTTATAAATGCCGGAGCTTCCTCCGTTACACCATTTATTGTTATATAAAAAACAATATTTTGCCTATCCTTGCTTAATTTTTCAAGCTTCTTGAACAAAGGCTCAAGTTCATCCAACTTAAGACCGGTTATTTTATTAAGGCCATCGATAAATATGCCCTCGATATCATAATTCTGTGTTAATATGCCGCATATAAAGCCAAAGAACCCATCAACCCCAAAGGTCGGAAAATCTGATACATCGACAAACCTTATTTCGTGTTTAAGGCTATAAAGCAGCTGCTTGCTTCGGTCGATGAAAACCACTGTCCCATCTGCTCCATGCGCGAGCTTATTAGCTGTTTCTACTAAAGCCTTTGTTTTTCCTGTGCCTTTTGGACCGTAAATTACTTTTATCATATAAAATCATGCCTTCTTTCATAAGCGGATTTTTAGCCATCTGCATCGGCAAATGAACTAGAAGCTTATATATACAATATTACAAGTGTACTCACATTTCAAGCAAAAGCTGTATATTTTTCTTTCTATCTGATTTTAAAACCATTTCAAGGCTATTTTATTAAGGATCCCTAATCATAACAGCCGTATATGACCAGTCTCTTCATACATCTTCAACATCTCTCTGCTTATTCTTATTTAAACAAAGTCGGCAGATAATTTTACGGCCTGAAGCATCCATGGCATATGCTGTGGCCCACAATAACTAAAGAAGTGTCTTTGTACCACCGTAAATATAAGAATTAAGTGATACAAAGACACTATAGATTATTCGCTAGAAAATTATTTTTGTCTTATCTGCTAGAGACCCATCCTGATTATTGGCATATAACCATTGAGGTGAATAAAAACTAGACTATTCAACATCATTATTCGTTGGTTCTGTCTCTATTATTTCCCCCTCAGCTTCTCCATTAGACACTTCCATTTTTGAGATGGATACTTCGTAGGCTATCTTGGTCATGATTTCCCCTGAATCAAGTTTTTTCTGATAGGTTCTGCTTTGTATCCTACCCCACACCTTTATGTTGTCTCCAACCATACGATTTTCAGAGAACCGTGCATTTCTGCCCCATGCAATGCATGGAATATAGTCAGATTTGTTATACGGCCGGTTAACTGCAAGAAGTATGTCGGTAATCTCTCTACCAAAAGGGGTGGTCCTATAAACTGGTCTTTTGCATATGTAACCATTCAAATATATCTGGTTAGGATTTTTGATCTTTTTCTCATCCTCTAAGAATGTGATTTCCCGTGCAAAAACAGTAAGCAATAGTCTGTTTCCTTCATTGCTATAGCTATTATAGGATCGGAACTGACCTTCTACCTCTATGACTGTTCCTATTTCCAATTTGTCTTTGCTGGCAAGCCTTTCTGATATGGTAACAGGTATCTTGTCGTTGCTTTCACTCAATCTTGGAACTTCGAGCATAAAATAATAAAAACCCTCGCCATATACTGCATGACTGAATTCAACGCTGGATACTACCTTTCCGGAAATAGTCACCATGTTGTTTTCTATGATGTTTCCGACCATCCGACCCCCACTCTCCTCTCAAGGTTCATCTGTATATTTAGTACGCTTTTCTAATGTATATGTATTCGCGAATGGCCTGTTTTAGAATAAAAACCTATGTTTCATAAACATCAGCACCTTTAAAAGTAATATTATCTAATATTATCAATAATTATATTCTATATTATATTACATATTTTTCAACTTGCATACCCTGTTGTAATAATATTGCGATATAATTGAGCAGTTTACATAGTTATAACTCCATTATAGCTATTTAGGTCTATGCCATTTACTATAGCAAATGAAGCCGCTGCTAAAACACTATGAGCATCCATATTATCAGTATCCAGCTTTAATTTATATTCCTGCGGTTCTATTGCCCTGCCATGATAGTCAGAAATCGTCCTTTGAAGGCAACAAATGAAACCATCCTTGTATAATGCATCACCTATGCTTGAGGTAGTAATACTGGCTTTGGTATTAAAACCATATGTTACAAATTTTTGTTTTTTACCCTGAAGCAAGCTAATAAGCTCGTTATCATCAACATTTACAATAGCTATGCCGCTTTCTCCCAAAAAAGAGAAGCTTCTTGAATATCCATTACCGGCTGTTGTATCATTATTATCTGCATCATAATATTTTTCGGCTTTATCGGTATAAATAACAATATCGAATTTTATATCGTCATAAAAACATTTTTCAATATCTGATAATGTAATTTTCAATATAAGGACATCAACATTAATTTTCCTCAGCTCATTGATATATGCCCTTATCCTCTTCGCGTCAAGCCCCTGCAAGCTTGCTGAATCAATGATACTAACCTTCTTGCCCTTTGATACAAGTATTGAATTGATCAAACTCGCTGTTTTAACATTACCTTCATTACCTGCAATACCTGCAATAAGCATTATAGCAGCCCCATTCCGTTAGAGGCACTTGCGGCATGTCACTTCCTAAACTCCCGAGAACAACGCTGTGCAGCAGGAGGTTAGTGCTTTGTAACACAATTCATCACAAATACCTTTGCTAATAATCATATTTCTATGATGTGCCTTTTTAAATACTTTTATGTGTTGCTTTTTTGACGTCCTTCATTGTCAATATTATAGTTGTCTCTCAAAATTAATTCTGAAACAGGAACAAAACTGTAACCCTTATCCTTCAAATCAGCAATTATTCCTGGCAATAGCTTAGCTGTCAGAGGTGTGTCATTATGAAACAGAAGTATTGAACCCGGCTTAATATATTTATCAATTCTTTTCATTATTTCATCGCTTGAAATCCCCGGCTTCCAGTCAAGAGAATCCACATTCCATTGAATTGTGTAGCAACCAAGCTTACGAGCCTCAATAATTGTGCTGTTATTATAATCCCCATATGGTGCTCTGAATAATTCACACTTCTTTCCTGACAACTTTTCCAATACATCATTACACTTCTGTATTTCGCTTATTAATTTTTCACGGTCAATTGACCCCATTCTAAGATGCGAGTATGAATGATTTGCCACATCATGGCCGTCGTCAGCAATGGCTCTTATGGAATCGGGGTATTTTTCTGCCCACTGTCCGACTGTAAAGAATGTAGCCTTTATATCTGATTTTTTTAGAGTATTTAGAATATCAGGGATATCATCTGCTCCCCAGGCACAATCAAAGGTTATTGCTGCTTTTTTTTCAGCAGTATCCACTGAATATATAGGTAATTCTCTCTGTTCAGTATATGTTTCCAGCGCTTTTACACCATACCTTCCAATAGTCAGGATCAAAAGAGCAACAGCAATTGTAAGCACTAACCCTGTCATTGTTTTACGCGAACTTAATACGATCAGCTTCATAAATGTCCCCCACTTACATATCATTTTTCCAGTACTATACTATTTTTGCATTTGCAATGATATGCACCTTATTGGGTGTTAGGCTATATATTCATTTATAGGCATGTTGATATAGAAGACGACTTATTATGGTGATCACGGCATCTTACTGTTCACTTTCCCCTTTGATCAGCTTATTCATCTGCTGCTTTGCCTCTGGAGATAAGGTATTAGCTATGTAATTGCGGCTTCCTCCCTGCATTCGTTGATGTCGCTGCTTAATTGCTGCGTTGATCCTATCAACATCAGCCTTCAGCTCTCGGGCAGAAAGCAAGGACGCTCCTGCCCCTCTGATGATTATTTGCTGCAAACCATCAGAGGTTGCAACTGTTATTGCATATTTTTTCTTATTATCATAGGCAAATTTTTCGATATACTGGTCGGCAGTTTGTGCCTCTTTAGTATAGACAACTCGAATATTGTGATAATCAAGCACTTCCTCCTGGTGTCCCTGAACTCGATAAGCGTCAAACACAACTATGACCTCACACTTTAAAACCCCCTGATAATTACATAAAGTGTCAAGCAATCTGATTCTCGCGCTGTCCATGCTTTTGTCTGCAAGCTCATTAAGTTCAGGCCACGCATAAATAACATTATATCCATCCACAAGAAGATAATCTTTCAGGACTTCCGCCTTAGCCTCATTGTGTCTATTAGCATATGTAACCGCAGATGGTTCATAATAGCTTTTACTTGATGTCTTCCGTCTCTTCCATGTAGACTTTTTCCCTTGATTTGCATAGAAGGTTCTATTGAATATTTGTTCTATCTCCTCCTGGCTGATCCAGTTTTCACCTACATACGAAGTCTGGCTTTGTGTCATTTCATCTGTTACATCCGCACTTCTGCTAAAATAGCTTTCAACGTGCATATGTTCTTTAACCTTATCCCACTCCACCAAAAATCCTGAACCGCTTGAACAAAAAACTGAGCTGCTTGGATTCTCTATATCTCTTTCCGGATCATATCCGATACTTTCTATGATCTCTGCCTCATTATGACAACGCTCATATCCCCTATAGCTGCAAAATAACCTGCCAAGGCCTTTGCTGTAGGCAATTACCTCCATCTGGTAATTCCTCATAGTAGTAACAGGAGCGCTTCCCATGATAACTGCCATATTTCCATCTGAATGTGCTATCTGACATGTACCATGCATTTTATCAATATCATTCATAGCTCTTCCAACCATCTTCTCAGGAAGCTCCAACTGAAAGTCATAATATGGTTCCAGCAATATCGACTCTGCCTCCATTAAGCCCTGACGTACTGCACGGTAGGTAGCCTCTCTGAAGTCGCCTCCTTCAGTATGCTTAATGTGTGCTCTTCCCGAAACTAATGTAATTTTCATATCTGTAATAGGCGAGCCTGTTAACACACCTTTATGCGACTTCTCTTCCAAATGAGTAAGAACAAGCCGTTGCCAGTTTTTACTCAGCAACTCCTCGCTGCAATCTGATTCAAATACAAGACCGCTTCCCGGTTCACCCGGTTCCAGTAAAAGATGGACCTCAGCATAATGTCTCAGCGGTTCAAAGTGTCCTACGCCCTCCACTATTTCTGCAATTGTCTCCTTATATAGAACCCTTCCCGCATCAAAGTCCACTGAAATGCCAAAACGACTTTGTATAATGCTCTTTAGAATTTCAATCTGCACTTCTCCCATTATCTGAACCTGAAGCTCCTGCAGCTGTTCATCCCAGACAATATGAAGCTCCGGCTCTTCTTCTTCGATCAGGCGCAGCTTAGGAAGCATCACCTTGGGATCACAGCCTTCCGGAAGTATGATCTGATAAAACAGAACAGGTTCTAATTCAGGTGCGGTCGAAGCCTCCTCAATCCCCAAGCCTTCTCCTGCCTTGGTCTGGTTAAGTCCCGTAACTGCACACACATAGCCTGCCTCTATTTCATTGACTGCATCAAATTTCTTTCCGGAATAAATGCGAATCTGATTTACTTTTTCTTCCCAGTTTTGACTTACTAACACATCCTTTACACGTAGCCTTCCGCCGGTAAGCTTCATGTGCGTCAGACGATTTCCCTGCTCGTCTCTTGTAATTTTAAAAATTTTAGCTCCAAATTCTTCAGAATAATCTACCGGCAGGATGTACTTTTCCATACCCTTCAAAAGCTCTTCAATACCCTGCAGCTTTAATGCCGACCCAAAAAAGCATGGAAATACCTTTCGTTCCTTCACAGCCATCGCAATGAACTCTGTTTCCACCGATCCCGATTTAAGATAAGCTTCCATCAATGCTTCATCACACATAGCCAATTGCTCATAAAATTCTTGAGTATTAGCTTGTTCAAATTCGATGCAGCCTTCATTCAACTGCTCTTTTATCTCTTTTATCAGCTTATCCTTATCTGTCCCTCCTTGATCCATCTTATTGATAAATATAAAAGCAGAAACCTGATACATATCAAGCAAACGCCATAGAGTTCTTGTATGCGCCTGCACGCCGTCAGCGCCGCTAATTACTAAAACAGCATAATCAAGAACCTGAAGTGTTCTCTCCATTTCAGCAGAAAAATCTACATGTCCGGGAGTATCTATTAATGTGATCTGTGTCTTACCCAGCTCAAATAAGGCCTGCTTTGAGAAAATTGTTATACCTCTTGCTTTTTCCAGCTCAAAGGTATCCAAATAAGCATCCTTATCATCTACTCTTCCCATTTTTCTTATTTTTCCGCTTACATAGAGAATGCTCTCCGATAATGTTGTTTTACCCGAGTCAACATGTGCGACCAGCCCAAGTACTACATTTTTACTTTTCATTATGCAGTCCTCCCGCTGTGTCACATACATATATGCCAATGCTAAATACTACTTTTCCACGCCTATTGTGAAGTGATCCTGCTGTGTTACATATATGTGCTGACATTTTGATGTCTGTATTTTTCATATGACGTTTCTGAATCCCTCATTTTTTTGTCAATTTCAAGCACACAGCTCACTTAAGCTGTTATATCAATTCATATATTGGGGCATTTGCGATGTACCATTTTTGAAGCTCCACAGTACGATATATTGTGGATGCGGCAGCACTTTTATCGTACTGCTAAAATATTTTAAGGCTACATCGCAAATGCTTTATATTATGATGATACCAGTATGCTTGCAATTTTACAATTTTATTACGGGAGATTTTGCAGATTAATATCATTAATTGCTTACTCTGCAAGATAGGTATTTACCTTTGTCAATATAGCTTTTGCTGCCTGGTTGACATCCTTATCTCCTTTAAGATAAGGTAATGCTTCCTCAATAATCATATCGTTCAGTATCGGATCATACTCTATAGGGTTTTTAAGTTCTAGTATCTTATTTAAAAGCTCAGATCTCTCTTCCTTGTTTGGCCATACACCATTTACTATATTTCCTTTATAGCCAAATGCAAAATAACCATCTTTTTCTACATCAAACCATTTCTGAAGGGAAGACCTTATTATTGGGAAGCCATCATATAAATTGGTGCTTTGAATCTCCTGTGAATATAGAAAGCTTATAAATTTTTTCGCCAGGTCTGCTTCCTTACTCGATTTGTTTAGGCCTATCATGCCCATTGGAATAAACCTTTGTCCTATAGTATCATAGCTTAGGTCTCTCTGATTTACAATTGCAAGCGGCATTACAAATGAATTTAAATCATACAGCTTCTGTAATGCAGATGCGCAATTCTCACCTACTTCCGTTACATCTCCGTTGAAAAATCTCCTATTGCCATACGTATTATTTTTCGAGATACGTTCATCACATTCTTCTGATGCTTTTGTGTTTTTTGCTATAGCTTTGAGCCCCTCAAGAAAGCTTTTCAGCTGTTCTTCCTGAAGCTGCTCATTCTTATACAGTAATTCCGAATTTAGCGCCAGGTGATCAGATATTAAGCTTCTATATGTCATCTGATTTGTAAAAGGCTGTTTATTCTTCTGTAAGAAGTCTACAATACCTGATAGGCTATCATATGCACGCAGAGCATTCTCTTTTCCAATAATGATTGGTGCAAAAAAGCGGATGGGCATTTGATATACCTTTCCATTTACATGATAGTTGTTTGAGATATTTGTAAATAATTCACTTGATGCCTCAAGCGGATTAATAATGTCATTAATGTCTGCTAATACACCTTTTTCAATATATGCTGCAGCAGGCAGCTCGTCAAGCACCAGAATGTCTGCCCCATTACCCGAAAGCAGCTCTGTATTGAGGGCACGGATATAATCTGATATAACTCCTCCTTGCTCTCCTACAGCAACAACATAGTTTACCTTAATATCGGAGTTTAGTGTCTGGAAACGTGAAACCGCCTGACGTATCGTGCTGTTTTCCCTTAAAGAGTATACTGTGATCTCCTTTGCAGGCACTGCGGAAACACTCTTATCATATGCATAATGCTTAATAGAGATTTCCTCAGAATTCAGACTCATGTAAGTAATGTAATACTCCTCGGGCTCACCTTCAGTTACAAATATACGCATAATCATAAGAGACGGCATATTCATAGAATTAAGTGCTCCATCTACTGTTGTTTCCCAAAGTGTGCCATCCTTTGCCAAGCGGTGTATTCCGTCAGAATCTGCCATTATTAATGTACCATCTGCTTTTTGTGCATATTTTATATTTTTTCTATTACCATTATATTCCACAGATCGGTCTATACTTTTTGTTTCAGTATTATAATAAACGATCTTATTCTCCTCGTTCATAAAGATGATATTGTTGCCAATAACATGAAAGCTTTCTTCAATCCCTATTGCAATCTCATCTGCGATCTCTCCGTTTCCGTTATTGAATACAAGAAGTGATTTAGTGCTCGTTGTATCTCTAAAGACAATATTACCATTTTCTAAAATTGCCATTGATTCAGGTATAGGATAGCATTTTGTACCATTTATTAGCTTTGGTTCGTCTAGATAAGGTATATCTACACTTTGAGCTGTATCATCATTTTGCGCCTTTATTAAAGCACACCTGTATTCTGGTGAGTAATACACTGCGCATGCATAGTAATTTCCATCCTCTCCTAAATATACAGCATATAAGGCATTATTCTTGAGCTGCTTTGCATTATTCAGCCAGCCCGGTATAGTTTTCTCCCATGTCATATCAGCATTCCATAGATAACAATAGTACTCTTTTTTTTCTCTGCTAACTGTATATACCTCGAATTGCTTATTTGCATTCTGGAGTACTGTAATAATTGATTCATCCTCTTCCAGTTCAGGTAATTCCATTTCCTTCTCCATATACCTTCCCATGGCAGCCTTTGTTGTAGTGTCATCCTGCTTCATTGTATCGGTTTGCTTTGTATCACCTGAACACCCCGTAAAGCATGTTAACAGTAATACAACAATAGTGAAAATTGCACATATCCTCTTACTCATTTATACTTCCTCCAATAAACTGATCTTTACTTCAAAAATAGCAAACTGATATCTAAAATATCTCTAAGCTCGAATAATTAGTTCAGAAGGGGCATTACATTGTACACTTTTTTTGTACCGGAAGGCACGATATATTGTGGATTTAGCTCGTAGTGAGGTTCTCTATACAGTGCTGCTAAATTATTTTAAGGTTACATCGTAAATTTCTTTAATAACATATTCTCCCTGACATTGGAGCTAAAACAGAAAAGCCGAACTAAATGTCTGAAGCAGATAGTCTGGCTAATAAAAAATAATTGCAGCTGTTCAATTTTTAACTGGCAGACAGAATAGAAAGGTTGCTCCGCCCCCTGGTGTATCCTTAACTGATATATTACCGGAGTGCAATTCAACCAACTGCTTTGCAATACTTAGTCCCAGCCCATAATGGTTCTTATCCTTATGTGATCTGTCTCCGCGATAAAACCTTTCAAAGACATCATTCTTCTTACCTTGCTCTATTCCAATTCCATGATCCTCTACCTCGACCCACAGATCCCTCCTTCTTGTATAAGCACGTAATATGATATTATCGCCTTCTTTAGAATACGTTACCGCATTATCAACTAAAACAGCTAATATCTGCTTCAATCGCACACTGTCACCCTGAACCTTCGGAAGCAGCTCTTCCTGAAGCTCAAGCTTCAGCTGCTTGCCTTTTTCACTGCAAAATGGCGCAAAAGCATCAAAGGTCTCTATCAAAATGGTTTCCATATCCAGCGGCTCTTTTTTCATTATCCAGCCATCTACATCAGTATTCGCAAGCAATAGCATATCCTCGATCAATTTAGCTAAACGCTCGCATTCCATATCGATACCTTTAGTAAAATGTGCCGTCCTTTCCGGTTCTGACATTATTGCAGATGAATTTGCTCGTATCACAGCAAGAGGTGATTTTAACTCATGAGATGCTGCTGCAATAAATTCTGTTTCGCGTCTCCTACTTTCTTCTACAGGTATAAGTGTTTTCCCCACAAACCACCGGCTGATTGAAAACAGCGTAGCAATTCCAACAATATCAACTAAAAGAAAGAACAGATTTCTTTTAATTATCTCAGCCTTATTTTCGGACATATATGCAAGCATAACAACGCTTCTATACCCACTTTCAGTCGGAGCCATAAAAACTTCTCCAAAATACGATTCGCCGCTGTTGCCCTTGACTTCATATATTTTGCTCTGTATTTCCTTTGAGATCGGTCTGATATTTGTATTAATGTTATCCATTATTGCTAATTCTTTTAATCTTTTAATGAGCAGCACCCTGTCTGTAGGGCCATGCCAGGAGCCTTGATACCTAAGTGGTGTACCGTTTTCCTCAATATTTATGATAAAGCTGTTTTTTAATTCCAGCTCTGCCAGCCATAAATGACTGATCTCATTGCTCCTCTGAACATTTTGATTAACCGTTATGTAATTATTTTGGAATGCACTCCTACTGCTGTTCAGCAACTGCCGGTTGGTATTGACAAGCGCCAGAACTAAAGCAAATGTCAGTATAAAACCTGTAGAAAAGGTATATAAGAGTATCAACCTGATCTTTATTGATTTAAACATCCTGCATACTCTCCAATCTGTAGCCCACACCATGTATCGTTTTTATGTATACCTTTGTATTCATTCCTCTTAGCCTTCTCCTAAGGAAGAAAATGTAGTTATCGATATTTCCTTCCTCAACAAAGCTGTCTATTCCCCATACCCTGCTCAATATCTGCTCCCGTGTCAATACCTGCTCCCTATTTATAAGAAAATACTCCAGTAATGCGCCTTCTCTCTTTGTCAGGGAAACAGTCACATTTCCACATGCCGTGATTAAGGTGTTTATATTGAATTCCAAATCACTATAGTGCAAAACATCCTTGTCTTCAATTTTCTGAGGTCTTCTCAGAACTGCTCTGATCCGCGCCATTAATTCCGCAACTGCATAAGGCTTTACAATATAATCATCCGCTCCACTGTCAAGGCCGTCGACCCTGTCATTAATGCCATTCATTGCTGTTACCATAATAACAGGTGTGCTTATCATACGGTTCCGGAGTCTCTGCAGTATTGTCAGGCCATCAACTCCCGGCAACATTCGATCAAGAATAATAGCGTCATGAGAATTACTTGATATGTAGTAATCTGCATCCTCACCATTGTTGCAAACATCCACTTCATAGCCTTCCTTTTTCAGTTGCAGCGATACCGCTTCACACAAATCTATATCATCTTCTATAAGCAATAGCCTCATGAAAATCACCCCATTCATTCTTGGCCTAAAAAAAGTTAACTAACAGCAAAATTCCTATATATTGCCTTAATTATAGCACATAGATTCAGATAAAATTTTTCGGCTGTAGAAAAATTATGTCTCTACTGCTTTATCCTAAAATCTGTTCATATAAGTATCCACCCATCTTATAAGTAATGACGCAAAAATGTATCCAAGAAAAATCGTCAGATAACCTCGAGTGGGCCTTATAGCAATATCCAAACGGTACAGTGTACACACAGAAAGAAAGGTTACTGCCAGAGCACAGAGGCATATAACCCATATATGTCTTCCGTTTCTTTGATCTATATAGAGATACCTTTTCCACATATACTGTAGTACAATGCATAAAATTATGGATAGTGTAGCTGCAATAATACATTTGCAGCAATATTCCTTAAAGGCCATATCGTTGCTGAGCGGCATTATACTGAAAAGCTCTGATATATAGTGTCCAAGCTCATCAATCTTACGTGACCAGAAATCAAAATCTGACCACCTGGTAGGTATAAATCGTTCAGGAAAGCTGAGTTGTATATCTGCCATCCAGCCAAGCAGCACAGATATTAAAATAGTAGCAGGTAATGCGACCGCATGTATCAACGGTACCTTTCTTGTTTGTTTATAGATTTTCAGCAGGTTAATAACTATAAGCAGCAGTATGAAACTGCTGGGAAGTCCATACACCATTTTCAGTATATCAGCCGCAAAATCCTTATCTATGATCACTCTGCTTTCAGGAAAGCCGTATTGGGACAGAAAATCCCCGGTAAGTGTCCCAAGATCGTTCATAAGCCTGTTTTCAGTCGATTTCTTATCCATTGGATAAGAAATCTCCAGGTATGCATACTTTTCTGTAAGGTTATCCTCCTGTACAAGCATCAGGTTAGCTGTAGTATCCAGGATCCCGCAAATATTATAGCTTTTATCATCAAGCATAATGGTCATGCCCAATACATCGCAGCTTTTATACAGCTCGTATGCCGTAGCCTTATCAATAACACATCCTCTCAGATCACCCTTCAGTATAAGGTATCCTGATAACAGCTTTTCCTTTTCTACCGGTGACATATCTCCATTCATTTTTATCAAATCAACCTCTGCTTTGTTTATGCCATCTTCATCGGCAATTGTAACACCCCTTTCCCGATTCCACAGAGAGATCAAAGGTGCATTACCCAACTGCGAATCCTCATGAAATCCTTCAGTTGCCTTCAACATACTGCCATAATCAATTGTAGGTTCATTATAACGAACACTAACACTACCTTTGAAAATAGCATTCTTGTCTCCATAATAAATACTATATCCCCATGTAAGCAGGATAAGGAATAGCAAAGCTAAAAGCTCCAGCTGGAAGTATTTTCTCTTCTTATCTTCCATTCCTCATTTCTTCCCCTTCCTTTTCATACAACTTTTATCACTAGTGTAACAATTTCGCATGGCCGGATTGCTAGAATCACATAGGCCTGCCCTTCCACATCAACATAACAATTTCACATATGCAGAGCGTTTGATTATTTAGGCTAACCCTTTTTCCGCCAATATAAATTATTTCACATGGCTGAACTTTTGGAATTATGTAAGCATGCCTTTTCCCGCCCGCTTATATAATAACTCTGACTCGATCCCCCTCATTAATATTCTTGCTGCTTTGAGCTATCACTTTTTCATTAGATGACAGACTACCCTCGATTGCGGCATTACTGCCATCTTTATCAATAATAGTAACATCAACTCGTCTGGCAACGGTTTCCTCACCGAGAATGCTCTTCTTCTCACTTATGACCAAAACAAACTTACCTTGGCTATCACTTCGGATAGAACTTAGTGGAATGCAATTGTCAAATAACTCGCTTGATTTTTCTATAGTAAATTTTCCATTAGTACCAACTACATAACTGCCTTCCGGTAATGCTGCGGTTATCTTAGCATTATCAATGCCGCTTTCCACAAACTCAATCTTTGTATCAATACTTTCACTGGAGCCATTTAGCCTGATAATGCATTTATCCTCAGCATTGATCCTCTCAGCTTCCTCTCCTGACACATAGCCTTCAAAGCTAAAGCGGCCGGTACTTAAGGTGACTGCGGGAACATCAGCCGCTGCAGTTTTTCCTTCCTCTAAATCTATTTTCTCGATGGTACCTTCAACTTCTGTTCTTATGATTCCATCACATTCAAGCATTGCTTCCAGCTTATCTACATCCTTCAGTTTCTCATCCATGTTAATTTCAGCTGCTTCTAACGCAAGAACATTTCTCGCTTGGACGGTCTTTGCTCTTTCCAATGCTCTCTCACAAGCCACAACCTCAGCCTCAGCCGTATCCACAGCCAGCCTGTAGGATTCCAGCTCATTCTCGCTGTCATATGTCCCATTTTTAACAGCATCTAACTCTTTTCCAGCCTTACTCATAGCTTCCTTTGCCATATTTAATGACATATCAAGCCTTTGCTTTTGTAGCTCATAATCCTTTTTTTCTCTTTCAAGGGCTTTTTCATAGTCAGCAATCTGCTCGACCGACTTTATGTAGCCCGTTTCACCTAGGATCGTTTTCATCACATCTTCAATCTTCACCTTTGTCAGTTCTTCATCAGAACTTTTTCTTGAAGCTGTATATTCATCCAATGCCTTCTGGATACTGTTTACCTTTTTTGTGATTCTTGATAGATTGAGCAAAGCAGCAGAAGATGCGCTGTTAGCAGAACCAGCATTATTCATCTGGAGCATGGCATCAACATACTCGTCCTGATATTTCTCATACTCCTCTTTACTGCCATACGCAATGTAATATATTTTATTTAAAGCTTCAGTTTTATTCTTGTAGTCCTGCGCGATAACAAAATCAGCATAGCTGTTAATCTTTCTTTTCAGGTCTTCTAGCTTTTCCTTCGAATCAGCCAGCTTCTTTTCCGCATCCTCTTTTGCCCAATCTGCTTTTTCAATTGAACTGTCATGGTCCAGCTTCTCCTGCTCATAATCACGCTTGGCCTTCTCATATATTTCGGACTTAGCCTCAAGCAGCACCGCTCCCGACTTCATTATCACATTTTCATATTTGGCTTTTGCTTGCGCATATTTTTCTTTTGCGCTCTCAAGATCCATTGCTGCAAAATCTACCTCATTCATAGTGCTGTTTATTCCGGATGAGTCTGTCTGATCTTTGGCTTCAAGCTGCTTATCCCTATATGCAAGCTCCATTTTATTCAGTTCCGTCTTTGAGTCGTCCAGTTTTTTCTTTATATCTTCTACATCAAACTTCAATATCTCATCATCAGCCTTTACTTTCTGCCCCTGCTTTACCAGCAGCTTTTCAATACAGATACCGCTTTCAAGATAGATGTACTTCTTTGATCCGGCAACTATGCATCCTGTACCAGACGTTCCATAGTTCAGTGCTGAGCTTGTTAGCTTAGTTGTCTTTACCTTGGCTACCGTCATTGAATCTGCAGCTCTTGAGATAACGGTCAGCAGAAGGATTACGGCAAAGAAGCCTGCTAGTGCTTTCCCCGCATTTCTTTTTATAGAGGCTTTTGTCGTCTTCTCTCTTTTTTTCTCTTTCTTATAAGAATTCCGAATAATTCTTTCTAGTTTTATACCTGATCCAAGCATAAGCAAAATCCTTTCTTATCTGCTATAACACATTAGTTCCTCGTTATAACTATTCCTTAATTCCGGAAGCACAGATCCCTTTTTCCAGATAGCTTTGCCCATACAGAAAAAGTAGCAATGCCGGAAGCATCATGATTATCGAAGCCACCAGTGATACTCCTACCTCATCAACTGCGATATTTGGCAAATACAGTGATAATGGCCATTTAGATTTATCAGTAAGGAATGTCAATGGCTGTTCAATAGCATTCCAATATTCAAGGAAAGATAGTATGAGTGCAGATATAATACCCGGATAAGCAGTTGGTATACCAACAGATATAAACAGCCTCATCTCACTGGCTCCATCTATCTGTGCTGCCTCTAATAGGGATTTCGGTATTGCCGCGACAAACTTCATCATAATAAATACCGGAAAGGTTGAGAATATGGCCGGTAAAATAATTGCCAGATGCGTGTCTGTCAGCTTCATTTTATCAAGTACAATATAACTGGACACCATTGTAACCTGAAAAGGCATTACCATTAGTATTGTATATAGTGTTATGAGCAGCTTTCTTCCCCTGAACCGATATCGGCCAAAAGCCCATGCCGCCGGAACGCCGATGATCAGCTGACCCAAAATGATGGAATAGACCTGCTTAAAAGAGTTCCATATCATTACGAAAAATGCCGGCGAATCCAACAGCAATTGCAGATAGGGCTGTAAGGATATGTATTCAGGCAATATTGACCAGGAAGCCATCCTCGAGCTATCATTTAATACAGTTGATACATTAGCATAGACCTCGTCCTTACTCATAAAGGATCCCGTTAACACCATCCACAGAGGTATCAAAACAAGCATGGCACCAAGGATTACAGCGAAGCATCCGAAAAATTTTGCTGTATATTGAAGTATCCTTTTACGCATCGTTATCTCTTCCACCAATCCTTTTCAGCAATGATACCAGCATGATTATAACAATCGCCATAACGACAGCTGCTGCGCACATTTTCTGAATGTCCAACGCTACGAACCAGTTATTGAATAAATGCTGCATCATATATATACTTTCATGAGGGTAGCTTCCCGCAATAAGATATGCCTCACGGAACACCTTAAAGGAATTTACCAGAGAAAGGACCGCTGTAATATATAACGTTGGTTTTAGTGATGGCAGAGTGATATAGAAGAAGCTCACCAGCGCACCTGCGCCATCTACACGGGCAGCCTCATAGTAAGAATCCGGTATCCCAATCAGGCCTGCGACCCACAGGACCATGTCATAGCCAATATTCTTCCATACATAGGTAAAAATAAGAACATAGAAGGCTTTGTCTGAGTTCATAAAATCAATCGCTTCTATGCCAAGGTGCGTGAGCAGCACATTGATAAGTCCATTCTGATGAAAGAATAATTTCCATATAAGAACTACTGACGCAACGGGTATCGCCATGGGAACAAGAAATGTGGCTTTAAAAAAATCAACTGTCCTTCTAAAGCCCGATACAATAACCGCAAATATCAGGGATATTACCAGAAGGATCGGTATACATGTAAAGGTAAAACGCAGCGTATTTCTGGCTGCCATTAGAAATGCTTCATTCTTAAATATATTAATGTAATTTTCGAATCCAACAAATCTGCCGCTCATAGCCTCGTTAAAGGAACGCTTTACAGCACCGCAGAACGGCAGGAGTACAAATATACTCACTCCGATAAGACTCGGAGCAAGAAAAAGGTAAGCTATGCCCTCCTGTTTTCGAATCGCTCTGTTGCTTCGAATACCCGATTCTTTATGTTGTTTCCATGATATCTTATACTTAACCATGCTTCACCTTTGGCCAGTCATTCAAGCAGACTAAGCCTGTTCTTACAAATTATTCCTTGATCGAGCTCAGAGACAATAAACTAGTAACCCCTAAACCTCTTAAGCATATTTTAACTGTCAAATCTCTAAAAAAGCTTGAAAAATTATTTATGGAAGCGAAATGTTTATCAATGCTGCGCATTTACTGAAAGGATTTAAAAGTACCTTTAGGTATAGACAGGTTGATACAATAATATAGTACTTGTTTATGGATTGTTAGAGAAAAATAAAACTGGCAGGTAATCTATTTAGTAAGTAGAATATCTGCCAGAAAATTATATCAATATTTTGCTTTGCCAGTGATCTACCTTCAGAATGACTGGGCCGTTTGCTCTTATTTCATCAGATAATTCTTTACGCATACTAAGATTTTGTATAAAAAACTATATACGTAATGAAAGTGTATTATCAGGCCATTCTTACTTTAAAAGATGATATCTTGTTAAGGCATGATGTAATTGGCATTTTTTAGCGGCAGCGGCAGCAACAGCAGCAAACAGGATAAGTGTTTATAATTGCTCCATATCTGTCAAGTTCAAAATGGCAGCACTTCATCAAACTATCTTTAAGTAATTGGCGCCCCCTTTGAACACGTGACTTAGCACCCGATACAGATATTCCCAGCTTCTTTGCTAATTCCACTTGAGTCAGCCCATCAAATTCAACAAGATAGAGTGCCTGTGAATATTTTTCAGGCAGATTATCGATCATTCCTTTTAAGCCGACAGCCACCTTTTGAGCAGGTTCAGCTTCAATCATATTATTTATGCTGTTTGCAGCTCCTTCCTCCTCTAAAGGAATCTCGTCAATACTCTCCAGCTTAATTATCTTCCTCCTGTAATAATCAATAATCGTATTTCGTGCAATTTGATAAACCCAGCCGCGTATTTTAGTATCCTCTTTGAGGGAATCGATACTAGAATGAATTTTGACAAAAACATCTTGCAAAATATCCTCAGACTGAGATGTATCAGATACCTTATGCTTAATAAACAAACGAATTGCTTCGCTGAATTCTTCCCATACTTGTTCAGTATTGTATCTCATGCTTTATATCCTCTGTCATTAAAATAAATACTTTTATATCAGTATATAACAATAGTCAGGTTAATAAAAATGCAATTGCAAGTTGATATAAATATCCTATAACAACTCCGCCTATAAAGACAAAGCCAACATACAAGCCAATAACTCTTTTTTTCATAAAGGCTGTTATTCCAGCTATAACCCATGCACTAGTTGCCGGACCCGTTATCATAAACGCCATCATTGCTCCTTCACCCGCACCACCGTCCATTAATGCTCTAATAAGTGGTATTGCTCCTTCACCGCTTACATACAAAGGTAAACCTAAAAGAGCAGCCAAAGGAACAGAAAATATGCTTTCTCCGCTGAATAGCGACACTATTAGTGAAGTTGGAATAAAATGCTGAACCAGGTAACCAACTGCCGCAAATATAACAAAATACAGAAGAATCTGTTTTAAACCAATATCTATTATGGCCCTTCCAATTTCCTTGATTCTGATCCTATTCATTAGTTTTATAAAAAAATTGGCTGTCTTTGATAATGTTTTTTCTTGAACAACTGAAGAACAACTACAACCACATACAGGTGCAGATATATGCTGCTTATTGTGTGTTATAACAGAATTGCATGTGCAGGCTGCTTCTGAAACTGCATCACTGCAGCTGCAGGTTTGCAA
>JAEYRB010000033.1 GCA_023409735.1 Bacillota bacterium | reverse complement strand
GAAAGTGGACCAAAATCCATTGCTTTTGCGGTCTCTTCAACCTGCTTCGTATTTTTAAATCCCGGTACAGGTATAGTGCTGCGGCTTTTGCCCCAAATCCATGCTAAAGCTCCCTGGACCAGAGTGCGACCACCACTTGTCAGAACTTCTTTAACTGAATCAAGAGCGTTTAAGAATTCAGGTACAGGTTTCCCGTCTTTGAAGTATGAAACCCAGGGATGACCTGCTCCTCGCACATCATTTTTTGATAATAAAGAGTCAGCATTGAATTTACCGCTTAGGAATCCCATAGCTAAAGGAGCACGATTAATACTGGCAAGGTCGTTATTCTCACACAATTTAACTAATTGCCGAGCATCCTCTAATACATTTAAATTGTGCATTATAGCAGAGCAATTTGCTCTTTCTGCAAACAACTTAGCACCATCTGCAAGATCTGTACTCCATCCATAAGTACGGATTTTACCTTTCTCAACGAGCTTATCAAGAGTCGCACATATTGTTTCAACTTCACCTACCGATACATCCCATACGTGAAGCAGGTATAAGTCAATATAATCAGTATTGAGTCTTTTGAGTGATGCATCGCAAGCTCTTTCTATGTAATCAGGTGTTACATTTGTCCCTTGTAGAGTTTTGGTAGCTTCATTACCAATATTCCCAAACTTTGTAGAGATAACAAGGTTGCTCCTTCTTCCTGCAATTGCTTTTCCAACTACCTCTTCACTATGTCCAACGCCATAGGCATCAGCTGTGTCCAAATAGTTTATACCAAGATCAAAAGCTCTGTGCAAAGCATTAATTGACTCGGTATCGTCAACATCACCCCAGCCATCAGACATTCCGTTATAAGTAAACGGTCCTCCAATAGCCCAACATCCTAATCCTAATGCGCTAACTTCAATTTTGGATCGCCCAAGCCTTCTTGTGAATCCCTCATTCATATTATTTCCTCCAGAATATTATTTTTTATTTATAGCTACTTAATTATAACTATCATGACTTTATGCCATCTAAAAATGCGGTTGTACATCTGACAATATCCTTATCGATTTCTTTTCCATCATAAAACTTAACTGTCATTGCAAAGCCTATCATCATGTAATAGAAGGATAAGGCAATATCATTTGCATTTTTGCTCCTGATGCTCCCGTTTTTAATCCCCTGTTCAAATATGTTTGTAATTTTTTCAAGGAAGAGCATTTCTATTTCATATGTTTTTTGAAAAATATAGTCTTTTAGGTATTCCGGCGGGTAATAATAGTATCTGTCCCAGAAGATCATCTTAAAATTATTCTCACAGTTCTTTACATACCGAGAAAAAACATCAGTTAATTTCTCCAGATGATTTGTCTCCTCACTACACATAGTCAAATCATCAATAAAAGAAGAATAATCATTTAAAATGTTGTTGAATACAGCAGTGAATATACTTTCCTTACCTGCATAATGGGAATATAGTGAAGCCTTCTTTATTCCTACAGCCTTAGCTATATCATCCATACTTGTACCAAAGAATCCTTGGTTTGCGAATAATTCCATTGCTTTGTCTAATATTTGATCTTTTTTCATAGCGCCTCCATAAAAAGTAAACTACCTACCGTTTGGTAGCATAATATCATTTTCTATTATTGCCGTCAATAGTAATATAAAATTTTTTATTTCATGGTATTATTTTTCTATCCTATATTAAATTTTGATTAATTTTCCCAATATTAAGCCCACTTTCAGCAATTTTATAGTATTATTTTTATATACAATCGAAATATGCTAAAAAATGCTTTGGGGTATACAAATGATTAGGGGTATTTTTGGGAGAAAAACAAGAAAAAAGAGTAGTATAATTAAAAGAATGTTCACTGCAATTATTTCTGCCGCAATTCTACTTATGAGCATGAACAGTCTAAATTCTTATGCAGATGAAATAAGATTAACCGATATAGACGGACATTGGGGAAAAGCAGATATAGTAAAGGCGCTTGACGCAGGATATGTCAATGGATATCCGGGAAATGTGTTTAAGCCGAACGATATGGTAAGCCGGGCAGAATTCATTAAGATGCTTAACGTTGTATTTTTAGTTCCATTAGAAGGAACGGAATGCCAATATAAAGACGTCAGCGAAAATAAGTGGTATGCAAAGTACATATGGGCAGCGGAAAAAGCGGGGTATATGGGAATATACTCTGATGATATCTTAAAGCCTGAGCTTCCAATATCAAGACAGGATGCTGCTGCACTTATAGCTGATCTGACAGGTATTTATGGAGGCAATGAAGAAAAAGCCTTTAAGGATGCTTCTCAGATAGCCGGTTATGCTGTAAAACAGGTAAGCACTTTAGTGTCAGCCGGTATTATGAATGGAGATACAAACGGCTTTTTCAGGCCTGATGATGGAATCTCCAGGGCAGAGGCTGTTGCCCTTATTAATAGAACAATGGTATATGCTATGAGCGAGCCTATAAGCAGCAAGCTTGAAGTTAAGGGCAGCGTAGTCAACATCAGGTCAGGCCCTGATACAGCTTATGCAGTTTTAACTAAGGTATATAAGGGTGAAAGCCTAACAGCGTCACTGAGGTCATCCAATTCATGGTATAGGGTAGCTATAAATGATATAACAGGCTGGATAACGGGAGATCAGGTTGATGAAGTGTACGCTTCCGGTAATAGCTCTGATATTAGCGATTCAAATAATGATATCGAAAATAAATCGAATGAAGCTGGTAGTAGTGAGGAGATTTCTTTTAAGCCCGTGAACAATACTCTTGTGGTAAGCGGCAGTGTTGTAAATGTAAGATCAGGTCCCGGAACATCATATAATGTTTTATCAAAGGTATATTCGGGTAATAAACTTACAGCTTCTCTCTTGTCATCGAATAATTGGTACGTGGTTATGGCAGATGGTGTACCCGGTTGGATATCAGGTGATTACATCAAGATTGTCACGTCGGATAATGCAGGTGCAAACGGCAATATTGATATGAGCGGTAATACATACGCAGACGGAAGCGTTACGACAGGCACAGTAAGCGAAAATGATCCTGGCACTGTCAAGACAGACAGAGGAGGGTATATTGATATACACAGACCGAGCGGCGAATCGGAAGGCAGTGATAATCAACCTGGTGACAATGAGAATAATATACTGCCCCCGACAGGAACAAGTTATGTAAACAATAACAGGCTTATTGTAGTCGATGCAGGCCATGGAGGATATGACAGCGGTGCTGTTGGCTTTTCCGGAACACTGGAGAAGAATATAAATCTTTCTATAGCACTTAAACTCGCCGAGCTTTTAAAAAATGCCGGATATGAAGTTCTGCTCACACGCTCAGACGATACATTCATTCCGCTAGCAGAAAGGTCTGTAATAGCAAATAAAGCCGGGGCAGGTATGTTCATAAGCATCCATTGTAATGCAAGTGATCTGCATGATGGTTATGGTATTGAAACGTATACTCAGAAGGAGCTTTACAAGCCGGTATTTGAACATCAGGAGGAATGCATCTACCTGGCGGCACTTGTGCAAAAAGAGCTTGTTGAGGCGCTTGGCCTTCATGACAGGGGAATTAAGAAGAAAAACCTGTCTGTATGCCGGGAAACTAATGCACCTGCTATTCTTATAGAGACTGCCTTTATTGATAATCAGAATGAAGAGCTGCTGCTTAATGATCAGGCATTTCAAGACAAAGCTGCTGAAGCAGTCAAGCTGGCAGTTGACAAATATTTTGCCCAGTAATTTCTTTGTTAATAACAATGATTAATTAGGTGCCGCCTGAGGCGTGATTATCTTGCAATGAAACAATGAATAGAAAAGCCGATGCAATGGAATGTGGATAATGTTATAAGTATATTTAATATGGGGGAATTATCTTTGTTTAAATATGAAATGTACTGCCACACTGCTGAGGTTAGTAAGTGCGCGAGCAACAGTGCAGAGAATCAGGTTAAATTCTATTTTGATATGGGCTATAATGGTCTTTGTATAACAGATCATTTTCTGAACGGAAATACAACGGTTACAGCGGATGCATGCTGGAACAGTAGGGTTTCTATGTTTTTGGAGGGCTATAATAGGGCTAAGGTCATGGGTGACAAGCTCGGAATTGACGTGTTTCTTGCATGGGAGTATTCATATTTTGGCACTGATTTCCTCACATACGGCCTTGATGAAAAATGGCTATATAAAAACCCGGATTGCCTTGACTGGACAGTAAGTGAATACTGCGACAGGGTTCACGATGCCGGAGGAGTAATTGTCCAAGCTCATCCATTTAGAGAAGCTGGTTATATTGAAATGATACGGCTTATGCCAAGACATGTGGATGCAGTCGAAACGCTTAATGCCAACAGGACCGACTTTGAAAATGATATGGCTGACAAGTATGCTGATTCGTATTGCCTTACTAAAATAGTAGGCTCCGACAATCATACGGGCAACCAGGCACGACTGGCCGCCATTGAATTTAATAGAAGGATAAACACTCTTGAAGAATTGCTAAAGGCAATACGAAGTGGTGAGGGAAGTAATCGCTTGTATAACCTTACGCCGGATGAGTGATAATCAGTCATAGGCTGTTATACAATGTTTTAAGCAAAGTCGAAAACGCATATAGTATTTTATAGCACATCGTTTTATAGATAATTTTCGGCTTTAGGAAATTTTTCTTACATCGACTGTGTTTAATCGAGGCAGAAGACAAAAGTTTGTTACATTATGTGCCTCGTTATACCTTGAAAACTTTATTTTCATGAAATAACATTAATAAATGTAAACACATAAAGTATGAAGGGAGAAACAAAAAATGAAGACAATACATACAGATAAGGCACCAAAGGCTATCGGCCCATATTCGCAGGCAAAGGTATCAGGAAATCTGGTCTTTACTTCAGGTCAGATTGCGATTTCCCCTGAAACAGGAGCTATTGTAGGAGATAATATTAAAGACCAGACGTTGCAGGTGATAAAAAATCTGGGTGCTGTTTTGGAAGCTGCCGGATCAAGCTTTGAGAAAACAATAAAAACCACCTGCTTTCTTGCTGATATGGCTGATTTCGCAGCATTTAATGAGGTATATGCAAGCTTTTTCACAAGCTTTCCTGCAAGGTCATGTGTTGCTGTAAAAACTCTACCTAAAAACCTATTGGTTGAAATAGAGGCAATAGCAGAAATTGAATAGGTGCTTTTGAGCATTTTGCATCTGTAAGGGCATGGTATGATGTAAAAGAACATTGATGATCTTGAACCAGTTATGAGAGTTGGCATTAAATGGGTTATAAAGTTTGGCATTAAATGGGTTATAGAGTTTGGCAGTATTATTGGGTTATAAGGTTTGGACATTAATTAGGTTGTTTACTCTACCTCAACCTCAGGTATCTGCAGATCTATAATGACTTTTGTACCTACTCCTACCTTTGAGCGGATCTCAACAGAGTGTCCCAGCTTTATAAGCGCCTTTTTACAGAGGTACAGGCCGATTCCGGTTGATTTCTTATCTTCATGACCATTATAACCCGTATAACCCTTTTCAAATACTCTGGGCAGGTCTTCATCTGAAATCCCAATGCCTGTATCTTCTATAACAAGTGAATGATCTTCTGTATAGACAGAAATGCTACCCTCCTTAGTATATTTGAGGGCATTGCTCAGAAGCTGTTCTATAGTGAATTGAAGCCATTTTTCATCAGTCAGCACTTCAATCTCACAAGGCGTGTAATTAAGACTTATCTTCTTTGTAATAAAAAGCCTGGCATATTTACGGACCGACTGTTTTACTATGCTGTCAAGATAGTATCTGCGTATAATAAAATCATTACTTTCACTGCCAATTCGAAGATAGGACAGCACCATTTCAACATATTGCTCTATTTTAAAAAGCTCTGCCGTAATATCTGCATCAGAGGCTTCACCGCTTTGAATCAAGAGCCTCATGGCAGATATGGGTGTTTTGATCTGATGAGCCCAGAGAGTATAAAAGTCTGTCATATCACTGGCTGATGCGTCGGCACTTGCCTGTATGGAGGCGCACTCATCAAACAGACATTTGACAAGCTCCTGATAGTCTGCTTCTATTAGCGTGTCAGCAGAAGGAAGATTTTTAATACTATATGTGATCTCGCGATTTAACTTTGTCATTGTCCTGTGCCTGTCTGCAAACCGAATAATGTCTAAGGTGCAGACAATGAAGAGAATAGCTGCTGAAAGTGCATAAATATATATAATAGGTTCGGATGGCAGCCGGTACAGAACAAAAACTGCCAGTGCAATTAATGATATTACCAGAGAAATGATGTGAACACTTAGCCTACTTTTAAGCCAGGATAAAAATAAATTCACTTTTTTCATATCATTTTACCATATAGCCGAGACCTTTTTTGGTAGTAATGAAGTTCTCAAGCCCGATCTCCTCAAGCTTTTTCCGTAATCGTGTAATATTTACGCTGAGTGTATTTTCGTCTACAAAGGAATCACATTCCCAAAGCATCGTCATTAGCGAGTCCCGTGTTACTACCTTTGACTTATTTTCAAGCAGTGCCTGCATTATACGGTTCTCATTCTTCGTGAGCTCTGTCTTATGCCCATTAAAGGAGACAGAGCATTCTGTGCTGTTGAAAATGGCTCCGTTATGCTCTATAAGGTGGCTTTGACCCTGATAATCATATGTTCTTCTTAGTATTGCCTGAACCTTTGCCGAGAGTACTGTAAGGTCGAAGGGCTTTGCTATAAAATCGTCTGCTCCCATATTCACTGCCATAACGATATTCATGTTGTCGGAGGTTGATGAAATAAATATGATAGGCACACTGGAAAGCTTGCGTATCTGTTGGCACCAGTGGTAACCATTAAAAAACGGAAGGGAAATGTCCATAAGCACCAGCTGAGGATCGTATGATAAGAATTTCTGCAAAACTGCAGAAAAGTCATCAGCACACTTTACTTCAAAGCCCCATGATTCTAAGTGCTTTTTAATCGACTTGGCAATAATATTGTCGTCTTCCACGATATATATCCTGTGCATATAATGCATTTACCTCCCAACGGATACTAGAGGAATTATACAATACTGACACGGAAATAGCAAAAGTTCTGAGACAGGGTAGGGGTGTCTCAGAACTTTTTATAAAAGTATTAGCTAGGTATTGCGATTTTACCCTGATATTTAGCAGTATAGTCTGTTGTCAGTGTCCTCGAGAAATACTGTTGCATTACATTAAAACTAAACATGGCACATCGCAAATGCTATAGTGAATTATGATGTCAATATTTACACCTTCTCACCGCACTATCTTGTAATAGGTTCTTGCAGTAAGCTTGTAGATAATTGCATAACCTATTGCAAACACTGCAATGGTGCCTAAGGTACATATTGCAAACAAGCCTACATTATAGAGATTCAGTACGACCATGAGTCTCGTGATCATCTTAAAAGCGGCTGCCAGATGTATTATCGTGCAGATAAGCGGCAGAAAGAAAACTGTAAGTATCTGGCTCTTAATTGTACTCTTAACCTCGTCCTGGCTCATTCCGACCTTTTGCATTATTTCAAAGCGGTCTTTGTCATCATAGCCTTCTGATATCTGTTTATAATAGATGATCAGTACAGTTGCCATGAGAAACAGAGCACCAAGGAAAAGTCCAAGGAATAGGAGACCGCCGTAGAGAGCATAAAATTGAGTGCGATTGGCCTGTTTGCAATTGCTGTAGAATGAAAGAGGCTTTGCTGCTATTCTTTTCCCATTTTCATCTACTACAGTACCTTCCTTGTATTGACCTGCAACAGTTAACATATTTTTGTAGCAACTAATAATTTCATTTTCATCACCATTTAGATCAAATGACAGGTACCAGTCTATATTGCTTGCGTTTTTCTTATATGATTCTAACTGCATTTTGTAAAAATCATTAATTACATCATTGTCTGCAACTACTATATAAAAGACATCATTGACATATGAAGAAAAAAAGTTTTCCAGACTGAATTCGTCCAGCCATTTGGCAACAGTATACTGTTTATTATGAAACGTGACACTATCCCAATTATATCTGGTTTTGCAGTATATTAAAACCTGGTCAGGCTTAAGCTCTTCATGATGACCTGTGAGCTTCTCATATTCATCAGTGGTCATAATCTCTGCATAGCTTAACCTGGAATAATACATGTCATTTGGATTCTTAAGCTCAAAAACCGAATCATTTACAGAGGTAGCAAAGCTTATGCTCTTATATTGAATGAGGTTTACTACCTCCAGCCCCGCTTTATCTGCCTCTGCCAAAACTGCATCCTGGAACTGATCCAATTCAAAGGAGGCTTGATCTGATGATAATTCAAATGAAATATCCTCTGGAAATCTTGTATCAAGAGCATCCTCAACCCCTACATACATACAGACGCTTGTCGATACCATGACGAGTACCATGGTGCTAAGAATACATATATTAGCAAGACCGACAGCATTCTGCTTCATTCGGTAGAGCATACCTGAGATTGCAGTGAAGTGCTTTGCCTTGTAATAATATTTTTTGTTCTTTTTAAGCTGCTTCAGAAGTACAATGCTTCCGGAAGTAAATAAGCAATAGGTTCCTATAATGACCAATATTACCGCTACAAAGAACAACATTATTGCATTAAGCGGAGATTCGGTTACAAGCGCAATATAATAGCCGGTGCCTAAAGCAGCTAAGCCTATTATTGTCAGCAGCCACTTTGATTTAGGCTCTTTCTCACCAACATTGCCGCCTTTAAGAAGGTCAACAGGATTTGTAATGCACAGCTTGAAGAAGTTAAAAAGTAAGGTCAGCAGATATATTCCGGCAAAAAGAGCAGCTGTAATGGCAACTGCTACAGGATTTACAGAAAAACCGAAGTGTACCTGGAAAAACAACAGCCTGAAAAGTGCCAGAAGGAGAAGCTTCGATAGCAAGATGCCGGCCAGTAATCCACCTATTATGGAAACAATACCGGTATAAAAGGTCTCCCACAAAAGCATGTTCGCTATATGCTTTTTCTCCATACCCAGAATGTTATAGAGCCCAAGCTCCTTTTGCCTGCGCTTCATAAGGAAGCTGTTAGTATAAAGTATAAATATTACAGAGAACAGACTTACGACTATAGTGCCAAGGAAAAGGATAAAGCCCAGATTGCCTGATCCCGGCATATTCTTTATATCCTCACTGGTAGTTAAGAAAATCATATTGTAGAACATGGCAACTGTGAGAAGACCGGTCAGTAAGTACGGAAGGCAAAATCTTCTGTTCCTGACCATATTCTGCAGTGCCAGCTTTGGATAGAACAATCCTCTACGCACGGCCTTCACCGCCTGTCGCCAGCATAGTAACTGTATCCGAGATTTTTGCAAACATTACTTCATTGCTCATACTGCCTCTGTATAGTTGATGGAACACCTCTCCGTCCTTAATGAAAAGCACTCTTTTTGCATGGCTGGCTGCTTTTACGGAATGCGTTACCATAAGTATAGTCTGGCCGTCATTATTTATTTCGTTAAAGAGATTAAGCAGCTGGTCGGTTGACTTTGAATCCAGGGCTCCGGTAGGCTCATCTGCCAAAATCAGCTTAGGATTGGTGATCAATGCTCTAGCCACAGCAGTTCTCTGCTTCTGTCCGCCTGAAACCTCGTAAGGGTACTTGCCAAGTATGTCGTTGATATGTAGCTTTTCAGCAATGGGCTTAAGAGCTTTGCTCATTTCTTCATAATTATTGCCGGACAATACCAGTGGAAGGAAGATGTTATCTTGAATTGTAAAGGTATCCAGTAGGTTAAAGTCTTGAAATACAAAACCCAGGTTGTTTCGCCTGAATGCCGAAATTTCACGTTCTTTAATGGTAACGATATTTTGCCCGTCCAGAATTACCTCACCGCTGGTCGGCTTATCCAGAGAAGCTATAATGTTCAGAAGGGTGGTCTTACCCGATCCCGATTCACCCATGATGGCAACGTACTCGCCCTGTTCCACTGAAAAGTTGACATTTGTCAGTGCCTGGACAGAGTTGCCTCCAAGCCGCGTGGTGTATATTTTTTTTAGGTTATTTACTTCTAACAATTTCATTTTACTACCTCCAACTATTTATCTAGAGGCATTTGCAGTGTATACTTTTTGCAGTTCCGCAGTAAGATATATTATGGATGATACAGTAGTAAGTCATTATATATTGTACTGCTAAATTATTTTAAGGCTACATCGCAAATGTCTTATCTAAGTACAGGATTTATTATAACAAAGCAGCTTTTAAGTAACTATTGAATAACATTACATTTTTGAAGCGAAACTTACAGAAATGAAAGATAGATACTATAGAATTGTGAATACAACAAACAGGATTGCCTTTGAACGAAGGTTTTCGAACTATAGCTTTCGAACTAAAGTCTTTGAACTAAAATCTTTGAACTAAAGCCTTTGAACTAAAGCCTTTGAACTAAAGCCCTCGAACTAAAGCCCTCGAACTAAAGCCTTCGAACTAAAGCTTTCGAACTAAAGCCTTAGATCTTGAGGGTGCGAAGTAGTGCGAGGACCATGTCAAGGGTTAATGAATATCCCATGACATGGACTAATGTGTACACCTTGTCAAGATCATTTTGCAGAGTGCTGTGCAGAATTTCGAGTAGGGTACACTTTATTGAAAATACCAATATAATTTGAGCAGAATTTCGAGTAGTGTACAGCTAAATCCATAAATTTATGGACACATAACACAATTATGTCAAAAAATATTGAAGAACATCAACAATACTGACAAATATTGTAAAAAAAATTGCACCGTACTTGAAATTCTGCACAAATTTCCCGGTTTTAATCAATAGTAGTTTAATTTATAGAATTATGTCAAAAATTTATCCTAACTTTTTAAATTTTCGCTTGACTTTTTACCACTTCCCCAGTAGAATATACGTTGTCGGCTTAAGAGCCTAAAACGGCCCATTGGTCAAGTGGTTAAGACACCGCCCTTTCACGGCGATAACAGGGGTTCGAGTCCCCTATGGGTCACCAAAGCCCTTAGGAGACAGAGGACGAGAACCCGAGAGGGCACGAGCTAAAAGAAAAATGTTTGCATTTTTCGGCGAGTGCGTGAGGATGATTGGGGAGCCTGAAATCCGAGCGGGTAGCGGTGCAAAAGCAGCGCGTCGAGTCCCCTATGGGTCACCAAAGCCCTTAGGAGACAGAGGACGAGAACCCGAGAGGTTCTTATGGGTTGACAAAGAAACAAATATACGGCCCGGTAGTTCAGTTGGTTAGAACGCTAGCCTGTCACGCTAGAGGTCAGGGGTTCGAGCCCCCTTCGGGTCGCCAAGTTTTTTCGAGTTACAGATGGGCGAGAACCCGTGAGGGCACGAGCCAAAAGAAAAATGTATGCATTTTTCGGCGAGTGCGTGAGGATGACCGGGGAGCCAGAGATCCGAGCGGGAAGCGGTGTGAAACAGCGCGTCGAGCCCCCTTCGGGTCGCCAAGTTTTTTCAGGGTTTAAATGGCAGGAACGCTTTAAATCCAATATCCGCTGGTGTAGCTCAGCAGGTAGAGCAGCTGACTTGTAATCAGCAGGTCGGGGGTTCGATTCCGTCCACCAGCTCCATAAAATGACTCCGCACATAGCGGAGTCTTTTTATGCACGAAAACAGGGACGGAAACGAACCATCCGGTACGAGCGTTAAGAAAAAATGTGCATAGGCACATTTTT
>JAEYRB010000028.1 GCA_023409735.1 Bacillota bacterium | reverse complement strand
TCTAATTTCAAGTATTCTCTTCTCATAATCCAACTACCTCTATTTTGAATTTCCTACTGGCTAAAATTATTTCCGGACTCTCATAAAACACAAGCCTCTTCAGAACAAATAAATATAATCAACTGAGCCTACTGCTCATATTTCTGACTAAGTTTTTCAAAGACATCTGTTATTCTTCCGCATAGCTCGTCAAGCTTTTCAATGTGATCATTGGGAACCTCGTATTTCATCTTCAGAACATCCTGTATTATCTCCTGGCTTCTGATTGTAGAGATCGGTATGCCCATTTTTACACATTTCAGAGCGTTTTCATACAGTGTATCAACGACTTTCATCATCTTATATTGTTTTTCGAGCACCACATATGTGTCCTCCTTATGCAGGGCATTCTGCTGTAGGATTCCCTTCTTTATGACTCGTGCTATCTCCAAAACAAGCGCTTGATCGTTAGGAAGAACATCTTCGCCGACCAGTTGGACGATCTCATTAAGCTTTTCCTCCTCCTGGAGCAGCCTTATCATCTTTGCCCTTAGTTCAAGCATATCAGGTGCAACATTCTGACTGTACCAATCCTCCAGCATTCCGATATAACCACTGTAGCTGGTCAGATAGTTGATTGCTGGAAAATGCCTTGCATATGCAAGCTTCTTATCCAACGCTAAAAACGTTGTAACGAACCTCTTAGTGTTTTCAGTAACAGGCTCCGAGAAATCGCCTCCCGGAGGGGATACAGCGCCTATAATCGTTATGGATGCCTCCTGACCTCCAAGAGTTTTCACGCAGCCTGCCCTTTCGTAAAACTCAGCAAGCCTTGATGGAAGATATGCCGGGTAGCCTTCTTCTGCAGGCATTTCCTCAAGCCTTCCCGAAATCTCTCTCAGCGCTTCAGCCCACCTTGAAGTGGAATCTGCCATTATTGCAACATCATAACCCATATCTCTGTAATATTCAGCCATAGTTATACCTGTATATATGCATGCCTCACGGGCCGCAACAGGCATATTGGATGTGTTTGCGATCAGTATTGTTCTTTCCATAAGAGGCCTCTCGGTCCTTGGATCTATAAGCGAGGGGAACTCTTCAAGAACATCCGTCATCTCGTTTCCACGCTCACCACAGCCGATGTATATGATAATATCGGCATCGCTCCATTTAGCAAGCTGATGCTGTGTTACAGTCTTACCTGTGCCAAAGCCTCCGGGCAGTCCTACAGTACCGCCCTTTGCTACCGGGTAGAAGCTATCTATGACCCTCTGCCCTGTTATCAGCGGTTTATATATAGGTATCCTTTTATCTATTGGGCGCGGCTGTCTCACAGGCCATTTGCTGCATAATGTAAGGTTTACATTCTCTTTATTCTGTTTTTCCACAACGACAACGGTATCATTTAGTCTGTACCTTCCATCATGTCTGACCACGATTACCCTACCACTTACACCTGGCGGAACCAAAAGCTTATGTACAATGCTCAATGTTTCCTGCACGGTTCCATAAACATCCCCGGGTTTTATGCTGTCGCCTTTCTTTATCGTAAGGCTGACCTCCCAATACTTTTCTTCATCAAGAGAAAGAAGGCCTATCCCCTCCGGTATAAAGTCATTTGAAATATTATTTATTTTTTCTAGAGGTCTCTGAATTCCGTCAAATATATTACCCAGCATACCGGGGCCAAGCGTTACACAAAGCGGGCTTCCTGTATAAAGTATCTTCTCGCCGGCTTTCAATCCTTCAGTCTCCTCGTAAACCTGTACTGTTGCACTATCACCTTCAACTGTGACTACTTCACCTATGAGCTTCTTATCTCCTACGGTAACCATCTCATTTCGCTTGAAGGAGCCCATGTTTATGCCTCTTACAACAGGTCCATTAATAGCCTGTACAACACCCTCTTTATATTCCATCGTTTTCACCTGCCTCTATGGCTTTGAACAATGTCTGCATTATATAAGGCGTATTATCATCCAGAATCGATTGGATTGTACAATCGATTCTGATCTTATTTAACGTATCCTCCGCAACATATCCGCCAATGATCTTATCATCTGCAATTTTGAAGGAAAAATCAAAGATGCCCGCTTCCGATAATCTCTGTTTTATGGCTTCAGTATACTTGTCAAGATCTCTTTTTGTCATATATAGTACAATACTATCGGTGATTTTCTCTTCCATAAGCTTGCTGATAAGCCGCATTAAATACTCAGGGTACTCATCGGTTTCAATAAATTTTTCGATTTTATCTGTCAGATGCTGCATGAAAAGTGTAAAGTACTTTTCTTTTACGTCTATATATTCTCTTTTTAAGCCATATTTCATCTTACTGACCATCTCAAGCTTTTCAGCGTCAGCCTTTTTGCGGGCTCTTTTCAAGATCTCGTCAGCTTCTTTTTTAACTATTTCTTCATTTTCCTTCGCTTTCGCTTCGTAATCCTTCCTCAGCTGTCTCATTTCCTCATCAAACTTTTCAGACATGGAACGCTGCAGAAGCTTTGAAAACAGTGATAGTTTCTGTTCAATAGTTACCATGTGACCACCTCATATACGAATACCTACAGAGTCTCTTATGTAATTTGCGATCTGATCCTGGGATTTTGAACTGCCATGTCTGTCGGGAATTTCGATTATAAGCGGCTTCCTGCACTTCAGCTTATACTCTAATATTTCTTCCCGCACCAGATCCATTGCTTTTTCAGTTAATATAAGAATTCCGTATTCTTCATTTTTCATAGCATCCTTCAGAGCATGCTGCACTTCCTCGCGAGTATGCACTATAACACCGTCTACACCTGCAAGTTTCATACCAACCCATGTATCCTTATTATCACTTATCAGAAACGATTTCATAATGCATTGCTCCTTAGACGAACAGTATTAATATGGAGATTATCATACCATATATAGCGATACCTTCTGCCATACCAACAAATATAAGCGTTTTACCAAGTATGGATGAATCCTCTGAAACTGCACCTATTGCAGAAGAACCAACTGAACCAACTGCAACACCTGTTCCTATTGTTGCAAGGCCCGTGGATAATGCCGCAGCGATGTATTTAAAACCGTCACCCAGAGACAGGCCTGAAACTGCCGTACCTGCTGCTGTAGCTTCAGCTGCTGCGAAAACAGGATCACCGGATATCAAAAGAACGATCATAGTGATCATAACAGCACCAAATGCAGTAACAGAAGTAAAAATAGCTTTTTTTACGCTTCCCTTTTGGTTTTTTTTCATTGCCCTTCTTCCGTAAAATACTGTTCCTGCTGCTATGAGTATTGCTAAAGCTAATAAAGTAAGTTGCATAAATTATTCACCCTTTCATTAATTTCAATTATTTATTATCATGGCCGTCAATTCATATCATGTTTATTACGGTCATTGAATATTTATTCTGACAGGCTTGAACTCAATTCCATCGCCCTGGAAGTACTTCCCGAACATTTCATAATACTGAAGACGTAAGCCCTGGATAAATACGACCAAGCCTTCCAGTACCAAAATAAGTAAATTACCCAGCAACAATATTAGTATCTTCAATGCAATATTCGGCATAAGCTCGGACATAACCAGGAATGCAAGGAACAAGCCTGCATGGTTAAGCGCAAATGCTCCAACACGTATGAAGGATATTGCATTGCTAAGTGTTCCGAGCACTGTTTCTACGCCTTCAAATATGCTCTCTGTCATATAGTTGCCAAACGTTCCATGAACTAGCGGCCTTTTATTAATTACCAGATTTGTTAAAGGCTCTTTCATAACCATCAGGAGTAAGCTACCAAGTAGTGTTAATATGGGGACTATCAGCGGCAGCTTTATTACACCGGTTACTGCAACAGCTGCAGTTATCAGGCTCATATAGAAAATGTAGCCTGCGAGGCCGTTCTTGCCGAATATGCCTATCTCTACATTTCCTACTCTTATCGAATTTATTACTCCCAGTATAAAAGATATTGACATTACAACAACTCCAAAAACAACTCCGGCAATCAGTATCGATGGTATATTCTTGGGATCCAGCGGCTTTCCTATAAGGCTCGGCAGCCACGGCAGCTGCTCCTGTTCAAGTCCGAATAGGCTTCCGTACACGAATCCGAATATGATAGAGCTTCCGCCAAGTCTTTGCAATATCTTTCCGGCTTGCATCATTTTCTTCTGAACTATAAGACCTGCAATAAAATACACAAGTCCTTGCCCTATATCTCCGAACATTATTCCGAACATGAGGCAGAAGGTTATTGCCAGAAACGGCGTCGGATCAATCTCATAATATGATGGCAAGCCATATAACCTGATTATAGTCTCAAATGGTCTGACAAATTTATTGTTTTTCAACTGTGTAGGTGGCATCACCTGCCTTTCTAGCTCATCAGCTTTTTTTTCTTCTATTAAAACTCTATGCATAACAGGCGCCAGAGCCTGCTCAACCATATTCTTGTCACTATTTCTGATCCATGCATTTATAACAAATGTGCTTTCACCAAAAAACACTTCCTTAACAAGACTTGCGATCTTTCTTTCAAGTAACACTGTTGTATATATTTTGTTAAGTAGAAGCTGTGTTTCATTTTTCTTGTCTGTCAAGACCTGTGAAAGCTTGTTAATCTCGTCTTCCAGCTCTTTTATTTTGCCCTTAGTCTGATCCATCATATCTGCGATTGTTCCGTTAAGACCATCGGGTATATCAAGCTTTATCCAGTTAAGTGATTTAAGAAGCTTGGTGGTTTCCTCTCTAAAGCGCTTAGGGAAAATAATTATTCCTATATCTTCATTTGAATTCTTTAATGTTCCTATGTTTAGGGCTATTGCACTAATATTTTCGTAGTTTTTTCTTAGTTTAAGCTTGTTTTCATTAGTCACAAAGCCCACTTCATAGTCAAAATAATTCAGCTTTGCAATATGCTCGAAATCTATATCCTTGTAAATCACACAATCCATACTGTTATAGAATTGTTTAAGCTGAGAAATAGCTGCTTTTTTGGTATTGATCTCACTGATCCTGCCTCCAATGAGTTCTGTAAGCTTATCAATATCATTCCTGGCATCACTTATCCCATATTGAGCGTTTGCAATACTCCCCTTATCAACTTGTAGTGTAATATCAAGTCCTTTGCTCAACATTTCCAGAGATTTGTCAATATCTGCACATCTTTTATCGACATCGCTGTAATCTTCATGGATCAACGTTGACACTCCCGTCATCACTGATTCGTAATGATGTATTATGTAACTGTTGTCGTATGCATCAGGACTTTCAAAATCAACATGCAAACTCTCACTTAACACAAGCCTCTTCAGAACCTCATGAATGTCATCCACTGATCCTACTATTTTCAGAAAAGTCATTTTCTGAATAGCCATTTTGCATTATCACCTCTGATCTTTACTTTGAACCAAGTATTGCTTCAAATCTTCCTTCGCCAGCTTATACCTTATACCTTCGGTTACTGTGATCATGTTCTTTACAATTATGTTCAGCCTATAAATATAGGATAAAGCTGCACCTATGCTATCCTGAAATCTTTTGTTCTTAATGTAGAAGTAAAAATAGCTGTCAATATTTTTTTCTATTTCTAATGCCCCACTCCCTTCAAATATTTTGTGTTTCATAAATATATTTGTTAATTCTTTCATTTCATCTGCCGTTTTTGTATAGCATAAACTCCTCAGCCTTGCGAATCCAAGTCTCTGCCCATTCTGCAGGCAATATATAAGAATTTCTTCAGGAGAAATGTTATAATAATTTTTTGCCCTGTAGATCCACTGTACATTAAGAAGGTCTATCTTCAGTCCGACAATATCCTTTGCTATTTCTCTATCATAGGGTTCAAGCTTCTCAGCTTTTTTTATAAGCGTCCTGTACAAAAGCGATTGCAGCTTCATTTCCATATGAAACTCTCTGCTTATAACATCATTTTGATCTATGGTCTTAAGCACCCGATAATAGTTTGTATCCCTTAAGTTATCAATAAACTGCTCAACATCCCTTGAGGCTGACAGTTTAATATACATAAGCTTCGAGTAGGCCTCAGAGTGTACATATGCATTTTCAATTCCGATTAATTCCTCTCCCCTGGCAATCTTTCTCAGAAGCATTATAATGTCAGATATCTCATACTTCATTAGCATTACCTGAAGGAAGTCTTTATATGGTCCGGAGAAATAATGCAAAATATTTTCTATTTCAGAAACCTTATATCTTTTCAGAAGTGTTTCCAGCTCATGCCTATGAAGTTCACGGTTACCTTCCATATTTATGATCTTCTCAAGGCCATACTTACTTTTTAGAAAATCAGTCACCTGATCAACCATGTTTAAATCAAGCATCTTATTTAGCTTTTCTTCGTCAAGAATTCTGCTTTTCTTTGATTGAATCTTTGTATTCACAGCATCATATGCCATATATGGATTCACTTCTTCGCCGCCTTTCTGTTAATTTTTTATCAAAATAAGTTAATCAGAAAAAAGCTTGTTGAAGACTTCCTTCAATACAGCATTTTCAATTTTTTCATAGTTGCTTTCAATTTGGGCACATTGCCTCTTTATCTCATCTTCCTGCCTTTGATATTCATTCTTTGCATTGCTGACAATCTGCTTATAAGTATTTTGCGCTTCATCCTCTGCTTTGCCAATTTCCTTTTGGCGGTATGCTTTAATATCGTCCTCCAGCCTTTTTCTTTCATTAATCAGGATGGATCTTTTTCGCTGCTCATTTTCATAAGCTACTGCGTCAATCCGCGAAATCTGTTCAATAATTTCTTTCATTGCAATACCCCCTGTCATACATCTATTATCATTCCCAGTATAGCCACTTGCATTACAACAAAGAACCAAGCGTTTATCTTTACTTCTTAGTAAAATTCTACCGTAAAATCCGAGTTAACGTATTAACAATCAACCGCCAATAAAAGCAAACGACTTCCACTGATAATGGAAGCCTCATTGATTCCTTAACGGGCACGTATTAAAATAAATTAATCTTAATACTATAACAAAACCTATTGGATGTCAATATGTCACATTAGAAAAATTTTGTCATCCACTCTATTAAAGTTTTGCTTTAAATTTAGTGGGTATTATTATGACGGTGAATGACTGGTAAGCTTTATTAGATGAATTTCATATGCATAATTTTTTACAACCCCTTTTCTATATAAGTATGGTAAAATATATTTCGGGGGTGTCATATGGAAGATAGAGAATTATTAGAATATGTAGCTGCTCACGTTGGAAAACTCACTCAGGATGTGGGGAAGCTTACTCAGAATATGGGGAAGCTTACTCAGGATGTGGAGAATCTTACTCAGGATGTGGGGAAGCTTACTCAGGATGTGGGGAAACTTACTCAGGATGTGGGGAAACTCAATCAGGATGTGGGAGAAATAAAGGAAGAGCTAAGAGACGTTTCAAAGAGAGTCACTAAAGTTGAGACTATATACGAAAATGATATTAGCATTAAGCTGGAAGCATTACTTGATGGTTATAAGCAAAATGCAGAGAAGATAAACAGAATTGAACACGAAGTCACAAAGCAGGAAGAAATTATCATGAGACGTGTTAAATGATGCATGATATGAAAATCAGTTTGTGCCGAAGGTATTCTTTATGCTAATTCAAAGGAAAGCCCTGCCCCCTAGCAAATTACCTGCAAGGCTGAGAAAATTATTTGAAGGAAGCAGGCAGAACAGGAAAAGCGCCTGCAAACAGAGGCAAATAAAGCGACTCAGGTCATTCTATGTGATCAGCATTTTTTGTAATCTGCCATTGACAAACATAAAAGCCGACTGTATAATATGTAAAGTCAGAAGTCAAGAACATCTGCGGGTGTAGTTCAATGGTAGAACATCAGCCTTCCAAGCTGATTGCGTGGGTCCGATTCCCATCACCCGCTCCAATTGTAATACCTGACTTCTGGTAGAGCAAAAGATTAATATGTGCCTGTAGCTCAGCTGGATAGAGCAACGGACTTCTAATCCGTTGGCCGGGGGTTCGAATCCCTTCAGGCACGCCAAACTAAGAAAGTCACCCGATGTGGTGGCTTTTTTAGTTTGCATTTTTCGGAGAAGGGATTCGAACCTTGCGGCACGAGCGTTGCGTAAGGTGCTAAATGCACGTTTCGCAGCGAGTGCGCGAGGACGCCGGGGAGCTCATGTCCGAGCGGGTAGCGCAGCAAGCCGCAGGCGATGCGGCGCGTCGAATCCCTGAGGTTTTGCATGTTTTAGACACTTTCATATTGTTCTTCAGCAGATAAATTCACCCATTTGTTTTCCATAGCACTTAGTTATTTTATCCATTTTGAGATAACCTCCTTACTTTTCTAGACTTATGGGACAAGCCGAAAAACTCTGAAAAGTCTAAGGACTTTTGGGGAAATTATCTCATATGGATGAATAAATTGTTAGGCACCTTTTTTGGTCTGTAGACTACTATATAAAAATAAAAAAATGAGCAAAAAATCAAGTAGGGTACATTTTTTTAACATATTTTAGCTATTTTATTGGTAAGCTGAATTTTTGCTCAAAATCTACTGGTACTTTGAGAAAAGTGTTCCCTATTTGAAATTCTGCACAGAAATGTACCTCTAGCTTAACTTTTCCATTCTCTCCATTCCAAGTCCCTTCCCTACAGTTCAGCTTCGCAAGGCAATATGGGGACGTAGCTGCAAATAAATGCATTTTATGAAGGGATGACTACAGGCTGTTTGTCCTGTTGAAGAACGAATACGGCATCAGGAACCTTATCCTACGGCACGATGCCGCAGGATAAGGACTATAGCCAGGGATGGCGGTTGTCCTGCGCCCGTATTGGAGTAAGACGGTACATTACAGCCATGTCCATGACATAATCTTATGTAAATTTGCAGCCATGCCTTCCCATAACTCTAGCTTAATAGGACAATGAACCTGTCTCTACGACACATTGGCGCACTTTCTCCAAACTTATATTTTTACGCCACACCGATAACTAGACTCTACAGGTCCGTAATGTTCCAATACAATGTTTTAGTAATTTCATTACATTCAATCACTTTTACTGTATAATGTTTACATTGCAGCATAGTGAGCTTAACCAATGCTTTTTTGCAAAAACGCTGACGTACAATAGTAATTAAAATACCTTAAGAGGAGAATGTTCCATGAAGAAAACGATCTCCAATATTTTGTTAGTTTTAGCAATAATCTCTGCAATAATTTCTGCGTACTTTATATGGTCAAAGGGTCTACATGATAAAACACCTATTTACTTTTTTCTAACTTCATGTACACTTCTGTTTGTCAGATCTATAGTAAATCTAATATTTGATAAAAGAAAATCCTGAATGATCAACGCTAAAATAAAAGCCTCGGGTCATCGAGCCCCTCTCACCTTTTTGATGTAGCCCTTTAATCAACGCCAAAAACAAAAACGGCACTCAATAGAATGCCGCTTTAAAACGTACTTAACAGTGGTAACTAAGCCAGTAGTATCTAAACCAGAATCATTTAACCCATTCTGATTTCAATATTGCATATTCATAGGTATCCAGCCAAATAGGCTCCCCGTTGCTATTGGTTTTAAAATATATATTTTTCAGTAGCAAGCCTTCACGTCTCATATGCAGTCGTTCAAGCAACTTCCATGAGTGATCATTCTCCGGGTTGCACATTGCTATAATACGTCTTGCTCCAAGTTGCTTAAAAGCATAGTCAACTAGCGCTTCTGCACTCTCCGTAGCATAGCCTTGACCCTGGAACCCCCTGTTGAATACATATCCTAATTCCCACGTATCAAAGTCTCCCTTGCCCAGATACAGGTTTCCTATCAGCTTTCCATTTTCCTTTAGGCAAACTGCATAAAAGGATTCATCCTTTGACCTTCTGTCTGCCTCCTCTTTAGCCTGAGCCTCGGAATAAACCTCATATGGCTCATACTTTACAACCTCTTTATCTGACAAGTAATCGTACATATCTTGCCAATCATTTTGTTCAAACCTTCTGATAATCAATCTGTTTGTAACTATGTCCATCATTTCTTTCATGTCTCCAATTCTTTGTCATTCCATATTCCTCCATGTGTCCGTACTTATCAAAAAATATTGCAGGTGAATATACATCCCTCGAAGCTACAGTAATCGTCATATTTTCATCATATTCTGAGAGCATGATTATATAAGCTGCAAATAGAATATATACAGTATAATCAGGCAAAAAAACATATCAAACAGCAGCTAATTGTCTGCATAAATATAACTGTATCAACCTATCCGCATATAAGCCAATTGCTTTATTTATCTGCACTCGCTCTATTTCAGCCCGTAAAACTCCTTCTTATCAAAGCCAAGGTATGTGTCAGTCATATCCTTGATGGGCATTATCTCCAGCATGAAAACGTGGTTGCAGGGTATCTCCAGTGATACATCATAGCTTCCATTCTGTTCTGAAAGCTTTTCATCCGTTTGGAGAGGCTCTGCGGAGCCCTTCAGTATTTTCAGTTGCTCTTTATTAGGCGTGCGCGGCTTGCCAAGATTTGACCAGGTCTGAATCGGGTTAGCATTAGCGCCGCCCACCTCTGTTTTCACCAATATGGCATCCTTGCCTACAGATGGAATTGAAAGGTCGTAGGTTTTATTGGGAGCAGTCTTGCCATCAAGCATATCATGCCAGTTCCATCCGATTATTACGTATCTGTCGCCCTTTTTAGTGACGATTAGGTTGTCATCGCGGTACAGCAGCTCATTACCTGCCTTGGAGAAAAACTCAAAGGTATAGAATACAGGTTTCTTGATGGAATTCAGTGCAACAAGTCCAAAACCGCCATGGAATACTGATTTTGGAACATCAGCTTCCTCAAATACATCACTGAAGGTCCAATACGAATATGAATCAGCGTACTCACCTGCTTCGCTCAATATCCGCGCTATAAATGCCGCCTGGAAGCATGTATCATGTATGGGCACCAAAGGCGAATAAGAGCTGCTGAATTCAGTAATATGCAGAGGGATGTCTTTAGTCAGAGGATATCTACTCATTATTTCTCTTGTCTGCTTCAGCTCATCTATCATATATGTGGGAGCATTCATAGTGTGGTAAACATAATGTCCATGATATTCTGCCTCGTTTGCGGTGTAGCAATGGCGTGTAACAAAATCCAAGGGAGTCTTGTTATTGATGCAATGCTCAAAGAATGCCGTCAGCCATTTCTCAACGTCTATGCCGCAAATTGCAGGTCCGCCGACCTGAATCTGGGGATCTACTTCCTTCAGTGCTCTTGCAGAATAATCATATAATTTGAAATACTCTTCCATTGTTCCGGCCCAGAAGGGTATATTAGGCTCATTCCAAACCTCAACCGGCCATGTTACGACTTCCGCTCTTCCGTAGCGTTCAATAAGATGGTTAAAGGTAGCCTTGATAAGCTCAGCCCATTTCTCATAAGATACCGGAGGTGTTACATTACCCTTCCAATAGAATATGGACTGTTCGCCGGTTTTCAGCTTTTGAGGCATGAAACCAAGCTCCAGGAATGGCTTAATGCTATTTTCCAGGTAGGTATCTATAATGCGATCTAAATATGTAAAATTGTAGAAAGGCTGAACTGTACCACCAACCTTATCTTCACGATAAATTCCCACATCATCGCAGAATAAACCGTGCCCACGGATATATTTAAATTTGATTGATTCTTGAACTATCTGCAGGTGGTCAATATACTCCTTTTGAAGAGCCAGGCCCATCCTGCCTGTACCAACACAGAAAGTTGCATTATTTATAAAGGGCCGTCCCGATACAGGTACCACAATATTTTTCATTACTTATGTCCTCCTCATCAAAGTTATGCGCCGGATAATTATACCATAATCTGTTATAATTTACATCCCAGGAGGAAATATTTGCAATTTAAAAGCAAATAAATCGTTTTTTCCATAAACCGTGCAGTAATGCTGTATAGTACATTTTTCCTAACAACGTTACATCGATAATTGTATATAGCCTACAGCTACCAATATAATAAAAATCAACGCATTAAAAGTTTTTGAGTAAACAATTTATTTGGGTGTGATCCGGTGCAGCTCATTATGCTTCTATTCATAGGCTTCAAGTTGTGAGTAGTACTACTCGAAACGTTACTACTCATACGCTGTAAATTGTGAATGGTACAGCTCGTAATAAAAGCCTCCGGCCGCCATCAGAGTTTCATGGGTACCCTGCTCAACTATCAGTCCGTCTCTCATTACAAGGATAATATCCGCGTTTTGTATAGTGGACAGACGATGTGCTATTACAAAGCAGGTGCGGCCACGCATAAGCTCACGCATTGAAGATTGTATTTTCATTTCCGTCTGAGTGTCGACATTAGATGTAGCTTCATCAAGTATCAGCATTTTTGAGTCCTGCAGCATGGCCCTGGCAATTGTCAGAAGTTGCTTCTGGCCTTTTGAAATATTAAGGCCTTCAGTACTTAAAATCGTATTATACCCTTGAGGCAGCCTCTTTATAAAGCTGTGAATATGAGCAGCCTTTGCAGCTGCGATAACCTCGTCCATTGTAGCATTTTCCTTACCATAGGCAATATTATCAAATATTGTGCCGTTAAAAAGCCACGTATCCTGCAAAACCATGGTAAATGCTCTTCTTAGGCTGTCTCTTGTTACCTTTAATATATCACTTCCATCAACGGATATTTTCCCTGTCTCATAATCATAGTACCTCATAAGTAGATTAATAATTGTGGTCTTACCCGCTCCTGTTGGCCCAACTATCGCAACCAGCTTACCCTGCTCCGCCTTAAGGCTCATATCCTTAATTATAGGCTTTCCTGCCTCATACCCGAAATACACATGCTCAAGCTCTACACTGCCATAGATATTCGTTAATACCTCCGCACGCTCATCATCAGGAGCCTCAGGCAGCTCATCTATCAGCCTGAACACTCTTTCTGCTGCCGCCAGTGCAGACTGCAGCTCACCGAATATATTAGCAGTTTCATTAATAGGTCCGGCAAATTTTCTTGAGTAAAGTACAAAGGAAGAAATGTCCCCCAGCCCTATGCTGCCGCCTAGGTAGAGAATAGCTCCAAACATACTTACCAATGCAAGTGAAATATTATTTATAAACGAGTTTGAAGGTCCTACCATTGAGCCTATATATTCTGCCTTTGTATATGCCTTGACTGCTTCTTCATTCTTCTTGTCAAAGCGTGAAACAAATACTTTCTCCCGGTTATAGGCTCTTGTTGTTTTCTGTCCATCAAGCATTTCTTCAACAAAGCCGTTTAACTCTCCCAGCCGAACAGAACGTTCCTTAAATAGCGGTCTTGATCTCTTAGTAATAAACCTTGTTATCAGGATAGACACAGGTACCATGAACACAAAAATCAGTACAAGCTTGGGGGCAATTCTAAGCATCATATAAAGAGCACCTGCAACAGTGATCACACTTTGGCAAACCTGAAGAAAGTCAGTGGATAATGAGGAATTTATCGTATCTATATCATAGGTTATTATACTGATGATCTCACCTGTCTGATGCCTGTCAAAAAAAGAAACGGGCAGCATTGACAGGCTTTCAAACACATCACTTCGCATTGCGTATATGACCATTCTGCCAAGCTTTACCATCAGTACAGATAATACGTATGACAGTATAGCCGCAGCTACATACGATATGATCATCAGCATAACATAATACACTACTGCTCTAAAATCAACCTCACCGGCTTTTATTCCTATTGCATCTATGGCACTTCCGGAAAGCCTGGGTCCCCACAGCTCAAGCAGCTTACTTGACGTCACTAGCAGAGCAGAAAAGATGAGCAAAAGCTTATACCTCCCAAGATACTTCCAGAGCCTACTGAAAATATACCTTTTATGAGGCTTAGGTGCACCTAAGCCGGGGTGGTCTCCGTTCATTTCATTTTGCCCCATCCTATTCATCTTCCCACCTGACATATCACGCATAATAGCTGCCTCCCATCTGGGATTGGGCAATCTGCCTGTAAACAGAGCAGGTATCCATAAGCTCCTGATGTGTCCCGTATGCCAAAGCCTGACCATCATCCATGACAAGTATATGCTGAGAATGCATAATAGAGCTTATTCTCTGAGCCACTATAATAGTTGTTGTATCCCTGAAATTTGAATGCAGATTCCTTCTTAACTCCGAATCGGTCTTATAGTCAAGTGCGCTTGATGAATCGTCAAGTATAAGTATTTCAGGCTTTGCAGCCAAGGCTCTGGCAATAAGCAGCCGCTGCTTCTGCCCTCCGCTCAGGTTTGAGCCGCGTACAGTCAGAAGATGCTCCATCCTTTCGGGCAATGCATCTATAAATTCCAGAGCCATTGCATTATCTGCTGCAGTATGAATTTCTTCATCTGTGAGGCTTCGGCCATAGTCAATATTCTCACGTATTGTGTCTTGCATCAGAAAATCATTTTGAAAAACAATACCAAGCTTCGCACACAGCTCATCTCTTGGTATGCTCCTTATATCACGTCCCATTATGCGTATGATACCGCTGTCCGGGTCATAAAAGCGGATAAGAAGATTTATTATAGTTGATTTTCCACTTCCCGTAGCTCCGATAATGCCCAGCGTATCACCCTTTCTCAAAGCAAAGCTTATATCTGTAAGGTTATTTTCGATTTTGTTATAGGAGAAAGAGACCTTTTCAAACTCAATATGGTACTGTGAGGCTGTTGTGTTATCCTTCTCAAGTCTCAAGCCTTCCTGTGAATCAAGCACCTCAGCAAGTCTGTTCGCCGAAGCTGCCCCTTTGGAGTAAAGAATAAATATGCGGGTAATGCCCATCATAGCCTGCATGATAATGGTAAAGTAACTTTGAAAGGCAATGATAGTCCCAGGCTGCACCAGTCCTGAATTCACTCTGTATGCTCCGGCGAGTACAACAAAGCATAGTCCCAGATTCATTATCACTGTTGTAGTAGGACTTGTAATCTGCATAACAATACTTGCTTTCTTTTCTACATCAGAAAGCTCGGTATTTACCCTTTCAAAGCGCCTGCGCTCATAATCTGTCTTTGATAGCGCCTTTATTATCCTGACGCCTGTAATATTCTCCTGAACTACTCTTACAAGCGAGTCCAACATCGACTGAGTACGCGTGTATATTGGTATACTTATTTTAGTAACAAAATAAACAACGAGCACTATGAGTGGCAGTGTAGCAAGAAGCACCGTAGTAAGGACAGGATCAATTGTAAGGGTAATTAGAATGCCGCCAATAAGGAGTATTGGCCCTCTGACGCCAATGCGCTGAAGTCTCAGAAGCATTTGATTAACATTGTAGGTATCAGAGGTAAGCCTGGACACAAGGGAAGATATGGTAAATTTATCTGTTTGCTCCGCAGAAAAGCTAGATATTTTCTCAAAGACATCATGGCGCAGCTTGAGTGTTACATACCCCGAGCTTGTAGCCGAGATCCGGTTTGAGATAACATTTGCCAACAAACTCGCCAGAGCACAAAAAATCATTATGCCTCCCCAGAGGTAAATGCTTTTTATATTGCCCTGAGGCACAATATCGTCAATAATCTTTTTCAATATTGACGGTATTACCAGTTCCATCATAGATGCCAGAAGCTTAATGAATAGTGCTGATAGAATAAGTCCAATATATGGCTTTATGTATTCAAACAGTTTTTTCATAAGGCTACCCTTTTCATAATAATCAAATGTGTCGGATTGCGTTATTGCAAATATAATTCCAGGGTAAAAAATACATGATTGAATTACGCTTATTAAGCTTCAACAACATCAATTCAAGCTTTCTCTAACAATACTGATTACTGCTTAATATGTACATCCAGCTGTTTGTACGGGATCTCTATACCGTTCATATCAAATGATTTTTTCACCGACTCCAGCATATTGAACCTGACAGTCCAATAATCCGCGTTGCTGCACCAGACCCTCAGATCGAAATCCAGCGAGCTTTCGTTGTTCTTTACAAAAACTACGACAGGCTCCGGAATTGTTAATATCATGCTGTCCTTTTTCACAACGTCCATGATTATTTTCTTAACGTTATCAATATCGCTGCCATAATCCACCTGGAAGGTAATATCTACTCTACGTATACTCTGCGTTGAATAATTAACAACATTTGTGTTTGACACAGTGCCATTAGGGCAGGTTATCTGTTTATTATCCGGAGTTATTAGAACAGTATAGAAAAAGTTAATATCCTTTACGGTCCCGGATATCCCGTTAAATTCAACAAAATCTCCAATTTTATAAGGCTTGAATAACAGTATCATTATGCTTCCCGCAAGATTGCTCAATGATCCCTGAAGTGCAAGTCCAACAGCAAGTCCTGCAGAGCCGAGAATTGTTATAAACGATGTAGCTGGTATACCCAAGACCAGTGCAGCAGTTATAATAACTAAAGCATTTAGGGCTATCTTTAAGCAGCTTGTCAGAAAATGTGCCAAACTTACCTCAACCTTACTGAAGCCCTTGGATTTTGATACTTTCTTTACTATCCATTTTGAAAGCTTTAGTCCTACAACAAGAATGACTGCCGCATATAATAACTTCAAACCTACTGACGTTGCCAATTCAATAAGCATATCCAAAACGGTTTTTATCTCTTGGTTCATATTCAACTCTCCTTTACATTTGTATTTTCCCAAAAAAGTCTTCAGGGCATCGAGCCCTCTCGCCTTTTTGCTGTAGCCCTTCGGGTAACGGGCGCACCCATAAAAAAATGGGTCATATCATATTGATATAACCCATTTTATCATATTTTTAATAATTTTCAGCCTTTATCCAGAAATAAGCCTTTGGATGCTTACATACAGGGCAGATTTCAGGAGCCTTTTTACCTACTACTACATGTCCGCAATTGGCGCACTGCCAAACCCTATCGCCGTCCTTTGAGAAAACAAGACCATCGCGTACATTCTCCATAAGCTTAAGGTATCTTTTTTCATGTTCCTTCTCAATCTTAGCAACCGCCTCAAACAGGAATGCAATCTGATCGAAGCCCTCTTCCTTAGCTTCTTTAGCAAAATTGGCATACATATCTGTCCATTCATAATTTTCGCCTGCAGCTGCATCCTTAAGATTTTCTTCTGTACTTGCCAGTTCTCCACCATGAAGAAGCTTAAACCATATTTTAGCATGTTCCTTTTCATTATTAGCTGTCTCTTCAAACAGCTCTGCTATCTGATTATAACCATCCTTCCTTGCCTTTGAAGCATAGTAAGTATATTTATTACGTGCTTGTGACTCACCGGCAAATGCAGCCTGTAAATTAGCTTCTGTTTTTGTTCCCTTTAAATCCATAATAAAAATCCCCCTATCTGGTTATTTATTTAAATTATTAATTTCCGTCAGTTTAATTTACCCATTGTATGCTACTAAATAACAATAATTTTTTAATTATACTACATTATTATTTCCATTTGAAAATTCTTATGTAATTTTAACTTATATAATACCTAATACCTCATCAATTATTTCAGCAGTACTACATACTATTTCAGTACATGGGCGTTTCTTATAATATTCCTTTGTCCTCTTTTCAGGCATAGGGTCATCGTGTATTAATTCTAATCCAAGAAGCTCCCTGCATATAACAGAGCCGTTTTTATCTTTAAATTTTCTCGCCAGCTCTTGTATAAGTTCATAATGTACTCCTTTATCCGTAATATTCACGGGAACAGTATAACCGCTTTTCAGACCTGCAATCATAAACATTGCCGATACAGCCCCACACACCTCTCTTAACCTTCCCATCCCGCCGCCGAATGATGATGAAAGCTTCAGCGCCGTATCCATATCCAAGCCCAGCCTCTCGCAGTATACCGCAAGAACCGACTGCGAGCAGTTATAGCCCGATTTAAAAAGTCTCAACGCCTTTTCGGGATTACTCTCTTCACAAGCGATTTGTTTTACTGACTCATCTTCCATACTCAACACTTCTTTTCCATATGTATTCTGACAAATACTTTCTCTGTATTTTAAATTTAAAACACAAGGAGCATACTTACTCCCATTATAAGCATTCCTGCAATAAGTCCCATTATTGATAAATGATGCTCGCCATACTCCTCCGCTGTAGGCAGGAGCTCATCCAGAGAAATAAATACCATGATACCTGCAATCGTTGCAAACATCAAGCCGAATACGAAATCATTTATATATGGCGCCAGAAACAGATAAGCAATAACAGCTCCAAGCGGTTCTGATAGCCCTGACAGCAAGGACATTCCAAAAGCCCTCTTTCTGCTTCCTGTAGCGCAGTATACCGGAATAGCTACCGCAATACCCTCGGGTATATTATGTATTGCAACTGCAACCGCAATTGCTATTCCAAGCTTCGGTTGGCTGACTCCTGACATGAACGTAGCAAGTCCTTCAGGAAAGTTATGTATAGTAATTACCAAAGTAGTAAGCAGTCCGACCTTTATTAGCTTTTGAGTTTTATCAATAACCTTGCATGACTCAGCTTCTTCTATCTTGTGTACCTCATGGGGATTCTTAGGTTTTGGAACCAGCCTGTCTATCAAGGCAATAAGAAGAATTCCAAAGAAAAAACCTAAAAGTGCAAACCACTTGCCTAATTTTTCTCCTGAACTGTTCGTTAGATGCTGTACTGCCTCTGGATATATTTCCATAAAAGAAATGTAAATCATAACGCCGGCTGATAAACCGAGAGCTGCTGACAAAAATTTCACATTTGTCTTTCTAAAAAGGAGTACAAACAGACCACCAAGTCCTGTAGATAATCCTGCAAACAAAGATAAAGCAAGTGCTAAAGCGAAATTCCCATAATGCATACTCAAAACTCTTCTCCCGGTGTGTGCAATTTCATATATAAGCAAAATTATTATACCATAATTTATTATGGTATAATCAGGCATGTGCGTTTCGGCCTTAGCCGAAAATTTCGCACGGCTATAAATTCTGCCGGAGGCGTATAATAACCTCATTTATGAGGTTATTATACCTTATTTTTAGTTTATTTACTATAATATAATTGTATATGCATTTATCATGCAGCAATAATATGTTTCAGCAGTGAAGCGCCCTCGCTTTATGATATACAAATTGTCATACTGCTGATTCACAGACAAAGCTTCATAAAATGCAATACAGTATAATAACACTATATGAATAAAAAGGTTAGAGTGGAGGTACAAAATGCCCTTTTATGACTTGAAATGCAGGAAGTGCGGTAATGAGTTCAATGTAATGGCATCGATAAGTGACAAGGAAAACATGCGAATAAAGTGTGAGAATTGCGGCAGTAACCTGTTAGATTCCGTTTTTTCAAACATAAGCATAATTAAAGCCATGGAATCCGCTAAGGACAAATGCCCAAACTCTCATATTTGCGGCGGTTGCTGCCATCATTGATACCACATGTATAACAAAAATTCGGGGGGGTAATAGTGCCCTCTTCGCTATCTTAGCTGTAGTGAACAACCCCATAAATAAAAGCCTCGAGGGCATAGAGTACTCGAGACTTTTTGCTGTAGATCTTCGGGCAACGTACTAAATAAGGAGGCTGCGGATTATCCGGCTGCCTCCTGAGTTTATGCTTCTCTATGAAAATAGTTCTCCATGAAGCAATACTAACAGCCATGTTTCATCTTCTCTGTATGAGCATACAACGTACGCTGTACAGTTCTATCATATCCTGTATATTCTTGGCAGTATTTTACCATCGTTGATTTCTATTATAGCATATGACTCATCAGAATCATCTCTGGGATCACTAGTGCTTCCCGGATTCATCACAAAGTAGTCTGACCGTTCAATTATCTCGGGCACATGTGTATGTCCAAAAAGCAATACATCAGCGTGAAGCTCCTCTGCCTTCTTATACAGTTTTTCATAATCCCACTTTACGGAATATCTGTGTCCGTGAGTTATAAAAATTTTTTTACCGCATATATTCAGCATTTTCTCGGCCGGTACACCATCGATCATAAAATCACTATTGCCATAAATATATTCTATGGGAATCTCGGGGAATTTCTCCGCCAGCTTCTGTGCGTCTCTGAAGTAATCTCCCAGGTGTATGATCATATTGATATTGTCTTTATTATACCTTATGGCCTCTTCGGCCTTATCTGTGTCACCATGTGTATCACTTACTACTAAAATTTTCATTCTAAACAAAACCCCCAAATAGCTCCATCACAAAGCCTTATCACCGGAATCATCCCACCTTATTTGCTCCAGGTGCTCCATCATTTTTCGAAGCGCTTTACCTCGGTGGCTTATCCTATTTTTCATATCTGCATCCATTTGAGCTATAGTAAGCCCAAATTCAGGCACATAAAACAGTGGATCATAACCAAAGCCGTTACAGCCTGACGGCTCAAATGCTATCCGGCCTTCGCACGTACCACGTACAGCTAGATTTCTTCCGTCCGGCAGCACGATTGCTGCAGCGCACACAAACCTTGCTGTTCTCTTCTCCTCGGGAACGTCCTTGAGAGCGTCAAGAAGCTTTGCGTTTCTGTCCTGATCTGTTGCATTACAGCCTGCATATCTGGCAGAATAAATTCCTGGAGCCCCGCCCAAGGCATCTACCTCAAGGCCTGAATCATCGGCTATAACAGCCTTGCCTGAAACCTTACACACCTCGCGTGCCTTAATTAAGGCATTCTCTTCAAATGTGTTGCCGGTTTCATCTATATCATCATCTATACCTGCATCGGTCATGGAAATTACATCGAAAGGCAGTCTCTCGAAAATCTGTTTGAATTCCTGCAGCTTCCCTTTGTTTTTAGTGGCTACTATTAAGCAATTTCTTTTATACACTTTTATATGCTCTTTCAAGGATGTCAGCACCTTTTCTTATTATCTATCAATAATATCGTTTATTGTTGCCGGAATTGCTATCCCGTCAGAGATATCAGTTCCTTCAGGCAACTCGGCTCCTTCACCGTCCACAAGAATCGTTATCCTGTTAACTCCATGTACTTGCCGTAATGTATATGCCAACTGGTTAATTATGCCCTCTTCTCTTGTACTTCCGCCATAATTAACGAAGCTTCTGTCAAAATTCAAAATTGCGTTTCCATCCTTAACCTCACATCCAAGCAGCTTAGTGTTATCCGGCATCTCTGAATACAGGTTTTCTTTATTCTCTGTTTCGAGCAATTGCTCAACAAGCTTCTTTGGATAATTATCCTCTGCTTCAGATACTGCTACTGAAACGGGAATCAGGTATGCAGTGCTGTCATTAACTGTCCTAAGTAAATAAATATCCTGCTTTCCCTTAACAGATATTGCTTTCACATCTGTATTTATAGTCAAATCTTCTCGTCCCAAGGCTCCCGATATATCTGTTCCATATTTCAGCTCATTGATCGAATAACCGTTTACAAGTATTCTTACTTTGCTTACAGTCCTGAAATCAGCCAGCATGTATACTATGGAAGCTACAATATTGCGTTCAGCCTTAGCGCTGTTATAATTAAGGAGCTCTCTGCTGAAATCTATTACAGCTTCTCCATCGCGTATATCAATTCCTAAAATCTCAGTACCTTTCGGCAGAACAGGGTAAACACCGTAATATGCAACTTCCTCCCTGACATCCGCACTATCGATACATAGACTTACACAAGCTCTTGCAATTCCCTGCTGCATTGGTATCCATCTTGTCATTGGGATCAGGTACCCATCCTCATCCTGATAATATACCGTAACAGATTTCTTGTTCTCAATACTGCTTGTTTCAAAAGCCGGAATGCTTACTGAAGACGATGGAGGAAATAGATCTGCATCAATACTGCTCTGCTCACCATCCTGATTAGCAGAATCAGTTGATTCACCAGGTTCAGTTTGTAAATTACTCACATCAGACGTTCGATCTGTTTGCTCCAATGCCTGTTCATCATTCACATTTGTTTTAGTATCCGATAACTCATTATCCGTATTTGCTGAAATATCGTTCCTTGTATCCGCTACTGCCTGTTTATCTGCTCCATTGCCGGTTACAGAGTCCTTCACTTCATTCTTTCCAATAAATGGAACAGTACAGCCTGTAAGCAATAATATCTCTATACAGATTAAGATAGCTAAAAACCTTTTCATATTATTCCTCCATATTTTACTTAATATGGTAATTATAAACAATATTAAAGGTCTATAGTATTTCCCACTGTATATTGCCATTTTATTAAGTTTTCAATGATTCAATTCCTTTTAAATTACCTCCTAATGTTATCATATGGGTAATATAAAAAAAATCAGTAGAATTCATAAATTCAACTGACTTTTTTTATAGATATTTATATAATATTCTTTTGGAAAATTTGTATGATTATGTTAATTAATTTTCTGCAATGCCTCTGTCACCGCATTGGATAATGCCTGTGCAGCCTTCTGCCTGAATTCTGCCTTACAAAGGTTGGTTCTATCTGTTTCATTTGTGAGAAAAGCTATCTCTGCCAGAGCAGCAGGCATATTCGTTTCTCTCAGTACAATAAGGTCAGGTCGTGACCTAAGAAGCCTATCAGTTGTTCCAAGAGATGCCAGAAGCTTTTTCTGGACTATATTGGCGAAATCATAGCCTGTGAATTTGCTGCTACTTTTATATGGATAATACAACGTCATAGTTCCGCCATAGTTTTTGTCATCCATAGCGTTGCAATGTATACTTAAGTATAACGATGCATTAAGCCTGTTTGCAATGTAAGCACGCTCATAATTATTGATATAGCTGTCATCCTCCCTCAGCATGTATGTCTTAATTCCCTTTTTCTTAAGAAGCGCATCCAATCGCAGTGCCATATTAAGGTTCATGTTTTTCTCGTAAATATCCTTGTATACAGCACCTGTGGCAGACCCACCATGACCCGGATCTATAACAACCAGCTTATCCTTCTTTTTTGCAGGTCTTAAAACGGTAATTGATGTGATACCTGAGCTACCCCTGGTAAATGTAAAATATTTATTAAGCTCAGTACCTGCAAAATAAAGCTGAACTAAACCGGTAACAGCATCAGATCTAATGTCCACAGTCTTTATGTAATCGTCGTTGATTTTTAGTGTTCCATTTCCAAACTCAGCACCATCAGCTTTAAATTCTATCATGTACATTTTTGCTGCATCATCGTATACTTCTTCATAATAGCGTTCCAGTGTTTTATCCCCTTTTGTGAGGTTAGCACCCGTCAATGTGAAATAAACCCTGTCACCGTTATTTTGATAAGTAATATTGTTGTATTCCGGCTTTGAAAGCGAAATTGCCAGCTTTCCTGATGACTCCTCCACGTTGTATTGTGCCTGTTGATTTAATCCGATCGTTACATCCGCACCTTTAGTTTCTGCCTTTTCGCACTTGATAGTTTCTACCAAAACCCCATTGATGTTGGTCTGCTGGATAGTGCTGTTTACAGCTTCTGTCGGCATGTTTATAACAAGTCTTTCAGGGTCGGTAAGTCTCTTTATCGTATAGTTTTTATAGTTTTTCAGGTGGAGCTCCACATCCTCACTTTTTTTATTCGGAGTGTACTGAATTTTAAAGCTATTGGTAACTTTTATTGTCTTCTTGGTTGCATCATTTTCCTGTACATCCTGCGAATTATCCGTTTCAGGCCTTTGTCCAATATAAAGCAGAAGCCCGGATCTTGTCTTTTCTATTCCATAATCAGCCTCGCTGTTTACATCAAATACAACTCGAGCTGTATATTTATCAAACTGAGCATATCTAATTTTGTTAATTACTTTTCCATTAGCATTAATAACCTGTTGCTTTCCTGTTGCAGCCGCATTATAAACATCAAGCACGATCCTTCTGGGATTTGTAAGCTCCATAACGCTATAATCCTCATAATTTCGTGCTGTTATCGCTACCGTCTCGTTATCGCCATCAGATGTATACGTTACACCTGTAAGCCACCCTGTAGCCGTCTGTCCTCTGGCTGCCTTTGTTATAGCTGCATTTGCTTGTAAATTACCTGCCGGAACCAATAACATGACTAAAATTAATAATAAAACTGTGATCCTTTTCATAGTACCCCCTGTATACTCATCTTCAGCATAATAATGACCGGGCTTGCGACCCAGGTTGCCCTTTCTTTTTAATAATTCGACAAACATCATCGATTTCCTAGCTATTAATAATTCTTTAACTATATCGTAATAAAGCAGTAAAAAAGGGACAAATAAGTACAGTTTTGTATGGAAAAAAGCGACTGCAAATAACCATATGCTTCTTCTTGCTATTCTTTAATGGTATAAGCAAAAATTTATATAATTATAATTCATATTTAATATTAAAATCAGAGCTCTCATATAAACGGCTAGAAACGTGTGCCGCTAGGCGCACAACAAAAAAGCTATCACTTAACATTTCGTTAAATGACAGCTCTATATTTTCATTAGAGTTTTTTAACCTAGCAACGCTCTGTCATTTGAGAACTCTTCGCCACTGGATAGAGAGAACATCTCTACAAGTTGGCCTGTCGTGAGGTGTTTCTTTTCTTCACCCGATACATCGAATATAATTTTGCCATTTTTCATCATAATAAGTCTGTTACCATACCTAATAGCATCATTCATATTATGAGTAATCATAAGTGTTGTTAGCTTGTTTGTTCGAACAAGCTCATCTGAAAGTTCAAGTACATTTTTTGCAGTCTTGGGATCAAGTGCTGCTGAGTGCTCATCCAAGAGTAGAATTTTAGGCTTTTGTATTGTAGCCATTAAAAGTGTAAGAGCCTGTCTTTGACCACCTGACAAAAGACCAACTTTGTTTGTCATTCTGTCTTCAAGTCCCAAACCTAGAATTTTCAATTCTTCTCTAAACTGTTCCTTTTCAGCCTTTGTAATTCCCCATCCAAGCCCTCGTCTTTTACCTCTTCGACGAGCCAAAGCCATATTCTCCTGAATTTCCATATCTGCTGCTGTTCCCTTCATGGGATCCTGAAATACCCTACCCAAATATCGTGCACGTTTGTATTCGGGCATATTTGTTACATCGATATCATCAATTTGTATTTTCCCTGAATCGAGTTCCCATACACCTGATACTGCATTCAACATTGTGCTTTTACCTGCACCATTTCCACCAATAACAGTGACAAAATCACCGTCATTCAAAGTAAGACTAAGGTTGTTAAGCGCTGTCTTTTGATTAACTGTGCCGGGGTTAAAGGTTTTTGTGATTTTTTCAAGCTTAAGCATTTACTTTTCCCCCCTTCGAAATTTTGAAGAAATACTTTTTCTTCCAGAATGGAATCGCAAGGAAAATTGCAACCACCACAGACGATAAAAGCTTTAAGAGGTCAGGATCAAGACCAATGCATATAACTATCTGATATACTATATAATACACAACGCCACCGAGAGCCACTCCTAAAAGCTTAAGTGCAAAGTTTTTGAATATTTTACCAAACAAAGCACCGCCAATAATAACTGCAGCAAGGCCAATAACTATTGCACCTCGTCCCATCTGAACATCAGCAAAGCCTTGATATTGTGCAAGAAGTGCTCCCGAAAGGGCAACAAGTCCGTTAGATAGCATAAGTGCTGTCACAACCTTTAAATTTGTGTTGATGCCCTGTGCACGGCTCATTTCCTGATTAGAACCTGTAGCTCTCATGGCAGAACCGTATTCTGTTCCAAAAAACCAATAAAGAATTCCTGTAATTACTATTACAAAAACTGCGATTATGAAAATCGTGTTTTTAAATATTGGCATTTCACGGATATACTGCAAGGAAACTGCTAGATCATAATTTCTGTAGCTAAGTGCCTGATTAGCCTTACCCATAATTTTCAGATTTACGGAGTATAGGGCAAGCTGTGTAAGAATACCCGACAAAATTGCAGGTATTCCCATAAAGGTGTGAAGAATGCCTGTTACTAAGCCTGTCAGCATACCTGCAATGATTGCCGCAAGCATTGCCGTTTCAACATTGCATCCGCTTTGCATCATTACAACACATACCGCACCGCCTGTACACATAGAACCATCAACTGTAAGATCTGCAATATCGAGTATTTTATAGGTTATATATACACCGATTGCCATGATGCCCCAAATGAGTCCTTGCGCAACGGCTCCGGGAAGGCTATTTATAATTACAAAAATAATTTGCATATTTATCACCTTAAATTGTAAGCAAGATACATCGGGAAATAGTATTGTCCCAATGTATCCGCCTAAATTTCAACTATTATTTTATTTCCTTATAATCTGCAGGAATAGTAATGCCCAATTCACCACAGATTTCTTTGTTATATTTCTTTTGGTAATTTTCGTCGTACTCGATTGCCATTTTCGAAATATCTTCTCCATCTTTCAAAATGCGTGCAGCCATTTTACCTGTTTTTCTACCAAGTTCATAATAACTGATACTAAGAGTAGCCACGCCACAACCCGAGCAAATACCTTCTTCACCTGCAACAACAGGAACCTTGGCAGGACGGCAGATACCATCAATGATACCTGTTGAAGATGCAACAGTATTATCTGTCGGAACATAAATTACATCACTATAATCACAAGCAGATGTCGTTACAGCTGCAATATCATTTGCATCTGAGAATGAGAAGTTTTTACATTCTACACCTTTACCTTCAAGATACTCTTTAACAACTTTTACCTGATATTCTGAATTAGCCTCTGATGAACAATACAAAATACCAACCTTTTTAACATCAGGGAATATTTCTAAAAGCATATCTGCCTGCTTATCAAGTGGCGCTAAGTCTGATGTACCGGAAACATTACCACCTGGAGTGCCATTGAAGTCTTTAATTTCAAGTGCTACGCCATATTCTGTTATAGATGTTCCCAAAATCGGAATACTCGCTGTACCTGCAACGGCTGCTTGAAGAGCAGGTGTTGCGTTAGCCAAAATTAAGTCAACTTTTTTTGAAACAAAGCTATTTACAATAGTAGAGCAAGCATTAGAATCATTTGATGCATTTTGTTCATCAAAAGTAACATTTTCCCCAAGTTCTTCTGTAAGGGCCTCTTTAAATCCTTTTGTTGCCGCATCTAATGCGTCGTGCTGAACAAGCTGACATATACCTACTGTATACTTTCCGTCATTTTTTGCCGTGTTTGCTCCACAACCTGCAAGAGCTGTTACACACATGATTAAAACGAGAACCATAGAAATTAGTTTCTTCATTTTGATTACCCCTTTAAATTTAATGTAGTAGTTATTAAATTCCCTCTCCAAGGAATTTCTATAAAAATCTATATTAATAAATGCTTTAATCCCTCCCCCGATATAAGCCTATCAGCACTACTTTAAGAAAATAAAAAAGTCTCTTTAACAAATTAAATAATTTGTTAAAGAGACGAATTTCTAATCCGCGGTACCACTCTTCTTGCGTATATAACTATACGCCACTTATAAGCTCCCATAAGCTCTTTGCACTTACGTAGCATTCACGGAAGAAACTACTCGCTTTCGCTTTCCCTTCTCCAACTCGGAAGTGAAAGGCTAAAAATATACTCTGCCTCTGACTCGCACCACCCGTCAGTTCCCTCATCGCTTCATATATCTGCCATCTTCGTCACAGTTGTTATACAATATATTACAGCCCTGACTTAAATTTGTCAACTTATTTGCAAAAGTTTTTAGTTCTAGTGAAATGAGCCTTTAATATGCCGACTTCTACCTCTCATAAAATGACTTGATACAGCCGCAGTATTTCTGCCGATATAGCCCAAGCTCTCTGGCTTCCTGCTGTCCCTTTCTGAAACCCGGCCTAAAATCCCTGTAATAGAATTGAACGCCATATTGGTCAGCAAGCTTCTCACCTAGTTGCTTTATCAGGTCATGCTTTTGATATGGACTTACAAGTAGCGAGGTCGTAAAGGCATCATATTTACCGTTTGCAGCAAGCTCTGCAAGTCTCTGAAGCCTTACGGTATAGCACATTGTGCACCTTTCCTCAGGCACACCAGTGAAGTTCTCCCAGTCCGGCTGTCTGAAGTCATCAAAATATTCGACTTTTAAGTCCTTTATTTCGGCAAATTGCTTAACCGTCTCCTTGCGCCGTTCAAACTCCTCAATTGGGTGAATATTAGGATTGAAAAACACTCCAACGGGCTCAATCCCGTCCTGACGCAGCTGCGAGAGCGGGTATGTGGAGCACGGCGCACAGCACATATGCATTAATAGTTTCATTCCAGCTTCATTTCCTCCTGATGATATGTTTCATCGTTCATTTTCATTCCAAGATGCTCATACGCAAGCCTGGTCGCAACTCTACCTCTGGGTGTCTTATTGATAAAGCCCAGCTGCAGAAGATACGGTTCATAAACATCCTCTATTGTATCTGATTCTTCTCCAATACATGCAGCAAGAGTATCAAGTCCGACAGGTCCGCCTCCGAACTTGCAGATAATACTTGAAAGCATATTCCTGTCTGTGTTGTCAAGGCCTATGGCATCAATCTCCAACGCACTTAAGGCCATTGCGGCCACTAAGTCATCAATATGGCCGTCAGCTTTCACCTGAGCAAAGTCGCGTACTCTCTTAAGCAAACGGTTTGCTATTCTTGGCGTTCCCCTAGATCGTTTTGCTATCTCAAGAGCTCCATTATCTTCTATCCTTATATCAAGTATTCCCGCAGAGCGTTTTACTATCTGTGCCAGCTCCTCGTTGGTATACATTTCAAGCCTGTTAATTACACCAAATCTGTCTCTGAGAGGTGATGTAAGCATTCCTGCCCTTGTTGTAGCTCCGACAAGCGTGAACTTTGGCAGATCAAGCCTTATTGATCTGGCGCTTGGCCCCTTGCCGATTATTATATCCAGCGCATAGTCCTCCATGGCAGGATATAGTATTTCCTCAACACTTCTGTTTAAACGGTGAATCTCATCTATGAACAGCACATCAAAGCTGCCCAGATTCGTAAGTATTGCAGCAAGGTCGCCCGGCTTCTCAATAGCAGGGCCTGAAGTAATCCGCAGGTTTACCCCGAGCTCAGAGGCAATTATTCCGGCCAATGTTGTCTTTCCAAGGCCGGGAGGTCCATAGAGAAGCACATGGTCAAGCGCTTCCTTTCTCCTCTTAGCAGCTTCAATGAAAATGCTGAGATTCTCCTTGACCTTTTTCTGTCCAATATATTCATTGAATTTTCGGGGTCTGAGACCAACCTCATCATTATCTTCAATGACTGCTTCGCGTTCTATGAGTCTTTCCTCGTCCATTGCACTTCCTCCAATAAATTTTCTTCAGCAACTACCTGCCTGCCGGTAGAATAATGGAAGTATTACGCTACCTCAGATCGGCTTAGGATAAGCTCTTTATCCTGGGAATTATGTCTCATCATATTGTATTAGAGTTTTCGTTGAGTATTAAGCAGGACCATCTGGGGTTAAGCTGCATAATCCAAGAATAAACCGGATCTCTAAGCGTGACTGCATCTCAAAGTCTGACTGCAACTTTAAGCGTGACTGCATCTTCTAGAATAAACTGCATCTCCAAGGTTGATCACATTACCTGATAAAAAAGAACTACTGCCTAAGAATAAACCGCATCTCAAAGTCTGACTGCATCTCATAAGGATAAACAACGCCGCCTCAGAATCATGCTGATCGCCCAAAGTGTTAAGCCTCATCACTTAAGCTTCACGAGGCTCTTCAGTGAATTCTTAATGATCGTCTCCAGCTCCATTTCATCGGAATACACCGCAGATACAGCGTTACTTGCTTCTCCTTGAGTATATCCAAGCACCATTAGTGCGCTTATTGCCTCCGAAAGCCGCGAGCCCTTGCCTGATACTACAGCAGTATCAAATTCGGGGTTCTTGCTTACTGCCAGTTGCTCCTTTTTGATCTTGTCCTTTAGCTCAAGAATGATCCGCTGTGCCATTTTTGCCCCTACTCCCTGAGCTCTGGTCAATGTCTTAGTATCATCTGTTATTACAGCAAGTCCGAACTTAGATGGAGATACTGTAGATAACAGTGAAAGCGCAGCCTTAGGGCCCACACCGGAAACAGTCAGCAGAAGCTGAAACATACCTAGCTCCTCCTGAGTTACAAAACCATAAAGGCTGATCATATCCTCACGGACATAATGGTGAGTAAAAATCTTGATCTCTTTTCCTGTTTGACCTACAGCCTGAAGCGTTGACAGCGGAGTAAATATCTTATAGCCAATACCGCCTGCTTCAACAACTATGTAATCCATGCCTACCATTTCCAGGCTTCCCTTTATATAAGCGTACATATTGTCTCTCCCCCAAAATTCATCTTACCATATCATTTGGTTTGCTATATTTTTTATCTATCATATCTGTTACAAATTCTTTTTCAGTATTATTTTCAGCTCTGCTTAATTGCATTATATCTCGTTAAAGACCTACTCCATCCTAAGTTCTCCCGGCCTATACTCTGCCGCTGTTCAACTTTGTCATTTGTTCTATCTGTCTCATCTTATATTCAGATTACTTTCTTCTCTATACTATTTACAGCAGGTACCTTGTACCATCATCCACTATATTTTACAGTGCTATCACAGCACCTATGATATATCACACCCGCTACTTTAAACACTCCGTTTAAATTTCACCTTTCCTGCTGTATCCTGGGCCCTAAGCTTTACTATTACCTGAATCCCAGTGCACCAAGCCTGCAGGAATGCCCATGGCATATAGCAATTGCCAATGCATCAGCTGTATCATCCGGCTTTGGAATCGCCGGTAAATTTAGGATCGCTTTGACCATCTGCTGCACTTGAGCCTTTTCAGCGCGTCCATACCCCACGACCGCCTGTTTGACCTGCAGCGGTGTATACTCAAACGCCTCTATGCCTGCTCTCGCTGCTGTCGCAAGGGCTATACCCCTTCCATGAGCCGCAGTTATTGCTGTCTTAATATTCTTATTAAAGAACAACTCCTCAACCGAAACAGCATCAGGCCTAAACCTATCAATAATTGCAGTAAGCTCATTATCAATCTGCAAAAGCCTTTGTGCAAAGGGTGTCGTAGTCTTCGTAAGCACAGCCCCATAATCAATTGCCGAAAATTTGTTCCCCTCGTATTTTACTATACCATACCCCGTAATTGCAAATCCGGGGTCTATCCCCATAATAATCATTGTGGCCGCCTTTGAATATTTATAAATAATCGTTGTATAATTATGCAAAGTGTTGTATAATCACTATAAATTAAATAAAATTAATGTGATTAAATAGCATGTCAACATTTTAGCACAGATACGGAGGAATTTGTATGAGTCAGAAGGAAAAAGTAGTACTTGCATATTCAGGCGGTCTGGACACATCCATCATCATCCCGTGGCTGAAAGAAAACTATGATTACGAGGTCATAGCAATGGCCGGCGATGTAGGACAAGGAGAAGAGCTGGAACCACTCAATGAAAAGGCAATAAAAACCGGTGCAAGCAAAATATATATTGAAGACCTTAAGGAAGAGTTCATTACAGATTTCATTTATCCTTCAATAAAAGCAAATGCTGTTTATGAAGGCAAATACCTTCTTGGCACCTCCTTTGCAAGGCCGATCATTGCTAAAAGAATGGTTGAAATCGCTATTAAAGAAGGCGCAACAGCCATTTGTCACGGTGCTACCGGCAAGGGAAACGACCAGGTGCGTTTTGAACTGACTGTAAAGGCACTGGCGCCACACTTGAAGATCATTGCACCTTGGAGGATCTGGGACATCAAATCAAGGGAGGATGCAATAGATTATGCAGCCGCCAGAAATATTCCTATTCCGGTTTCCAAGAAGGATAATTACAGTATGGACAGGAATCTCTGGCATTTGAGCCATGAAGGCTCCGATCTTGAAGATCCGTGGAACGAACCACAGTACGACAAGTTACTCAAGCTTATGGTGTCTCCGGAAAAGGCACCTGATAAGGCAACATATGTAGAGATTTATTTTGAGCAGGGTATCCCTAAAAAGATCGATGGTGTTGAATATTCTCCAATCGAAATGATCAATGTGCTCAACAAGCTTGGTGGCGCTAATGGCATCGGCATCATTGACATGGTTGAAAACAGGCTCGTAGGCATGAAATCAAGAGGCGTATATGAGACTCCGGGCGGCACAATCCTATATGCGGCTCACAGAGAGCTGGAGCTACTATGTCTTGACAGGGACACGCTGCACTACAAGGATATTGTCTCACAGAGGTTTGCCGAGCTGGTCTATTTCGGACAATGGTATACTCCCCTCAGAGAAGCGCTTTCAGCTTTTGTAGACAGTACGCAAAAGACAGTTACCGGAACAGTGCGCATGAAGCTCTACAAGGGCAATTGTATACCCGCCGGTTCAAAATCGCCTTACTCATTATATAGCGAGGAGCTTTCCACCTTTGGAAGAGATGAGGTATACAATCAGAAAGATGCCGAAGGCTTCATCAATCTTTTCGGCTTGCCGATCAAAGTCCGGGCGCTGATGATGGAGAATGAAAAGGCGAAGAAATAAGCGAGGGGAGAGCCATTTTATGAAGCTATGGGGAGGCAGATTTACTACAGGCACAGATAAAGCAACAGATGATTTCAATTCTTCAATCCGATTTGACGCAAGACTCTACAAACAGGATATTGAAGGCAGCATCGCCCATGCTCAGATGCTTGGTAAATGCGGAATCATTCCCGTAGACGATGCAGACCTCATATGCAAAACGCTGCATAAGATACTAATTGACATAGAAAATGACCTGATCAAATTTGAAGTAGATGCGGAAGATATCCACATGAATATTGAAAAAATACTCATCTCCCGCATAGGTGATACCGGCAAGATGCTCCATACGGGCAGGAGCCGCAATGATCAGATAGCACTTGACATACGAATGTACCTGAAATCCGAGACTACGGAGATCAAAAGCATGCTCTCCGACCTTATGAAAGTACTGTTGAACCTTTCCGGGCAGCACCTTAACACTATCATGCCAGGCTATACCCACCTTCAGAGAGCTCAGCCTGTCACGTTTGCTCATCATATGATGGCATATTTCCAAATGTTCAGACGAGACATCAGCAGACTGATTGACTGCTATAAACGTATGGATGTTATGCCGCTTGGCTCCGGTGCGCTCGCCGGCACTACCTATCCACTGGACAGGCAGTATGTCGCAGACAAGTTGGGTTTCTCTGCAATCACCGAGAATAGTCTGGATGGTGTCAGTGACAGGGACTTTGCAGTTGAACTGGCCTCCTGTCTCTCCATTATAATGATGCACATGAGCCGTTTCAGTGAAGAGTTGGTGCTCTGGTCCTCCGGCGAGTTTTCATTTGTGGAAATGGACGATGCCTTCAGCACAGGAAGCAGCATCATGCCACAGAAGAAAAATCCCGACGTAGCCGAACTGGTAAGAGGTAAGACAGGCCGCGTATATGGGTCTCTGACTACATTACTCACAATGATGAAGTCACTTCCGCTGGCTTATAATAAAGATATGCAGGAAGATAAGGAAGCCATCTTTGATGCAGTTGATACTGTTAAGATGTGCCTTCCTGTATTCACAAAAATGCTTTCTACGATGAAAATCCGCAAGGACAGTATGCACAAGGCAGCTCAGGGAGGCTTCACCAATGCCACCGATGTTGCTGATTACCTGGTGAAGAAGGGTATTCCTTTTCGCAGTGCACATGAAATCATCGGCAAAATGGTTCTGTATTGCATAAACAACAATAAGGCCATTGATGAACTTACCATGCAGGAATTCAAGGAGTTTTCGGAAAAGATAGAAGATGATGTGTATTCGGAAATCAGCCTTGAAAAATGCGTCTCCGGAAGAAGCCTTGTGGGAGGACCTGCTGCTGACAGCGTTAAAGCATCCATTAAAAGCGG
>JAEYRB010000022.1 GCA_023409735.1 Bacillota bacterium | reverse complement strand
AGATACTTCCAGAACTGACGGATCGACACGATTTTCCGACATCTTGTTCCCGGTGAAGATCGCAAGTTTTCCTGATGGTATGCAATAAAGCCGTACATATCCACAAGCTGAATTGATCGTATGAAGTTTGCATCAACAAATTGGAAATCGGCGGGTTGTACCCCCCTATTGTTCGCTACATAGCGAAGGAACTGCAATAAATCCAATCTGTATTCCAGTACCGTATTTTTGCTGCGCCCCTTGATAGTAGTCAAATAAGAGAGATACTGCTCCACTATCGGGCAAGATTTATCAGACTGCATATTATCACCCCTAAGTGAAGTATCAGCAGAGGAGTTGTTCAATATGCATATCTTTTAAGCCCGATTTACTTTTGGCATAGATTGAAAAGCAATTTGCCGGCTTCGCATTACGTTTACTAACCTCTTGTCCCCTATCAAGCCTACCAGCATAAGAAGAGATGTCGAACGGGGCAAAACATAGTTTGGAGTATTTATATGAGAGCTCGTACAGTAATTTTAGGTACAGGAGCGACAGTGGCTTTTATTCCAGACGGGGCAATAATGGAGGCAAGTCATAATTGCTGTCTTTCCGTTTGAAACTCCTTTTCTTCATCATCTTACCCTTCATGGTCTATCCCAAAGAATCCGAGAATTTCGTTCCAGTTATCAGGATAGGCATTGCTGCCGGAGCTGCTTTTTGAAAACCCATCAGAATAGCAAACGATCAGACTCCATTGCTCGCCATCACATACCCAAGGGTTGGGGTAGTCGCTATTCCAAGAATCGGTATGTATTGCCTCAAATCGTTCTCTAAGGGAGGCCGCCTCTCGTACCGAGTACACTTTTTTGGAAATTTGAGAGTTTCCCCCGACACCGTGTGTTTGACTAAGTTCAGCTCCATCTGTGGTAAAAATAAAGTAATATGTAGTATAGCCACCGAAAGAGCCGCCAATTTTCAACACGATCTTCTCGACTTGCCGCTTTTGCCGCTGCCGGTCTTGATTGTTGACCTCATTCTTGTCATTCGTTTCGGGCGCATTTCGGGCTGATTCTATGTCCATTTCGGAATCCTCCTAGTTCGTTAAAGGTCATAGCTGAAATCATCGGCAAACGATATACCTTACACAGCTAGTATTACGAATGCAGAAAATACCTGATACTAAATATTAAGTCAGGATAACTTCCTTTTGTCAAGTTCATCCAAAAGCTCAAGTTTCATATCACAGTTCGTCCCCCCTGTTTTGGAATCTCTACATCCTCTGCTGCAGGCTGTAGAAACTGCAAAACAGAGGGCATCTGCCGGCCTTCTCCATCGTGCTTCGCGTCACACTGTGAGGGATCGGCGTGGCGTACAGTACCTTCCCGAAATAGTATCTGGTGCTTCCGATCTGGTAGGCGAGACGGAACAGGCACTAAACAAAGCGATTTAAAGAGGAACAGGAGCAAAATAACACGAAATGAAACTATAAAATTAAACATTGCAAAAAAGTGCTGGAATTGTTGACATGATGAGCGAAATAGACTAGAATGTGAATTGCATTAAGGAGAATAATTCATGACGAAAGGTCAGTTGGAAGCAAGGATCAGTGAAGCGGTAAGTAAGTTTGAAATGGAGTACATGGGCAGGGGCCCAAAATTAATACGTACTTTTATTGTCAAGGACTTAATCGTGGTGAGATTGACGGGATTTTTAAGCCCATCCGAACAGAAACTGACCGATACTCCGACAGGAATTGAGCTCTTTAAAAAAATGCGCACCTCGCTGTTTGAAGGTGGGAGAGGATATCTGGAAACATTAATTACAGAAGTGATTGATGTAGCCATAATCAGCACCCATTCTGACATCAGCACAAGGACCGGCGAAAAAATGATTGTGATCACGGTCGACCGTGATCTAGAAGAAATGATTACAAAGAAGTAATTTCGGAAGACACACCAAATTAGCAACGCTAAGTTGAAAGTAAGCCGATATGCCAAACGTTATTTGGCATATCGGCGGTTTTATTTTAGAAAGGATTTTGTTACATGCAGGCGAACATGGGTCAATTGAACACGGTCAAACTGTATTATCCAGATCAACAAACGATCAAGCAGCAGGTGATGGAAAAGCTCTTCCTGCCAAGCGATGTTTCCCATCTTTTAAACTTAAGCAAGAGTATCATCTGTCCCACTTCAAGGGAAGAGCTAATAAGCCTCTCTCTCGGCGGTGCGCAGAACAAAAGCTACAACGTTGAATATGAGGTTGGAGATAGCGAGCCGAAGCTGGAGGCGACCGTGGTACGGTGCAAAAACGGCATTGCGGTAAACTACACGGAAGACTATATGCGAAGACGCGACCCTGATTGCCTGGTTGTGGGGGACGACTTTGAAACGGACAAAGCGAGATACTCCGATGTATACGGCGAGCCGTTCAAGCCTCTGCGGCAGGCGACCCTCGATTGGCTCAAGGGTCAGGAACTTATTGTTATGCCATTTATGGCTGGAGGATCTGAGTTTGGCTATGAATCACTTTTGATTGCGCCGCAAAATGCCGCCTTTTTCGCAGGTGCGCTTGCGGATCTGCAGGGTTTTCTTCCCTTGGATGCTGTGCCCGACTGCTTTAAACCTAGGGCGATCATCTACCTTGCGCCGACATTCCGACACACCCATTTTAGCGGCAAGCAGATCGTTGTGCACAATAGACTCAAAGACCTGCACGAAGTGTTTTCGTATAACCTGTATCCTGGCCCGAGCGCTAAAAAGGGCATTTACGGTGTCCTGCTGAACATCGGTGAGCAGGCAAGCTGGGTCACGGCGCATGCTTCCACGGTCAAGGTCGTTACTCCATATGACAACGAGATTGTTATCATGCACGAAGGGGCTTCGGGCGGCGGCAAAAGTGAGATGATAGAAAACATCCACAAGGAACCCGATGGCAGGATTCTGCTGGGGCAAAATCTTATAACCGACGAGAAAATCTACATGGAACTCTCTGATTCGTGTACGCTTCGCCCTGTAACGGACGATATGGCACTGTGCCACCCTGCTATGCAAAACGACAGCAGGAAGCTTGTTGTAAAGGATGCGGAACAAGGCTGGTTCCTTCGTTTGGACCATATCAAGCAGTATGGCACATCGCCCCAGTACGAAAAGATATTGACGCAGCCGCAGGAGCCCCTTGTGTTTTTGAATATCCAGGGCGTTGAAGGCGCTACCTGCCTTGTTTGGGAACATACGCTTGATTCGGACGGGAAACCCTGCCCCAACCCGCGCGTCATCCTTCCTCGTCGTCTCGTACCGGATATTGTTGAGGAAACCGTTGAGGTCGATGTCCGCAGTTTTGGCGTACGCACGCCCATGAGCACAAGAGACAATCCATCCTACGGCATTTTGGGGCTGCTCCACATCCTTCCGCCTTCGCTTGCCTGGCTGTGGAGGCTTGTCGCACCGCGCGGCTTTAACAACCCCAGTATCATCGATTCAGCAGGGATGACGAGCGAGGGGGTGGGTTCGTATTGGCCTTTTGCCACCGGAAAGCGCATCAAACAGGCGAATTTATTGCTGGATCAGGTTATAAGGGCATCTGGAACCAGATATGTTCTGATCCCAAACCAGCATATTGGTGCATACAAGGTTGGATTTATGCCGCAGTGGATCGCACGAGAATACATTGCGCGGCGCGGAAGCGCAAAGTTTAAGCCTGAGCATCTTGTGGAAGCGCCTTGCCAGATTCTTGGGTTCTGCCTTGACTCCATGAAGTTGGATGGGCAATTTGTCCGCAAGCACTTCTTGCAGCCCGAAATGCAGGCTCACTTGGGTATAGACGGATACCTCGCGGGTGCGAAGATGCTAACTGACTTTTTTAAGAGTGAAGCGGAACAATACAACACAGAGGAACTACATCCTTTGGGCAGGCAAATCATTGATTACCTGCTGAAAGATGCGCCGCTCTCCCAATATGTTGATTTGATTCCTATGCGTTTTTAAAGCAATGAATGTAGGAAAATAAAGTAAAAAAACATCTCCGACCGATACGGTCGGAGATGTTTTCATGCCGAGAGGAAGGAATGGTTTACCGGTTTCCCATTGTGTTTAAACCCATGTTCCCTATCCTTTTTCATGTCGGTTCCGGCGGAAGCAGGTCTTATCGGCTTTAGGAAAACGGCGCCCCTGGTCAAGTTCCCTACGGCACAGTTCGTACCCCATTTTGGAATCTACAACCCCCAATGCAGGCTATAGATTTCAAAATGGGGGTATTCGCGTTTGGTTGAGTTCCGCACAACACGGTTGTAAATAAATTATACCAACTACAAATAAAATGTGCTATGATATACCAAATTCTACAGAAAGGCGACGCATCCTATGGGTGACTGGAATTACAGGAATGCTTCAATGAAAAAAGCTTATGGTAAAGGCATTGGATGTGCAACATTCATACTCTGCGTTATGGTATTGATTGTAGTAGTTGCTTTGGTTGCGTTCTAAAGTTTATACTTATTGTTCATATGTGGACAGACTACACAAAACTGTACGCAAACAAGCAGGAGAATGTTATGAGTAAAAAAATCACCTCCAAAATGTTTATCAGCAACTTCGCTTTGCTTGCTTATATTGCGCTTGCCACCACGGCCGTCCACCTTTTAACAGGCGGAAACTACGGATATTTTCTCGATGAGCTTTATACGATGTCCTGTAGCCGTCATTTAAGTCTTGCGTTTGTAGACATACCACCTTTAGCCCCCACCCTTCTTGCTGGCGTGACGACGATATTCGGAAACTCACTGTTCGCGATACATCTGTTGCCATCCCTATTCAGCGGTGCTGCCGTCATCGTCGTTGGCCTTATGGCAAAAGAACTTGGCGGCGGAAGGCTCGCGATGGTACTATCGGGACTCGCCGCGGCATTTGTACCTGTTTGGATGGCAGTGGGCTCGCTGTATACATACGATTTTCTGGACCAGTTCGTTCTTATGCTGCTTTTCTACTTTCTGATAAGGCTTATAAAGAGCGGGAACCTCAAGCTTTGGCTTGTTATCGGAGCAATCGCCGGGATAGGGCTTATGACAAAACCTTCTATGGCTTTTTTCATCGCCGCCTTGGCTGTGGCGCTGCTTTTCACTAAGAGTCGAAGCATGTTTGCCACTCCATGGCCATGGCTTGGTGCCGGAATAGCATTGTTGATCATACTTCCGGCTCTCATATGGCAGGCACTTAACGGCTTCCCTATCGCCGAATACTGGGGTGCATATGCAGCCGGAAAGACAGTTAACGCAAGTCCCGCTGAGTTCTTGTTGATGCAGGTTATTGGAATGAACCTATTCCTTCTGCCAATATGGACCGTAGGCCTTTACTACATGCTCATAAATAAAGAAGGGAAGAAGTATCGGCTTCTCGCTATAATGTTCCTGATACTGTTCGTTGTATTCCTTGCCATGGGCGCAAAATTGTACATGCTGATACCTGCCTATGCCATGCTTCTTGCTGGGGGAGCAACGGTGTTTGAAAGATTTGCTGCGAAAGGCGTAAAAAGGTTACTTGTGTTTGGGTATGCCTTTGTTATTATATTGACGGGGGTTATTCAGGCACCAAACTTCATGCCTATTCTTCCGCTCAACAGCCTTGTATCGTACTATGATACCGTAGGGGGACTGCTTGGCTTAAAGTCGATTAAGCTGGATAACAATCAATATGTCGAACTCCCACAGTATTTCTATGACCGGCTCGAGTGGGACATACTCGTCAATGATGTTACGGAAGTATACAACAGCCTTTCCGAACAGGAGCGCGCCGATACAGCCATCGTTACACAAAACTATGGGTGGGCCGGAGCGATTGATCTGTTTGGGGGCGAGAAGGGTCTGCCGAATGCGACATGCGGGCAGCTGAACTATTATTTCTTCAGCATGGATAACATCGGTAGAAATACGTGGATCATGATCGGAGAATCGCAGGATGCAATGCGGCAGTTTTTCGGCAACGTAACGATAGGAAAGATATCAAGGACCCTTTACCGCAAACCGAACGAGACTCTGATACTAATTTGCAGGGACCCAAAATTTTCGGTTGAAGAAGCTATACAAGCCATAAAGAAATTCCAGTGAGAGTAAGGTTGGGAGAAAGAGAACAATTAGAAAGTCAGCCAATGTCCCGTGGTAGCTTCAAGCTTTTGTTAGGTATATTGCAACTTCCGAATTTTCATCGTTTCTGTTTATTCTTGTATGACTAATTGCAACGCACTTTCTTATGCTTGGTTTTGATAAGTAAATTAAAATAAAATTTAGGAGGTAGAGTATTGTGAGCGGAGAAAAGAAAACAGAAGAGTTTAAGATAAATGGTGAAGACTTGATGGATAAGATCAAGGAAATCATCCGTGAAGGTAACGCGAGGAAAGTTACAATAATGGATAAAGATTATAAGGAAATTCTAAGCTTTCCATTAACCGTCGGCGTAGTCGGCATCGCATTAGCTCCTGTTTTTGCCGCCGTTGCAACAATTACGGCTTTGGCAACAGAGTGTACAATAGTGATTGAACGGTAAAATATCATTGTAATGCGCAGCTATTTCTGCTTGAAGGGCAAGTTCGAATAAAAGCCCCGCTACACCCTAAGTCAGGCTTATTTGGGGCTCTTTTCTATATTCACCCTTGTTTGTAACTGTTTTGATACTTTCGTAAACACGGCATTTAATTTCTCGGCATTTTGCAGCTCGTATTCCTGTGACAAGTGGGCACAAATCGAAAGGGTAGTCTTAGCAGCGGCGTGTTCCAGCCACTTCTGCGCGTTTAATACATCTACCCTACCATTCTACAAAATACTCACGTAATTATGGCGGTAGTGGTGCCCGGTTAGAATGGACTTTTGTCCTTGCGCCTCTATCTGGTTATCAGTGGCATATAGAGCAGCGCGAAGGCTATCCCATGTATTGCATTAGGCCTGAAGCTGGTTCCCTGCACGATGCACGATGCCCGGGATACGTTTAACGCAGATTATCTGAGATTTAAGATGATTTGCTAATCCGCAAGGTATTCAACCGTCTCCATATATTTGCAAATATATGGTTCATGTCATAAAGCGAAGCATAAGCCCTAGATGTACAGGTTTGAGGAGGAAAATATGCATCGGATAAAATGGTTTGTTCTGCTTTTCTTGATGCTATTCATCTCAGTTTGTTCTGCTTGCCTATCCGAAAACACAACGGTGGATGAAACTGCCACGCCCCGGCTGCCAATCGCGGCCGCGCACGCTACGCCAACACCATCGCCCGTGCAGACGCCTAACATGGAGATCACCAAACTTCTTTCGGAACAGCTTTTATTGGATGTTCCCGACGATAACCCATTGACATCGCGTGCCATATACCAATTGAACACATTGGCGGCCAATATCTCCAATGCGGAGATCCGTTGCTTCGCCAGCGCCAAGGATATAACAGAAGCAGAGCGGTTACGCCTTTTGCATATGCTGCTTTTAGAGCAGAAAGCGTATGATCCTTTGCTCGCCCGAACGATCACCCGGCCGCGCCATAGCAGCAGCTGGCGGCAAGAGCAATTGGATGATGGCGAGTACTATCTTGAGGTGGAAGGTGATGGATATTTCTTCAACAATGCGCTGGGCCTAGACTTCCCTGTGATTCCCCAGGTAACCTCGCCTGGAGACGCCCCGGTATTTGAGCTCTTGAACGATGACCGCTCAATTACATATGCTTGCATTGATCAGCCGATTGTTCCCACATGGCTGCTAAGCGCGTATCAGCCCTTGGGAGAAGGGCGGTATTATGTCGCCTTCGACCGATATACGTTGGAAAACAATGTAGAGGTGCAACAGGCTGATGCTTTGTTGCTCTTGGTTGAACAAAATGATAATTGGTATGGCTTTACAGTTATAGCCATGTTGAGACAGGGAAACGATAGCTTGCTCCCGGATGACTTTCCTGTGCCTAATATTCCGGTTCCGCTCCCGTCCGTGCAAGACTACGAATGCAATCCTCTCGGTTTTCTTTATACACGGGTAGAGGATGAGACCATTGCGCAGCAAGAACTGAACGAAGACGAAATATTGGCTTTGAATGATATGGCATACCCGGTATTTTATTTACCCACCTATTTCCATTCCGAAGCTCTACACCCGGAATGGTGCATGCAAGCCCTGCAAATGTATTATTATTTTGAGGATGAAACCCGTTATCCGTTCGATTTGCGCGTTGAGGGTGAGTACGGCTTTATGACGAATTATCTCACACCCGAGACCGCTTCTAAAATGAGCAAAGACCTGCTGGGCGTCTCGGTACAGGAGTACTGGGAATCATACGATCCGGCCGAGCTTGGCCAATGGTATAACGATTCTCCATATTTGGAGAACGGAATGGTTCGCTTCCCGGAGCACGATACTTATGACTGTCGTGTTTACCTTACACATTATCAATATCTTGGTGATGATTTGTTTTATCTGGCTTTTAAGGCCAGCGATGATAATTTGGCCGGACCCGAGTCCAGCCATTACGGAATAACCTACGACCAAAGACGGCTTTTGGTCAAACGCTCGCAGTCCGAATGGGGGTTCACCATTTGTGCTATATTATCCATGGCAGGAGAAGAACCTTTGCTTCCGCCGGACTTTCCCTTGCCGTCGGAAAAAGTGCCGGCGCCCTTGAACTGGTTTGAGGAAGCCATAGAGCAGGAACCTCTTTCGGACGATCTCTCTGCAGAGGACATTAAAGCGCTCAACCAAGCGCTGAACATGCTACAGGTATCAGCTTTTCTTCCCAAGAACAGCCAATCCATATCTTACAATGCAATAACTGCGCTTCAGTCATACTACCAATACCATTCCGCATTTGATTTGCCAATTGACCAAATGCGAAAAACGCTGCACTACCCGCCTGAAGGCACATACGTAACGGAGCGGGGCAAACTTATGTTGACAGTCTCGCCCGAAGTAGTAAAACGCTTCGCGAAGGATTGGTTTGATGTGAGTGATACATTTAAGCTTTCCGAATATAGAAACGATGATTACAGGGGCATATTCTATAGAGACGGCCTGCTCTACATTGGTCGGTGGGAAAATACATTTTCTTTTTCCGTTTCACGCTATCAATATATGGGAGACGGCATCTATTATTTGTCCTGTGATGTGGATTTGGCGGGCTACGGAGATTGGGATTCTCCCTATAGTGAAAATTCCAATGGGGGGGGCATATACCCTGATAGTTATAAAGTGCTTGTCAGGCGTGCAGACACGGACGGAGGCTTTTCCATCATTGCTGTTTTTCAGGAAGGGCACTATTCGTTGATACCAGGGGTTCCGCTACCTGCGTTTGAGGTATAGCTTAAATGGAGCGCTTTGATCCTCATGATGTATCGAAATAGAAAGACCGCCAAAAAGCCCGGACTTTATCCGGGCTTTTTGTGTCTTTGCAGGCGTTCGCGCCGCGAACGCTTTGCCGTTGCACCACTTTTCATCGGATATCACCTGCGCTTGCCTCAAAATTTCATAGATTTGTGGTTTAGCCTTTGGCGGCAAGCGCTTGAATTAAACAAAATTAACATTCCAACAAAAATAGGCTCCCCATAAGGGGAGCCTATTTTTGTTGGAGCATTTCGATCAGCGGGGTTGAGCCGGCTTTCATTCCCACACCATACCCTTTTCTATTTCATCCGCTTCCAAAAATTTTTCATCATATTTTATTTCTCACCATCGTTATTTATAGGCAAAAGGAGCGTGATTACAT
>JAEYRB010000052.1 GCA_023409735.1 Bacillota bacterium | reverse complement strand
GAATGCGGGTTGCCTAAGAAATATTTTGACATTGTTTATGCCGTTTATGCAATAGGTTGGGCCACAGATTTGAATAAAACAATTAGGCTGATAAATTCTTATTTGAAAAAGGACGGAATATTTATTTTTAGTTGGTCTCACCCAATACACAAGTGCGTATCGCAGGAAAACGGAAAACTCATCTTCACTAATTCATATTTTGACGAAGAATGGTATTTGTCTCCTATGCAGGATAAGGAAATTATGCTTTCAAATCGCAAACTTTCAACATACGTTAACGTATTGGCAGCTAATGGCTTTATGATTGAACAATTAGTCGAAGAAAGTGATGAAGAAATGTTTACCAAAGAAAATAGCGATTTTGAAAAGAAAGCAAAAATGCTTCCGGTGACATTCGTGATCAAAGCACGGAAGCAGTAAATTGCAGTTTATCGGTAAAATGCCTCGCATTTCCATGAATAAAAGTTTCGGGGGCATCGAACCCCTCTCGACTTTTTGCTGTGGACCGGAGGTACAACGCCATTAATAACGACACCCACTGATAAGAATTTGTTACTCTTTCCAGCAGGTGTTCTGATTACTGCCTTATGTGGCTGTGTTTGTAAACTTACCGACAAATCGGAAGAAGTTATACAGGTGCTATTAAATGATGCTCGAGGAATGTATCAAAAGTGTTAGCCGCTCCGCCATGCTCAACAATTCTTCCGTCTATCACCCTATCAATATTTACACCTGTAATAGATAATACCTTATGTGTCGGCTTTATGCCTACAAACTCTCCCTCATGCGTTCCGGTCATAATGAATTCTGAAATCACATAATCTTCCACTGAATACTGTTTAATAATTCTCATTGAATAATCAGGGTAGGTTTTCTTTACATCTAAAAGATGCTGTCTCATCCCTTCTATACCGATTGGAATAAATTTCTCTCCTATTTTCAAAACACAATTCTCGGATATAAATTCAGGGAGCTTCTCTAATAAATTATTTGTGACAATATCCTCATAGAAATATTTTATTCGTTCTGTATTACTCAATTCCACCATCCTCCAGCTTCCATTTATTGATAATTAATTCTATCATAATAAACCAATCAACCACAACTGCAATGCTTCTACCTACTCACAGTCTGGTCAGCTTTACATCGCCCCATGCTCCAAGCTTATCTCCTATAATTACTACTGCCCCGGTTACACCATTAATAGATGCAGAGAATTGAAGTGCAGACTCAATGTCTTCATTCGTTTTGACTCTGTTGCCTAAAGCAGTCGCAGTAGCATCAGCCAAAAAAGTATCCTTTGATATTATAACTGCCGCATCAGCCTTGCCTAAGCTGAGAGAATGGCCTACCGTTCCTGAGGAGGTACATATACCAAGAGGCGATCTGGATGGATCGATTTCAATTGCCAGCTTGTCACTCAGTGGTGAGTTTCCGGCATATATACCGATTTTTCTTGGAGTTCTGGTGCTCATGAAAATGTCTCCGCCGTTTTCCACTATTACCTCATCCGAGTATTTCAGGAGCTCATAGCCTGTCAGCTCTGAAATAGCTCCTGCAACAGCCGCCATAGGTCCAACACCTGCCTTTTTAGCTGCAGCAGCCATTCTTATAATTATTTCAGGCGCGCTAGCATCCACCTCTATTGGCTCAAGACTCGTCAAAAAAAGAGGATCTGACTCTATGTAAGCCTCAATTTCTCCTCTCAGCTCAGTTGCTACTTTTTCAGCAACAGCTGAAAGGTCTGAACAGGCTCCTATACTCAGATCCGTCTCATATATACGCACATCAAAAAACTTTAGATTTGCGCTGCTATATCTGTTTCTGTACAAACGTTCCTCATACATATTATATCGATACGTTTATGACTCTTAATGGGCAGGCCTTAACGCAAAGCTCGCACATAAGGCATTTCTCCTTATTAAAGGTCAGGCTCCATTCCGGCTTATTCATTTCAAGTGCTCCTGACGGGCAAACTGCTGTACATGCCCCGCAATGGACGCATTCATTTTCATTCCATATAATGCTCTTGTTAAAGAGCTTATATTTAATTCCTTCATGTTCGATGAATTTCAAACCAGCTTCAATATCACACTCCGGACCGACAATGTCTACTGTGAGCTTGCCACCCTTATCGAGATTTATATCCGCGTGAAGTATAATTACCTCAAGGTTGTAATCCTTTATAAGATGATATGTTATAGGCTTCGTTACGCTTCCTACAGGATAGTACAGTGTTACCTTAATCTTTTTTGTTTCCACTGTCTCTCACCTCCAGCTTGTTAACCTTGTTTTCCTTTGGCAGCGCTGCAACAGGCTGTGTAAGCAGGAAGCTGCCGCTTATAATCTGCTCCTTGAGCAAATCGGCTATCTCTCTGGCCTTTTTGAGACTTGACATAGGCGCTGTAGGAACAATTTTACCATTAAGCTCCACACTGCCGCTTCTTAGTTCTTCATAGGATACTTTTCTCAGTGAAGGCCTTGATTCGCTTGGTATACTGTAGTCCACAATGCTCGTGAATATTTCGCTGTTCTTTATCAGTGTGTATTGCAGCATCTCTACATCAATGATCGGTATTGGTATACCGACACCAATAAAGATCGATATACCGTACTTTTCAAAGACAGCTGCCTTTATGAATCTTGTGTCCATTTCCTTTGCATTGCCTATAAGCGCAAGCGTGCCTGCTCCGCCCAGAGGTACACCGTTTTCTCCGCGTGCCTGACAAGGATTGTGCTGGGTTCCCTCCCAGGCAACATAGCCCTGTGCACCACCTAAGAAGATTCTGGTTCCTATGCCTATCGTCCTGTAATACGGATCGTTAAGCAGCGGGCTGAGCTCACCGGCTGTGCTGTATGTAACATTGCTGCACTGCGGAAGAAGCGTTCCCATGTATGTGTGCATTATCCTGTCCGAAGAATTTGTAGCTGCAGAATAATTCTGGTAACAGTTTCTCGGATTGAACAGGAATGCCTGATTTACGTTGTTTTTATTAATATATGTTGAGATTTCCTTTCGGGGATAACAGTCGGTACCATAGCTTTCAGCATGGAGCTTTATGTCCTTGCCTGCTATGAAGTCCTCTATCACATGTGCTCCACCATATTCCGCAGGATCATTGACTGAAGTCTCCGTTGCACCGACATAAGCATCAACAGCAGCAAGCCCTGCACAAACAGGAACATCATTAAGCTGTACCTTGCACATTCTTATGGGAGGATTCGCATGCCCGAAATTTATGAACATGCCGCTTGAGCACATTGGCCCGAAGGTACCTGTGGTAACAACATCCACTTCCTTGGCTGCCTGCTTTGCACCCTTTTCAGCCGCAATACCTATTATTTCCTCTGCCGTAACGACTACTGCCGTTCCTTTTTTTATTTTTTCGTTTATTTCTTCAATGCTCTTGATAATCAAATCGACCCCCACTTCCTAATCAAAGGCAATTGCGATGTAACCGTAAAACAACTTTGCTAAACGATATATATGATTATACCGCCTTCGGCGGATAATCTTTGGTGAGTTGCTGCACGTTCATCAGCAATATATCGTATAGTAGAATATGGCAACCTACTTCAGGTTCATCCACGGTATATCGTGTGGCGGAACTTCTAAAATGGAACATCGCAAATGCCCCATCAATAAATAAAGAATATTATTCTCTATTATAGGCTTTGAAGTCCCATTATTCAACATTATTTTATTCAGCTTGGCTGCCAGAATTTTCAGTTTGTTTTGATATTATACTTATGGTAAAATAGCAATAAAGCAGATATGCTTTTTGGGCTTACCTTTACAGATAATTGCAAGGAACTTTTTCTGAATGAGTTTATGCCCACTTCTATGTAATACTGTAGGATAAAGTGATATCAGCTGGCAGAAATAACTCCAGTAAGATAAATAGCAAAAACTTCTGTAACAGATATAGAATCCGGACCCACCAATAAACGCAGCAATTCAATAAAGCAAATCAGCTGATATGCCCGGCCGCGGCGGCAATACAACGCAGCCGGGTTATTTTTTTGCCATGTGATGGTAAATAATGGTTAGGCAGATGAACTCGATGCTATGCCTGCAATATTTTGAGGAAGCTTTTTGTTAACTTAGGAAGAAACTAAGGTATGTTTAGTGGTTTTTTATTAATAGTTATTTTGACTTAATTTATCTGTTACAAATTAAGTCTCATACATTCCTCAGACTCAATAAAATTACATTTCTTATATAATGGTTTTCCCATCTCAGTTGTATCCAAACTTATCTCCGTAACACCTTTCTCTTTTGCAATCTTTATTAATATATTAAGCATATGTAATGCGATTCCTTGCCGGCGGTATTCACTTTTAGTGTACACATTCATTAAATGTGCCCTTTTACCTGCAGGATGTGAAAATGTCGGCATCAATTCAATATAACAAATTGTTGCGCACCCAATCACACACTCATCAATGGCTAAAACAGTTGTTTGATTATCACTATTAAAATATTCTCTGCTGTTGTCTATTAACTCTTTGTTAAACTCAAAATTGAAAGGCAACTCATTTACTACTCTCAGCATTTCCAATCTACTCTGCATCAATAATTCCATATCATTCCTAGAAGCAATAATATACTTTATCAATGTATATTTACCTCCTAATTGCCTGTCTATGTCACCGCCACACCTTAGTTATAACTTGCAACAGCAATGCCGTAGTTTTATACTAATTTGCTTACCTCTATTTACTCTTTTTATCAAACAATCCCGTGAAATCGAATGTAGCAAAATAATCATCAGGAGTCTCGGCTCGTCTTATCATGTCCACAGAGCCGTCCTCCTTCAGCAGAAGCTCGGCAGAACGCAGCTTTCCGTTGTAATTGTAGCCCATTGCAAAGCCATGTGCGCCGGTGTCATGTATTACTATAATATCTCCTATATCGATTTTGGGCAGCATTCTGTCTATGGCAAATTTGTCATTGTTCTCGCAGAGCCCGCCTGTAACATCATACTTGTGATCGCTTGGCTCCTTCTCCTTCCCCATTACCGTTATGTGATGGTAAGCACGGTACATTGCGGGGCGCATGAGGTTTGCAGCACACGCATCCAGTCCTATATATTCCTTATGAGTATGCTTTTCATGTATCGCTGTTGAGACAAGACAACCGTATGGCCCAAGCATGAATCTGCCAAGCTCGGTGTAGATAGCCACATCCTCCATTCCCGCAGGCACCAGTGTCTCCTCAAAGGCTTGGCGCACTCCGCTTCCCACGCTTTCAATGTCTGTTGGCTGCTGGTCAGGCTTATACGGAATACCCACGCCTCCTGAAAGGTTAATGAAGGCTATATGTGCGCCTGTCTCCTGCTTAAGCTCAGCTGCAAGGCTGAAAAGCGTTTTTGCAAGAACAGGATAATATTCGTTGGCAATTGTGTTGCTGGCAAGGAAAGCATGGATCCCAAAATGCTTTACACCCTTACCCATCAATATTTTAAAGGCTTCGGTCATCTGCGGCCTGGTCAGCCCATATTTTGCCTCCTGAGGATTATCCATTATCTCATTGTTAATAACGAATGCTCCACCCGGATTGTATCTTAAGCAAATGGTCTCAGGTATGCATGCTATCTTTTCCAGAAAATCGATATGTGTAATATCGTCAAGATTGATTGTGGCATTAAGTTCACTTGCCAGTGCGAAATCCTCCTTGGGAGTAACATTTGAAGAAAACATTATTTCCTTACCCTTAAAGCCCACAGCATCAGCCATCAGAAGCTCTGTATAGGACGAGCAGTCCGCTCCGCAGCCCTCCTCCCTTAATATCTTCAGGATAGCCGGGTTCGGTGTGGCCTTTACAGCAAAATACTCCTTAAAGCCCTTATTCCATGAAAATGCTTCCTTAAGCCTTCTGGCATTTCTGCGTATGCCCTTCTCATCATATAAGTGGAAGGGAGTCGGGTATTTTTCTGTGATCTCCTTTAACTGCTCCAGACTAACAAATGTTTTTTTCATAGTTATTCCCCTTCGTTAATTCAATAAATCTAATTTCATTTTTCAATGAATCCTTAATAACATCCACCAGGTTTTTCTTTCTTGAATACAAGCATGTTGAGTACTCACTGTCATCAATATCTCCCGTCAGAACTATTGAAGAGTCGGTGATAAGCCTTATCTGCTGCTGCGGCTTTTCTATAAGATATACTGTCGCGTCTTTAAGATTCAGGGGCTCATCTGTAATGAGTACCATTTTTATATCCCGCTTAACAGCATCTTTGATATCATCAAGTACTGTCTCGATAATTTGCTTGGGTGCCGACAGGTATACTCTTTTCTGAGCATCAGCAACCATATTTCTCATCTTATCAAGTATGTTGTTCCTGCCCTTTATTGTAATATAGCCTTCACGTTCCTCTCTCTGCGAGGGTATGCACCTTATCAGGCATTCACAAGTCTCGTGAAGCCTTCTTAGCTTGTTCTGGCAGAATTCCTCAACACTTACAGGCACATATCTGGTAACAGGGCCCTCTATAACATGAGCTCCACCCTTTTCCACCAAACCTGCAAGGGAGGTGTATGCGTTTGAACGTGAAATGCCGGTTAGCTTAGCCGCTTCATAGCCATTCAGATTACCCTCAGCTAATAATGCAATGTAAATAGAAGCCTCTTGCCTGGTCAAATTAAATTGTGTTAGCATTTCAACAGCATCCATCGAACTCTGCTCCTTATTCTATTATAGTATTCCTACTTAGTAACACTACTATATTATATTATCAAAAGGCTGTCAAGGATATACATTATTTTTTATAATGCAACAATACATTATTTTTGCTAGGCTCGCTAAGCTATTTACATAAGACCACATAGAGCCTTTAAAGTAAATAAGCGGATATATCCCAAGGACTATCCGCTTATGTGTCTTACTATGCTAATTATACTTTTTTATGTCATCCGGTTACTCGCCCTTTTTCCTGCAGCTTTCGCAATACCCGTATATTTCAAGCTTGTGACCTGTAACATCAAATCCAAGCTTCTTACGAAGCAACTTTTCATATTCATCTAATGGGCAGCCTTCTATGGTCATCATCTTCTTACATCCCATACATATTATATGGTGCCTATGCTCAGGGCTGCTCAGTTCAAATGATGCCTTCGTATCAGAGCCAATGCTGGATTTATTGGCAATACCCTTTGAAGCAAGAGACTCCAGCGTTCTGTACACAGTAGACAGATTTGCCTCGATACCTTTCTCCTTCAATACGAGAAACACCTGATCAGCACTTAAGGGCTGACCGCTGGCAGCCATTATTTCCAATATTGAGGCCCTCTGCCTTGAGTACTTTAAGCCTGACTGTTTTAAAATATCTCTTACTGTTACATCATGGTTATCCATGCTTGCTACCCTCTTAATACAATATTAATAACATTGTATCAATTATTTATTTGTTATTCAATCGAGCAGGATTATTAATTCACGAGCAATAATAAGCAGCAGATGATGAATTTGATAAAGTAAAATAATGTTATAAGCTACTAAAACTGATATTATTAAGTATCTGAATTCGTCTACTAAAACTAAGAAGGGTGAATAAATGAAGGCATTTTTCATTGACAATCCGGGTACAGGAACAATTAGAGAAATAGATATTCTAATACCAGCTGATGACGAGATACTGCTCCATGTCAAAGCTGCAGGTCTTTGCGGTACAGTTATACATATTTGCAAGGGAGAATATTTCGGAAGCTATCAGGATACCGGGGCATGAATTTTCATGTATCATTGCAGGCCTTGGATAATATAACCGGATTTAAGGTTGGACAGCATGCTTCGGCAGACCCTAATATTTTTTTGTGAAGCATGCAAGGCGTGTAAGGAAAACCAACAGTAGCTTATTTTTGAGGTATAAATACAGCTTCACTTTCATAGCAAAAGGCACAGAGCTTGAATCATCGATCCACTTCTGTGCCTTTTTTCTATTATATGCTTTTGGCTTTTCAGGTCTGCGGGTCACAGGATTAATAGCACCCCAACTGCCGCGTCCGATTGCGTTGAGCTCCCTTTGCTTTTTCTTTGAGAGTTTCTCAAACGGTATAAACTTATTCATTTTTAAGCTCCTTTCTGTTACTGAGACATCATAATATAATGAAAGTTTGCATTATATTATTTGCCATGTGCGTTTCGCTAGCATCAAAAATATCGCATGACAGCTCACATCCCATAATATAACCACCATTGCGGCTATATTATCATATCTATGCTAAACAGTCAATTTACGCACAAGTCGCAGCAGTTATATTTATTTTAGTTATTTATCAATAGAATATAAAAGATATTGATTATAGGCTACTAAAGCTGATATTATTGAGTAGCGGAATTCGTCTAATATAAAGCTAAGAAGGGTGATATCAGAATTTTAGGTACATTTGCATTAAAAAAAACTTACGGTAAAGCACTTGCTCTTGCACGGAGCGGGAAGATAAACCTTCTCGAGCTTGTTGACAAAAGACTTTCTCTAGACGATGCACCGGAATTTTTTTTTAGAAATATATTGTCTGGAAATTCTGGATTAAAAGTTGTGTTTTATCCTTTTGGAATTGAAGAGTAGCTCTTTTAAATGGCTTAAATACAGCTTTACTTAAATACCTTTACTAGGTTGGTCCCGTTCTTCTGACTGGATACATGTTCTTAGTCAGCTATTATTTATTATACGGCAGGTGATACTGTTTGGCATCTATGTGGAGCCCCTGGCGAGGCTGCAAGCGCTGCAGCGAGGGTTGTAAGTACTGTTATATACATAAGGGCGACGCAAAACGCGGAGTCGATACGAGTATTATAGAAAAGACAAAGGATTTTGATAAGCCGGTTGCCCAAAAAAAGAATGGCGAATACAAGGTTAAGCCGGGACTTGTATATCTTTGCTTTTCATCTGATTTTCTGATTGAAGAGGCTGACCAATGGCGCAGCGAATGTTGGAGGATGATACGAGAGCGTCAAGATCTTACCTTTCTATTCCTGACGAAGCGAATCGAACGTTTTGCCGAATGCATGCCGGATGACTGGGGTGACGGCTATGAAAATGTGATAGTTTGCTGTACAGTTGAAAATCAAGAAAACGCAGACCGCAAGCTGGCAGTTTTCAAAGAGCTTCCAATCAAACACAAGTGTATCACTGCACAGCCCTTGATTGGTCCAATCGATATGGCGCCTTACCTTGATGGCATCGAGCTTGTAACAGTCGGCGGCGAATCAGACAAGGAAGCACGAATACTGGATTTCCAATGGGTGCTCGACATCCGCGAGCAGTGCATAAGCAAAAATGTGAACTTTGATTTTCGTCAGTGCGGAACACACTTTCTCAAAGACGGGAAAATATACAATCTGAGTGTGTGGGATCTGTGTAAGCAGGCACATCTTGCAGATATTAATTATAATGCAAAGGACCTGATTTATTAGTGCTTTGTCTGCATGACAGTCAAAAAGAAGTGCTAAATGTTAAAACAGAATACATATAAATGCTCTGCCATATCAGTTTAAACTGGTATGGCAGAGCGCATATTAATAGCGTTTATCGAAGGCCTAATACAAAAAGTCGAGGAAGGCTCAATGTCCGTGAGACTTTTATTTATCCAGGTTTATTCCAATTCTATTGCAAGGCAGTTGACATAATTGGTAGGTCTCTGATCCGGCAGGTTAACCACAAGTGTCCCATAGGGCTGTTCAAATGGGACATTTCCTACTCCGAGCAATCTAACTGCTTTAACCTTATCTGCAGGTGTCAATGATTTGATCACTGATCTGTTATTCTCAGGCCACCTCATCTGGAATGCGTAAATTATTTTATCCTTAGTGGTGAACCTGAAATCCGAACTTCTCCACTCTACCTCATTCTCCTTAAAGCCTTCTATATGTACTTTGGCACAGCCTTCTCCCGATACACGGAAGGGCTTGGTTCCATAAACTCCTTCCCCGCATACCCTGTTCCATTTTGCCATTTCTCTGAGTATATAGGTACACTCATCATCAACTGTCCCGTCGGGCTTCTGGGGAATATTTAGCAGAAGGTTTCCATTCTTTGCAATGATGTCCACTAGCATTTCAATTACATGACCGGGCTTTTTATAAACTGCACGAACATCATAAAACCAGTTGCCCACACAGGTATCAGTCTGCCATGTCTCAGGTTTTATATCAGGCTCCTGGCTTCGTTCGATATCAAGAACTCCTACAGAATAGATCTCCTTGTGCCTATTCTTCTGATTATAAACAGCAAGGTTTTTTCCGCCATGATTTGCTGCACTAGTATTGTAAAGGTGTGCAACTATGTTCAGACCTGCTTCATACATATCCTCTCCGAAAGGTAATCCTCCATCCGAATACAGTAAATCAGGCTGGTATAGATCGATGACCTCCTTAATAACATCAAACCACCTCTGGTGCCAGGTTTTGTTTTGTGTGTACCAATTCTTTATATCACCTTCCTCATCCCAGAACAGCTTCTGAGGGTCAAAATGCTCATAATTATTTAAATATAGCTCTTCAAATTCCGAGTTGTTCCCGTCATAAGGGATACCTGCATACATACCCTCTTTGTCAGAGCCCTTGTTAGTACGATACCAACTGAAGGTAGCTCCTAAATGCTCAGTTACTCCAAATGGTAACCCGTACTTAGCAGCAGCGTTTTTCCAAAGTGCCACAATATCCTTCTTAGGACCCATATTCACTGAATTCCAACGATGAATGCCCGAATTGTAATTGAAAAAGTTATCATGGTGCATAGCCTGGGCAACAAAGTACTTTGCCCCTGCATCCACATAGAGGCTCATCAGGCTATCAGGATCAAAGTTTTCTGCCTTCCATAGCTTTACAAGATCCTTATATCCAAACTGTGAGGGATGTCCATAGTGGCGTATATGATATAAGTATTGTTCTGTGCCCTGATAATACATGGCACGTGCATACCAATCACCATACATGGGAACGGATTGCGCACCCCAGTGTGACCAAATTCCAAGCTTTGCATCCTTGTACCATTCAGGACATTCATACGTCCTTAAAGATTCAAAGGTGGGCTTAAATGGGCCGTTTTTAATATCCATTGTCATAGAATAAATCCCTCGCTTTCATAATATTGATATTACCTTATTGTTTTCAAAATCAGCTTATCGCTAACCCTCCACTACTTCTTTTAGATAAATTCTCTTTGAAAAGCCGCCGCGCTCCTCAGCCTTTTTAGCACGCACCTGTTCAAGCTCTTCAGGTGAGCAGCCGCGAACACGAGCTGCCGTATAGATAACTTCCAAAAGATCAGCCAACTCCTCAAGGTTCTGATCCTTGTGATACTCCGCCAATTCTTCATCAAGCTTGGCATCCACCATACTGAGATAGTCTTCATCCGATAAAATCTCTGTAACACACGCTTTACCCGAGGCTTCGATTATTTCAGGAATTCGATCACGAACAAGCTTATTGTACTTGACTACCATTTTCCCACCACCAATTAATTTATCTATCTTAAAAATCGCACTAGCATAGGCTCTGACTGTTACACGACCTTGTGACTACAATTATATCACACTATCCTTAGATAAGAATAAGCCATAAAAAGATCGGCACTGAAGAACTTGAATGTTCATACAATGCCGAACTACATTTTTTACATATCTCTACTACCTTATTCTTATTTTTACCGTGGTTACCAGTTCTCAACTTTTACTGTTTTAATCAGCTTTCAGCATTTGCCATGACTAATTAGCTTTCAGAGATTACCTTAATATGCAAATTTGTTTATCCATATTAAGCTATGTTTGCCTTCTACAGCTTATGTATCGGCATAATATTTCGGTGGAATATTGATGATAGCCCGGAAATTATTAAAAATTGACTATATATCTTAATGTGGTAGAATACTAAAGAAATACCAACTGAGAATCGCAAAAGCGAAGAATACAGGAGCAAAAAAATGAAGCGAATGTTAAGGTTTCTTAAACATCATAAGAAAGAGAGCATCCTTGCACCGCTGTTCAAAATGCTAGAGGCCCTGTTTGACCTGATGGTTCCGTTCATCATGGCAGATATTATCAACAAAGGTATATCCTCAGGTGACAGCAGGTATGTTATCAGCCGCTGTGGATTGATGATTCTGCTTGGTGTTATAGGGCTGGCCTGCAGCATTACGGCTCAGTATTTTTCTGCCAAGGCTGCCGTTGGGGCATGTGCCAAGGTGCGTCACGCGTTGTTCGACCGCATCCAGACGCTGGGCTTCAGTGATACGGATTCACTTGGCACAGGCACGCTCATAACCCGTATGACGAGCGATGTTAACCAGCTTCAAAATGGTCTCAATTTATTTCTGCGACTATTTCTCCGCTCGCCGTTTGTTGTAGTTGGCGCCATGGTTATGGCGTTCATTATAAGCAGGAAGGCTGGATTGATATTTGTCATAACTATTCCAGCGCTTTCCATTGTCGTATTTGGCATTATGCTAAAGACAATTCCATACTTCAAAAACGTCCAGAGCCGCCTTGATAAGATCACCGGCATCACGCGTGAAAATCTGACCGGTGTGCGTGTTGTCCGTGCATTTAGCCGCGAAGCAGATGAAACAGAGCGTTTTGCTGATGCTAATTCGCTGCTTATGAAAAGTCAGCTTGGTGTCGGACGTATCTCCGCGCTGATGAATCCGTTGACATTCGTAATAATAAATGTAGCTATCGTAGCGATTCTGAAGGTCAGCAGCATAGAAGTTAATATCGGTACGCTGGCAATGGGCAATGTCATTGCACTTGTGAATTATATGAACCAGATTCTGCTGGAGCTTGTGAAGCTTGCCAACCTGATCATCCAAATGACGAAAGCCGCCGCCTGCGCGGAGCGTATCGATGCAGTCCTTGCTATGAGCCCGCAGATGCATTTCGGCAGCAAAAAAGTTCAGAAGGAGTCCGACCATGACGCAGTCCGGTTCGACCATGTCAGCCTGGCCTACAGCGGTGCCGGTGAAGCCAGCCTCTCCGATATATCCTTTACCGCCAAGAAGGGCCAGACAATAGGCATCATCGGCGGCACAGGCAGCGGTAAAACAAGCCTGGTAAGTCTCCTGCCGCGGTATTATGATGCCACTGAAGGAACTATAGAGATATTCGGACATGATATTCGCGAATATGACAAGGACAGTCTTCGCAGCAGTGTCAGCACTGTTATGCAAAAGGCTCAGCTCTTTTCCGGGACTATTCGCAGCAATCTCACCTGGGGCAAAAAGGATGCTTCCGACGATGAGCTGTGGCAAGCGCTCTATGCAGCTCAAGCAGCTGAGATCGTCAAGGGGAAACCAAAGGGTCTTGATGAGCAGGTGGAGCAAAGCGGAAGAAACTTTTCCGGCGGACAAAAACAGCGTCTATCCATTGCACGTTCACTGGTCACCGATCCGCAAATACTAATATTTGATGACTCGGCAAGTGCACTGGATTATGCTACGGATGCGGCATTGCGCAAGGCTTTGGCCTCGCTGCCGGGCGACATGACAGTGTTTATTGTCAGCCAGCGTGCCAACAGCATTAGTCATGCCGACCAAATACTCGTACTGGATGAGGGAAGACTTGTGGGCAGGGGCAGACACGAAGAACTATTGCAAAACTGCCAGGTATACAAAGATATCTACGATAGCCAGTTTCAGAAAGCGGGTGAAGCTTAATGGAAAAACCATCAAATAAAATAAATAAACAGCAGCAGCGTGATACCTTCACCCGTGTACTCCGGCAGATTTCGCCATATACCATCTTTGTTATATTCAGTATATTAACCGCAGCACTCTCCGTCATTGGACAGCTGTATATCCCGATTCTGGCCGGAAATGCGATCGATTATATGATCGGCATAGGGAGGGTAGACTTCGCAGCTGTCAGCAGTGTAATAGTGAAGATTGCCATCGCTGCATTGGCCGCAGCCCTAGGACAGTGGCTTTCGGGCATATGCAACAACCACATTACCTATCACATCAGCCGTGATCTTCGCGACGCAGCAATTCGCAAGGTTCAGGTGCTTCCGCTGAGCTATCTGGACTCGCATCCTACCGGCGACCTTTTGAGTCGGGTGGTGGCAGATGTTGATCTTTTTTCTGACGGATTACTGATGAGCTTTACACAGTTCTTTCCCGGTATTTTGGCGATCCTTGGTACACTTGTATTCATGATAGCAGTCAACCTTCCCATCGCACTGGTGGTAATCTGCGTCACACCGCTCAGCTTAGTCGTAGCGGCATTCATTGCAAAAAAGAGCTTCCATTATTTCAGCGAACAAACCGCTGCTCGGGGCGCTCAGACAGCTCTTATTAACGAACGTTTAGAGGGAGTCAGAGTAGTTCAAGCGTTTGGACATGAGTATGAAAACCTGAAGGATTTTGATAAGACCAACGACCGGCTCAGTGAAGTGAGCTTGAAAGCAATCTTCTATTCCAGCATAACAAACCCTTCAACACGTTTTGTAAACAACGTGGTATATGCGGGGGTTGCTCTTGCCGGTTCCCTTGCTGCTATAAGAGGCGGCATATCTATTGGTGAGCTGAGTATCTTTTTAACATACGCAAACCAGTACACAAAGCCGTTTAACGAGATTTCAGGTGTCGTGGCTGAAATGCAGAATGCTATCGCCTGTGCCGCACGTATATATGAGTTTCTGGACGCAAAGGATCAAACGCCCGACGCTCCTGATGCAAGAGTTCTGACACAGGAGTATAAAAGCCTCGGGGGCATCGAGCCCCACTCGTCTTTTTGCTGTAGACCTTCGGTCAACGCTATTAGTGTAAATGGCAATGTTGAGATAAACAACGTTTCCTTCAGGTATGTCCCTGACCGCGAGCTGATACATGATTTTAACCTCTCTGTCCGCTCGGGACAGCGTGTCGCAATCGTCGGTCCGACAGGCTGCGGTAAAACTACGATAATAAATCTTCTTATGCGCTTTTATGATGTGGATTTCGGCAGCATATCAGTGTCTGGTACAGACATCAGGAATATCACAAGAAACAGTCTTCGTCAAAGCTACGGCATGGTGCTTCAGGATACATGGCTTAAGGCAGGCACAGTCCTTGAGAACATTGCATACGGAATGCCTGATGCGACCCGTGAAGAGGTTATCTCAGCCGCAAAAGCAGCTCATGCTCACAGTTTTATTATGCGTCTTCCACATGGCTATGATACTGTAATTGATGAAGATGGAAACAATATCAGCCAAGGGCAGAAACAGCTGCTCTGCATCGCGCGCGTTATGTTATCCCTTCCGCCGATGCTTATACTAGATGAAGCAACCTCCAGCATAGATACCCGTACTGAGATCCTGATCCAGAATGCGTTTGCTCATATGATGAAGGGGCGTACAAGCTTCATTGTTGCACACCGGCTTTCTACAATACGCGAAGCGAATGTGATACTCGTTATGAAGGACGGCCATATCATAGAAAAAGGAACTCACGAAGCTCTCCTTGCCATGAATGGCTTCTACGCTAAGCTTTACAATAGCCAGTTCGAGGGAGTTACAATCTAAAGTACCTTCGAACTCCACCAACACATTTAGAAGCAGCTCCGTGCACCACACTAAAACGTTGTGGCATAGGATTCATCTGCCAGCTTACGGGGGAACATGTTCACAACCGAGCTTGTTCGTTTAATATGACAGCCTGTATTGGGATCTCGTCCTTCAACCATGTCAGCCATGCTCATTATCAGATTGTCATGCATCTTAAGTACGTGCTGCGTTTTCTTGCGACCTCTTCTTCAAGCTTTTTGTTATACTTTTGTATAGTCAATGCATAAATGGTTATGTCTACATGTATGTAAAAAACTATTTGCTGCAGCTCTTCAGGCAGCTCAATAAAAAAGAGCCTGTCAATGTATCACAAGCTCTTCTCTTTACTTTGCAATATGATCAGTAGTTAACTTTTCTGACTTCAAAGTAGCTCTGCGAATACCCACATACAGGACAGACCTTAGGAGCCTTTTTACCCATGACCAAATGTCCGCAAATGCGGCATTCCCACATAGTTGCCTCGCCCTTTTCAAAGACCTGCTGCATCTCAACATTTTTAAGAAGAGCTCTATATCGCTCCTCGTGAGTCTTCTCAATAGCCGCCACAAGACGAAAACGGGCAGCTAATTTAATGAAGCCCTCCTCATCAGCTTCCCTTGCCATACGGTCATACATATCTGTCCACTCATAGTTCTCTCCCTCAGCGGCATCCAACAGGTTTTCGGCAGTTGAGTGAAGAAGACCCAGCTCCTCCATCCAGAGACGTGCGTGCTCCTGCTCATTGCGAGCAGTTTGCAGGAACAGCTCAGAAATCTGTTCATAGCCCTCGCGAGCAGCAATGTTTGCAAAGTATGTGTACTTACTGCGGGCCCGACTCTCACCGCCTATGGCCTCGGCCAGATTTTTTTCAGTCTTTGTCCCGGCGTAACAATTCCCGCTCTTCTTCTGTTCTTCCTCAATTCCTTTTTCCATTGGTTACTCCTCCATTTTATTGTTTATTATTGAGCTCTGTTTTTATTGTCGCCACCCTTATCATTTTTCCGGTCTTCCATAAATAAAGTATGCCCCATCAAAGCTTCAATATTAAAAAAATAAATCACTTAAACAAGTGATTTATTTAACAGAACAATGAGATATGTAATCGAGAATGTCGGAAAAACCTTTTCTGCAAATGCAATTGTAAAGTTCCTTAAAAGTGATGGGCGTTCACTATCTGTCGAAGTAGTATATAACTATCTGGAATGGAATTTGCGATAACTTGTAAATCAGGTCTTTATTCCTACAATCTTGCATAATAAGCTTCCAGTTTGCCCCTGCAGATGTATCGATTTCTCCATTTTCATCATCCGTCAAATGCTTCCATATTGATTCGTCCACCTGAATGACACCAAGCTGATTCCCATTGAAGTTAAGTCCGGAAAGGACTATACAGTCCACAGCGCATTAAACATCTTTGTGAGAAATGAGGATTATAATATTAAGAAAGCGTATGTGCTCTCGAACGAAAGAACTGCAAAAACAAAGGTCAAGGTTTTAAGCATTTTACATTAGACCATTGTTTCTTCTCACTTACCGCTTAGAATTCAACTCACCTTCCATCCACATCAACCTTTCAGTTGCACAAACGGGACGGAAAACGTATAATTGAACAAGCAAAAAAGTGAGGAAGGATATTATGATACAAGAGATAGAACCACATGTGTATGACCGTGCCTATCAACTTTTAGAGGCCACTTCGGAAGATTACGCACTATATTATGAGAATGGCAGCATTCTGCTACGCCGAGAAGGTGACATGTGGGCGGTGCCCCACTTCTTTGAGCTGCCTTCGGAAGCTATGAAGGATGCCCGCCATCTTTTCAGCGTGGACGAAAGCAACTATTTTCTGGTACGCAGCACAGTGCTCCATGAGGGTAGTGGACTGGTGCTGTGCACCTCGTTCCAGCTTCGATCTGTACACCCGAGGGAGACAGCTTTTGCCGCCATAACCGGTTCCCAGTTGGAACGTTGGTACCGCAACCGCAGCTTTTGCGGATGCTGCGGCACACCAATGGAACCGAGCAAGACCGAGCGTGCCATGGTTTGCCCTAATTGCAATCTTACGGAATACCCAAAGATCTGCCCGGCAGTAATCGTAGCAGTACGTGACGGCGAAAGGCTGCTGCTGACCCGCTATGCCGGTAGACCATACAAGGGCTACTCGCTCGTCGCAGGCTTTGTAGAAATTGGCGAAACACTGGAGGATAGTGCAAAGCGGGAGGTCATGGAGGAGGTTGGTCTTCGCGTCAAAAACCTGCGATACTACCGCAGCCAGCCGTGGAGCTTCACCGATACGCTGCTGGTAGGTTTCTACTGTGACCTGGATGACAATCCTACCATTACCCTCGACCGAGGTGAACTGAGTGAAGGCTTCTGGATGGAGCGCAAGGATCTGCCTGTGCGGGAAAATGACATCAGCCTGACCTCAGAGATGATAGAGCAGTTCCGTCTAGGAAAGGATCGGATTTGACATATAAATATATTTCTCCTATTAAAACTTGCAATGGCACGATTGTTGCTGCACAAAAAAATGCACCTTTACAACCGTGCCATTTAAGATTTCTTTCCAAATCATCATTTTATACGTTTTAGCCCTGCTTTACTCCGTGGAGAACCTGTTTCTTTCCTCCGCAGCCGGGGAGGCGCTCCAGCGTAAACCCTGCTTCCGTCAGGGCTGTTCTTACAGCACCGGATACAGTAAATGTGGAACATGAGCCTCCTGCTTTTGTTTTCCCGCCAACTGCCTGCAGCAGCTCCGGTCTCCATATAGAAGGATTCTTTTTGGGGCCGTGTCCATCCAGGAACCATACATCACACTGCTTATCCAGAGCACTCACCATTTCAAGCGCTTCTCCTATCCAAAGTCTCAGTTCAATGGTTCCGAAGGATTGCTGCAGCTTCATTGAATGCCATCCGGGGATATTGATATCAATACCTCTGTATGCTTCTTCAAGCGCGTCAATCTCCGCCCCTACTCTTTCTCTGAAGCCGCTAAGAATCTGTCCCATCCTGTCTGAGCTCATAGGGTAAATTTCAACGGTATTATACTCAATAGACACGTCCCTCAAACCGTTCAGCCTTAAGAATTCCATCAGCGATACCACGATGCGCCCCGCTCCAAAGCCTGTTTCACCGATAACAAATTGGCTTCCCGCTTCTTTTGCCACAGTAATTCGCTCGATCAAGTTATTATTTATGAAATAAATCTGCTGTGCTTCATCTATTGCACTAATCACATCAAAATAGCGATCATCAAACTGCTCATTAACCAAATACTCCGGTATGTTTTCCACATCTACCATCTTAGTTTTATCCCTTCGCCTGTGATTTCGATTGCCCCCTCTTTCAAGAGCCTGCCGACAGCCCTTTTAAAGGCAGCCTTGCTTATATTGAATTCTGCCTTGATACGCTCCGGAGAGCTGCTGTCATTGAGTTTCAGCATACCGCCATTCAATTTAAGTCTCTCCAATATTCTTTGCGCATCGCCTTCTATCTCGTTATAAGCTTCACTTCTTACACTTAACTCAAGCTTTCCGTCCTGCCTGACCTTCTTGACCCGGACCTCTATCCAATCTCCTTCCTTATAACTGCCAAACAACTCCTTATTAGGGATCAGGCCCTGATATTTATTGTCTACCGCAACAAAAGCACCTAACTCTTTATTTATGTTATAAATGGTCCCCTTGACTCTGTCATTAACCTTATAGGGCGATTCGCTGCTCAAGTGATTATATATATTCATCGTAGCACATAGTCTATCACTTTTATCAATATATAGAGCAACGATACACTTGTCACCCTTTGCAACCCTGCCCAACTGCTCCTTAAAGGGCATGAAAAGATCCTTTTCCAAGCCCCAGTTCAGAAAGGCTCCTATGCTAGTATTTTCAACTACCTTCAAAGCAGAGATTTCTCCAATTGTCAGCCTTGGCCTTTTCATTGTTGAAATTATTCTATCTTTAGAGTCTTTATAAACAAATACTTCAATTTCATCCCCAATTTCAGCACCCGGCGGCACCTGACTGTTGGGAAGTAAAACATCCTCGCCGCTTTTGTCTGTAATTGAGTTTAAATACATTCCTTTCGGGCTCCTTCGAACTATACGAAGCTTCTGAATCTTACCTAATTCAATCATTTGTTCCTTCCTCTCACTGTATACCTTTTTGACAGCATTTCATTATCCACCTTGCTGACTGTGCGAAGCCTTCCCTTAATGGGCGTTTTCTGCAGCTTGCGCAATACCATCTCGCCCTTGTTGTTCAAAATTTCTACAAACGTTGAGATATCCTTCACATTAATAATTCCGATATCCTCCGCTGTCATGCCTTCAATATTACATAGTGTACCAACAATATCCACCGGCCGCATCTTAGTTTTTTTACCGGCGTTGATGTGCAGCTTCATAATGTCTTTGTTGAGCTGTGCTCCTTTTGCTTCTTTTATTTTCTGCCTGCTCATCATTTTATCGATAAACTCCGGCTTCGAACTATTCACCAGTTCTTTATCCGGTCTCTGCCGGATGGGAATCTCTATACCGATAAATCGCCGTATCTCCTGCAGATACTTTTTTTCATTCTCTGATACAAAAGTAATAGCTCTGCCCGTATTACCCGCACGTCCGGTTCTTCCTATACGGTGAATATAGTTTTCAATGTCCTGGGGTACATCATAGTTTATTACAAGTGTGATATCATCTATATCTATGCCCCTTGCTGCCACATCAGTTGCTACAAGATACCTGAATAGCCCCTTTCGAAAATCCTCCATGGCCCTTAACCGATCCCGCTGTTCCATTCCTCCATGAATTTCTCTGCAGGGAGCCCTCAGATTCTCAAGCTCCCCATAAACCTCGTCCACCATCTGCTTAGTGTTGCAAAATATCATGCAGCTGTCAGGGTTTTCAACTATCAGTATGTCCTTCAGCAGCTCAAACTTTTCTGCCTGTTCTGCCTGATATTGCTCCTGCCGTATTCTTTCCAGGGCTGAATCAGTCTCTTCTACCTCGATCTGAATTGGATTCTTCATATATTTGGAGCATAGCTTCTTAATGTCTGCCGGCATTGTAGCTGACATTAACATCGTCACACGTTCCTTAGGCAGGCTTTCTATAATAGCTTCCAGCTGCTCGATAAATCCCATCTGGAGAAGCTTATCCGCTTCATCTATTATTAGAAACTTGATATTGGTAGTATCCAATGTCCCTCTTTCCAGGTGATCAATTATACGCCCCGGTGTGCCTACAACAACATGGGTCTTCTGCTTCAGCTCCTTCTCCTGATCGCAAAAGGGAGATTTTCCAAAAATGGCGGCAGCCTTCAGCCTTTTAAACCTGCCGATATTAAAGATCTCCTCCCTGACCTGGAGGGCAAGCTCTCTTGTAGGCGATATCACTAATGCCTGAGGCTTGTTATCATCCCACTGTATCATTTGGCAAATAGGGATGGCAAATGCAGCGGTCTTACCGCTTCCTGTCTGCGACTTAACAATGATATCCTTTCTTCCTAATACTGCCGGTATCACCTGCTTTTGAACCTCTGTAGGATGCTTATAATTTAACAGTTCAATTGATTTCAGCAGTTCTTCTTCCAATTTAAAGTCAACAAATTCGTTATTTATCATTATAGTTTCTCTTTCTCAATGTTAGTTGCTGTGTCTCGTGCTTTGAGCTCAGCCGAGCAATATATTATAGATGTTGCCAAAATCAAGCCGCTATATGCTGTTCAGCTTAATTATTTAAGGCTGTCACAAATATCACACCTGCCTTATCCTACTATTCTAACACATCTTCCCTGATTTGCCATAACACTTCGGCGCGCACATATAAAAAGACTGTGAATTATATCACAGCCCCTTTGTTCTATTATTGAAACTATTGCCTGCCCCGCCTCATTTGCCTCTTAGGCCACTATTTTTAATCTTGCTATTTGTCTGATTGATATTGTACTGCAATCGGCTGATAGCCATTAATGTCAGTAATTCCATACCTCAATCCTATATCTCCAGTGCGTAAAATCTCACCGCTCTGATCCATATTACTTTCATCCTGCTCCAATGCCGCAATGCAGCGTCCAACAAACTGCGGCGTTTCCATTTTTTCCAGGCTTATAGACTGGTCATATTTTGACAATTCCAGCATTCCCTCTGTTCGTACATCTGCGGGATAGATGGAGAACATCTTTACCCCGTATTTTTTTAGTTCATAAGCAGCATCGGATGTAAATTTATCTAATGCCGCCTTAAATAAACCATTAGAAACATTTAACCAATATTTTTTAGCACTAACATAAGATATGTTTGCAATCAGCCCGCTATGCTGCTTCACCATTATCTGAGCTGCATAACGGCTTGAAAGATAACTGGATCGTAATCCCACCGCATGAAGATCATCATACAATGACATTGGCTGTTCCCAAAATGGTGTCTGAAAAAAATACTCACGCATGATATGGCTCGCAGCTGCCCAAGCATTATTTACTAGAATATCGATTCTTCCCTGCTCCCTCTCAACCCGTTCAAACAAGTTCTTAATCTCCTCATCACTAGAGAAGTCACAGCGATGCGCAATTCCTATACCTCCAAGCTGATTTACTTCCCTTACCGTTTCCTGTATTGTGGTATTCTCTAAAAAGCCAGGTAATCCTTCATTGCTCACTGTTCTGCCTGTTACATATACAGTTGCTCCATATTCCGCTAACCCAAGGGCCACCCCTTTTCCAATTCCTCTGCTGGCACCTGTTACCACTGCTATTTTTCCTTTTAAGTTATACATAACATCCCCCTAAATTATTCCGATGCAATACAATAAAAAGCCATAATATCGATAGCACCTATTTTTAAATGTTATCAATATAATAGCTTTTTATTTCTTCTCTATCATGATGTTTTCTGCTGTTTTTACCCGGTGGTGCCTTGATCGGAACCAGAATGCTTACATCATTCCTATCATTGAGATTAAAAATGTTCACCATACCGATTCCATTGGAGCTAAGTTCAATTTCTTTCAGCATAATCCATCGGTACAAATCTTCAACAAAAGTATTTCTTATCCTTAACATATCACCGTAATAATTGAAACAGGAGTACCAGCCTTCCGGAAGGTTACGTGGCATTAATCCTTTCTTGTTGTACTTTTGCGAAATATCCCCCCCAAAGAAAACTGTATATTTTCCGCTTTCATCCTCATGGCAGTTTACCACACTGTATAATTTCCCTTCAGCTAAATATTCTGAATATTTTACAGCAAATCTGCTTCCTGTTGAATTAAGTTTATGCTCAAAGTCAGGTTTACTTTCATTTACTTCTATAAACACACCATAAATATCTGTGCTTTTCATGTACAAGAATGAATTTTTTATTGCAAAGGAGCCTTTCGTGTTCGTAAAATCCCTTACCACAACATTAGCCTTTTCTACCATATTAATTGGCATAAAACCTTTTCGATAAGCAATAGGAGCAATACCAAATTGTTTTTTAAATGCCCTGCTAAGCACTTCCGGACTTTCGTAGCCAAAATTCATAGCCGCCATTGTAACAGTGCACTCTGATGCTTTCAGCTCTTCCGCTATCATTGTCAGTTTTCTTCCCTGTACATATTGCTTTATGCTGCAGCCAATCATGATTTTAAATATTCTGCTGAAGTGAAACTCTGATAAATAGAACTTCTTTGCTATTTCCTGTACCGACAAAGAGTGATTAATGTTGTTTTCAATATATTCAATGACCTCATTCATAAGCTTAACATAAGAATTCATCTGCATTCTTCCTTCTATTGTGAATAAAGTACCATACTTTCCATCATACAATATTCTTTATATTTTGGGGCTGATCCGGTAAAATTTCTGTTAATATAGCTTTCTGCAAAAGAGCCTTTATTATGGTCAATTTCTGCGATTACTATCTGCGCCTCCATATAGGCAAAAGCTTTTGCGGCTTCAAAACCAATACCGCCCCAGGCTCCGGTTAATAAGATGGTTTTTCTTTTAGTATATTACTAAACTCGACTTTGTTCGAAATAAGCATATCTGCTCTTTTATAATCTATTACATGCAAACTTGTAAATAAGATGAATCCATAAAATATTTTACCATACGAAATAAGGCGAGTCTATTACCAACAATAGACTCGCTTTATTAAATCAAACAATTTAAACGAACATAGATGCTATATTTATTCTCCAGCTAGTCTTAACAATCTATCCCATCTCTCATCTACTGTTTTTTGAATATCATTAAGAATATGCTCGCTAGCAGCTTTAAAAATATGTGCAAGAAAATGACGCAAAGACAAGAGTAAGAAATGCTAATTTCTCATTAGTAACCTCAAAATGGCACAAAACGAGAGTACTTCATGATTTTGTTTCATTCTAAGACACGCCAGTAAGTGCAATACCTGAAACTAAAATAAAAAGGAGAGCTTAGCTCTCCCTTATTACCACCTATTTCCGAAACTTCTGTTTCCACCGAAGTTGTCTCTGTTATTGTTATTCCTTTGCTGCTTTCTTGCTCTCCTGCAATCAGGACATCTCTGAGGTTCGTTCTCGAATCCCTTCTCTTTGTAGAAAGCCTGTTCGCTTTCATTAAAAACGAATTCGCTGTTACAATCCTTACAAGTCAATACTTTATCTGCCATATCATATACCTCCTTTATTTATTTGGACATAATCATTCTTAACTTCCTACTCCAAAAAATAAAGAGAGTTGTATCTGAAAAATTAATCCATGTTTAATATATAATAGCATAATAACTATATCACACTTATCGAGAAAAAGCAATAAATATTATTTTACCAAAGATTTCAAAGTTTTTTTGGGACACACTATCATTATCATAAATCTTCCCTCAAGCTTGGATTGCTTTTCGACCGTTCCCACATCTTTTACAGCCTCGGCAAACTTTGACAGTACCTCCTGACCCTGTGCGGTATTTCTTATTTCTCTGCCTTTAAATCTAATACTCGCCTTGACCTTGTCCCCATCCTGCAAAAATTTGCAGGCACTTTTTACCTTGAAATTAAAATCATGTTCTTCGATTTTTGCAGATAACCTTACTTCCTTTAGTGAAACAACTTTTTGATTCTTTTTAGCTTGCTTCTCTCTTTTTGCTTGCTCAAAAAGGCTCTTTCTGTAATCTGTGATTTTACACACAGGCGGTACGGCATTTGGCACAATTTTAACAAGATCCAGATCCTTTGAATTTGCCAATTCTTTTGCTTCCTGAATTGAAAAAATGCCCAACATGGAACCATCATTATCAATAAGGCGAATTTCCTTATCCTTGATATCATCATTCATTAACAGTTTATTTGTTTGTATATTGATACCCTCCTGTTCAAATAATTCAATTGTAATATATAATTCTTATCACCTATTTTCGGATACGCAAATATCCGAAGGCTAACACAGCACATCCTCAACAACAGGGATTTCTCTGGATATGAGCCGCTGAATATCCCTCAGATGCACCTTATCCTCGTTATCGCAAAAGGATAATGCGATTCCACCCATTCCAGCCCTTCCAGTTCTCCCGATACGGTGTACATATGTCTCCGGTATATCTGGCAGGTCGAAATTAATAACATGGGTCAGTTCCTTTACATCTATACCTCTAGCTGCAATATCGGTGGCTACAAGAACCTTTGTACGCTTTGATTTGAAATTATTCAAGGCAGTCTGTCTTGCGGCCTGTGATTTATCACCATGAAAAGCTTGCGCCGTTATTCTTGCGTTAGAAAGATTCCTCACAACATTATCGGCGCCATGCTTGGTCCGTGTAAATATCAGAACTGAATCAATTGATTTATTTTTCAGTAGTTTTACGAGCAAAGCTTTCTTATCACTTTTTTGAACAAAATAAACAGACTGGGCGATAGTGTCTACAATGGATGAAACCGGTGTTACTTCTATCACAACCGGGTTTGATAAAATATTATCTGCCAATAATTTAATCTCATGAGGCATAGTGGCAGAGAACAACATCGTTTTCTTTGTTGCCGGCAGCAGTGACATTATTTTTTTCATATCGTGAGAAAATCCCATATCGAGCATACGGTCTGCTTCATCTAATACAAAATGCTGTATATTATCCAGTTTGACATATCCCTGTCCCACAAGGTCAAGCAATCTGCCGGGAGTAGCGACTAGGATATCAACTCCCTCTCTTAAGGCTTTTACCTGGGGTGCCTGTGAAACTCCGCCGAAAACAGCAGTATGTCTTATCCGTGTATATCTTCCATAAGTAAAAATGCTTTCTCCAATTTGAACCGCTAGCTCCCTCGTAGGAACCAATATCAGGGCTTTGATCGTACGCAGTTCCTTCCTATCTATCTTCTCCCCGCTTAGTATCTGCAGTAGTGGGATCGTAAATGCAGCCGTCTTTCCCGTACCGGTTTGCGCACAACCAAGCAGGTCTCTTCCTTCCAATATAGCCGGTATTGCCCGCTTCTGTATCGGGGTTGGTGTTTCATATCCTTCAGCTTCTACAGCCCTCATTATGGGCCTTATTATATTCAGTTCTTCAAATCTCAATTTTTTTTCTCCATTCTTAAGTGGTCAACCACTATACTAAATTAGTTTTTGTTAGTTTTGTCCGTTCCTGGAACTGATTTATCACATTCATCCACTAATAATCTGACTATTTCCTCTACAGTCACAATATCTTTTGCGATATACATTTGCTCGTGCAATAAAAGTCTCGGGGGCATTGAGCCCCACTCGCCTTTTTGCTGTAGCCCTTTGGGCAACGCAATTAATAAAAGTCTCGGGGGCATTGAGCCCCACTCGCCTTTTTGCTGTAGCCCTTTGGGCA
>JAEYRB010000038.1 GCA_023409735.1 Bacillota bacterium | reverse complement strand
GGACTTTGCCTTCAGCTTCCTTCAGATTCCCCGTCACCAGGGACACCCTTGCTGTTCAGCTAATGGTTCCCACTACCAAGCCCATAGCGGACTTTCACCGCCGAGTTACTGCCCATGTCGGGCGAACAATAATGATGCCGCCAAGACATGGTCATTCCATGGCGACAAGGTAAATTCTAAAAAATTGTATTTATAATTAGACCTCAATAAAAGTCGCGGATATTAACATTTTTCATTTCATTTCTTTATCCATATATTTCATTCATTGAAACAAATTTGTATTCAGTTGTCAAGGAGCAGGTTATAGCTTCGTAAAATACTAGCATAGAATGGGGTTAACTTAAAATCTTGATTTCTGTGTCTTGACAAAGAGGCGTATTATAGTTTATAGTGTCAATTTAAAAGATAATAATAGAGCCAAGGGCTAAAATACCCTTAACTCTATTATTATCAAATCCGACGACGCCACTATATTATTGGGTTTCGTAATTATAGAATTTTGTATTTGTTACAGTATCAAGTTATAATAAAAGGAAAATAGGCGGTAAAATTATGAATGAAGGAAAACTAAAAAAGCTACCTTGGATATTATTGTTCTTTGGAATCGCATGCATATCCATATCGGCGTTTTTCGTAAAAAAGGCTCAGGTTAACGGCATATCAGTTTCATTTTACAGGGTATTTTTTGCCATGCTGTTCATTTTGCCTTTCTATATCCGGGTAAAAAGTAAGGATATGAATTTGAAAGGAATCTGCCTTTCAGTACTGGCTGGCATTTTTTTCGCATTTGAACTGGTATTCTGGAATACTGCAGTAATCGTATCCAATACAACATTTCCTACATTGATTGTCAATCTTTCCTCGGTATGGGTCGGGATAGGGGCAATGATACTGTTTAGGGAGATGTTGAACCGCTTCCATTGGACTGGCAATATTATTGCTATTCTTGGGGTTGCTATAATCATCGGAATCAATAATATTATCCATATGAAAATTGATACCGGTTTTGTGTATTCCATTATCGCAAGCATATTTCTCGCACTATATATCTTGTCGGTAAAAGAGGTCCGACAGAAAAACAGCACGATTCAAGTTGTTTTTTACACTTTCTTAGGGAGTACCATTACATTATTTATCTGTTGCATTGCTACGGGAAGCGCGTTATATGGTTTCAACCTGCCATCCTGGGCCTATTTGTTATGCCTGGGTCTGATCACGCAGGTTGGGGGATACTTTTCAATCAATTATGCCCTCGGTTATATTAATTCGTCCACCGTCTCAATACTTACTTTGCTTCAACCGGTACTTACCGCGATATTTGCCGTAATCGTTCTGAATGAATCATTCACGGTTTACCAAATAATCGGCGGGGTCCTCGTGCTGGCAGGGCTTCTTATTGCATTGGTGTTTAAAGATAAGCGACATCACGTGAAAGCGATCTCAAAAATAGACAATATACAGTAGGGTATATTCGTTTGCACAAAAAAGGACTTCCGCCAAAATCACGGAAGTCCCTAATGTTTGATACCTCAGCCTATTTGCTAATAGCCTTTGCCTAAGCAAAAGCCCCTTACAAATGGTGTTTTCTTGAGCTAAATATAGTATCATTGCAGGAATAACCCACACTCATACACTACTTATTCATAGCCTCTTCAACAGCAACTGCAACAGCAACGGTTGCACCAACCATAGGATTGTTGCCCATGCCAAGGAAGCCCATCATTTCAACGTGTGCAGGAACTGAGGACGAGCCTGCGAACTGAGCATCAGAATGCATTCTGCCCATAGTATCTGTCATACCGTATGAAGCAGGTCCTGCTGCCATATTGTCCGGATGAAGCGTTCTGCCTGTGCCGCCGCCTGATGCAACTGAGAAATACTTCTTACCCTGCTCAACACATTCCTTTTTATATGTGCCTGCTACAGGGTGCTGGAACCTTGTCGGGTTAGTTGAGTTACCTGTAATGGAAACGTCAACGCCTTCATGGTGCATTATTGCAACGCCTTCTCTTACATCATCAGCGCCGAAGCATCTGACCTTTGCTCTTTCGCCGTTTGAATACTTTATTTCTCTAACTATTTCAAGATTACCTGTGAAATAATCAAATTTAGTCTGAACGTATGTAAATCCGTTGATCCTGGAAATGATCTGAGCAGCATCCTTTCCAAGGCCATTGAGTATAACCCTGAGAGGTTCCTTCCTTACCTTGTTGGCTGATCTTGCTATACCAATAGCACCTTCAGCAGCAGCAAAGGATTCGTGGCCTGCAAGGAAAGCAAAGCACTTTGTCTCTTCACGAAGAAGCATTGCGCCAAGATTACCATGTCCAAGGCCAACCTTTCTGTCTTCAGCAACAGAACCCGCAATACAGAATGCCTGCAGGCCTTCGCCTATTACCTCTGCAGCATCGGCAGCCTTTTTGCAGCCCCTCTTTATTGCCAGAGCAGCGCCTGCAACATAAGCCCAGCACGCATTTTCAAAGCATATGGGCTGTATCTGCTTAACTAATGCATAAGGATCTATACCCTTATCATCGCATATCTTTTTAGCTTCTTCCAAGGATGCAATGCCGTTCTTATTAAGGAATGCATTGATCTTATCTATTCTTCTTTCATAGCTTTCAAACAATGACATGTTTTCAACCTCCCTCTATTTATTCTTCTCTAGGATCGATTACCTTAGCGGCCTCATCGAATCTGCCGTATTTGCTTGTAGCCTTCTTGACGGCTTCGTTTGCATCGGTGCCTTTTTTGATCATGTCCATCATTTTTCCAAGGTGAACAAATTCGTAACCGATGATCTCGTTGTTCTCATCAAGTGCAACATGAGTTACGTAGCCTTCTGCCAGTTCCAAGTATCTCGGTCCTTTTGCGAGAGTGCCAAACATGGTTCCAACCTGGCTTCTGAGACCCTTTCCTAAGTCTTCAAGGCCTGCGCCTATTGGCAGTCCGCCTTCAGAGAACGCAGTCTGTGTTCTGCCGTATGCTATCTGGAGGAACAATTCCCTCATAGCTGTATTGATAGCATCACATACAAGGTCTGTATTAAGGGCTTCAAGTATTGTTTTGCCTGGTAAAATTTCTGATGCCATTGCTGCGGAATGAGTCATTCCAGAGCAGCCTAATGTCTCTACCAATGCTTCCTGGATAATTCCGTCCTTAACATTGAGTGTAAGCTTGCAGGCGCCCTGCTGTGGTGCGCACCAGCCAACTCCATGTGTAAGGCCTGATATATCCTTTATTTCTTTTGATTGTACCCATTTACCCTCCTCAGGAATTGGAGCCGGTCCATGATTGGGACCCTTTGCCACACACGTCATTCTTTCAACTTCATGCGAATAAATCATTCTATGACCCCTTTCTAATGTTTATAATACTTCGATTCAAAGAAAATTTTCGTTTGAAGTAAAATCTTCTCACCTCAGAAGTGTTTCAACGAGGTGGGGGCTGGTCGCAAGCTTTGCTTGCTGCTCGCCCATGCATCCTGGCTGGTCGCCTGAAAACCAAATTGGTACTCGCGTCCTGGACTTTTTTCAAAAGCAAAAGAGCCTGGAGTTGGGGACACTTTTCCACCTCGTTATAATAAACTAATATTTATTCTCTGGCTTTTGCCAAATTTAATCAACTTGCTACCATGTATTTTACTATAAATTCACTAAATTGTATATGTTAATTTATTATCACACACATCTATTCTTTTCGTCAAAAGCACAGTAAGAATACTTGTCCATAATAAAATAGAAAACAAATGGAATTAGTTGTATAATAGATTAAAATAAAGCTAAGCTATACCTTTATAAGCTGAAGCAGTATTGAGATTTGAAGGAGGCTTACATGAAAACCAATGACAAGCTCAAAAATTCCGATAAACCCATAGACTGCGGCCATAAATTAAGTAATCCTCATAGGCTCACGAACTGCAGCAATGAATTTACCAATTCTGATAAATTCAAAGATATTATGCTCAAGGATTATAACAATGGGCATCAAAATAAGGGTGAGTCTTTAGACCGGAGTAATCAGCTGATTACGGATTTTGATCTGCACCTTTTTAACGAGGGCAATCATCATAAAATATATGAGAAGCTTGGAGCACACCATATAGCAGAAGGTGGACAGGATGGGACATACTTTGCAGTATGGGCGCCTTCAGCAACAAGTGTCAGTGTTATTGGTGATTTCAACGGCTGGACAGGCAAGTCGCATATGATGAGACAAATCAAAAACTCAGGGGTGTGGGAGCTTTTCATTCCGCATGTCCTGCCGGGTGCAATGTATAAGTATAGTATTGAAACATCATGCGGAGCTTATATTGAAAAAGCAGATCCATATGCTTTCTATTCTGAATTGCGCCCCGGTACAGCTTCCATAGTTTACAGCCTCGATAACTATACCTGGCATGATCAGGAATGGATTGCAAAACGGGACAGTGCGAACAATTTCGACAAGCCTGTTTCAATTTATGAAGTGCATCTTGGCTCATGGGCACGTTCAGAGGATGGAAGCGGCAACTTCCTGACATACAGGGATTATGCCGACAAATTGATTTCATATGTAATTGATATGGGCTATACTCACATAGAACTGCTCCCCCTGGCTGAGCATCCGCTGGATGACTCCTGGGGCTATCAAGTAACCGGCTACTATTCCGTTACAAGCAGATATGGCCTTCCGGAGGATTTCATGTACCTTGTAGATAAGTGCCATGAAATGGGCATAGGAGTAATAATGGACTGGGTACCTGGTCATTTCCCAAAGGATGCTCACGGCCTTGCAAAATTCGATGGTACGGCGCTTTACGAGCATGCAGATCCGAGGCAGGGCGAACAGCCTGATTGGGGCACACTGGTTTTCAACTATTCACGTTACGAGGTTCGCAGCTTTCTAATATCAAATGCTGTTTTCTGGTTTGAAAAGTATCATATTGACGGCATCAGAGCAGACGCTGTTGCTTCAATGCTATATTTGGATTATGGGAGAAAGTCGGGTGAATGGATACCTAATAAATATGGTGGAAATCAGAACATAGCTGCCGCTGACTTCCTTAAGCAGCTAAACACAGCTGTATTCAGTCATTTCCCGGGAATTATGATGATTGCAGAGGAATCCACCTCCTGGCCGATGATAACCAAGCCTCCGCACACAGGCGGTCTTGGCTTTACTTATAAGTGGAACATGGGCTGGATGAATGATTATCTTAAATATGTAAGCATGGACCCTATATATAGGAAGTATCAGCATAACCTGATAACCTTTTCGCTTATGTATGCAATGAATGAGAACTTTGTTTTAGTCTTGTCACATGATGAGGTCGTCCATGGCAAACGCTCAATGATAGAGAAAATGCCGGGCGACTACTGGCAGAAATTTGCCGGCCTCAGGGTCACATATGGCTATATGTACGGCCACCCCGGGAAAAAGCTCCTCTTCATGGGTAATGAATTCGGGCAGTTTATCGAGTGGAACTTCAAGCAGGGACTTGATTGGAATCTGCTGGACTATGAAATGCATAATAAGCTCAAACGGTATGTGCATGACCTTAATAAGCTATACACATCAGAAAATGCAATGCATCAGCTAGATTTCTCCTATGATGGGTTTGAGTGGCTGGACTGCAATGACAGTGACCACAGTATAGTATCGTTTATGAGGAAAGGGAGTAATCCTGAAGACAGGCTCCTGTTCGTATGCAATTTCACGCCGGTAGTTTATAGCAATTACAGGATCGGTGTGCCTGAAAAGGGCTTTTACAAAGAAATACTAAACAGCGACTCTGAGATATATGGAGGAAGTAATGTTGGTAATCTTGGAGGCCTCGAAGCTGAGAAACAGCAATACCTTCAATGGCCATACTCTATTAGTATACAGGTGCCTCCTTTGGCAGTCGTTGTCTTTAAGCCTGCACAGCATAAACAACCTGTAGAGAATAAGCACGCCAGGCAAATTTTATCTGATGGTACGTAAAATGATTATTGCTGTTTTTCTAGTAATCTCCAATTATATAGCTTCTCAGCCTGGTTAATATTCCACGAGAGTAATTCGTCGTATCCTCGTGATTTTGCCTTACTTATCATTTCTCTCAGCAGAGAGCTGAATTCATCCTGGTCTCGTGCAAATACGATTTTCCATGAGTATTCCCTTATTACAGCCGATACCTGTCCCTTTTTCTGTTCAAGTGCTTTATCCATCAGGTCGGGCGCCCTTCCTGTAAACACAGCATCTGCCACTACTAGCTTATTATGTTTTACAAAATATTCCTTGGGCGTAAGGGCTCCCATCCTGTTTCTCCAGTCACTGACAAGTCTTGTAGGCCTATGGGCCAGATATGAAGCCCATAACTTGTAATCATAGGCTTCTTTTGTTTTTGGATTTATTGATGTGGACTGAATGGGCTCAATATTCATCTGGTTTATACCATCCTTGAATGTTCCGCCTCCATACTCCGGCATTACTTGTGTGGCATTATTGGGCAGTGCCCTCCAGCCATAATCTGTGAGATATGGCTTCCCATCGGTATCAGTATCCCAGGTAAGCCCCTTAGGTCCTGTCTTAATAGTTTGAAAGCCATCCGCTGTGTACATCCAGTTTATCAGCTGCATAATGCGTTCAGGATGCTTCGCACTGTTTCCTATTGATATAAGTCTATTCCCGCCATAAGGGTTATATCCCACTGAATAAACTATCTCCTCATTGAATGGTACCAGCCTGAAACCCTTGCCTTGCTCCTGACGTTCCTGGGTATTGTATATGCTATCCATAAACGGGAACCACGAGAATAGTACCTGGCCATCCTTCAGCTTGCTGATAACATCTTCATATTTCTGCGAAATTGAATCAGGGTCCAATAATCCCATTTGATTAGCATCAAAATAAAGCTTAAGGCATCTGATATAGAAGCCATCATCATCAAGCAGCCCCTGCCATTTTTCACCGGTAGCATATACCATGGCATAGCCATAAGGATTAAAGCCGTCACTCTCATCGTATCCATAAACATTGCAGTATTGCTTCGCAAGGCACATTTTATCTCCATCCCAATCACTCCATAGAGAAAAACCGTAGGTCGGCCTTCCGGAATCGCTGAAAGGTTCCAAGGCTTGCATCTGCTTCAGTATGGGCAGGTAATCCTCTAAAGTGTTTACCTCGGGATAACCCAACCTTGCATAGAGGTCCCACCGAAGGTCCGGCCCCCATGTCATATCCTCCCCTTCTGAGGCCCCATGAGCTGAGTCCATACTGGCCGCACTATATCCAAGTCCATAAATACTGATACTATTTCCGAAATTAACCTTTGCTTTTTTTAGTACTTTTGGGTAATTTACTACGATATCCTTACCATATGTATCCAATAACCCATTTCGTGTCATATCCAACAGATAACCACCTGAAATGGCATTAATATATTTTGAATCATCATTTCCGAATATAACTATGTCACCCAGATCCCCAGCCGCCATCATGCTTGCAAACTTAGCATCCCCGCCACCGTCAACATTTGAAGCAATTAAATTAAGCTCCATATTGAATTTGTCCTTGACTACCTTTGCAAACCAGCCTGTCTGTAATCCTGCATAGTTTCCCAGCATAGTGAAAACATCAATTCGATAAGGCTCATCATTAGAGAGATTTTTATTTACAACAGCATTTCTATCAGCTTGAGCTTCATTATTATCGAAAGCATTTTTGTCCTCCTCCTTCTGACATGAGGAAAATACAAAAAGCATTCCAAAAGCCATGATAAATGCCAGAAGTGATTTGAATCTTCGCATTTGAGAAATATCCCCCTGATCAAAATATTTGCACAAATTTTGGTGTAGAATATGTAATTGTTAATTGCCATATTAATTATATCATACCACTATTTACAAAAAATCCAAATGTTATATATGAGTATATGTTTAACAAAAGCCCTAGGGAACCGAGCCCCTCTCACCTTTTTGCTGCAGCCCTTTGGTCAACGCCATTAGTGATAAAAGGGACTGACTCACAGTCTTTAACGCAAGAGGAGTCAATCCCTGAAATACTTTATCAGTTTGTCTAATTTCAGTCTGTTTCAGCCTTAAGATTACTTGGCTGCATCACGTGCTGCCTTGGTTTCATCAGCTATCTTCTGATCAAATGCAAGCACATCATCATAGCCAAGCCCCTTAACCGTATCCTGCATATGCTTCAGGTACTTATCAAATTCAGCTGCATTCTTTGCAAATACCATCTTCCAGGAATCCTGAATTATGATTTCCTTACACTGCGTACGAGCCGCATCGATTTCAGGTGTCGATGCCGGAGCAACGTATGTGTTGCCGGGAGCAACGGTGTACATATTATGTTGTTCTAGATAATCAAGTGTGGTAGTTGCACCCATTAATTCCTGCCATGACTTGTCTAAAGGAGTAACCTTAGTTTCAAGATACGATGGCCAAAGTGAATAATTGTATGGCGCATTGTTAGCAGGATTTACATTAAGAGTAGAAACTGCCTGGTAATTCAACTGGGAGATACCATCCTTGTATGTACCGCTGCCCCAGCCGTCGGGCATTGTCAAGGTATCATTCCCGCTGAACACCTCTTTACCAAAGTCGGTGAGTACCGGTCTGCCGTCCTTCATTTCCCAGGTCAAGCCTTCAGGACCACAGGTTCCGTTTGTCTGTGCGCAGGAGAACATAACTCCCTCAGGAGAATACAGCCAATCAATGAAATCCACCATTCTCTGTGGATCCTTGGCACCTGAGCCAACACCGATACAATACTTGTTGCCCGGTGTGCAGCCATATGAGAATATTTTCATATCCTCTACAGGAGCAATCATAAAGCCCTTACCCTGCGCTGTACGCTCAGTTGTGTTGTAAGCAGCCTGACCAAGCCAAGGCCATGGGGAGAACAAAATTGCGCCATCCTGATATTTGGCATACATTGTATCATAATTCTGGGTTGTGGAGTCCGGGTCCACAATACCCTTCTGGTTTGCTTCAAAGAAGAACTTAAGGCTTCTGATATACTCAGAGCTGCTGTCTATTATACTCTGCGCTGTAGCACCGTCAGCTGAAACAAGGAGGAAGCCTATTTCATCATATCCATACATACAGGCGGGCTGCTTTGCACAGCACATCATATTGCCGTCCCAATCCTTAAACAATGATATTGCATAGGTCTTTTTGCCTGATTCACTTGTAGGACATGCATCCTGCATTTGCTTTAATACAGGAACAAGATCTTCGAGGGTGCTGAGTTTAGGGTTGCCGATCTGATTGTACAAATCCCAGCGTATATATGGGCCGTATGTTAGGTCAAGTCCCTCTGAAGGCATAGTAGTTGGATTTGTTGAAGCCTGAGAGCCAATTGCATAAATTTTGTCGGAATTGATCAGTGTCTGCAGCATTTCTATGGCTTTCGGATACTGTGGGAGATTCTCACTGGCATTAACCATATCAGTGATGTCATATAGGAGTCCTGCTTTAACTGTATCAGCAAGTCTTCCATTTTCAGAGCCAATCATTATTATATCACCGATATTTCCTGCTGCTGAACGTGTCTGGAACAGTGTGTCTCCGCCGCCTGCCACATTAGGAGCAATAATGTTGATCTCCATGTTGAATTTCTTTTTAACATACTCTGCAAACCATCCGCTCGCAATACCCTGGTAGTTAGCCTGAGTGTCGAACATGTCAATGGTCAGGAACTCATCATAGGTTTTTTCCGTCGAAGCCGCATCCGCTGTGGAAGTCTTCTCTGCCGAAGCTGCTGTTTCCTCTGCAGTAGCTGCGGGCTTGGTCTCTTCCTTTTTCCCGCTGCAGGCTGCAAATAATGTAACCAGCAGGCATAGCATGATCATGCAGCTAAGAATCCTTACTAAACTCTTTTTCATTTAATTATTACCTCCCTTTTCTATTAACCAAGTGGTAATTCCACTTAAATTACTGTTTGTCTATCCTTTTATAGAGCCTATCATTATGCCCTTAACAAAATACTTCTGGAATATGGGATATACAAGGATGATCGGTACTACTACAATAACTGAGACCGTCATCCTTACTGAGGTCGGCGTCTGTTTTGTTGCCAGCACCATCATTGCTTCATTGCTCATAGCTGTTGAGGTTCTTATAAGCTGTGCAAGTGAGTTTGACTGGTTAATATACTGATAAAGCACATATTGTAATGAGTAAAGCTTCTGATCAGTTACATAAATAAGTGTATCTTGAAATGAGTTCCACTGGTTTACAGCTGAAAAGATTGCTATGGTTGCGAGTATTGGTGTGGAAAGCGGCAGCATGATCTGTGCAAAAATCCTGATTATTCCTGCACCATCAATCTCTGCTGCCTGCTGGAGTGATTCGGGAACCGACTCCAGATAGGTTTTAACGAGTATGACATTAAATGGCTGCACAATGGCAGGTATAATATATACCCAGAAATTGTTTGTCAATCCGAGGAGGTGCATAGTTATGAATGCAGGAATAAGTCCTGCGTTGAAATACATGGTTATAATGAAATATCTATACCATAACTTTCTCCTCCACAGCTTTTTTTGCATAAACATGAAGCCAAGAAAGGCTGACGCCATAACAGTCAGAATAGTACCAATAGTAGTTCTTAGTATCGAGATAACAGCTGCCTGTCCTAAGCCCTTAAGCTTAATTACCTCAATATAGTTTTGGAGATGCACTCCTTTAGGCAAAAAATTTATACTGCCGTTGGCACTCATATCATTAGCACTGATTGTGTTGATTATCAGATAATAAAATGGATAAATGCAAATTAACGTAAGCAAAAAGAACAGCGAATAATTTATTATGTTAAAAACTGCATCTCCGGCTCTGAGTTTTAATTTCACCATATCAAGACCTCCTTAACATTTGCGCAAATTCTGCACCGCTGAATTTGCAGCTCAGCAGTGCACGGTTAGTACCTCAGCCGGGTTAAACAATTGTTTCTCCACGGGTCAGCTTGGACAGCCTGTTTACAACAAACAACAGAACAACACTTATTATGCTTTTAAGCATGCTCAGCGCTGTTGCGAAGGAATACATGTTTTGACCTCCTACGCTTATATTGAACACATAAAGATCCAGAACCTGAATGTGGTCCTTATTGAAGGCATTCTGGAATACGTAATACTGATCTAGGCCATTATTAAGGAAGCCCGCTACTGACAACAAGAGCAAAACGGAGTAGGTAGGAAGGATTCCCGGAATAGTAACATTCCAGATCAGTCTGAATCTTCCTGCCCCATCAACAGTTGCAGCCTCATAAAGCTCCTGATCGATTCCGGTAATAGCTGCTATGTACATGATGGCATTCCAGCCAAGTCCCTTCCATAAACCCCAAAGGCACATCTTAAGCCATGTTAAGCTATCGGAATCCAGGAACTTTATCGGCTGCTCCAGAAGGCCCGATGCCTGTCCGAGGTTGTTAACCATTCCGCTGCTGGAAAAAAGTGAAAAGGCAACCGCATACACCATAACCCAGCTTATAAAATTGGGCAGTGTAGTAAAGGTCTGTACAAATTTCCTGAATTTAACGCCCTTTATTTCTGTAAGGAATATTGCAAAAACGACAGGGAGAAAGGATGTTAGAATACCCAGGCCACTCATGACAAAGGTATTTCTCATTATAACCAGGATCTGTTTGACTTGTCCTGTGTTTCCAAATAGAATTGTAAACCATTTTAACCCCACAAAGTCACACTGAGAAAGCTTCAAAGGCGGCCTATAATTAAAAAATGAATATACCCAGCCGTATAGCGGGAAATATGAAAAAATGAAGGTTAAGATAATAAAAGGAACTATCATTAAGAACATTTTGAAGCCGGGCGTCATCTTTTTTCTTGCCTTGAGCTGAACACCTGTCTTAGCCTTAGGTACGCTCTGCATTATGAAATACCCCCATAATTCGTCATTTTATGTAAGCTGCTTGCAGAATCAGCATTTCGTCTGCTTACATTGTAAAATAAGTTAATTATGGGTGTATATGCAAATAATCAATTCTAATTGCAAAAATTAACCGATTTATATAGAAAGTCATTGATAAACAAATACGGCGAAAATCAAAAAGCCTTACAAGCCGCCGTGCTTAATCATTTCCTGATATTCACCCGGTGCTATACCGTACGTTTCCTTGAAAAGCATGCAAAAGTAGGATGTGTTAGGTATTCCTATCTGAGCTGCGACCTTGGAAACCCTGCACTTTGGAGATTGAAGCAGTTCCTTGGCCTTTTCCATACGGAACTGACATATGAAGTCATTCAGAGACCTCCCTGTGCATTTTTTGAAAATATTACCTAGGTAATTGGGGGAAAGATACACCTCGGCTGCAATTGTCTTTATACTTAGATCCGAGCAGTACCTTTCCATAATTATTTGCTCAACCTTTTGAACAATGTTTTCATCCTTGTTGTTCATTTTTTGCTGAATACGCTGAACAACACTATTGTAAAACGTACATATATATTGCTTTATAGCAGCAAAATCATTCATTGACAACAATGGTGACCCGGCGGCAGACTCATCGATATTTGTTTGAGCAGGGCTGTAAAATAACAGAGAGGTTTCATTAAGCAAGCCAAACAGGAAATTAACTATCATTTCTCTTCCTGCCCATCTGCATTTATCAATAAATTCAAACATTTCACTCAGCAGCTGGTCTATTCGTTCATTATCGGCTGCTCTGACTGAATGCATAAGCTGCTTAATATAATAATTACCCCTGCTAAGAAATTCGCCTGTACTGTATGAGTAATACTGCACAATAGCCTCAAGCTCAGAATATACACAGACTTTCTTATCACCCCAGAATACCGAGTAATCCAAAGCCTCAGCAGCCTGTCTACAGGAAATATACAATTGCCCCGGATCATCGGTCCCTATTCCTATTCCTGCAAAAGCATCAAAGGTTTCATTTTCACACAGTACTTTTTCACTAGCCGCCTTAATAGCCTGCAGGTCCTCTGAAATAGTTTTTTCTCTTGAAACTATCAGATATACAAGCTTCTCTGCTTCATATATAAGCTCTACTGAGACAACACCATAACAATCATCTCTAAATACACCCTCTATATTCTTTGATTTAATGTCAGACTTTCCATCTGAATCTGAATCAGTCTCAGCTTGAAAGCACTTTACCGCAATAACAGTATACCTGCAATTCTGAGGGAGAATACCTTCCATTTTGGCCTTCTCCAAAACTCCGGTAGCTGCCTTATCCTTTAGCAGTTCAAGCAGCATCTCATTTCTTGCAAGCTCCGCCTTCTCATTTATCAGCATTAATAGCTTTCTTTCCTGCTCAGTCCTGCTTGCATCCTTCTCGCACCTGCTAATTACCTCCTGTAATACCTTCAGGAGCTCTTCCTCCTCCACAGGCTTTAGGATATATGCATTGGCATTAATATTTATTGCCTCCTGGGCTAGTTTAAAATCATCATAGCCTGTAAGTATGATAATTTTTGTATCAGGGATGAACTCCCTTATTTCGGATGACATTTTTAGCCCGTCCAGTCCTGGCATTTTAATATCGGTTATAATAATGTCAGGCATAAACATCCGAGCTTTTTCCAAACCATCTATGCCATCACAGGCAAGACCACAAAGTTCAATGCCCAGCGCTGGCCAATCCAGAAAGTCAATGAGCCCTTCTCTTTCCCACTTTTCATCCTCAACAATCAGCATTTTAAGCATATGTTCTTTCCTCCAGTAATGGTAATAACGAATTGCGAGCCTATTCCCGGCCTGCTGAATATCTCAAATGTGTGACAATCCCCATAGAATGCGGAAAGTCTTTCTATAATATTTTTAACAGCATATCCACCGCTTGACCTTTCTACCTTCTTTTCTAATATATCTGACACTGTCCTCTTATTCATACCTACTCCATCATCAAGCACCTGAAGTATAATACATTCATCCCTCAGTTCTGCACGGATGATTATCAAGCCATGAGCACGTTTGGGTTCAATTCCATGATTCAGTGCATTTTCAACCAGTGGCTGCAGCATATTTTTTACTATGCTGCAATTCAGTGCGTTATCATCGAGCACATATTTAACATCAAACATATCACCAAACCTAATCTTCTGTATGCTCAGATAAGCCCTAACCATGTCAATTTCATCCCTGACGCTTATAACAGTGCCTCCCTTGCTTAAAACCAGCCTGTAAAATTTGGCAAGTGAATTTGATATTTTCACAACCTCCCCAGGACTTCCCTTTCGTGCCACCCATGATATTGTAGCCAGTGTATTATAAAGAAAATGAGGATTAATCTGCGCCTCCAATGCTTTAAGCTCTGCTTCCCGCTCTATAAGCTTAATTTTGTAAACCGTTTCTACTAATTCATGTATTCTTCTGGTCATATGATTAAAGTTCAGGGTCAACTCCCCGAATTCATCCATGGAGGTAACAGGAACAGATACATCCAGATTATTGTCCTTAACTTGGTTCATTGCCTTAACAAGACGTTTAACCCTGCGTAGCAGCATGTTTGTGATTATGTAAATGATTACACCAAGGATAATTGAGGATATAAATAGCACCGCCAGTAGCTCAGCGCTCGATCCTCTGGCCTCCCTGGTGAAATTTTCTACAGGAAATATGCCAACAATACTGCAGTTAAGTTCATCTACAGGTATCGCTATCAGAATTGACTTCTCATTTTCAATGGTATCGACACTGTTAATGGCAGCTTCCCATATAAAATTTCTAATTCCCATTGATGAAATACTTTTTTTGTATAACTCAGGTATATTATTGGAAACTATTACTCCATCTTCATTAACTACAAAGGTCTTTCCCCATTTACTTATGACAGGATCCCTCAGCATATCAAATATAAGGCTTTCCTTAGTTTCAATCTCCGCAAGACCGATATTTACCTCAGCAGCAGATACAGGCGATACAATGGCACCACAATAAGAGAGGACCTCCTCAGGAGCCTCTATTTCCGTTCGCAGAGCATTTCCCATCGATTGATGGGTAGGTGACCAGCCCTTGACACTGGGCATTGCCTTCGCAACCTTTTCAAACCACTCGGGAGAGTCTTTTTTACGAATACTGTAATAGCTTCCCACCATCTCAGTAAAAATGGCATTTGGCGTATATATTCTTATGGCATAAATGAGGTTGTTCTGCCTGTAGATATTCTGCAGCATGGGTGAAACATCAAACTGAAAGTCCCTTAGCCTGTAATTTTCATCCTCATATTCATAATAAAAAATTGACTTAACCTTATCGTCTGTTGTTATAATTTGCAATGCGTTTTGTATTAGAGTAACCTTCTGTATAATACTTGCTCTCGTTTGCATAAGATTTCTTTCCATAACCAGCTTCGCTTGAGAAATAGAATTCTCTGATGCTTTGCTGTAAAAATAGATGCCGAAGAAGGCAAGCGGTATTATCAACACTGCATAATATGCAAATATAAATTTCCAGTTTATGCTAAGATTTCTGAAAAAGGTGGAAATCTTTCTCACACTTATCTCCCATTACATAATTTTGATATATTTGCTATTATTATAGCATATCAGTTTATTAAAACAACAAAGTATGATGGCACCTCAGTTTATTTTGAAAAAATTATGGTGTCCTTCGTGTGACGCCATAATTATTAAAAAGGCGGATATTAACTATCCGCTTTATTAATAGTTCTTCAAGCTATTTTTATTTAATTAACTGCAGCATTTATCATGAAACATTGGACAATTCGTTACTTGAAGACTTAATGCTCTTCACCAGGTCTGATATTTTTTGAAGGTCAGCATCAAGCTGCTCTACCGTTGCTAATATTTCCTGCATTGCTGCTGAGTGCTCTTCTGAAACGCTGGCTGCGCTTGCGGATTCATGCCTGATATTCTTGAACGTCGCCAGCATATCAGCTGTTCCCTTCATTTGGCTTTCCATTCCGTTCTCTATTTCTATAAATGATGCCTGTATGACGCCGAAGTACTCATTAACTTTGGCTGTGATAGTCTTACCAAGCTCAGTTGCAGCTTTCCCATTTTGTACTTTATCTATAACGGCCTCTGTCTTTTCCTTTATGTCTGCAACTATCTTGCCTATCAATTTAACAGTTTGTGCAGACTGATCAGCCAGCTTTCTGATTTCATCTGCCACAACAGCGAATCCTTTCCCCTGTTCTCCAGCTTTTGCTGCTTCAATTGCAGCATTAAGAGAGAGCATATTTGTTTGCTCGGCGATACGTTTTATACCATCAAGGAAGGAATTGATCTCATCCATACTATTCTGAAGCGCAGTTACTGTGGTATAAGAATC
>JAEYRB010000037.1 GCA_023409735.1 Bacillota bacterium | reverse complement strand
AATACCTTGACTTAGTGCACAAAGAAATCATTCCCTATCAATGGGATGCCATGAATGACCGTATACCGGATGCGGAGCCCAGTCATTGCATCGAGAATTATCGCATTACTGCCGGACAGGCGGAGGGAGAATTTTACGGTCTCGTTTTTCAGGATTCCGATTTAGCAAAATGGCTGGAGGCGGTGGCGTACGTATTAAGCTCCCGCTCAGACCCGAAGCTTGAAAAACTGGCTGATGAAGCCATCGATCTGGTATGCGCGGCTCAGCAGCCCGACGGGTATCTCAATAACTTCTTTACCCTCAAGGCGCCTCATCAGCGTTGGCGCAATCTGCGTGAAGGACATGAGCTCTATTGTGCTGGGCATATGATGGAAGCCGCTGTGGCTTATTATGAAGCAACGGGTAAGCGAAAGCTGCTGGACGCCATGATGCATTTTGCTGATTTGATCTGCGACACCTTCGGCCCCGAAGAGGGGAAAATACATGCCTACCCCGGCCATGAAGAGGTAGAACTGGCTCTGTTCAAAATGTACAAAACAACCGGTGAACGAAAATACTTGGATATGGCCTCTTATTTTGTTGATATTCGCGGAGTAGATAAAGACTATTTCTGGAGGGAAAGTAACAAGCCGGACTATATGCCGATCTGGAACCATATGGACAAGGATTTTGATATTTCCTATTATCAGGCTCATCAACCGGTTCGGGAGCAGAAAAAGGCCGCCGGACACGCTGTTCGAGCAACCTATCTTTACTGCGCCATGGCTGATCTGGCCGGAGAAATAGGGGACGATAGTCTCCTAGAGACCTGTAAGACCTTGTGGAATAATGTAACAAAGAAACAGATGTACATTACCGGCGGTATCGGTTCTTCCGGAATTTTAGAGCGGTTTACGACCGATTACGACCTTTCAAACGAGGTTGCCTATGCGGAGAGCTGCGCTTCTGTGGGGTTGATGCTGTTTGGCTTGAGAATGAATCATATTACCGGAAACGCAAAATATTTTGATGCTGTTGAACGGGCACTCTATAATACTGTACTGGGCAGTGTGTCACTGGATGGCAAGCGCTTTTTCTATGTGAATCCGCTGGAAGTGTGGCCGGAGGCATGTATGCCTAATACCTCAAAGGAACATGTGAAACCCGTGCGTCAGCCGTGGTTCAGCTGTGCCTGCTGTCCGCCCAATATTGCCCGTACTTTTGCCTCACTGGGGCAATACATCTGGGCGCAGGATCAAAACCGCCTTTATTTGAATCTGTTTATTGGAAGTACTGTGAAAACAAAGAGCGGGGCGCATATAACTCTAAAAACAAAATTCCCCGTGGAGAATACAATGGAGATCATCGGAGACAAAGCTACGAAAATGGCGGTGCGTATTCCCGATTATGCGAAGAATTTTACAGTGAGTGTACCATATCAGATGGAAAACGGCTATGCTGTGTTTGAGCTGGAGGCCGAAAAATCCGTGATGATCCGCTTTGATGCTCCGTCACGTTTTATCCGAGCTAACCCGGAGGTTCGGGCAAATGCCGGGAAGGTTTGCATTCAAAGAGGTCCCATGGTGTACTGCTTGGAACAAGCGGACAACGGCGCCAATCTGTCGGCCCTATCCGCCGATACAAATGTTCAGCTTGTTGACGTAGAAAGTGATATTCCCGGCGGTCTAATGATTACCGCTTCCGGTAAACGCTGTAAACCTTGGACAGAAGACGAGCTCTACGGTGAGAATGCGCAGGAATATGAAAAAGTTGTTCTGCGCGCTATACCTTATGCATTTTGGGGAAATCGTGACAACGGAGAAATGCAGGTCTGGATTCATGAAAGCCGCTCACTGTGAGGACTAACGATATATAGTGAGACTTAAGATAAGATATGACTTGCCCACAGGCTGTGGCGATCCTGCATAGATTCTGTGAGAAATATATTAAGTAAATGGGGAACGCGATATAAAGGTAATAGGCAAACATCTGTAAAAGAAAATGGTCTTAAAGACTTTTGCAAATAAGTCGACAAGACCATTTTTTTGCATTAATGGTGTTGCCTGATGGTCTACAGCAAAAAGGCGAGAATCTATTGCATAAAGAAAGGGCAGCTTAAAATACGGCGATGGGAGTATGATTTATTAACATCCACTGAAAATTTGCAATGATTAATATTTGTTAAGCTAAAATCCATTGGCCTTTTACTTTTATTTGCATAGTTAAGACCACTTGAATAAAGGCGGCTGGTGGGTCTTTCCGTCTTGGGTTTCCTTTGCCACACATATTTTAATTTATATGCTATAATATTACAGATAAAATGCTATTGCAAAGGAACGTTCAAATGCAGACAAACAAACTCTGGACGAGAGATTTCTCAATCATTACACTCGGAAGCGCCGTATCTATGCTTGGCAATGCCATGGCGGGATTCGCAGTAAGCCTGTTTGTCCTTGATTATACTGATGATCCCTTTTTCTTTGCATTGTATGTGTTCTTGTATACCTTACCGCAGATTGTGGCACCAGTCCTTGCCGGCCCCCTGATGGATCGCTTTTCAAGGCGCAGAACTATCTATCTGCTTGATTTTACGTCATCAACATTATACCTGACAATGGGTTTGCTGATATATTTTAATTTCTTCAGCTTTTCGCTTCTTGCTTTTATGACATTCATCATTGGTACCATCAATAGCATATATGCAGTAGCTTTTCAAAGCTTCTATCCTATGCTTATCTCAAAAGGCAACTATTCAAAAGCTTACTCGGTATCAAGCACTCTTGAAACGCTGTCCTATGTCATGATTCCGGTTGCGACTTTCCTATATAAATCCTTTGGTATTTTCCCGATTCTTGTGGTTAACAGCTTCTTTTTCTTGACTGCGGCACTTTTTGAAACTCGGGTCAGCAATGTGGAAGATATTTCAAACAACGACGCTATATACAGTGCAAAAACATATATTTCAGACAGCAAAGAGGGCATACGTTATCTGTTTGGCGAAAAAGGTCTTCTATGTATTGCCCTGTACTTTGCTTTTTCCTCATTTGCAGGTGGTGCCTCCTATGTTATTACTCTTCCGTGGTTTCGTGAAAGTTTTGCTTATGGTGAATATGTTTATATGTCAGTCTGGGCTTTTATGGTAATCGGCAGAGTTATGGGAGGGTTTCTGCATTACAAATGGAAGCTGCCCGTGAAAGCAAAATTCGCCATAGCCCTTTCTGTTTATATCATAGCATCAACATTTGAAGGCGTTTATTTGTATACGCCGCTTGGAGTGATGAGAGTTTTTTGCTTTATCATCGGTATCTTAAGTGCGGCATCCTACAACATCCGCATTTCTGCCACGCAAACTTATGTTCCCAACGAGAAGAAGGGACGCTTTAATGGCGCGTTTTTAATGATGACAACAGTAGGGTCTCTTATCGGAGAATTATCGGCCGGTGCTGTCATATCCTTTATTCCGATGCGGATTGCCCTGAGTATTTTTATGGGTATCTGCATTTTAGCTGCCGTGATTTTTATAGGCGGCGGCAAAAAGCATGTTAAACCCATCTATAACCAGAAAACATAAAAGGAGAGAAAACGATGATCCTATATTTTTCGGGAACAGGTAACAGTAGATATATTGCCGGGAAGATAGGTGCAGTTCTGAATGATGAGCTCATATCCATAAACGATAGAATTAAAAATATGGATTTTTCTGAAATCCCTGCAGACAAACTGATCTTTGTTTTGCCGACCTATGCTTGGAGAATTCCTAGAGTGGTGGAGGAGTGGATCAACAAAGTGCAGTTCACTGACAGAGCGAAAGCATATTTTGTAATGAACTGTGGAGATCAGATCGGCAATGCAGGAAAATATATATCAAAGCTTTGCCAAAACAAAGGCTTTATTGATATGGGAGTATATGAGGTTTTGATGCCCGAAAACTATATTGCAATATATTCTGCTCCCGGCAAGGAAGAAACTGCAAAAATCATTGCTGCTGCCGAGCCGCAAATCAGCGAGGCCATAGCTTTTATCAAAGCAGATAAGCATTTTCCGGTACATAAACCGAAGCTCATAGACAGAGTAGACAGCGACCTTGTCAATCCTGTATTTTATCGATTTATTGTAAGCGCAAAGAAGTTTACGGCAGATAAAAGGTGTGTATCCTGTGGAAGGTGCGAGAAGGCTTGTCCGCTTAATAATATCAAGCTGACTGACGGAAAGCCCGTGTGGAGCGATCATTGCACACATTGCATGGCATGTATCTGTACCTGTCCGACGGAAGCTATTGAGTATGGTAAGCATACAAAAGGGCTGCGGCGTTATTATTGCGAAGGGTAAGAGCTTCAAAATTTCGTCAAAGACAATATTTTATTTTATATAGCAATTCTTTTTATGTTCTTTGGCATTTTTGACTGCCTCAATTCATATGCCCCATTGTTAAAGGTGAGCTCGCAAAGTATGTGACCATATATAGCAGCTCCGTCAAATAGATCAGGTATTGTTTACAGAATGAGATAAAAAATGTTATATTTATTATATCTTGACAACTTGCATTTTGTTAATTAGAATAAACTTATAAAATAATATCTTCAGGGCGGGGTGAAATTCCCCACTGGCGGTAAAGTCCGCGATCTTATTCTAATGAATGAGCTGATTCGGTGAAACTCCGAAACCAACAGTATAGTCTGGATGGAAGAAGATGAAATAGCATCAAATAACATTGCTTTTGCATACCTATAAGGATGCAGCAGACTGTTTGTGTTATATCTGCCCTGTGGATTTGTTTCCACAGGGTTTTTTCATCTCTCTTTTCTCAAAGCACCAGGAAGATAAAAACAGAGAAAGGAGTAAAAATTGATGTTGGAAAACAAGTTCATGCGCTTCGCTATTGAGCTTGCCAAATTAGGTGAGGGTTGGGTATCTCCTAATCCTATGGTCGGCGCTGTAGTAGTTAAAAATGGAAAAGTCATTAGTGAAGGCTATCACGCAAGATGTGGAGAGTGGCATGCAGAACGAAATGCCTTAGCTTCCTGTACCGAGTCTCCTGAAGGAGCTACCATGTATGTAACAATGGAGCCATGCTGCCATTGTGGGAAAACTCCGCCATGCACAGAGATTATTTTGGAAAAGAAAATTTCCAGAGTGGTGATTGGTTCTCGTGATCCAAACCCTAAGGTTTCGGGAAAAGGAGTGCAGATACTCAGAGATTGTGGCATAGAGGTGGTTGAGAACTTTATGCGGGAGGAATGTGACAATATAAATCCCATATTCTTCCACTATATAACCACTAACCTTCCATATGTGGCTATAAAATATGCCATGACACTGGATGGAAAAATTGCCACACACACCGGTGAAGCTAAATGGATTACCGGCTTGGCGGCCCGTAATCATGTCCACCAGCTGCGCAGCAAATATAGCGCTATCATGGTTGGTATCGGAACTGTACAGGCAGATGATCCAATGCTTACATGTAGAATGGAGGGCGGCCGTAATCCTCTAAGGATAATTTGTGATACACAGCTTCGAATTCCCACAGGCTCACAGCTATGTAGAACGGCTCAAGAAATTCCAACCATTGTGGCCTGCGGAAAGCTGGATAACGATCTTGACAGGAAAAGAATATTGCTGGAGAGGTTGGGACTTAACATATTAGAGCTTCCCGGCGAAGATGGTCGTGTGGATCTAAAAAAACTATTGAGGTTTTTAGGGCGAAACGGGATCGACAGCCTCCTGATCGAGGGTGGCGGCAATCTCAATTATTCGGCATTGGAGTGCGGAATTGTACAGCATGTCTATACTTATATTGCACCAAAGCTTTTTGGAGGAAGTGATGCAAGGAGCCCTGTTGAGGGACCTGGAGTCTGTTTGCCGGAGGAGGCTGCAGTGCTGAAGAACTTACATATTACACATTTAGGTGATGATATACTTTTGGAGTATGAGATGTCAGGAGGGATACACTGTGTTCACAGGCATTATTGAAGAACTAGGCAGTGTTCAGTCAATATTTTCTGGTTCAGTTTCCGGTGAGATTTCCATCCAGGCAAAAACAGTAATGGAGGGCACAAAGCTTGGTGATTCTATTGCAGTTAACGGAATTTGTTTGACTGTCATCCATATTGGAAAGGATGGATTTGTGGCTAATGTGATGCCGGAAACGCTGCAACGTACAAATTTAGGAAATCTGCGTAAGGGTGATCTTGTGAATTTGGAACGTGCTTTGGCTGCAAATGGACGCCTTGGAGGACATATTGTCTCCGGGCATATTGACGGAACCGGAGTGATAATATCACTGCGAAGAGATGGAAATGCCTTTTTGGTGGGCATTAAAACCTCTGCTGAGATTCTTAGTATGGTTGTCGAAAAAGGCTCTATTGCCATTGATGGTATTAGCCTAACCGTTGTTAGCGTTAGTGATACGGATTTTCTAGTATCTGTAATTCCCCATACCGGCAAGGAGACAACATTGCTTAACAATGAGACAGGAGCTACTGTTAACCTGGAAACTGATATTATCGGAAAATATATTAAAAAACTGCTCATGCCTATGGAAATATCATCTAAGAAAAATAACCTGACATTGGAATTTTTGGCAGAGCACGGATTTTAGGAGGAGGAACTATCTATGAGTTTTAAATATAATACAGTTGATGAGGCGCTTGTAGCGCTGAAGGATGGAAAAATCATTATGTGTACAGATGATCCTGACAGGGAAAATGAAGGTGATTTCATCTGTGCTGCGCAATTTGCTACAACAGAGAATGTTAACTTTATGGCATCTGTTGCTAAGGGCTTAATCTGTACGCCTATGTCCGCTGAAATTGCCTATAGGCTAAACCTGTCCCAGATGGCTGCTGATAATACAGACAGGCATTTCACAGCATTTACAGTATCCATCGACCATGTTGATACCACAACAGGAATTTCTGCTGAGGAACGAGGCTTTACCTGTCGTTCTTGCATAGACCCAAATACAAAGCCAGAGGACCTGCGCCGTCCCGGTCATGTATTCCCATTGGTTGCACGACACGGCGGCGTTTTGGTCAGAAACGGACATACTGAAGCTACTGTTGACCTGTGTCGTTTAGCAGGCCTTGCACAGTGCGGTCTATGCTGCGAGATCATGCGGGAGGATGGTACCATGATGCGAACAGCGGAGCTTCAGGAACTAGCCCTGCAATATGATCTTTGCTTTATTACTATAAAGGCATTGCAGGACTATATACGTCAGCATGAGCGTCATATGAGTAGAGAGGCTGTTACAAAGTTGCCTACTGCTTATGGAGAATTCGAAATTCGAGGATATGTGAATGACATTACAGGAGAGCACCATGTGGCACTAATTTGCGGTGATATTGGTGATGGTGAAGATATCCTCTGCCGTGTCCACTCCGAATGCCTGACTGGAGATGTTTTCGGCTCTGCTCGCTGTGACTGCGGTCCTCAGCTTCAAAAGGCGATGGAATTAGTGCAGAAGGAAGGGCGAGGTATTATTCTTTATATGAGGCAGGAAGGACGAGGCATAGGGCTGATAAATAAATTGAAGGCATATGAGCTTCAGGAACATGGTTATGATACAGTAGAAGCAAATGTAGAATTGGGCTTTGCACCTGACCTACGTGAGTATTGGTGCGGTGCCCAAATACTACAGGATCTAAACGTCAAATCTTTACGCCTTCTGACTAATAACCCAAGCAAGATATATGGGCTTGAAGGCTTCGGCTTTAAAATCAAGGAGCGTGTTCCGATTGAAATTGAGCCGCAGATGTATAATGCCCAATATTTAAAAACAAAGCAGGAGAAAATGGGTCATGTCTATAAATCAATGCAGTTTGCTGATATTTTAAAATAGTTAAAAATAGAATGTATTAGGAGGATCTAGATATGAGTATACAGATGATTGAAGGTAAAGTTATAGCCCCGCAGGGTATGAGGGTAGGAATTGTTGCATCCCGCTTTAATAGTTTTGTTGTCCAGAAGCTGCTGGATGGTGCTGTTGACGGTCTTGTGCGTCATGGCGTGGAAGAGGAAAACATTACTGCAGTATGGGTACCGGGAGCCTTTGAAATTTCTCTTCTTGCACAGCAAATGGCAGACTCCGACAAGTATGATGCTATTATTACAGTGGGTGCAGTAATTCGTGGCTCTACCAGTCACTATGAGCTGGTAGTCAATGAGACAGCTAAAGGTATTGCAGCTGTTGGCCTAAAAGCAAAAATTCCTGTACTCTTTGGCGTAATTGCTACAGAAAATATCGAGCAGGCAATTGAACGATCCGGATCCAAGGCAGGTAATAAGGGCTATGATTGTGCATTATGTGCAGTTGAAATGGTCAACCTACTTCGACAGCTGGAATGATATAAGCAATGATTAGGGATATCTTAATAAAGCATTCTGAAATCACTGCGCCTAATAATATAAGAATTAGGAAGCCGAGATATTTATTATAAACACCTAATATCATATTGCCCAAAAGACCTTTAGGTTATATTTATTATTTTAACCTAAAGGCCTTTTTTCTTCCACTTGCTAAGCAAGTGGAAGAAAAAAGGTTATGCCGTTGAGCAAAAAAACACTCCTATGTTAGGATAAAAGCAGGTTTAGTCAACCAAAAATAGGAGAAGTCTTATGAAAGATACAAGTAGTTTAGCCCATACAACATTGAATTGCAAGTATCATATAGTATTTGCCCCTAAATATCATAGGTAAGTGATATATGGGAAAATAAAAAATGACATAGGGAAAATATTAAGAAAATTATGTGAATGGAAGGGAGTAACAATACTTGAAACAGAAGCATGTCCAGATCATATACATATGCTAGTAGAAATACCACAAAAAATAAGTGTGTCGAGTTTCATGGGTATCTAAAGGGGAAAAGCAGTTTAATGATATTTGATCAGCATGCAAACCTAAAATATAAGTATGGGAACCGAGAGTTTTGGTGTAGAGGATATTATGTAGATACAGTAGGAAAGAACAAAAAGGCGATACAGGAATATATAAGGAATCAGTTACAAGAAGATTTAGCGTATGAACAGATGAGTATTAAGGAATTGGTAGACCCGTTCACGGGTGAGCCAGTAAAAAATGCAATAAATAAACCGCTTTAGCGGTAGCTTGGAAACCCATGCGAATGGTGAACTATTCGAAGGGCTTTCAGCCCGGCCAGTAACAGACCCTTATAGGGCAAGATCAAGCCACCGGCTTGACTATTGACAATGAAGCTCAAATAACATACAATATCGTTAAATGATATCAATAAACGATATCAATGGAGGAAAGTTTATGCCAAGAAAATCAATGGTAATCTTGACTGAAGCTATGTTCTATGTTCTTATGGCATTTCAAAGCAGAGAAATGTGCGGAATAGACATTGCAGATTATATTGATAAACACACAAACGGCCGTGTTCAAATTGGACCGGCAACGTTATATACGATCCTCGGAAAATTTGAAAAAGAGAAATATGTCCGTGAAACTAATGTCGAAGGGCGAAAAAGAACTTATGCTATTACTGAAAAGGGCAGTGAAGCTTATAAGGCTGAATTGATTCGACTTAGGCAGTGTATAGCGGATTCTGATACCGCAAATTCTGTTCAGGAGGAACAAGTATGAGTAAGCAGTACAAATCCGGTCAACATGTTTATCGTATTCCACCCTGTCCTGCGTATGATATTGCCGGAATGGAAAAATGGCTATCGGATTTAGCAGAAGAAGGACTGTTTTTGCTCAAAGATGGGATTCTTGCCGGTGTTGCAACTTTCGAGTATCATGAACCTCAAAATGTAAAATACCGTCTGGAAGCTGCTCAGAAGAATACTAGTATGTGGTCAGATAACGGCGGTGATCCTGATCCTGAACAAATTGAAATCAGTGAGAAGTATTCATGGGAGTATGTAGCAAAACGCAGAGGTTTTTATATCTACCGTAATTTTGATCCATCAGCAAGAGAACTAAATACAGATCCTGAAGTACAGGTTCTCGCACTGAGTACAGTAAAAAGAAGGCAAAGGGATGCCCTGCTTTCATCCTTCTTTTTCTTCTTCATCTATCCGATTATATTAACACGCGGTTGCTTCTTACTTACAACAATCAGCATGGGAACATGGTGGATGGTTCTTGTGGCGCTATTTGCAGCTTTAATGATATTTGATAATATAAGGGCGTTTATCCATCTGAGGGAAATACAAAAGTCATTGCTTAATGACGGTTACTATGCGTCGGAGAATGATTGGAGAAAAAACACCGCTCCATATTTTGTCCAAAAAAGTGTTAAAGCAGGCCTTGCGGTATTTCTGATTTGCGCATTCATTCAAAATTGGGGTTTGTCCATCACAAACGAAAATAAAATACCGATCGAGGAATATAACGGTACAATACCCTTTGCTACAATTCAGGAATTTGCCGGAGAAGGTAGTTCAGACTACTCTTTGACAATGATGGGCTTGAGTATGGGAATCAATACCATAGAAGATCGCTCCGATTGGGTTGCACCACGCTGTATTGAATACAATGAGCATGCTATGGTTAAAACAGCAGATGGTCAAATTATAGATGGAGGTCTGTATATCAAATATTGTAAAATGAGAAGTCCAAGGTTGGCAAAATTGATGGCAAATGAATTCTATCGCATGGACAGATTTGAAAAGAATTTCAAGCAAGCTGCCACCCCGAAGTTACAAGCGGATTATGTAATAGCTTATTATAATAATCTTCATTTTCCGACAGTCATTATCCGGAAAGACAACATTGTTGTCAGGGCGATGTTCTATCAAACTTCAGCAAGCTATAAGATGCCTATTGAAGAGTGGGCACAGATTATCTGCAACAGTATGGCAGAATAAGATATACTTGTTTCAATAAATCATAGTGCAAAATGCAGCTTAAGTAAAAAAATTCTGCTAATGTGAGAGACAAAAATAAGATCATTGATGATGTCGGTAACAACCTCACTATGTCTTATGGGAAATTTCAGTAATTACTTTATTTCTATCAAATTGCCCTTGCATGAGCTAATAATTAATAGGAAAGGAAACTGTTCCGGTGTTTTGCAATAAATAACTGTATCTTTATACGACTGCAAATAACGGTGCTACGGGACGCCGAACAAATAGCCTCCTGTCAAGTGGGTGAGGCTAAGAATTTAAATAATACAACGGTAGGACCCACAGGAAAAGGCCATCAAGAAGCATATCGAAGAACAAGAGTAACAAGATCAAAGAAAGGAGTGTATCCTTCTATTTCACCATCAGGATAATACGCTAAAGCAATATATGTTTAAAGGCTATCTTATTTGATAGCCTTTACTTTATTATCAACTATTTGAATTTTTAAACTGTTGTCAGTTATGTCCTCTTTAATGTCTGCTACTGTATTTATTAGCATGTCAAGCTTATTATGTACTTCTTTATTATCCGTTCTCAATGCTGTAATATCAGATTGCATCTTGTCAAGCTCTTTATGTACTTCTTTATTTTCCGTTCTAACTGCTGTAATATCAGATTGCATCTTGTCAAGCTCTTTATGTACTTCTTTATTTTCCGTTCTAACTGCTGTAATGTCAGATTGCATCTTGTCAAGCTCTTTATGTACTTCTTTATTCTCCGTTCTAACTGCTGTAATGTCAGATTGCATCTTGTCAAGCTTTTCGAGTATTGATTCTAGCTTATCCATTTTTAAGCCTCCCTCAATAATTAAATTAAGGATATGGTATAAGTATAGCATATAAATCCTTTTGTCGATATACTGCTATAAGTATGAAATTCGTCACTATGAGACACAAAAGACCTTTAGGTTATGTTTATTACTTTAACCTAAAGGCCTTTATTACAAAAAATCTATTTAGAATCTTACAACTCTTGGCGGCTCGGTAAATGAGCTGAAGGTTGCTGTTGCATTTTTGAAATAGAGTACCTGTGTATTGCCGTCATTTTCATCATACATTGACCTAAGATGTGGATATACGTCCAGCATAGCCTTCTTAGCTTCAAAACGATCATCTTCGATAAGCTCACCTGCAACACGAACCCATTTGCCGTCCTTACATGCACAAATCTCTGCTTTGGGATTTGCTGCAAGCTGTTTTGAGGTTGGCTTTATTTTACCTGTCTGAATATAAAGCTTTCCTCCAAAAATATTTACTGTGCCAAAAGGCCTGACCCTTGGCTGATCGCCTTCTACTGTTGCCAGATAATAAGTGCCGCACTCCTTCAAAAATTCGTATATTTCCTGCATAATGTGCGTCATCCTTTCGTTAGATTTCTATTGTATATTTCTATACGTATAATTACATTATACACGAAAAGAAGAGATATTGCTGCCTTACTTGATGTAATTATCTAACTGCTTGGATTAATTCAAGGACCATTTGCAATATGGGTAGTATAAGTGTCAGCTTGAGCAATGATAACTTTTATTAAGCCTTATGCTTAACACAGTAATAGCAAGGGTTACAAGGGATAATTTCGTATAGTAGTCAAATATGCAAATCGAATAGAATGTATTTATGGCAGATATTGCAAGTTTATGTTAAAATACGTTTAAAACTATTTTCAAGGAGCTATACAAATGAAAAGTTTGGTTCATGATAAGCCTATAAAAGCAATACTGCTATTTGCTATACCGCTGTATATTGGGCAGCTGTTTTCTCTTTGCTACGGCTTGATTGATATTCGGATAATCGGCAGATTTCTTGGCGATGCCTCACTTGCCGCAGTAGGTGCGACTACAGCATTAAGTGATTTGCTTATGGAATTTGAAGGGGGCATTGTTTGCGGGTTTGGAATCATTATTGCGAAGCAGTTTGGTGCCAATAACAATAGTAGAATGAAGAGGGCAATTGGGGGAACGGTATTTCTAAGTATTACTTTAACCATCTTCATTAGTGCCATTTGTTTAATTTTTATGCCATATATTCTAAGCTTTTTAAATATATCAGAGGAATTGCGGCCGGAGGCGGCTTCTTACATAACAATTGTCGTAGCGGGAATGATCGCGTCAGTACTGTATACAATCTGTGCAACAATTCTCAGAGCAATCGGAGATTCGTTTACACCGTTGATATTCCTCATTATTTCTAACATATTGAATATTTTCCTTGATATATTTTTGGTTGTGAATCTGAATATGGGTGTTACAGGAGCAGCATTAGCCACGGTACTTACACAGGCGTTATCTGCACTGTTGTGCTTTATATATATGCGAAAGAAGTATCCGCAGATCGTTTTGAAATTAAGTGATTTGAAGCCTAAGAAAGATATTTATAAAGAACTTCTTCCCAATGGGCTTTCCATGGGTTTTATGCTTTCATTTGTGCTTCTGGGATCACTGGCGCTGCAAACAGCTATCAATGCGCTTGGATTTGACATAATCGTGGCACATACTGCAGCTCGAAAGGCAACAATGATTTTCCTTATTCCTTTGTTTGTACTGGGCTCAGCTCTAGCTACATTCTGCGGACAGAATCTTGGTGCAAAGGAATATAGAAGAATCAGAGAGGGTATAAAGGGTACTGTGTTAATTTCTTCGATCTGGTGTATTGCATCTTTAGTAATCATATTTACATTGGCTCCAACACTTGTTAACTTAATTACAGCCAGTACACAGCCCAATGTAATTACGAATGCTACGCTTTATTTGAAAGTAAATTCCATTTTCTATATCCTTCCGGCTATAATTTGTATCCTCCGCAATAGCATGCAGGGCTTTGGTGACACCAAAACACCGCTGGTTTCCAGCTTCATTGAGCTCGCGGGAAAAGTAATTATTGCATTTCTGCTGGTTCCGGCAATGCGTTATATGGGTGTTATTGTATCAGAACCTATCGTATGGGCAGTCATGGTCATACCCTTACTGATAAGCATAAGGAGAAATCCTATGCTCAAAAGCTCAAAGAATGCAGACGGGCTTCTCCTTAATAACCTGAATACATAGTTCTACTGTTGGCTGTCAAATGCTTGGCCTGTTTTTTTATACTGATGAGGTAGCATAATCTGAAGAATAAATATTACAGTCAGTCCTACTGTAGTAATTACAGCAGCAATACGCCAGACATAAGAAATACTGCCGCTGATAATAAAAAATGAACACAAAATGCCACTCAGAAATACTCCTGTACGAGCTGCAAATGATGAAATACTGAGGATAGATGCCCTGATCTCATTTGTTACATTGCTGTTGATAATCGACTGCTCCGAGACAGAAAGCATTCCGATGAGAAGATACAGCACAATATATATCGCTGAAAAAGCAATTAGATTTGAAGCAAGGGACAATAACACTACAAAGACTGCAATGATGCTTGCTATGACAAAATATACGATCCGGCTGTGTTGTGATGCGCTGAGTTTTATGCGGCCAAGCAGCAAACAACCCAATGTTGTCGCCAGATAAGCAGCTGCTGCGAGTATGCCTGAAGCAGTCTGCATATTGTTAGCCATAATTGCTGCAAGCTGTGGCTGCCAGTAGGTTTCAAGGGATGACTGTACTATGGACGCAAAAACAATACACAATACTATAATTATCAAAGTTGGATTCATTCGCAAAATGTGAGCTATCTGACTAAGATGCTGAAACAAGGACGTTCTGGAGGCAGCCTTGCCCTTTACAGCTTCATGCGGAAGTGACAAGGCTACACAGGCGGTTATTAAACATACGATACATCTCATAAGCAAATGCAGAAGGTATCCCTCTGTGTATGGCAATAGCCCGCCTGCTAAAGCTCCGGATGCAAGCCCGATGCATTGAAAAGTCAGAACTGAAGCTATTGCTTTCGTCATTGCTGATTGGCCATTATGTTCAACAGCAGCTTCAACAGCAAGTGCATCAAGACTGCCTGAAGCAAAAGCAGTTGATAATCCTAAAAAGACAAGACCAATTGCTAAAGTTACAAAATTGTGCGATGTCAGAATAATGATTCCGGAAACTACACCAACCAAGCATGAGGCAATGAATGAAAGCTTACGGCCGAACATATCTGCAAATACACCGGATGGTATCTCTGCGGCTATTATGGTTACGGAGAATATCGATATAGCAAGGCCTAGGCTTTGAAGCGAACACCCATGCCGGCAAAGCATAAGACTGAAGATTGGAGCACAAAGTCCCAAACTGAAATTACTGAGAAAAGCCAGTAGCTTATAATTCCATCTCATATCACAGCTTTGCCTCGCAATAAATAAGTGCGACTTCGTATGCTTTCGTCCCTTGAGAGGGAACCTGATACTTTTGATAGAAATTTTGTACATACTCGTTAAACTCTTGATATTGCTGCTGGGTCAAATGAACAACGCCGGTATTACAGTCTCCAGGGAGAGTGCTTTGGTCATTGGGTCCTCGAGAGATCACATTATTTGTGAAATTCTTAAAAACAGACATGACCTGGTTTTCTGTGATAATTATCTGTTCTGTAAGATATTTATTTTCACCCATTCCGAGTTTTATATCAGCTTCGACCGCCCTGTAATATTTTGCTGTAATGCCGTGAATCATTTCGGTGTGGTCAAGCTCAACCAAACCAATGCTCTCAAGCTGTGTAAGGTGATGCTTGGCGGATGCAGGTGTCATGCCGAGCTCGTCAGCTATTCGCTTTGAGGTCATAGGCCCCGCAATTTCCATTGCCCTGAGGACTCGTTGCCTAATGGGATCCATGAAAATTTTAAGTTCTTTTTCGCTTGCCAGCTTAATTTCTTTTCTAGTCATTATATTCAACTCCTAACATAATAATTATTATAACGTTAAAATAATTATAATGCGACAGGTATCATTTGTCAAGAAGAGCATGAAACATAACTACTCAAAAGTGCAACTTGTAAAAAAGTAATTGATTTTACATCTCAAACAATGTATATCTGAAATAGGAACGAAAAAGAGGACAGAAATGGGGTCGGCGATATGAAGGTTATATTAGATCACATTGATGATGGAAATGAAGAGGTCATCATTAAATATAAAAATTTGAATGACCGTATTGAGGGAATTGTGCGTTACATAGAGCAGCAAGGTGACAAGCTGCATGGAATGAAGGATGATCAGCAATGTATAATAAAGCTTCCTGACGTAATATACCTCGAAAGTGTTGATGGAATCACATATCTGTATACGGATACAGATGTGTATAGAACAAATCTTACTCTGACAACGTTTGAGATGACGTATTCTGAGGAAGGCTTCTTTCGCTGCAGTAAGTCAATGGTAATTCATATATACAGGATACAACGCCTTAAAAGCATATCCGGAAATCGCATTGATGTGACAATGGATAATGGGGAGCATGTAATAATATCAAGAAAATATACCAAAGAGTTAAGACGTATCATAAAGGGGGAGTAGAGAATGAGTCGGTTTAAGAGATATCTTTCGGCAGAGATAGGAATAGAATTTAAAGCATGCCTTTACTTCTACGTTATAATATTTTTTTACGGGATATTCACTCTGCTGCAGGGAGGCTTTGAGGTCAATATTTTTGTAATGGCGGAAATGATTCTAGCAACTTATCTTATGGGGTATATACAGGTTTTCCTGCTCGACAATTTTGATGAAGCAGAAGAATTCAAGCTTAAGGGGATCCTGTTGTCTGTGTTGTGTTCCATTGTCTATGCTGCCGCAAGTTATATCCTAAAGTGGTTTGACCGGAATATATATGCTACAGGATGGTTTTTCCTATATATTATGTTCAGTTATGTGTGTGTATTTTTCGTATATAAGATAAAAAGGGATGTGGACACCAAACAGTTAAATGAAGACCTTCAGAAATTCAAAGAGCGGAAAGGATGATAGTATGGAACAGAAAAGGTACGCCATAGAAATACATAATATGACAAAAACCTATGGAAGGAACCGAGGTGTCAAAAATCTGTCACTTTATGTAGAAGAAGGCGATATATTTGGCTTTCTCGGACCTAATGGAGCAGGAAAGTCCACCACTATCAGAAGTATTTTAGGACTCATTTCCTTTCAGGAGGGGGATGCCCGAATCCTTGGCATGAATGTAAGGAGCGAGAAGGAAAAAATTCTGGCGCAGGTGGGATATATGCCGTCAGAGGCAATGTTTTACCCATCCATGAAGGTAAAGGATGTGATCCGCTTCGCAGCAGATATACGAAAGACGGATTGTAGTGCAGAAGCGGAAATGCTTTGTGAGCGGCTCAAGGTAGATGTGGATAAAAAGGTCGAGGAGCTCTCTCTTGGAAATCGAAAAAAGGTCGGCATAGTATGTGCTATGCAGCATAAGCCGAAGCTTCTTATTCTTGATGAACCCACCAGCGGACTTGACCCGCTGATGCAGGTAGAATTTTTCAAGCTCATCATGGAATATAACAAAAAAGGCGTGACCTGCTTCCTTTCATCCCATGTCTTATCAGAAATTAAAAAGTACTGTAAGCGTGCTGCCATCATCAAGGAAGGTGAATTGATCCGTGTTGATACAGTGGAGAATCTTACAAGGACCAATGTAAAACGCATTCGTATGATACGTGACGGAGAGTGTGAGGATTTTGTATATAACGGTAATCTCAATGAGCTGTTTGCAGACTTTGCGGGACATAATATCGAGGATATTGTTATTGAGGAACCTGAAATGGAAGAGATCTTCATGCATTATTATCAGGAGGAAAAGCTATGACACTATTTTTTCATGAAATAAAAATGAATTGGAAGAGCCTTGCGATCTGGACAATATGTGTTGCAGGAATGTGCTTCGGTTGTATTTTATTATACTATAGTGTTGAGGACTCTATAGTAGGTATTGCCGACTCATTTTCAAATATGGGTGCTATGTCGGCAGCCTTTGGAATGGACAAGATGAGCATAGCAACTTTAGCTGGATATTATGCAACGGAGATTGCACTGATGCATGGGCTTGGCGGTGCTATGTTTGCTGCAATATTGGGAGCCGGCCTATTATCAGGTGAAGAGGGCGGCCATACGTCAGAGTTTTTAACTACGCTTCCAATAGGAAGAAAAAAGATCGTTCTTATTAAATATCTTTCAATGCTCAGCAGCATACTGATCCTTAATTTGATAAGCGTTGCTTTATATATTCTTGCGTTTGCAATCATGGGTGAGGATATCGGCAGGAAAGAACTGCTGCTGTACCATTTGGCGTCTACGATAATGCAGATGGAAATCGGAAGTGTCTGCTTTATGGTCTCAGCATTCGCAAGGAAGAGTATGGTGGGCGTAGGGTTAGGCATTACGGTAATGGCTTTTGCAATGGATATAATGAGTCGTATAGTCCCGGCTATTGAAAACTTAAAATACGCTACTCCATTTTATTATTCTAATGCGGCGGACATTTTTACAAGCGGAGAAATTAACGCAGTAATACTGGGAATAGGGCTTGGAATAACAGTACTTTCATTTGCAATCTCACTTTGGAAATACGACAGGAAGGATTTGGCGGCTTAGCGGCAGGTACACATGTTCATTATGCTTATTGCTGCCGAGGAAATATTTGGTGATATTTAGACTTGGTCATTCACCCATTCGCCAAATTTTCTTCCATTGGGTAATACTGGACTTTCATGCCCATTTTTTCATAAAGCAGCAAAATATCCACTTTTTAGTGGTATAATTGCAGCATGATGTGGTACAATTTAACTATTGATAAGCACGAAAAATCGCGTAGTGTTCAATTCCATGAAATAAAAGCTAGTAAATTGGAGGTTGAGAAATGGGGAGAATAGAAATCGTTCAAATTATGAAGGATGTATATCTTTTAAACGATAATAACGAGTCAACAGGATATGTTGTGGTAGGAAGTGATAAGGCGGTTCTGATAGATACCATGAACGGATATGAGAATATAAAAACAGTGGTAGAATCAATTACCAGTCTTCCTTTTGTGGTAGTAAACACTCATGGCCATTGCGACCATATCTGCGGAAATATTTATGTGAAGGAAGCTTATATACACCCTGATGATCTGCCATTGGCAAAGGAACATATAAAATTTATTACTGAATCAGAAGGCTACAGGAATTCTCCAGAACATCCGACTCCCACAGAGTGGAAGTTTATACTGTCTGGTGATGTGGTTGACCTGGGAGATACTCGTTTGGAGGTGTACGGCGTTCCCGGGCACACAAAGGGATCCATTTGTTTATTAGACAAAAAGCACAGAATCCTTTTCAGCGGTGACGGTATCATTCCACATATTTGGATGCAGCTGGAGGAGAGCCTATCACTGCCGGAGTTTATTAATACACTTCAAAGTCTGGATGTTATTAAGGGTGAGTATGATATGATCCTGGCAGGACATAGTAAGGCACCTGAAAGTGCAGACCTGCCTGAGCAGTTGAAGGCAGCAGTGCAGGAAATTCTTGATGGAAAGACGGAAGAAGATAAGGATTATAAGTACTTCGGCGGGATTGCACGAACACATTTTTATGATAAAAAGGATTTAAATAAGCAGATAGTATACAAAATAGACTTATAAATCGCTATGCTATAGAACGCATAGGGCAGAACACAGAACACATGGGATGGCTCTCGTGTGTTGTCATAAATTCAAAGTAAATCATTTTATAAACCAAAGGTCTTGCTTACATTTCAATGTAGGTAAGGCCTTTTTGATGGTTCGCCCGACATGGGCAGTAACTCGGCGGTGAAAGTCCGCTATGGGCTTGGTAGTGGGAACCATTAGCTGAACAGCAAGGGTGTCCCTGGTGACGGGGAATCTGAAGGAAGCTGAAGGCAAAGTCC